>DASYIX010000001.1:0-4059 GCA_035997125.1 Gemmatimonadales bacterium
CTACGCCGCGAGCCAGGACGGCCACGAGCACGAGGAGTTTGCGATCCGCTGACGGAAGGACGGGTGCGCTAAGAAATTGCCGGAGCGCCCGGCCGCCTACGCGGGCACCTTGGGAGGCTTGACCACTCCCGGTTTCCCCGCCACGCGGCGGAGCACACCCGTCTGCCCCACGTGATAACACTCGTGAAACACGAACGTCGCCAGGTTGCTGCCGATGGTCTCGTTGGGCTCCCCGGTCATGGGACGAGGCGGCTTCATGGCCAGGACCTCGGCAGGCATCCCCTTGATGGCCCGGACCAGCGGCTGCTGCATCGCCTTGAAGCGGCGCCTCAGCTCGTCGAAGGGGAGCGCATTCTCCCGGGTGAACCGGACCCCGGTCCGGTCGTCGTAGGGATCGAAGTCTTCCATCGGATAGGGCGACTTCTGGCCCATGTTGCCGAGGGCCATGTTCCGGGTGCGGGCGAGGTGGCCCACGACCTGATTGAGGCAGCTTCCGCCTCTCGGCGGGGTAGTCAGGCTGTCCTCATGGGAGACATCGGCGGTGTTCATCTCCACGAGCCGGTTGGACAGCTCGAGCTGGTAAGTGAGGGTTTCGGCGTGCATTGTTGTGTCCTCCAGGTCTGGAGTTATCCGGGGAAAGATAAGGCGGTAGGTGCCTTTACCGTTCCACTCCGCACCGGTGTCGCCGCTTTCAGAACTCAGAGGTATACTAGCGAATGCGATACGGTCCCCTGTTGAGCCTCGGTGCGACCTGGCTCGTGCTCGGCTGCAGTGATGGCGCGACGGCGCCGATGCCCGATGCAGATGGCAAGCGGCTCGCCGCTCAGTTCGACCGCCTGGCCGATTCGGTGGACGCGGGCGGCTACTCTCCGGCCGCGGAGGCCTTGCGCCATGCCGCGGAGATTGTGCTGCTCACCGGTCATGCCACGCCGGTCACCGTCACCATCGATGGTGCCGCTCGCAGCTTCCTCAGTGTCGCCGAGCAAATCGATTTTCCCAACCTGGTTTGCAGCTGGCCGAGCGACAGCGGAATCGTGCAGCCGCCCGACAGCATTCCCGTGCTGCCGCCCAGTGGTGGGGGTATTCCGGTCGACAGCGGCGTCGTGTCGCCTCCGCCCGAGCCGCCCGAGTGCCAGGCGGTGGGCACCAATTCCATGCGCACCCTGATCGCGTGGGAGCCGGAGCACATGGCCGAGGTGGTGCGGATCGTCGCCGCGATCGGCAGCAACGGGGTGGAAACCGGGGTCCCTGATATCATGACCGGATTACCCACCACCGCGTCGGGCTCACCGGGTCCGCCGACGGCGCCGCCGGACTCGGGCAGCGGAAGCGGCGGAGAGCCGGGCGGGTTCCCCGGGTTCATGGGCGAGTATCTGGTGCGGGACGTGGGGAGCTGGTGGGCGACGGAGGGGAGCCAGACCAACGACCGGGTCGGAGCCTCGGGTGCCTGCACGTCAGACCGGGCGACCATCGACTGGGCCGAGTTCGGCTGTGAGGGGGCCCGGTTCCGGTTCGAGTTTTCGATGAAGGCCGAGCCATTGCGTTACGAGCCACTGACCGGTGCCGCGAATCCTCCGGTTGGTCCGGAAGGAAGTCACACCTTGGCGATGGGTTCGAGCGCCGTTGATGGCGTGAGGCTCACCTGGGTGGCGTGGAGCCCACCGCCCTTGCCGCCGGTGCCGGTACCGGGACCGGGACCGGATCCGGTGCCAGTCGATTCCAGTGGGACAGGGCGGTAGACAGCGCTCCTTCGCTACGCTCAGGACGACATCTGTCCGCCCATCGCCTGTCCGGCCGTCCACCCGCCGCCTATCCTTACCCCATGACCTTCGCCGCGCTGGCCGCTCAGCTCACCCAAATCGGGCGCGAGTTCCATGGCCGCGGCTGGGTATTGGGCACCAGCGGTAACTTCAGCGCCGTGGTCGCTCGCGACCCCCTGCGTCTCGCCATCACCACCAGCGGAGTGGATAAGGGCACCCTTACCCCCGGCCAGATCGTCGAGATCGACGAGCGCGGCCGGGTCCTCGAGGGGTCGGGCCGGCCCTCGGCCGAGGTGGGGCTCCACCTCGCGATCACCCGGGCGCGGGGGGCCGGCGCGGTGTTGCATACCCATTCGATTTGGAGCACAATTCTTTCGGACGGGGCCACCGAGGACGGCCTGGCCATCGAAGGGTACGAGATGCTGAAGGGGCTGGACGGGGTGGGCACCCACGAGCACCGGGAATGGCTGCCCATCCTCGACAACACCCAGGATTGGGCCGCGGCGGTGCCCGAGGTCGAAGCGAAGCTGGCCGAGCAGCCGGCCGCGCACGGGTTCCTGATCCGGCAGCATGGGCTCTACACCTGGGGACGGGACCTGGCCGAGGCCAAGCGGCACGTGGAGATTCTGGAGTTTCTGTTCGAAGTGATGGGACGAAAGCGAGGCATGACATGGCAAGCGTGAGGATCCCCGATGAGAACCGCACCCTGACCGATCAGGGCGAGGTGACGGACTATCTGGCGACGCTGGGCATCGAGTACGAGCGTTGGGCCGATGCGGAGCGGGTGCCGCACGGGGCGGCGCCGGAGGAAGTGCTCGCGGCGTACGCGCACGAGATCGAGCAGCTCAAGGCCAAGGGCGGCTACGTCACGGCCGACGTCATCGACGTCACCGCCCAGACCCCGAACCTCGAGGCCATGCTGGACAAGTTCCGGACCGAGCACTGGCACGACGAGGACGAGGTGCGCTTCATCGTCCGCGGCCGGGGCCTGTTTCACGTCCACCCCAAGGAAGCCGGTCCCGTGATCGCGATCGAGGTCGAAGCAGGTGACCTGATCCGGGTGCCGCGCGGCACCTGGCACTGGTTCGATCTCTGCGGGGACAAGGACATCCGGGCCATCCGGCTGTTTCAGGACAAGTCGGGTTGGACGCCCAACTACACCAACAGCGGCACCGACCGGGGTTATCAGCCGCTCTGCATGGGCCCCACCTACATCCCGCTCCGGACGGCGTCGCGCTGACCCAGGTCGGCGCCGTCCTGCTGGACATCGAGGGCACGACCACACCCATCGAGTTCGTCCATAAGACGCTGTTCGGCTACGCGCGCGCCCGGGTGAGCGACTTCCTCGGGCGCTTTTGGAATGACGCTGAGGTCCGGGCCGACGTCGCGCGACTCCGGGCTGAGCACGCGGCCGAAACATCCAAAGCCCCTCCCCCTTGGCGGGATGACGTCACCGCGGTCGTCGCCTACGTCCACTGGTTGATGGATCGGGACCGGAAGTCCACCGGGCTCAAGTCGCTGCAGGGAAAGATCTGGGAGGAGGGCTATCGGTCGGGCGAGCTCAAGGGCGAGGTGTATCCCGACGTCGCCCCGGCGATGGAGCGCTGGCGCGATCAGGGCATCGATGTCGCCATTTTCTCCTCGGGAAGCATCCAGGCCCAGCGATCCTTGTTCACCCACTCGTCCGCCGGCAATCTGACCCGCTTCATCCTGGCCTATTTCGACACGACCACCGGACCGAAGACCGCGTCGATGAGCTACGCGCGGATCGCGGCGGCGCTCGAGCGTAACCCCTCCGAGGTACTCTTTCTCTCTGATATCAGCGCCGAGCTGGATGCGGCACTGACGGCAGGCATGCAGACGGCGTTATGCGTGCGGGATCCGGCGTCGCCGCCGGCAGCTGGCGGGCATCCGGTGATTCATAGCCTACCCGCGTCATTTCGAGCGTAGCGAGAAATCGGGTGGGTTTACGTCGGCAAATGGAGCTCAATGGTCCGACGTTTGCCGGGCCGATTCCTCGCTACGCTCGGAATGACGCGCGTAACCGACGCCTGAGATGACGCGCGTTACCCCCCGCTATATTCCATCCACCCACGAGAATGGACTGCCCATGCGACCGCTCTATTTCGCTGTCTCTCTTATCGCCGCCCCGGCGGTGCTCGCTGCCCAGCGACCCCTCGAGATCGGCGCGGTAGCACCCCAGTTCACCATGAAGGGCGCCACCCGCTACGGCGTCCTCGCACAACCGGTCCATCTCTCCGACTTCAAGGGGAAGACCGTCGTCCTGGCGTTCTTCTAC
>DASYIX010000002.1:0-11970 GCA_035997125.1 Gemmatimonadales bacterium
CCGGCAGGTCCAGGAGCCGGGTGGCTTCGGCTTGCCGGGCCCGAAGCTGGAACCGCCCGGGATGGTCGTCCCCGGTGACGCCGATGAAGAGGAGCCCGTCCCCACCGATCGAGAGCGCCCACTGATCGCACCCGGCGAGGAGCAGGCCACCGAGGGCAAGAGCCGTCGGCAAGCGCGAGCGTACGCTAGAGCCCATAGAGCTCCCGCAGCGTTCCCATATGGTGGTTCACGTGGCCAATGATGATGTACGCCAGCGCCCGGGCGCTGATCGGCTTGCCGTTGGCCGTTCCCCGGCGGGTCCACGACTCCGGGGGTAGCCCCTCCATCAGCGCGGCGGTACTCAACCGGGTGGCGCGCAGCTCGTCCAGGAGCACGCGCAATGGCCGCCGATCGAAGTTGCCGGCCGGCACGTAGGCATTCTCGTCATAGCCGGGGAGCGGCGTCAGGTCTCCCCGCGCAATCCGCAGCATACGGTAGCTGAAGATCCGCTCGGTATCGCTCAGGTGGCCCACGACTTCCTTGATGCTCCACTTCCCGTCGGCATAGCGGGCGAGGGCCGCGCGGTCGGTGACATTCGCGAACAGGTGCTCCAGCTCCTCGAGTTGCGCGGTGAGCTGCTCGCCCAGGTTCTCACCAGCAACTTTCGAAATGTATCCGTGATAATATGGGATCGATTCCTCGCCCAAGGGCCGGGGGATCGTGAGTGCACTCATGGTCTCAGCGGGTGACGGCGCGACGGGGCCGGCGGACCAGCTCGCCGCCGCAGTTGGGGCAGACCTGCCGCATCTCCGTCGCACAAGCCGGGCAGAAGGTGCATTCGTAGCTGCAGATGAAGGCCGGATCTCCGAGCCCGAGCCCGCCGGTGCACTTCTCGCATTTCGCTCGCATCTCCAGCGCCATCGCCAGTCCTCGAGTGAGGTCAGAACCTACCGGGATAGAGTGCGCTGCTTCCATCCATATCGCCAGTGTCGGCATAGGAGAGCGGCGCGCCGCGACGGTCCAGCAGCTGACCGTCGGTCACCCGGCCCAGCACCAGCTCATGATCTCCCGCCGGTATGCTGCCGGCCAGCTCGCAGTCGAAGTACGCCAGCGCCGCCTGGAGAATAGGTGCGCCGCGCCGGCCGGGGCGCCAGGGAACGCCCGCGAGCTTGTCCTCATCCCGTCCGGACCGGGTGCCGAGCCGCCGGGCTAACTCCAGCTGCTCTCGCTTCAACACATTGACCGTGAAGCCACCGCCGGCGTGAAGCAGCCGGTAGGAGGCGTTGTGCGGGTTGATGCTGAGCGCGAGAAGCAGCGGGTCGAACGAGGCCTGCATCACCCAGGCCGCGGTGAACGCATCCCGCTGCTCACCAGCAGCAACGCCGATGGCATAGACGCCATAGGTGAGCCGGTGAAACAGCTCCGAGATCTCGCCACTCACGGGCTCTCGAAATCCACGAAGATGGTAGCGAGATGGGGATTGAGCTGCTGCATCGGGGTCAGGGATGACGCGAAGTCCTGGTCGCCCGAGACCTGGGAGTACGCCTTCGACTGGTACTGCGCCGCGCCCGGATCGAGATACAGCTTCATACCGGCCAGCGCGCTGTCGAGAGCGCCGCCCTTCCAATCCGTGATCACCCCCGCATAGTCCCAGCCGAAGCCTGCCAGCACGAAGGGGCGACCATTGAGACGTTCCAGCTCCTGGAGAGTAGTTCCCAGCGTGATCCCCCGGGGTAGCTGCCATTGGGTCCGGTCGCCCCGGATGATGAGCCTCGCCGGCCGCCGACGGCTCACGCTGTCCTGCCAGACAATCTCGGTGCGACGAAGGCTGTCGCCGGGGAAGAGCACGGCCCCCACTGCGGTTTCGCCCTCGCCGATCTCGATCCGGGTCGACTCCACCGCCTTCGCGCCGTAATGCTGCCGCAGCTGCGCCTCGCTGGTCTCCCCAGTGACCGGGCCGGCACGTCCGGGAACGATCCGCCACTCGGATCCAGCTGTCGTGGTCCCGGATGTCCCAGCTGTGGAGTCGCTCCCGGAGCCCCGCCCGGTTGAAACGGTGGTCGCAACAGCCGGGCTGGGCGGTGCGTCCGCCGCGCGATTCGGTGCGTCGTTCGAGCGTCCGGAGCATGCAGTAAACGCCCACGCTCCGGCTAGCCCCACTGAGGCGGCAACTCGCCTCATGCGCGCCCTCCTCCTGCCCGTGGAGGTCGTTCGACCAGGGTGAGTATGAGTCCCATCATCAAGAGCGCAGCGGCCGCGCCGGCCGTCACTCCGGCAATGACAATGGCGGGGAGCTGCTGGGCCCGAACCCGATCCCAGTTGTTGAAGCGCATGGCAACATCGCGCGGTGCCACCGCGCTAGCGACCTGATCCCGTTGAAGTCGGAGCCGCCCGGCCGCCACCAGGTCGTCCAGCTCAGCGCCCGCTACATAGATGGCCACCCGGTCGTGACTCTCTGCCAGAGGCACCTGGGCTCCGCGTGGAGTCCACCAGATGTCCGGCCGCTGGTGAAAGAAGCTGTAGATCCGGACGCTAGAAGTGAGAAGGAACGCGGCAGGCAGTCCGAGAGAGAGGTAGCGAAAGACCGCGGTTCGAGCTTGCATGGAAGCACCTCCCCGCTGGGGTCAGTTGCCGCCCGGTTACCGGAATGGTCGCTTCCAAATGTAAGGTCATTGCCGGCAGCTGGCGTGGGCCAAGTTTCCCGGTGCCGAGTCACCAATCCCCCTATCGAAATCGGCTCCCCCGGGGATCTTACTCCGAAGGCTGGATCCCTCCGGCAAACCGGTGAATGAGCGGCATCGCGGAGTCACAAATGAGGCTGCCGCCGGGCTCCCTAGTTAGACCGTTTCACGGCTCCTACCGAAGAGGAGGTCGTCATGTCTCGTATACAGCTCGCTCTCATCCTGACCTCACTCACTGCCACCCTTGTGCTGGCCTGCGACCAAGCGACCCCGACCCAGCCCAGCAGCTTGATCAATCCAGCAGCACCTCCGGGTCTGAGCACCGCCTCCCAGATGCCCGACTTCGATCCCAACGACTTCGTCGACCGGATCGACAACCCCTTCTTTCCGCTAGTGCGGGGCACCCGGTTCACCTATCGGGGAACGGAGGATGGGCAGCCGGAGCAGGTCGTCACCAAGGTCTCTCAGCGGGATAAGACCATCTTGGGGGTCAAGGTCACCACGGTCGTGGACCGGCTCTTCATCGTCGGCGAGCTGCGGGAGGAGACCCTGGACTGGTACGCCCAGGATGAGGATGGCAATGTCTGGTACTTCGGTGAGGACACCAAAGAGCTGGAGAACGGAAAAGTGGTCAGCACCCAAGGGACATGGCAGGCCGGAAAGCATGGCGCGAGAGCCGGGGTGATCATGCTGGCCCATCCCCGGGTCGGGCAGAGTTATCACCAGGAGTTTGCCACCGGCGTGGCCGAGGATAGGGCGCGGGTACTGAGCGTGAACGCCACCGTCTCAGTGCCGTACGGCAATTTCAAGCACTGCCTTAAGACTGCGGAAACCACCTCACTCGAGCCGGGGGCCAAGGAGATCAAGCTCAATTGCCCCGGGGTGGGGTTTGTAAAGGGTGATGACGTCTCTGGCGGCACTGCCCACATTGTCTTGACCAGAATCAGCCACTGATTCATGCCAGAGAAGGTACCGCTGACTCGTCAGCCGGCGTCAGGGATTCCGCTGTCTGGCGTCCCTGTAGACCACTCCTCCTTTCATGACGAATTTCACCCGCTCCAGCTCGGTGATGTCGCTGAGCGGGTCGCCGTCTACGGCGATGAGGTCCGCGTAGAGTCCGGGAGTGACCGACCCAACCTTGTCCGACCAGCCCAGCAGATCGGCCGCGCTGGTCGTCGCCGATTGGATGGCCTGCATCGGCGTCAGGCCGTAGCGGACCATAAAAGCGAACTGCTTGCCGTTCCAGCCGTGGGGAAACACCCCGGCATCCGTGCCGTAGGCAACCTTAACCCCCGCCCGAACCGCCCGCCGGAAGTTCTCCCGCTGTTGCTTGCCGATCTGGCGCTCCTTCTCCAGGATCTTCTCCGGGTAGTTGAGCCGCTTGTACTCGGCCGTGATGTAGTCATCGTTGTAGATGTCGGCCACCAGATAGGTGCCGCGCTCTTTCATGAGCCGAATCCCCTCGTCGTCCAGCAGGCTGCCGTGCTCGATCGAGGCGACGCCGGCTCGTACCGCCCGCTTGATGGCTTCGGCTCCGTGGGCGTGCGCCGCCACCTTGCGGCCGTACTGGGCCGCCTCCTGCACCACCGCATTCAGCTCTTCCTGGGAGTACTGGGGAGCGCCGGCCGATTGTTCCTCGGAGAGGACGCCGGCACTGGCCATCACCTTGATCACGTCGGCCCCGTTCTTCACCTCGAACCGCACCAGCTTCCGGATCTCATCCACGCCGTCCGCGATGCCGGAGAACTGGCCGAACTTGATGTAGGGCGAGAAGCCCACGATGTCGTTGTGCCCGCCGGTGGAGCCGATCGCGAGGGTCGCCACCTGCATCCGGGGCCCGACGACCAGTCCGGAATCGATCGCCCGGCGCAGCGCCACATCGATGAACTCACCGCTGCCGACATCGCGCACCGAGGTGAACCCGGCCTCGAGCGTACGCCGAGCAAACGTTGGAGCGGCCACTGCGTAGTCGATCGGGCTCCGGCGAAAGAGGCTCTCGTAGTAGTCGCCGGGGTCGCCGCTGGTGATGTGGGTGTGGCAGTCGATAAGACCGGGGAGCACCGTGGCCTTGCCGAGGTCGATGACGGTGGTGCCCGACGGGATCGGCAGGTTGGCTCCCACCGCCGTGATCCGCGAGCTGTCCACCAGGATGACCGCATTCTGGATCGGAGGGCCGCCTTTGCCGTCAATGAGCCGGGCAGCACGGATGGCGAGACGAGTGGGCGCGGCAGGAGCGGCGGCGTTCTGCGCGCTTGCGCTGCCCGCCGGCAGGCAAAGACCCAGGAGCGTGAGAGCGAGCGTGCGGGGATGCATGCTCACCTCGCCGTGGGGAGCACGGCCACCGCTTCGATCTCCAGCAGGAGCTCGGGCCGCACCAGGGTGGCGACGATCAGGGTATTTGCGGGCGGATTCTGTGGATCGAGATAACGGGTTCTGATTTCCCGCAGAGCGGGGACGTTCTTCCCGTCGGTGACGAGAGTGGTGGTCTTGACCAGATCGGCGAAGGTCGCGCCCACGCTCGCCAGTGCTTTTCGCAGGTTGCCGTACACCTGCTCGGCCTGGGCCTTGAAGTCACCCTCGCCCACCACCTTGCCCGTGCTGTCGAAGGCCACCTGCCCCGCGATGTAGACGGTGCGCCGATCCGCCGCGAGCACCACGTGGGTGTAGCCCGTCGGCTTTACCAGTCCTGCCGGGTTGATGTAGCGGTTGCCCGACGTCTGTCCCTCGGCATCGATGACAACCAGGAACGAAAGCAGCAGGAAGAGGGGTAGCCGGACATCGGGAGAGCGGAGTTTTCTGGGGAGCATTGCAGGTCCTCTGGCATGGGCGGCTTGCAGTACGGGTGAGAGGCTCGACCGAGATTCGGCGTTCAGCGGCACCCACCGCGTTCGAGGCCGAGATCGGCGTCGATGCGAACCGTGTCGCGCGCCGGTAGGCCTAGAGTGAGGTTCAGGGTACCACCTGGCACATCCTGGGCAATGCCGCCGGCGGTTACGTGGAGCTGCACGCTGGCTGGGCCGGGTACCGCAAAGGCCGGCCCTACCTCGACAATGTACTTGCCCTGAGCGCTGGTGGTGACCGGTCCGATCCGGGCGTCAACCGGACGAGCTTGCCCGGGTTCGTCCTGCTGGATCTGGAGGACGACAGCGGCACCGGATACTGGCTGCCCGCAGTCAGTGATGGTTCCCCGGACCGCCGCGGTAACGGGGGCCCCGGCGGACAACGCGAGGTCCCCACCCATGACACAGCCAAGCGCTCCAACCCACAGGCCCGGAATGAGTAGAAAGCAGCGCTTCATGAAACCTCCTACGCGGGCTGATGCATGTTCCACCACCGGGTCGCATCTGCCTCGCTCCAGGGCTCGATCTCGATCTCGGCGAGCATTCGGTCCAGCTCGGTGGCGGTCTGCGGCCGATCCCGCGGACGCTTGGCCAGACAGGTGAGCACCACCCGCTCCAGCTCGGGGTCCATTTCCATCTCGGTCCGCTCCGAGGGTGGCACCGGCGACTGCTGCATGTGCTTGGCGATGAGCTGATAGGCGCTGGGGGCTTCGAACACCAACTTGCCGGTGAGCAGATAGTAGGCGACACAGCCCAGGGCGTAGAGATCGGCCCGGCCGTCCACGGCCTCCCCCAGTGCCATCTCCGGCGCCATGTACGCCGGGGTTCCCGGAGTGAGCCCCGCGGCGGTAGCCATTGAGTCTTCTCCGGCGGCCGGCGCAACCGACTTCACCAGTCCGAAGTCGAGCACCTTGACGAAGTCGTGGCGCAGGCCCACCCGTCCTACGTGAATGTTGGCCGGCTTGATGTCGCGGTGCACCAAACCCGCCGCGTGAGCTTCTTCCAGCGATTCGCACACCTGGCGCAGGATGTGAATCACCCGCTTCTCCGGAAGCGGCCCCTCCCGGTGAACCAGGGTCTCGAGCTCCATCCCCTCGAGCAGCTCCATCACGAGATAGAGGGTGCCGTCGTCGGTCACCCCGAAATCGTACAGCTCCACCGTGTGGGGAGACCGGAGCTGGGCCGCCGCCTCGGCCTCGCGCCGGAAGCGCGCCACCGCCACCTGGGCGCTGGCCCGGTCCCGGGTCGCCAACACCTCGGGCTGGATCAGCTTGATCGCTGCGGGGCGCGCGAGCATCCGGTGGGTGGCCTTGTACACTTCTCCCATACCTCCCCGGCCGATCGGCTCGCCCAGGCGATAGCTCCCCATCTCCCGTTCCTTGGCCACCTGGCTGCCGAGCCGGGACACCACGCGGGAGATCACCACCGCCACGCCAAGCAGCAGATAGCTGGGGTAGTGCATGAACAGGGCGTTGCCCATCGAGCCGAAGTTGTACACCCCAGCGGTGCGGGAGATCATCATGCCGAGCGGATCCATCGACACGGCCAGAAATCCGGCGAGCAGCATCTTCCACGGCGGGGCGGGGACGAGCGCCGCGAACATCAAGAGCACCGGCCCGATCCAGGTGATCATGGGAGCCAGCTCCACCGGCGTCAGGCTTCTGACCCGGTCTGGAGCCAGGCCCCAGTGCAGCATCATGGACAGCGCAAAGGCTATGGCGATCATGTAGCCCAGCGCGAGGTTGACCACGGTGCCTGGATCACGATCGTTTCGGCGGAGGTAGAAGAACAACGCCAGGGAGAGTGCCACGGCGGCCGCCGCGATCAGGTCTATGCCGCGGAACTGAGTCCAGCGGGGGTCTGCCGGGTTGAGCCGGTGGTAGGCGACGTGGCCGAGGCCTACGCCGGTGATCCACAGCCCGGCCCCGATGAGGGCCAGAATCTGGAGCCGCCGGGAGACCTGCCGGAGGAGGTCCGCGGGTATGGCATGGCGGCGGCCCGCGACGCTCCGGAGCTCTACCGGCGTCTCTCCTCGCGCTGGGCGGCCGATCAGCTTGGGTTCGGACATAGCTTGATTCTCGCTTCCACGACGCTGATGCGCAAAGGCCAGTTTCAGGCCCGGTCGGCACCCTGAATCAGTCCGGTATGCAACCGGAGGGTTGCGCGTTTACCGGCCCTGGCCTAGGTTATCATGCAACCAGAAGGTTGCTCGAAAAGTTTCCTTGAGGAGGTTGGCAATGAGTACCGCAAGCAAGAGCCCGGCAGGTTCCAGTACCGATCGGATTCAGAAGACGATCGTACTGCGGGCGCCCAGGTCCAAAGTCTGGCGCGCGCTCACCGATTCCGCCCAGTTCGGCCAGTGGTTTGGCGCCCGGCTGGAAGGCCCTTTCGCCGCAGGCCGCCGGACCCAGGGGCCCATCACCATCCCCGGTTATTCTCATCTGCGCTTCGAGGCCGATGTGGAACAGATCGAGCCGGAGCGGATTTTTTCCTACCGCTGGCAGCCGGGGGGAGATCCGGATAAGGACCCCGCCGAGCCGACTACGCTGGTGGTGTTCGAGCTGGAGGAGGTGCCCGAAGGCACCCTGCTCACCGTCACCGAGACCGGATTCGACCAGCTTCCCGCGGCGCGGCGGGCCAGAGCGTACCGCGACAACGACAGCGGGTGGGCCGGTCAGATGGAAAACATCCGGAAGTACCTTGCCTCAGCGGCGTAGAAGTGGGACGCCGGCGCCGGTTTTCGCCGCACTGGGCGACGAGATCCGGCTCCGGCTGCTGGCTCGGCTCTCCCAGGGGCCGCTCTCCATCTCCGGGCTCACCGCGGGCTCGGGCATCACCCGGCAGGGGGTGACCAAACACCTGCGGGTGCTGGCCGGAGCCGGTCTGGTGCGGGGGAGCCGGCGGGGAAAGGAAAGCGTCTGGCAGCTCGAGCGGCGGCGGCTGGAGGAGGCACGCCGGTCGCTGGAGCAGATTTCCCGTCAGTGGGATGTGTCGCTGGCCAAGCTCAAGCTGTTTGTCGAGCAGGAAGATTCTTAGGCCAGCGTCTGGCGAGCCAGCTGCTGGAGCATTTTAGTAACCTGACCAGTGCTGCGTCCGGAATCGACCAGACTGTCGTAGGTGTGGAAGTCGGTGAGCATGTAGAGCAGATCCAGCGCCTCGTCTATCTGCTTCCGCTTGGGCCGGCCGGTCTCTTTGGCCAGCCGATCGAGCAACACCCGCAAGCCTTTCCGTCTCCAGCCTGAGCGGTTTTCCAGCACCGCGGCGAACTCGGGGTCGAGTACGGCGAACGCCCCCAGGCCCCGGCGCACATCCCGGTCGGATTCCCAGAATCGCATGAACACCGCGATGAACTCGTCCAGGGCGTCGACTGCGTCCGGCTTTCGAAACGCGTCCTCCAGATGCCCCATCCCGCCCGCCTGGGCGAGCGAGTCGCAGAGACCCTCCAGGAGTCCACGAAGCGAGCCGAACTGGTAGTACACCGTCATCCGGGCTACTCCGGCCCGGCGGGCTACTTCCTCCATCGAAAACTTGGGCATTCCGTCCTGGGCCGCGAGCAGTTCCCGGGCCGCATCGATGATGCGGAGCCGGTTCTCCTCGGTGGTCTCCCGTCGGCGGGCCATCCGGTAAGGGCGGGGGGTCATGGGGCTTGACGAAACAATTTACTTGTATAGCCTGTATAACGAAATAGACCTTTTCGGGGAGGCGGTTCCAATGGATGGCACCACAACCACGATTCTGCTTCGCCTGATTCACATCCTGGCTGGAATCTTCTGGGTGGGCGCGGTATTTGTCGTTGCCGGCTTCCTGGTCCCCACCGTGCGGGAGACCGGCCGCGAGGGCGGCCGTTTCATGCAGCACCTGGCGCAGCGGCGCCGGCTTCCGGTTTTCCTCGGCATCGCCGGGCTGCTCACGGTGCTGTCGGGAATCGCCATGTACGCTCGGCTGGCGGCCTCGACCCATGGTCAGTGGGCCAGCAGCCGTCCCGGGATAGGTTACGGAGTAGGCGCTCTCGCTGCTATCCTCGGGGCAATTACCGGGTCCGCAATCAGTGGCTCTGCGGCCAGGCGGATGGCGGCGATCGGTCAGACCGCCGGCTCAACCGGGCCCTCGGCCGAGCAGCAGGCGGAGATGGGACGGCTGCAGGCGCGGATGGCGTTGGGCTCAAGGATCACGGCAGGGCTGCTGGCGGTTGCGGCCGGCGCGATGGCAATTGCGCGCTACCTCTAGCCGGGGAATGCGTGTCGCGGCCGGCCTGCGCCTCAGACCGGCTCCAGCGACATGGGGAGGGGCATCGGTCTGCTGAGCAGCGCCTCCATCTTCTCCCGCGTCCCCGTGCCTGGCGCCGGGACGTAGGTTATCAGCCGGAGCGACGCCAGGTGCTCATCCACCACCTCCAGCACGGTGAAATCAAAGACCAGCCGGCCGACTTCGGGATGCTCGTAGTGCTTTATCCCTTCGCTGGGCGTCTCGATCTCGTGATCGTTCCAGAACCGCTCGAACTCCGGACTCCGTGCCCGCAACAGCTGAATCAGCTCGTTGAACCAGGGGTCGTCCACCTTGCTGGCGTACATTCCCCGAAGCTTGGCCACGCAGTGGCGCGCGTGGGTATCCCAATCCACCAGGATGGATCGCATCTGCTTGCCGAGGAAGAGCTGGTAGATGGCATTCCGCTCGATCCCCTGCATAGCGGCAAGCTCGCCGTGAATGGCCGTCGCTGCCCGGTTCCATCCCAGGATGTCCCACCGCTCGCCGAAGACCCAGGCCGGTCCGTATTCCAGCTGGTCCATCAGGCGTTGCAGCCGGAGGCTCACCGAGACTTCGCGGGGCGGCTCGCCACTGCTCTCTTGCACCCCATAGCCGGCCAGGGTAAGGAGATGGCGGCATTCTCCCGGCTCCAGCCGGAGCGCCGTCCCGATCCGGTGCAGTACGTCGGCCGAGGGGCGAACGTCACGCGCCTGCTCCAGCCAGGTGTACCACTCGGCGCTCACCCCGGCCGCCGTTGCCACCTCCTCGCGCCGAAGCCCTGGGGTACGCCGGCGCCGGCCTCGCGGTAGTCCGAGCTCCTCGGGTTGCCGTCTCATGCGGCGAGTCTTGAGGAAGCTGGCGATCTCGCTCCTGCGTTCATCGCTGAGCATGGATTCTCCCTTCTTCTGGGCCTCTCTACGTTCGCCGCCTCGCCCAAGCCCATCCAGGGAGTCCCAATACCAGGATAACGCCTCCCTTATCCCCGGATAGAAACAACTGTACTGTCGATTCGGTTGAAACACAAACGACGACTACATGGGGACCAAGCTCAAGACCCGGAAATTGGTAACATCGGAGATGAGATCTCCGTAATCGGTTTGGGCTGCATTGGTATGGTGAGCACCAAGGGCGTCTAGGGGCCCCCGGACGAGGCCCAGCGGATATGATGCTGAGGTTGAACGGTTAAGCGACTAGGAGGCGAGGACTGCATGGACAAAACCGCAATAGTAAGGCGGCTGGTGGACCGGATTCTGCTGGCGGCCGAATTGGATCCCGTGCTGCATTTACTGGCCGATGACCTGTCGTTCAAGGTGGCGATCCCGGGCGCCATGCCGATCTGCTTTGCCGATTCGGGCAAGCAGGGCGTGGTGGATTATTTCACGGCGCTGGGCGGAATCGTCACCTTCTGGCAGGTGAAGTACTTCGCCGAGGGCGAGCAGGTGATCGCCGTGGGCAGGGAGCGCTTTACAGTGGAGACTTGCGAGCTCACGGCGGATAGCGACTTTGCTCTGGTCTTCGACGTCCACGACGGGTTGATCACCAGGCTGCTAGTGGTCGAGGACCTGTCCTCGTTCCTCAAGGATGGCAATCAGGTGCTCGAGCTCGCCAATCGGCTCCAGGATCCTCTGGCGCCCACGGTTTATCGAACCGCCGGTGCGGGAGCCGAGGTCTTGCTCCCAGCGTAGCCGGAACAATTCTGGATGTGACCGGTGGTGCGGCGATGGTATGATGGTGGGCCCCCGCACGGCGCCCGACATCGTGTATCACATCGCCATCGTGATCGTGCTGCTGTGGGGATTGAGGGTATCCGCGGCTAGTTCAGCTGCAGCTCCGGCGGCACCTCCGGGTTCATCAGCGAGGCCCCCCCATCGGCCACGATGAGCTGGCCGGTGATCCAGCCTGCCTCATCGCTACAGAGCAGCGCGACCACATTCCCGATGTCTGCGGGTGTTCCCAGGCGCTTCATGGGTGTCCATCCCCGGGAGTGCCAGTCCCGGATGGCGGTCTGCACCGCGTCGGGCAACGAATTGAGCACGCTGTCTTCGGTCCAGCCCGGGCTGACGGCGTTGACGGTGATGCCCTGCGGCGCCAGCGTCACCGCGAAGTACCGCACCAGTGTCTCCAGTGCCGCCTTGGCCGCGCCCATCGCCACCCAGGGCTGCAACCCTCCGGTCTTGCCGCCGGGAGCATAGGTGAGGGCAACGATGCGTCCCCCGTTGCGCATC
>DASYIX010000003.1:0-3465 GCA_035997125.1 Gemmatimonadales bacterium
GGGATGATGTTTCCTCCCTAAGAAGCTCCCTTCGGGCCGGCTGGACCACCTGCCGCAGGAGCACCAGCGAATCTCCCCGCACCGTCAGATGGACGATCAGATTCTGGGAGGGACAGCAGTTGGGGTCGCGGTCGCCATAGAAGCCGGCCTCTCCTCGAAGGGTCCTCGGATCGATGCGCACGCCGTGGCGGATCCGTCCTTCGAAGCCTCGCGGTAGCTGATCGAGCCACGCCTGCCACACCGGAAACCAGTGGCCGTCCGGGTGCCGCAACAGGAACTCCTGGCTGCAGCCACCGGTGCCGTTGACACATTGCATGACGCTAAGCAGAGTCCCCCCGCGGGCAGGGGCCAGCTCCGGAGTGACGGAACGCCAGATAGCGTGGTCGCCGGTCTCGAAGCGGCCATGCCATACCGGAGTCAGGCTGCCCGGGCTCGCGGTCTTAAACAGCACGACCTCCTCTTCTCCCGCAGTGTCCCGCGCCCCTGCTCCGCGGCTCGAGTCCTCGGCCGTGTAGAGCGAGGTCCAGGCGTAGTGGGCTGCCATCCAGCGAGGCTGCGGGGTGGAATCGACCGGGCCGAACGAGGCCACCCGGCAGCTGCTGGAAATCAGCGAATCGCCGTGAGGACCCTGGATCTCGTCGCTCTCTTCGTCCTTCGGCAATTGCAGGCACACCTTCCCGGCCTGGGTCGCTGGAACGACGTCGTATGCGGGAAGGAGTCCCAGCCAGGCCGCGCGCAGAAGGCTGGGACGCGAATCGTCGCGCGCCGGAATGGTCTGTGCGGCCGGCAACGTCACCCAGGAGAGCATGGCCACTATAAGCGCCACTGGTCCCAGGAACCTCACGTCAGCTCCTTCATCAGCCGGTACATGAACTCGACCCCTTCGTAGAACGATTGTACCGAGACCCGCTCGTCCTTGCCGTGCGAACGCACGTCGTCGATGTCGTAGAAAACACCGGAGACGCCGTAGACCGGATATCCGGCCAGGCGAAACCGCCGGCCGTCACTGGACCAGGGATCCATCACCGGAAGCACGATCACGCCGGGCCACATGCTGCGGGTGACTCGTTCCACCGCCCCCATGACCTCGGGTGAGAGAGGGGACTCGGGCGCGGCTTCACGATCGCCCAGCCCGGTGACGTGGATCGACGAGTCGGCCAGCACCCGGATCAGGGTATCCCGCACCTGCTCCGGAGTGTCGCCAGGAAGAAGCCGGCATTGAACCGTGGCCCGGGCTCGCTGCGGCAGCGCGTTCTCCGCATGACCGGCGTCCAGCATGGTGGCCACGCAGGTGTTTCGCATGGAGGAGTTGTACATCGGTACGGCGCTGAGCCGCTCCACCGCCTCAGCGTCCGGAGGTTGCCGAGTCACGGCCTGAAGGTCGCGCGCGACGGAATCGGCGACCTGACTCGCCAGGCGTTGGAAGAAGGCTCGCGTGGTCGAGGTGAGCCGGACCGGGAAGTCGAACCGAGAGAGCCGGTCGAGACCTCTGGCCAGGGTGTAGATCGGGTTCGTCCTGGTGGGGAGGGAGCTGTGTCCTCCGGGGCCGGTCGCCTCCAGCCGGTAGCTGGCGTAGAGCTTCTCACTGGTCTGCACCGGATTGCGGAGCCGCCGGCCGTTCTGCATCTGGGCCCCGCCCGCGTCGGTATTGATCACGTACGCGGCTCGGATCAGATCGGGCCGGTGTTCGGTAAGCCAGGATGCCCCGTTGTCGTCGCCGCCTTCCTCGTCGTCGGTGAGCGCGACGATGATGTCACGACTGGGGGTGTATCCCTCCCGTTTGAGCCGGAGGAGATTGACCCCCAGATCGGCTGCCTCGTCTTTGATGTCGAGAGTACCGCGGCCGTAGAAGTAGCCGTCTCGTTCGGTCAGCTTGAACGGGTCCACCGACCAATCCTCGCGGCGGGCCTCCACCACATCGAGATGGGCAATGAAGAGGATCGGCTTTCCCTTGCCCCGGCCACGAAGCCGGACCACCAGGTTCTGCTTCTTTGGCTTCGGTCCGGCCAGGGTCACGTCGGCGGCAGGGAACCCTCCCGCTTTGAGCCGTCTTGCCAAGGCCTCGGCCGCGGGCGTGGCACCGGAGTCGCCTACCGTGTTGATCTCGATCAGCTCTTTGAGGATGTCGCGGGCCAGTTGCTGCTGCGCCGGTGGCGGCAGGGTGGAGCTGCTCTGGCCGGTGACGCTGCAAGGAAGCAGGGTAACCAGGAACCCGAGAGTGAGGGACAGTCGATTCATCGGCATCGGTTAGTGACCCGCGCTGGGTGCAGGGCGCGGCAGCATCCGGGCATCCCAGCCGCGGAACTGGTCCCGTAATTCAGCCAGTTTGTCCGGTTGATAGGCGGCCAGGTCGGCTCGCTCACCCGGGTCGTTGGGGATGTCGAACAGCAATTGGTCGCGCTCCACCCGGAGATACTTCCAGGCTCCCTGTCGGGCCGCGTCCTGCTCCCGGGTTCGCCAGAACAGCGAGCGATCCAGATGAACCGGCCGGCCCTGGCAGAGCGGCAGCAGGTCGACCCCATCGAGCGGATACTGAGGGTCTGCGCTGGCTCCTCCCAACGCCAGCATCGTCGCCGACCAGTCCATGGTGATAACCGTCTGGTCAGTGGTGCGCCCGGCCGGCACTTTCCCCGGCCAGCGTACGATGGCCGGCACCCGGATACCGCCCTCGTGCAGCGAGACCTTGGCGTCGCTGGCAGGCCAATTGTAGGAGTACCGCTCGCCCCCGTTGTCGCTGGTAAACACGACGAACGTGTCGCGACTCCGGCCCCCATCCTCCAGCGCCCCGAGCACTCGGCCGACGCTCTCATCCAGGCGCCGCACCATGGCGGCAAAAACCTGGAGCGAGCCGCCGTCGGCATAGCCCTGCACGAAGCGATCTTTCACGGTATCGGCGACCGACCGATATCTCCGGCTCGCGGCCGTATCGCCGGGCCCTTCCCAGGGCCAGTGCGGGGCGGTGTAGTGCAGCGCCAGGTAGAACGGGGCCGTATGACGGCGACGGATATACTGCACCGCGCGATCGGTCAGGAGGTCGGTCATGTAGCCGGCCTGATCCACCGTGACGTTTCCCTCATGGAGGTCCAGCGCGCCAGAAGGCGTGCGATGGCTGAAGTAGTCGACGCCGCCGCTCAGAATCCCATAGAACTCATCGAAGCCGTGGCGGAGGGGGCCGTGCTCCGGGAGATAGCCCAGGTGCCACTTGCCGATCAGCGTGGTATCGTAGCCTGCGCGTTTGAGGATTGTGGCTGGCGTGGGATGCTCCAGCGGGAGTCCGACACTATTGTCTCCATAAGCGAGAGGCTCGACCAGGCCGATCGGAAGGCGAGCGGGGTAGCGGCCGGTCATCAGGGCGACGCGGGTAGGCGTGCAGACGGCTGCGGCAGTGTAGTTGCTGGTAAAGCGGAGTCCTTCTCGGGCGAGCCGATCGATATGGGGTGTGCGATAGTCGGGCCGGCCGTAGCA
>DASYIX010000004.1:0-39764 GCA_035997125.1 Gemmatimonadales bacterium
CGGCAAGACCTCGATCGACCGGCTCTCGTTGTAAGAGCGGCGGATGTAGCCTTTACGCTCGAGGTTGGTGAGGTGCTCGTGGACCGTGGCCAGCGATTGGAATCCGAACCGCTCGGCGATCTCCTCGAAGCTAGGCGCGTAACCCTGACCATGAATATGATCCTGCAAGTAGCTGAGAATTTCGCTCTGACGCTTGGTCAGCGGCATCCGGATCTCCTCCTTGTTCGATGTGGCGACCGAATAGAGCCCGAACAAAGGTACCCGAACACCGGCCGAAGGACAAGATGCCTGTCAGCCTCCAGGAAATCCTGAGCTCTACCAAGCAGGGATTACCGGCCCTTCGCCGCCGGCGGGAGACCCTGGAGCGGCAGATTCAGGGTAGCCGAGTGGCGCGTCCCTCGTTCCGAGCGGCACTGCGGCGGCCCACCGTCGCGGTCATCGCGGAGTTGAAACGGCGCTCCCCATCGGCCGGCTCGATTCGCGAAGACTTGGACCCCGGCGACCGAGCCTCGCTCTATGCCGCGCATGGCGCGGCCGCGATCTCAGTATTGACCGACGGTCCCTATTTTGGGGGCTCCATGCACGATCTTCGGGCCGCAGCGGGACGCTGTCCACTGCCTGTGCTACGCAAGGATTTCATCCTCGACGAAGTCCAGATACTCGAGGCCCGGGCTGCGGGAGCCTCCGCCGTTCTGCTGATTGTGCGAGTGCTGGAGCGCGCTCGGTTGGAAAAGTTGCTGCACTACGCCGCCGAGCTGGGACTCGATGCTCTCGTCGAAGTCCACACGCAGGCTGAGCTCGGTGCCGCGCTGGAGTCCGGCGCCTCCGTCATCGGGGTGAACAGCCGGGACCTCGATACCTTCCGGATCGACACGGAAGCTGCCTGGAAGATCGTCCGGCAGGTGCCCCCTGACCGCATCGCCGTAGCGGAAAGTGGGATGGGTAGACCGACCGACGTGGTGCGGGTTGCGGAAGCCGGCGCGGACGCGGTCCTGATCGGGACGGCGCTCTCCGCAGCGCCTACTCCCGAACGGCTTCTAGGCGAGCTGTCGGCTATCCGGAGACATGACCGTTAAGATCAAAATCTGCGGACTCATGCGTCCGCTGGACGCGGCCCGGTCGGCGGAGATTGGAGCCTCGTATCTGGGCGTTGTTTTTGCTGGAGGACCCAGAGCGGTTACTCCAGCCAGCGCGGGTGAGGTGGTCCAGGCTGGCGGCGGAGTTCCGGTCCTGGGGGTTTTCGCCGACCAGACGGCCGAGGAAATCCTCCAGATATGTGAGCAGGCAGGGCTTAGCGGTGCTCAGCTGCACGGATCCTACCCCCCATCGGTAGCGGCGCGGCTCCGGGCCGCCGGACTTCGAGTCTGGCGGGTCGTGCGAATCGCGGTGCCTTCCGATCTGGATGCATTGCGGGAAGCGATCCCCCAATCTGACGCCGTGCTGGTCGAGCCTCGGGTTTCGCATTCACCCGGCGGGGCGGGTGTTTCGCTCGCCCTCGCCGTGGCCCGGGAGGCTCGGGGCCGGCTGGCCGGCCACCCCATGGTCCTTGCCGGAGGGTTGACACCGGAGACGGTCGCTGAGGCCTTGGCCCTGGTGCGGCCTGAGGTGGTGGATGTGAGCTCGGGCGTCGAGCGCCAGCCGGGGATTAAAGACCCAGACAGACTTGCGCGTTTCGCGGAGGCGGTATTTGCCCATAGCTCAATCACCTGAGCGGGCGGTGTCAGGCCGGTTCGGACCCTACGGCGGGCGGTACGTGCCCGAGACCCTCGTCGCAGCACTGGACGAGCTCGCCGCTTTGTACGACGCCGCTCGCGAGGATCCCTCGTTCTGGGCCGAGCTCGACGCCCTGCTGACCGAATTCGTTGGCCGACCCTCGCCGCTGACCGAAGCGCCCCGCTTGAGTCAGGTGGTGGGAGCGAAGGTGGTGCTCAAGCGCGAGGACCTGAATCATACCGGCGCGCACAAGATCAACAATACGATCGGGCAGGCCGTGCTCGCCCGCAGAATGGGGAAGCGCAGGATCATTGCCGAGACCGGGGCCGGCCAGCACGGGGTCGCGACTGCGACCATCTGTGCCCGGTTTGATATGGAGTGTGTGGTCTACATGGGAGCCGAGGATGTGGAGCGCCAGCGGCTCAACGTGTATCGGATGCAGCTACTCGGCGCGACTGTCGTCCCGGTGGCGTCGGGCACCCGTACGCTGAAGGATGCCACCAACGAGGCGTTGCGCGACTGGGTAACCAACGTGCCGACGACCCA
Organism: Gemmatimonadales bacterium; assembly: GCA_035997125.1. Classification (GTDB taxonomy): domain Bacteria; phylum Gemmatimonadota; class Gemmatimonadetes; order Gemmatimonadales; family GWC2-71-9; genus CAVVWJ01. Next base: position 2,260 of record DASYIX010000004.1, read on the forward strand.
CTATATCATCGGCTCGGTGGTGGGGCCTGACCCTTACCCTCGCTTGGTCAGGGACTTCCAGTCGGTCATCGGGCGGGAGGCCAGAGAACAAATGCTTGCTCGCTACGGCCGGTTGCCGCACACCGTGGTGGCGTGCGTCGGCGGAGGCTCCAACGCCATGGGGATCTTCAGCGGATTCCTGGATGACGCGGGAGTGCGCCTCGTAGGGGTCGAAGCCGCGGGCGAGGGCATCGCCTCCGGTCATCACAGCGCAACCCTGAGTGCCGGCAGTCCCGGTGTACTACACGGCAGCTTGAGCTACCTGCTGCAAGATGCCGACGGCCAGGTGGCTCCGGCGCACTCGATCTCCGCCGGGCTGGACTATCCGGGCGTCGGACCCGAGCACAGCTACTTGCGGGACACCGGCAGGGTCTCTTACCACACAGCGACCGATACGGAGGCGCTCGAGGCATTTCAGGCGCTTTCCCGGCTTGAAGGCATCATTCCGGCGTTGGAGACCGCTCACGCTCTGGCCTGGGTCCGCCGTTCGGCCGGAAATTTTCCGAACGATGCTGTGGTATTGGTGTGCCTGAGCGGAAGAGGTGACAAGGACGTGGCGCATGTAGCCGCCAGTCTCGGGATCACCCTGTGACGGCGCAGCCGGAACCGCAGACGGTTCTCCCCGCCTCCCAGGTCGCTGAGCTGATCGCAGTGGTAGTCAAGGCGCTCCGCGCCTTTCAGATTTATCTCCCGAATAATCCGATTTACCAGCGCGCCATCCAGAATGTGAGCGCCGCGTTCACGCCGATTTGGGCGACCACCGACGAGCTGGTGCTCAAGGTGGTGGAGACCGAATTCCTCTGGGAGGACCAGGTCGTCTACCGCCAGATCAACAAGGCCGAAAGCCTTTCCTGGAGCCTTTTCAAGGATGGCATGCGGATGTTGACCATCCGCCGTGGAGCTGAGGAGGAGGAGTTCCCCAAACTGCTGACGACCATCAACCAGGCTCGCTTTCTCCCTCAGGATGCTGGCGATGACCTGCCCACCCTGCTTTGGGCCCACGAATTTCAGTTCATCGAGTACCGGTTCATCGACTTCTTTGCCGGCGAAGGCGGCGGGGCTGTTCCGCAGGCGTCGGGGGGAATCACCGACGGGCAGACTGCCCAGGAGCGCAAGGCCCGCATAGCGGAGGAGGCGCCCCCTAAACCGAAAAACGTGGTGGATGTCGATGACTTCGACTCCACACTGTACTTCCTCGACGAAGCCGAGGTCAGCTACCTCGCGCGGGAGTTGGAGGAGGAGTACCAGCGCGACGTTCGAGGCAGCGCGCTCAATGTGCTCTATGACCTGATGGAGCTCAATCCCGATGGAGCCGTCCGGGACGAGATCCTGCGAGTCCTCGAGCAACTCTTCCCCAACCTGCTCAACGCGCGTGACTTTCGGAGCGCTGCGGGGGTGCTGCGCGAAAGCAAACTCCTGCGGGAGCGGGTGAAGGAGCTGCAGTCCGAACAGACCAAGCGCCTCGATGGCTTCGTCTCCAAGCTGAGCGAGCCCGCCATCGTGGGCCAGCTCTTGCAGTCGCTCGATGAGGCAAGTGACTTGGGGGTGGACAAACATGCGGCTGAGGTGCTTCGCGAGCTCCGGGCCAGCGCGCTGGAGCCGCTGGTGAGCTGGCAGCCGAATCTCTCGTCCGAGCCCCTGCGGAAGATGGTGGAAGAGGTGGTGGATCGCCTGGCGAATACCTACCCGGCCGAGGTCCAACGGATTCTCAAGCTGCCGGAGTCGCCCGCGCTCCTGGGCATGGTCGCCATGTGCGGACGCCTGGGATTGAACCAGTCCGTCTCCGGGTTGGCGGAGACGATGGGGAATCCCGATCCCGCCGTGCGGATGGCCGCCATCCAGGCGCTGGGCCAACTGGGCACGCCGGGGGCGCTCACGGTAGTGGACAAGGCGATTGAGGATTCAGACCGGGGTGTCCGCCTGGCTGCGGTGCGCGCGGCTGGCTCCCGCGGATACAAAGGCGCACTCCGGCGGGTCGAGGCGGTCGTTGTCGGCAAGTCGGGCCGGGACATGGATCTGACGGAAAAGATGGCGTTCTTTGAGGCCTACGGAGCCATCGCGGGGATCAGTGCCCTCAAGCCGCTGACCGCCATTCTCCTTGACCGTGGGCTAATCAAGATGAAGGAACCGCCCGAGACCCGCGCCTGCGCGGCGATGGCGTTGGGCAAGATCAAGAGTCCCGAGGTTCGCAACATACTGACCCGCGCGGCAGACGACAAAGACCTGGTGGTTCGCAACGCGGTGAGCCGCGCCCTACGGGAGGCGGCCCGGTGACCCAACCTCTCGAGGCGACCGGCGGCGGGCAGTCCAACGACGGGCAGTTGCGCCTGGGCGGGCGCTCGCTCCTTCTCGCCTTCTACACTGCGCTGCGGAGCCTCAAGCTGTACCCGGTCGAGAACGCCACAGTGCAGAAGGCGCTGAACGACCTCGATACCACCGCTCGTGCCCTGCTGAAGTCTGAGATCGAGCTGGAAATCCGGATGGCGGGCGATTTCATCTTCGTCAACTCCACCCGGCTGCGTCTCGAGCTGGATAACTACGCGTCGTTCAGCCATATCCTTGCCATCTTCCGCGCCTTCGAGATCGGGGCGCTCCGGGTACGGTCGGGCGTCGAGCGGCGGGAGTGGCAAGTCTTCTTAAGCGTGCTGCTCAGCCTCAGCGACAAGGGACTGGTGGACGAGCGTCTGGAGGAGCTGCAGGAGCGGCTGGACACCGCCAAGGTGGTTCACCTGGAGGTCGAGCGGGGACAGCCCGAAGGCGGAAGCTCCGCGGAGGCGCGCCAAGCCTCGAAGCAGGTCTACGCTCAGGGCGTGGCAGTGACCAAGGACGTCATCGCCGGGGTGCGGCTGGGGCGCTCAACCGGCCTCAAGCGGGTGAAGCGGGCCGTCCAATTGGTGGTCGACCAGGTGCTCAACAACGAATTGTCGATGGTTGGCTTGACCACCATTCGGGACTACGACGAGTACACCTTCACCCACTCGGTGAACGTCTGCATCTTCTCGGTCGCGCTGGGTAAGAAGCTTGGCTTCTCCAAAGTCCAGCTCTGCGACCTGGGGATGGCGGCTTTGCTGCATGACGTCGGCAAAGCACGGGTTCCGGCCGAAGTGCTGAACAAGGCGGGGAAGCTGGACGAGCAGGAATGGAAGATCATCCAGGCGCATCCGTGGTACGGGGCGCTCACCCTGTTCGGCATGCGGGGCTATGAGGAGATGCCCTACCGCTCCATTCTCGTGGCCCACGAACATCACATGAAGACCGATCTTACCGGCTACCCGAAAGTGGTCCGCCCACGGACCCTGGGAATTTTTTCCCGGATTGTCGCCGTAGCTGACGGATTCGACGCGGCGACGACCCGCCGGGTGTACCAGACGGTGCCCATCGAGCCGGACCAGGTGCTGCGCGAGATGTGGGAGAACACCAATCGGGGCTATGACCGGGTTCTGGTAAAAGCGCTCATCAACCTCATCGGCATCTATCCGGTGGGTACCTGCGTCATTCTGGACACTTTCGAGGTGGGCGTGGTGGCAGCCCCCAACCCGGATGGCGAGCAGCTCAAGCGACCGCTGGTGCGGATTGCCCTAGACGCGGACGGCGGACCGGTCCCGGCGCCGGGCACCCAGGTCAGCCTCAGCGAAAAGGATGAGAACGGCTCCTACAAGCGGTCGATCGTCAAGGTCACCAACCCTGCCAAGTATGGGATCACAGTTGGCGATTACTTCGTCTGAGTCGGCCCTCGCCTCCACCTGGACCGCCCTCAAGTCGAAGGGGCGGACCGCGCTGATTCCCTATCTCACCGCCGGGTATCCCACCCCGGACGCGAGTGTCGCAGCGCTCCGCGCTGCGGCCGAGGTGGCCGACATCATCGAAGTCGGGGTGCCCTTCAGCGACCCGCTCGCCGACGGGCCAACCATCCAACGCTCTACCTTCGAAGCGCTGCGGCAGGGGATGACCCTCGCCGGGACCCTGGAGCTGATATCTCAGGCAGAGCTGAGCCGCCCCGTGGTGGTGTTCAGCTACCTGAATCCGATCTTGCGATACGGGATCCCGAAATTCCTGGCCGATGCCGAAGCCCTGGGTATCGCCGGGCTCATCCTTACCGATCTGCCTGCCGGCGCCGACCCAACGGTCGAGTCTGCGGTTCAACGGAGCGCAGTGGATCTCATTCGTCTGATCGCACCCACGACTTCGCCCACGCGCCTGGCAACCGCGGTAGGAGGAGCCCAGGGCTTCGTGTATCTGGTGGCCCGGCTGGGGGTGACTGGAGCCACCTCCGTGCTCTCACGCGGCCTGGCTGAATCGGTGGCCGCCGTGCGGCGGGCGACTCCGCTGCCGGTGGCGGTCGGCTTCGGTATCTCCACCCCCGAGCAGGCCGGCGCGGTGGGCCAGATGGCCGACGGAGTGGTGGTGGGGAGCGCGCTGGTGGACATTCTGGGCCGGGACGGAGTGAGGGCTGCGAGGCGGTTTCTGACCTCCCTGCGGCGGGCCCTGGACGGGAGCGAACGGAAGTGAAGATCGGGGTGCAGGGGCTGATGGCCCGGTACACCCAGGTCCTGGGGGTCGGCGGCCTGGCCCTGCTCATCGCGTCGCTTCTGGTGGACCCGCGGTGGATCGTCCATCCCGTCTCTACCGCGTTGCTGGCCGCCAGCATCTTCGCTCTTCGGGCGGTACCGGTCCGCCTGAGTAAGTACTCCTACCTCACTCAGTCGGCGGTGCCGACTCTGGTCGGGGCTATCTGTCTCGGCCCGACCCCGGTCCTTGCGGCCCTGTGGATCGGCGTCGCCGGCGGCGACGTCTTCGTGCTGCGGAAGCAGCCCCGTGCCGGGCTCATCAACGCCGGCCGTGAGGTCATCGGATTCATGGCGGCGTATGGTCCCTATGCCGCCATTCTTTCGCTCGGCGGGGGGTCGGAGCTCACCCTCGACTTCCTCCCGGCAGCGGCCATTCTGGTCGCCCTCTACTTCTTTCTCAGCCGCGCGCTCTTCTATTTCAGCCTGCTGATTCGCAACAAGCTGGAGAGCGTGGAGAAAATTCTCATCCTGCGCTGGGAGATCAGCTCCTATCTTCTCACCTTGATCGCGGCCACCGTGGTGGTGACCGCGTTAGCGACCCTCGCGCCGGTCGGGTGGGTTGCCGTGGCACTGGCGCTGGGTGTCCTGGGCCTGCTCACCCGCCAGATCCTAGACGAGGCCATCGGCGCGGAGGACCTGAACAAGGTCCACCTCATGGAAGCGGCCATCGCGAGCAATGCCACGCTCCAGGGATCGTTCAGCCAGATCGAACGGCTGGCCTACCGGCTGCTCGACTGGGGGGACTTCCGGGTGTATCGGGTCGCCGGCTCCGAGGTATCTCTGGCCTACCGCGCTGCGCTGGGTCGGGACAACCGCACCGAGCCGCCGTCCGTGCTCAACCCCCTGCGGCACGAGGTGGTGGAAACCAGAGAGCCGATGGTCATCAAAGACGTCAGGGGAGATGAGCGGTTAGGTGATTTCTTCACTGAGGTCCAGACCTTGGTCATCCATCCGATTCGCTTCGGCGAAGAGATCCTGGGCCTGCTCGAGGTGGAGCACCATAAGCGGCATGCCTACGGCTCCAAGGACATTGTCGCGATGAGCACTCTGGCCGGCCAGATGGCCACCGCGATTCACATTGCCGAGCTGCGCCGTCCCCTGGTGCTGACGGTGGGCCAGATCGGGGAGCAGGTGACCACGTTGGCCCGGGTAGCCGACTCGCTCCGGAGCTCGGCCACCGCGCTGGCGGACGTCTCGTTGGGTATGCGTCAGGGCGCGATGGAGCTGGAGAAGTTCGCCACCGGCGGACTCCGCGCCACCGGCTCGCTGGCTAATGCGTCGCAGGACATGATGAACCAGGGAGCCCAGGCGGCGGCCGCGAGCGGCACCGCCGCCGAAGTGGCCGCGCGCAACCGGGACGTGATCGGCGACGCCATCAACCGCCTGGTCGAGCTCAAGGGGTTTGTGGCCGCCGGCGCCGACCGGGTGGCCGCCCTGGGAGCGCTCACCCAGCGCATCACCGGGTTCATTGGCACCATTCGAGAGATCGCCGACCTCACCAACCTGATCGCGCTCAACGCCGCCATCGAGGCGGCACGGGCCGGCCGGGAGGGGCGTGGCTTTGCGGTGGTAGCCTCGGAGGTGCGCGACCTCGCTGCGCAGAGCCTCCACGCGGCACGCGAGGCGGGCGGACTCCTGGGGGAGATCACCGACCAGGTCTTGTCGGTCTCGGGTCAGATGGAGCGAGGCCGCGACGTCGTGGCGGGGGTGGAGGAGCTCAGCGCCGACGCGGCCAGGGCACTGGACGCCATCGTGGGAACCACCGGTGAAGCCGGCGGCCATGCTAAGGCCATTGCGGTCACCGCGGCCCAGCAGCGGGATGCTGTCAACTCTCTGACCGGACAGATCGAACAAGTGGCCGCCAGCTCCGCCAAGAGCCGGGCCGACACCGACACCCTCGCCAAGCGCGCCGGCGAGGCCTCCGCCGGACAGGCCGAGCTCGAGCGCGCTATTCAGGAGCTCGGCGACCTGGCCTCGGATCTCCAGCGTATCGCGAGTCACTTTGCCGTCGAGGCTTGACGCAGGACCATCCCAGCGCGAGCGGGTCTACGTGGCACTCGGCAGCAATCTGGGCGACCGGGACGCCCACCTGCGCGCTGGTCGCGAAGCGCTGGCGTCCCTCCGTGACACGTCGCTCGTCGCCGCCTCCGCCATTGAAGAGACCCTCCCGCTCGGCGGCATGGATCAACCTCCATATCTGAATCAGATGGTGCTGCTGGAGACCGGCTTGCAGCCCCGTGCCCTGCTCCAGGCGTGTCAGGACATCGAGCGTCGGGAAGGGCGCGAACGGACGGAACGGTGGGGCGCCAGGACCCTGGATCTCGACATCATTCGGTTCGGCGATCGGCGAGTGAACGAAACTGACCTTATCATTCCCCATCCCGGCCTGTCCCAACGAGACTTCTGGCAACGAGAGCTGGCGGAAATCGAATCCCAATGAACGCTGACGCACGGCCTCTGACGGTGGGCGATCTGGTCGCCATGAAGACGGCCAAGCGCCGCATCGTGATGCTCACCTGCTACGATGCGGTGTTTGCCCGCCTGTTGGAGCAGGCCGGGGTGGACGTGCTCCTGGTGGGAGACTCGCTGAACCAGGTGATCGCCGGACACGAGACCACGCTCAGCACCACCCTGGATCAGATGATCTATCACGCCGGGGCCGTGCGCCGCGCGTCCCGCCGCGCGCTGGTGTTCGTGGATCTGCCGTTCCTGACCTACCAGGTCACCATTCCCGAAGCGATCCGGAACGCCGGCCGGGTCTTGCAGGAGTCGGGGGCACATGGGGTGAAGCTCGAGGGCGGAAGCCACATGGCGGAGACCGTCGCAGCATTGGTGGAGCGGGGTATCCCCGTCATCGGTCACCTCGGTCTGACCCCCCAGTCGGTGCACGCCCTCGGCGGCTATCGGGTGCAGGGCCGGGATGCGGGCGCGGCTGATCGCCTGATCAATGACGCCAAGGCGCTCGAAGCCGCGGGTGCGTGCAGCATTGTTCTGGAGCTGATTCCCGCCGCTCTCAGCGCCCGCATCTCCCAGGCGCTCACCATTCCGACCATCGGGATCGGGGCCGGGCCGCAGTGTGATGGCCAGGTGCTGGTGCTGCATGACATGCTGGGCTTGAACGAGCAATTCGCCCCGAAATTCCTGAAGCACTTCGCCAAGCTGGGCGATGCGGTCCGGGAGGCGGTGCGGGTCTACGCCGATGAGGTGCGCGGGGGGAAGTATCCCGGAAAGGAGCACAGTTTTGAATGAGCGTGCTCGAGCTCAGCACCATTCTCGATCTCCGGCTGTGGACCCGGCGCCAACGCGCCGCCGGACACCGGATCGGTCTGGTCCCCACCATGGGCTACCTGCACGAGGGGCACCTGACGCTGGTGGATGAGGCGCGGCAGCGGGCGGAGGCGGTGGTCATGAGCATCTTCGTAAACCCGCTCCAGTTCGGTCCCAATGAGGATCTGGCGCGCTATCCGCGTGACCTGCCACGCGATCGTGCCCTCGCGGCCGCCCGCGGTGTCGATGCGCTCTTCGTTCCACCACTCGAGGTGATGTACCCGCCGGGCTCCGAGGTGCGGGTGACAGCGGGACCCACCGCCGAACGTTGGGAAGGGGCCGCGCGCCCGGGCCACTTCACTGGCGTGCTGACGGTGGTGTCGAAGCTCTTCCACCTGGTCGAGCCAGACCTGGCCTGCTTCGGGCAGAAGGACATTCAGCAGCTCGCGCTCATCAAGCTGCTGGTGCGCGATCTCGATTGGCCGATCGAGATTGTGGCCGTGCCGACGGTGCGCGAGTCCGACGGTTTGGCTCTGAGCAGTCGCAATGCCTATCTCAGGGCTGAAGACCGGACCCGAGCCGTGGTGCTGAGTCGGGCGCTGCTGGCGGCCCATCGTGCCTGGTGTGAAGGCCAGACTCGTGCCGAAGCAATCGAACAACGCATGCGGTCCGAGCTGAAGACAACTCCGGAGGTCACGGTCGAGTACATCGCCATCGTGGAGCCGGAGACTCTCGCCCCGGTGCCCACCGTGGATGCCGGCACCATCGTGGCGATCGCCGGGCGAATCGGGGGTACTCGCCTCATCGATAACATCGTGTTGGCCAGAGGCCTGGGTTGACCCACGGCGGACTGCCGCCTCTCTCACGCGCCCTTCGACCCACTCCGCCCGAGCTTCGCCCGACGTTACCGGAATGGGCCATCGTGACGCCGGAGCGCCTGGGGCACATTCAGCGGGTGGCCGAGCTGGCGTCAGGATGGGCCGAACGGCTGGACGTGCCCGACTCGGAGCGCAACCGATGGCTCCGCGCCGTCTGGTTACATGACGCGTTGCGCGACGCCCCCGCCGGGGAGCTCGAGAAGTGGGCCGCCAGCACTCCGGGCCCGCCGGAGCTCCGGCACGGCCCTGCTAGCGCCGCGCGCGCCCGAGCAGAGGGCGAGGATGATCGAGGCGTGCTCGATGCGGTGCGATACCACTCGGTCGGACTGGCCGAGTGGGACATGGTCGGCCGCATTCTGTATGGTGCCGATTACCTCGATCCCGGTCGAATGTTCCTGCGGCAGGAGCGCGCCGAGCTGGCGGAGCGCCTCCCCGACGATATCAGTGGCGTGCTGCGCGAAGTCGCCCGTTCCCGTCTCATTCATACCGTGAAGTCCGGATGGCCGATTCTCGATCCCACACTTCGGTTCTGGAACAGTCTCGTCGCCACTGGCGCGGGCTCGCGCTGACCGCGGGCTTCGTCGTGCTCGCGGGCGGCGCAGGTCTCCTGCTCCGACCCACCCGCAGCAACGATGCGCCGGTTCAGTCACTCACGCCCGCACCCAAGGGTCGAGTGCAGGTAGAGGTGCTGAACGGTACCCGGCGGCAGGGCGCGGCACGCACCGCCACCCGGATATTGCGGAGTCACGGTCTCGACGTGGTCTTTCTCGGCAATGCCGATTCGCTGGCGGATTCGACCCGGGTCATTGTGCGTCGCGGCGACCTGGGCCGCGCGCGCTACGTGGCCGCGGCGCTCGGAGCCGGCCAGGTGGTGGTGGAAACCGACACCTTTCGCCGGGTGGATGTGAGTGTGATTCTGGGGGAGGACTTCAGGCCGAAGCTGGAGTTGCACCCCTAGACTGCAAAAGCGTAAGCGGGGCTAGGACAAGCGTCAGCGGGACCGCTGCGACTACTGTTTAAGCTTTCCGTTCCCGCTCACGTTCTTTCTTTCCGGACGCTTTTGTTGGTCCCGCTTACCGCTCACGCCTGTCCTGGCCCCGCTCACGCTTTTGTTTTTCGCAGATCCCAATCACGACATCCATCACGTTGGTCCCCGTGAGCCCGGGCCGGAGCAACGCCCCCGCCGCATCCAGCGCGCGGTAGGCATCGTGTGCGGCCAGGTCGCGGGCCGGATCCCGTCCCCGCTCTGCAATGGCAACCCAGGTCTGTCCGTCGACAATGGCGCCAGCTGCATCGGTAGGCCCGTCTCGGCCGTCGGTGCCCGCGGCCAATAGCGAGAGACCGGGGGGCGCATCCCTCATTACCCGCGCGGCGGCCAGAGCCAGCTCCTGGCAGCGGCCCCCCAGGCCGCCACCCTCGTCCCCCAGGCTAACAGTGGTTTCGCCACCCCAGATCAGAGCAGACCCATTGAATTGCGACCCGGGGTCGGAAGCACACTGGTCCATCAGTTGAGCCGCGATGCGTGCGCCGGTCGCCGCTGCCTCGCCTGAAATCGGGGTGGGGATGATGGATGGAGCGAGGCCCAATTCAGCCGCGCGTCTGGCCGCGGCATCGAGGGCCAATCGATTGCTGGCGATCAGCTCCAGAGTCACCCGGGAGAAGGCAGGATTGCCTGGCTTGGGCGTCTCCGCCGTCTTTCCCGCCTCGGCTGAGCCCACCAACGCTCGGGCCGACTCCGGTATGCGGTGCCAGAGACCGGCACCTTCGAGCAGCGCTCGCACTTGCGCGGCGGTGGTGGGATCCGGAACGCACGGGCCGGATCCAATCGATGGTAGGTCATCGCCAATGACGTCGGAAACGAGGTAGACCCTGACTCGCGCCGGGGCGAGTGCCCGGGCCAGCTTGCCGCCTCCCCAGCGGGTGAAACGCTTCCGGATCCGGTTCATGGCCGTGATGTCGAGACCGGAGCCGAGCAGTAGTCGGTAGATGGCGGTGAGCTCGTGAGGACCAAGTCCGGGCTCCGGTGCCCCGATCAGGCTGCTGGTTCCACCCGAGAGAAGTACCCAGGCCTGATCGCCGTCTCCCACGCGAGCCGTCAGTTCCCCCAGTGCCTCCGCGGCGGCGAGCGAGCCCGCACCGGGCTCCGGATGATCGCCCTGCACGTAGGCCAACCGCGGATGCGGACTCCGGCCGGCGGCTGGCGCGACTATCAGCCCCCCTGCGGGCTGCACGCCTCGCCGCCGCAGCGAGTGAACCGCCGCCTCCGCCATGGGCAGCGCGGCCTTGCCCAGTGCCAGGATCCAGATCCGCGAATTGGGGTCGAGATCCAGGTCATCGAGCCGGGCGGCAAGGGCGGGCCCTGGCGCAACAGCGGAAGTCGCCGCAGCGTAGAGGTCAGCCAGCAACGCGGGGTGGGCGGGCAAGGAAGACAGCTCCGTCTCAGAGTCTTGTGAAAAAGTTCACAAAGTGTTATTCATGGATTGCGAATAAGTATTCAATCAAGGTCTAAAGTCTAGACTCTGCACTTGCCTCGGCTCTTCTTCAATCACGAGGACCCCCAGATGTCCGGCCGAAATTTCCTCTTCGTACCCGGGCCCACCAATGTGCCCGATCGCGTGCTCCGCGCCATGCACCGCCCGATGGAGGACCATCGTTCCTCCGATTTCCCCTCGCTGGCGTTGCCACTCTTCGAGAACCTGAAGCAGATCTTCAAGACCAGCTCGGGCCAGGCGTTCATCTTCCCGGCCAGCGGTACCGGTGCGTGGGAGGCGTCCCTCTCGAACACACTCTCTCCCGGGGATAAAGTGCTCGCCGCTCGGTTTGGGATGTTCAGCCATCTCTGGATCGACATGGCGCAGCGGCTCGGTCTCCAGGTGGACGTGCTCGATGCCGAGTGGGGTGAGGGAGCTCCGGTGGAGCGCTACCAGGATGCGCTCGCCGCCGACAAGGGTCATCGCATCAAGGCGGTGCTCTTCACCCATAACGAGACCGCCACCGGGGTCACCAGTGACGTGGCGGGGGTGCGCCGGGCGCTCAACGAGACCAGGCATCCCGCGCTCCTGATGGTGGACGGCGTGAGCTCCATTGCGAGCATCGACTTCCGGATGGACGAATGGGGAGTGGACCTGGCGGTGACCGGCTCCCAGAAGGGTCTCATGCTCCCGGCCGGATTGGGAATTGTCTGCGCCAGCCAGAAGGCGCTGGGGCTGTACGATCAAGCCAAGCTTCCCCGGGTATTCTTCGACTTCGGCGATATGAGAAAGGCCAACGCCACCGGCTACTTCCCCTATACGCCGTCACTGCCCATGCTGTACGGGCTCCGTGAATCGCTGGAGATCCTCTTTGAAGAGGGAATGGAAAACGTCTTTGCTCGGCACCACCGGCTCGCCGAGGGCACCCGCCAGGCGGTGAAGGCCTGGGGACTGGAGCTCTGCGCCCGGGCGCCGAAGTGGAATTCGGACACGGTGAGTGCCATCATGGTGCCACCGGGCTTCAACGGCGCCGAGGTGATCGACATCGCTTATCGCCGGTATAATCTGGCGCTCGGGGCCGGTCTTGCTCGGATGGCCGGGAAGCTGTTCCGCATCGGACACCTGGGCGACCTCAACGAGCTCATGCTGGTGGGAGCCATTGGCGGGGCGGAGATGGCCATGCGCGATGTAGGGATCAAGATCGTCCCGGGCAGCGGCGTTGGCGCGGCGCAGGAATACTGGCGGAGCACGGCCACACCGCTCTCCAAACGGGAGCTGCCGCCGCGCGCACCGGAGACTCAGCCTGCTTCGCCGACTGCGAAAGGGAAGGCGACCGCCGGCGCGGCCCGATGAGTCATACCCGCTACGAACCGGCCCGCCCCCGGCTACAACGGAGCGAGCTGGCGGTCCCTGGCTCTCAGCCGGGGATGTTCCGCAAGGCGCTCGAAGGCGAGGCGGATTACATCTTCCTCGACCTGGAAGATGCGGTGGCTCCGGCCGACAAGGTGCCGGCCCGGATCAATGTCATCGCCGCGTTGCTGGAGCACGACTGGCGGGAGCGGGGGAAGACCATCAGCGTTCGAATCAACGGCATCGATACCCACTACATGTATCGCGATGTCGTCGATGTAGTGGAGCAGGCCGGCCACCGGCTGGATACCGTCCTCATTCCCAAGGTCGGCGTGCCGTCCGACGTGTATCTGGTGGATGCCCTGCTCACCCAGATCGAGGAAGCCAAGGGCATCCCCCATCGGATTGGGATCGACGTGTTGATCGAGACGGCGCTGGGGATGGCCAACGTCGAGGCCATCGCGCAGTCGAGTCGCCGGTTGGAGGCGATGCACTTCGGGGTGGCAGATTACGCGGCCAGCTGCCGGGCCCGGACGGTGAATATCGGAGGACTAAACCCCGATTATCCGGGCGATCAGTGGCATGCCGCGCTCTCCCGGATGGTGGTGGCCTGCCGGGCCTACGGACTGCGGCCCATCGACGGTCCCTTCGGCGACTTCAAGGATCCGGACGGGTATTCCGCGGCGGCCCGTCGGGGAGCCGCTCTCGGGATCGAGGGGAAGTGGGCAATCCATCCGTCGCAGATAGCGCTCGCCAACGAGGTGTTCACGCCGCCGCCGCGAGAGGTCGAGCGGGCCCGGCGCATCCTCGATGCGCTGGAGCAGGCGGCACGAGAGGGCAAGGGCGCGGCTCAGCTCGACGGGCGGATGATCGACGCGGCGTCGGCCCGGATGGCGCAGAATGTGGTGGATACGGATAAGGCGATTGGTAGCAAGTCGGGAGTCAGGAGGCGGGAGTCAGGGGTGGCCGTCTCTTAACCCCGCTCGCTCCGACTTACATCGACTCTCGATCGAAGATCCCGACTCCTGACTCCTGACTAGCGAAGCGACTATGGATATCCACGAGTACCAGGCCAAGGAGCTGCTTGCCGGCTTCGGCGTTGCCATCCCTCGCGGCGGCGTGGCCTACAGTCCGGAACAGGCGGTCTACCGTGCCTCCGAGATCGGCGGAGACCGCTGGGCGGTAAAGGCGCAGATCCATTCTGGAGCCCGAGGCAAGGCCGGCGGCATCAAGCTCTGCTCCAGTGAGGACGAGGTGCGCCAGGCCGCCAAGGGTCTGCTCGGCAAACGGCTGGTGACGCACCAGACTGGGCCCGAGGGTCGGGTAGTTCACCGGCTCTACGTTGAGGCCGCGGTGCCGATCGAGCGCGAGCTCTATCTTGGCCTGGTGCTGGACCGGAAGACCGAGCGCATCATGATCGTCGCGCATCCCCAGGGCGGCATGGAGATCGAGGAGATCGCCCAGAGCGCGCCCGATTCGATCCTGCGGGAATCGGTGGAGCCGGCCATCGGGATGAGCGCGTTCCAGGCCCGCGAGATTGCCTACGGGTTGGGCCTGGCTCCCGCGCAGGTGAGCCGGGCGGTCACCACCTTGCTCGGCGCCTATCGTGCCTTCCGCGATCTGGACGCGACCATGGTCGAGATCAATCCTCTGGTCGTGACCGGCGACGGACAGGTGCTTGCCCTCGACTGCAAGATGACCTTCGACGACAACGCGATGTTCCGCCGGCCCAATGTCAGCGAGCTGCGCGACTATGCCGAGGAAGACCCGCGCGAGGCGCAGGCCGCGGAGTACGGGCTCAACTACGTTGCGCTCGAGGGCGACATCGGCTGCATCATCAACGGCGCCGGCCTCGCCATGGCCACCATGGACATGATCAAGCACGCGGGTGGCCAGCCGGCCAACTTTCTCGACGTGGGCGGTGGCGCCTCCCCCGATCGGGTGGCCGCCGCGTTCCGCCTGGTGCTGTCGGACGCCAAGATCGGCGCCATCTTGGTCAACATCTTTGCCGGCATCAATCGCTGCGATTGGGTGGCTCAGGGTGTGGTGCAGGCCACTCGGGAGACCCAGCTGGGCATCCCGCTGGTGGTCCGGCTGGCCGGAACCAACGTGGAAGAAGGCCGCAGGATCCTGAAGGAAAGTGGTCTCCCCATCATCACGGCGGATACCTTGTCGGAAGCCGCAGAGCGGGTGGTGCAGGCGCTCAACAGCTCCCGTGCCGGTCAATCACCGGCCCGAGCCCGGGCCAAAGGGCCCGGTGCCGGCAGCCGCGACGTCGCCGGAGGGAACGGACACTCATGAGCATTCTTCTCGACGAAACCACCCGCGTCATCGTCCAGGGCTTCACCGGCGACAAGGCGACGTTCCACGCCAAGGAAATGATCGCCTACGGCAGCAACGTGGTCGGCGGCGTCACGCCGGGGAAAGGCGGCGGCCGGCACCTCGATCGTCCGGTCTTCAACACCGTGCGGGAGGCGGTGCGGGCCACCGGCGCTACCGCGAGCATCATCTTCGTTCCGGCCGCGTTCTGCGCCGACTCGATCATGGAAGCGGCCAACGCGGGGATCCGTCTCATCTGCACCATCACCGACGGAATTCCGGCGCAGGACATGATGATGGTCAAGCGGTACCTGTTCCGCTTTCCCAAGGAGCGGCGGTCCACTCTCATCGGTCCCAACTGTGCCGGAATCATCAGCGCGGGCAAGGCAATGCTGGGAATTATGCCGGGCCACATTTACTCCCGGGGCAAGGTGGGCCTGGTGACCCGCTCCGGAACGCTGGGCTATGAGGCGGCGGCGCAGATGAACGCGCTCGGCATTGGGCAGACCACCAGCGTCGGCATCGGCGGCGATCCGATCAACGGCAGCTCATTCGTGGACATGTTGAAGCTGTTCGAGGAAGATCCGGAGACCGAGGCGGTGATGATGATCGGGGAGATCGGCGGCCCGCAGGAAGCCGAAGCGTCGCTCTTCGTCAAGGAAAACATGAGCAAGCCGGTGATCGGGTATGTCGCGGGACTCACCGCCCCCAAGGGCCGGCGCATGGGTCACGCCGGAGCGATCATCTCCGCCTTCGGGGACACCGCGGCGGAGAAGGCGGAGATCATGCGGTCCGCCGGGCTCACGGTCGCCCCCAGTCCGGCCGAGCTGGGCTCGACGGTGGCGTCGGCCTTGACCAAGCGATCCTCGCGCAAGAAGGTCGCGGTGAAGTGAGCGGCCGTCCCACCGTAGTGGTGACTCGCCGACTGCCCGGCGTCGTCGAGGAAGAGTTGAGTCGGGACTTCGACGCGAAACTCAACCGCGACGACCGGCCCCTCGGCCCTGCCGGATTGCAGGAGGCGCTTCGAACCGCCGACGCCCTACTCTGCACGGTCACCGACAAGCTTACCGCCGATGTGCTCAGCGCGGAGCCTCTCCGGGCGCGCATGCTGGCCAACTTCGGGGTGGGGTTCAACCACATCGACACCGCGGCCGCCAAGGAACGCGGGCTGGCAGTATCCAATACGCCCGATGTGCTCACCGAGGCCACGGCCGACATCGCGATCACCTTGCTCCTCATGGTGAGCCGACGGGCCGGGGAAGGGGAGCGTCACGTTCGCTGTGGCGCGTGGACCGGCTGGCGGCCGACCCACATGATGGGAACACAGGTGAGCGGCAAGACCCTCGGCCTGATCGGGATGGGTCGTATCGCGCGGGCGATGGCCAAGCGGGCCCACCACGGCTTCGGGATGCGCGTCATCTTCCACGATCCCTATCCACCTTCGGCTGCGGAGGCCGCCGCGTTGGGCGCCGAGCCGAGGCCAGAGCTGGAGCAGGTGCTGGGGGAGGCGGACTTCGTGTCGCTGCACTGCCCGGCAATGCCGGAGACCCACCATCTGATGAACCGGGAGCGGCTGGCCTTGATGCGCCGAAGCGCGTTCCTTATAAACACCGCCCGCGGCGATGTGGTGGACGAGGCGGCGCTGGTCCAGGCGCTGGGCGATGGGACGATTGCGGGCGCTGGGCTCGATGTGTACGAGCGCGAGCCCCAGATTACGCCGGCGCTGCTCACTATGGAGAACGTGGTGCTCTTCCCCCACCTCGGCAGCGCGACCCACGAGACCCGGATCGCCATGGGCATGCGAGCTCTGGAAAACCTGCGCCTCTTCTTCGATGGCGCGCCGCTGCGCGATCGCGTCGTGTGATTCAGACGTTGCTCGAGCCGTTCTCCGCCGGCTCACTGCCCGAGTCGGCGGATCCCGCCGCCGCCAGCGCCGCTGCCTATGCCAATGAGGTTGTCGAGCTTCTCAGCAGCCTTCTCCTCAACCTTGTCCGTGAACGCCAGCCCGAAGTCGAATCGGTCTTGCGAGGCGAGCGCCCAGTCTCCGAGCTGAGCCCGGAGCTGGTGGCGCGAACCCTCCAGGTGCAGGGAATCTGGTTCCAGTTGCTCAGCATCGCCGAGCAGAACGCGGCCATGCGCCGGCGCCGCCAGGTCGAGACCGAGCGGGGGTACGATCAGCTGCGGGGAACCTTCGCCCAAGTGCTGTCCGGTGCCGCCGCCGCGAAGATTCCCGCGAGCGAAATGCGCTCGCTGTTGGAGATCCTCCGGGTCAGGCCGGTGATTACCGCTCACCCGACCGAGGCCAAGCGGGTCACGGTGCTGGAGAAGCACCGGCGGATCTACCGGAGGCTGGTGGACCTGGAGTCGCCCCGCTGGACCCCACGGGAGCGCCAGGCGCTGGTCGACGGGCTGCAGAACGAGATCGAGCTCCTCTGGAATACCGGCGAGCTTCGCCTGGCCAAGCCCACGGTGCCGCAGGAAGTCTTCTGGGGACTGCACTTCTTCAATGAGACGTTGTTCGAGGCGGTACCCGATCTGCTCGACAAGCTCGAGCGGACGCTGGCGCAGGCCTATCCGGGCGAACAATTCCAGATCCCACCGTTCTTCCAGTTCGGCTCCTGGGTCGGCGGCGACCGGGACGGAAACCCGTTCGTCACCAACGATGTCACCCGTAGCACCCTGCTCGAGAATCGGCTGACCGGGCTGCGCCGCTACCGTGGACGCCTGGGCGACCTGGTAAGAGCGCTCAGCATCACTGAGCGCGCCATGCCGGTCCCCGACGCGTTCCGCAATGCGCTGGAGCGGGAGCTGGCGGCGAGCGGAATCGGCGACGAGATCGCGACCCGCAACCCGGGCGAGGTGTTCCGTCAGTATCTGGCCTGCATGGTTCGCCGGGTGGACGCGATGATTGCCGCGGCAGAACGGGGGCAATTCGCGCCCGATCCGGCGGGCTACGCTTCGGCCGACGCCCTCATTGCGGACCTCAAGCTCATCGAGGAGGCGCTGATCTCCGCCGGGAGCGTTTCGCTCGCCGCCCGCCTCGTGCGCCCGGTCCGCCGGGAGGTGGAATCGTTCCGCTTCAGTACGGTGCGCCTCGATGTGCGGGAGAACACCACCAAACTCAACGCCGCACTGGCGGATCTTTGGACCGGCGGTCCGGTGGACGGCCGGACCGGCGGACCGCCGGAACAAAGCTCCGACGGCTGGCGCCAGTGGCTCGGGGCCGAGCTGGCTCGGCCATTGACGGGTGGCGCACCCGCTCCGTCGCTCCCGGCCGACTCCGCGGAGACGCTGGGGATGTTTCAGTTGGTGCGGCAGCTGCGGGAGGAGATCGATCGCGAGGCGTTCGGCGCCTTCGTGCTCAGCATGACTCGCAGTGTGAGCGATGTGCTCGGAGCCTACCTGTTGGCCAAGCGCGCGGGATTGTTTGCCGATGCTGCCGGCGTCGAAAGCTGCACCCTTCCGATCGTGCCGCTGTTCGAGACCATCGAGGACCTCCAGCGTGCGCCGGCCATCATGCGCGAGCTGTTGGCGGTACCCCTGGTGCGGCGCAGCGTGCGGGCGCAGGGCGGCGTGCAGGAGGTCATGATCGGCTATTCCGATTCCAATAAGGACGGCGGATTCCTCACCTCGAACTGGGAGCTGAGTAAGGCGCAGATCAAGCTCACCCGCTTGGGAAAGGAATCGGGGGTCCCCATCGCTTTCTTCCACGGGCGCGGCGGGTCGGTGAGCCGGGGCGGCGCCCCTACCGGCCGAGCCATCGCCGCCCAACCGGCGGGCTCGATCCAGGGACGGATGCGGATTACCGAGCAGGGTGAGGTGGTGTCCTTCAAGTACGCCAATCGGGGAACCGCGCAGTATCAAATCGAGCTGCTGGCCGCGAGCGTGGTGGAGCATTCTCTCAAATCGGAACGGGAGAAAGCGCTGGCCCCCACTGCCGAGTTCGATGAGGTCATGGAGGCGCTCTCTGGAGCCGCCCAGGCCGCGTACCGCCAGCTGGTGGATCACCCCGACTTGCTGGCCTACTACCAGGCAGCGAGCCCGCTGGAAGAGATCTCGTTGCTCAACCTCGGTTCCCGGCCAGCCCGCCGTTTTGGGGCACGCTCGCTCAGCGACCTGCGAGCAATTCCCTGGGTGTTCGCCTGGTCGCAGAACCGCCACTTCGTGCCCGGGTGGTATGGAGTGGGCAGCGGCATTCTGACCTTCCTTCAAGTCCGGGGCGAGCGCGGCGCCGCGCTGCTCGATCGGATGTTCAAGGAATCCAGGCTGTTTCGGCTGATCGTCGACGAGGTGGAGAAGACCCTGACCTACGTCGATCTCGACATCGCGCGAGAATACGCGGAGCTGGTGCCGGACGCTGAGGTTCGCTCCAGTATTCTATCGCTGGTTGAAGACGAGTATCAGCGCACGGTCGAGGCGGTGCTGCGGATCAGCGGCGGCAAGGAGCTGGTCGAACGCTATCCCCGTTTCCGGCGGCGATTGGCCCGCCGCCTGCCCACCATCAATCAGGTCAGCCGGCAGCAGATCGAGCTGTTGCGCCGGTTCCGCGAGTCGGGGGGCGACCTGACCCAGGAGGATCAGCTCTCCGCGCTGCTGCTGTCGATCAACACGATTGCGGCCGGGTTCGGGGCTACTGGATAGAACACGGGAGCGGGACTAGACCGGCGTGAGCGGTAAGCGGGAAAAGGCAACCTTAGGCTTTTTGTCCTCGCCGCTTCTTCTCGACTTCAACCCGTAGTTGCCCGCACGCCGCATTGATGTCCAGCCCCCGGCTTCGCCGCACCGCCGCTTCTATCCCCTGATTACGCAGCCGCTCGGCGAAGGCCCGAATCCGCTTTCCAGAAGTAGGTGTGAGATCCGGTGCGCCACCGGGATGAAGCGGAAGAATGTTTACCAGTGCTCCCAGCCTGCGGGCCAGCCTGGCCAGCCGGTCCGCATCGTCCTCGCTGTCGTTGACGCCAGCAATCATGACGTACTCGAAGGTGATCCGCTTCCGAAATGCCTCGGCCGCCTTCAGCACCTTCTCCAGGTCGTACTTCTTCTCGATCGGCATGATGGCAAGCCGCTGCGGCGAGGTGGGTGCGTGCAGCGAGATCGCGAGCCGGAACTGTTCGGGGCGCTTGGCGAACTCCATCATGCCCGGGAGGATACCGACGGTTGACACGGTAATGTGCCGTGCCCCGATCTCGAATCCTTCGGGGCTATTGAGAATGCTCAGCGTCGTATCCACCGCCGGCCAGTTGAGCAGTGGCTCTCCCATCCCCATGAAGACGATGTTCGTGGGTTTTTGCGCCGGATCTTCGAGGATCAGCTCCCGCACCTGTCCCGCGATCTCGAATGGGCTGAGGTTGCGGCGATATCCCATGCGCCCGGTGGCGCAGAAGGTACAGCCCAAAGCGCAGCCGGCCTGGGACGAGATGCACAATGTTCGCCGGGTACCGGAGGGAATCAGGACCGACTCGATCGCCTCACCGTCGCCGAGCCGCCAGAGATACTTACGGGTCCCGTCGGCCGACTGCTGCACCGTGTCGGCGACCAGTCGAGGAAGGGGAAAGACCGGGTCCAACTCATGCCGCAGTGTCACGGGCAGCTCGGTGGCGTCGTCCCAGCTTTTTACCGGAGACTGCCACAGGCGGCGGAATATCTGCCCCGCCCGATAAGACGGCAGCCCCCGATCGGCCACCCACTGGCGCAGGATTTCCTGAGCCCCCGCCGGGGTCTGGTCAAGCAGATTGGACATTCCGAAAGATAGCGGAGAGCTATTCGCTACTCGCTATTGGCTATTGGCTGCTTCGGGGACATAGAGGGTCACGAACACCGGATCAGCACTGCCAACCGCGAATAGCGAATAGCCAATAGCCAATAGCCATATCGAATCACCTAACATCAACTCCAATAATGCATTGCCTCACTACTTCACGCGGTATAGGTTTGACTCCATGCCACCTCAGGTCACCTCGTGCTCCTGACCGAACTGCTCACGCCGGATCGGGTGGTGGTCCCCCTGGCCTCGCGAGACAAGACCGGCGTCATTGCCGAGCTCACCCGCCATTTAGTAGATCGTGCCGGAGGAACCTACGACGAGGTTCTCGGCGCGGTGGAGGAGCGAGAAGCGGTTCTGAGTACGGGCATCGGCTTCGGGGTGGCGATCCCCCATGCCCGCTCCGCCGCGGTTCGCGAGCTGACTCTCGTCTGCGGAGTGAGCCCCACGCCGGTTCCTTACGACTCGATTGATGACGAACCGGTGCGGCTCTTCTTCCTCATCGTCGGGCCGGAGTCCTCGGCCGGGCAGCACGTCAAGATTCTGAGCCGCATCGCTCGACTGGTCCGGCGGGAGAATCTGCGCCAGCAGCTCTGCGAGGCGGGTTCTCCGGCCGAATTCTACAAGGCGCTGCTCGACGCCGAGGCTCGCTCCTGATGGGCGCCACGGCCTTGCGCACTCATCGTGGTGGCGCGCTGACCCGCGATCAGCTGGGTCAGGAGGTGCGTCTGGGTGGATGGGTGCACCGGCGGCGGGATCTCGGTGGACTGGTCTTCATCGATCTGCGCGATCGGGCCGGCCTGGTTCAGCTGTCATTTAACCCCGATTGGAGCCCGGCCGACGTCATGGAGCGGGCCGCGGCTCTCGGCGCCGAGACGGTCGTGCTGGTGACTGGCACGGTGGAGCTCCGCCCGGAGCCGGCTCGCGACCCCCATCTGGCCACGAGAGAGGTCGAGGTCCATGTCATCGGCCTCGAGGTGGTGGGCCCGGCGCAGACCCCTGCCATTCCTGTTGCCCGTAAGGAAAAGGAGGAACTGCCCGCGGAGGAGCTCCGGCTGCGCCACCGGGTGCTCGACCTGCGCCGTCCCGAGCTTCACCGGAACCTTATTCTGCGGCATCGGCTCATGCAGGCCACTCGGCGCTACTTCGACCAGCACGGGTTTCTGGAGATCGAGACTCCGATTCTCACCAAGCCCACTCCGGAGGGTGCCCGCGACTATCTGGTGCCCAGCCGGGTGCATCCGGGAGAGTTTTTCGCGCTGCCGCAATCACCCCAGCTCTATAAGCAGCTGCTCATGGTCGCCGGCCTGGATCGCTACTTCCAGATCGCCCGTTGCTTTCGCGACGAGGATCTGCGCGCCGACCGGCAACCCGAGTTCACTCAGATCGACATCGAAGCGTCGTTCATTGGCGTGGAGGACGTCCTCACTTTCGGCGAAGGTCTGGTCCAGACCCTCTGGGCCGAAGCGGGGCACGAGCTGTCGCTGCCCATCCAGCGGATGCGGCACGCCGACGTGGTGGAGAAGTACGGGACCGACAAACCGGACCTGCGCTACGGATTGGAGATCTTCGACGCCACCGAAGTGTTTCGGGGGGCCGATTTCTCGATCACCCGGGCGGCCATAGATGGCGGGGGGCGAGTCCGGGGAATCAGGGTACTGGGCGGAGCGACTCTCACCCGAAAACAGGTCGATGAGATCGAAGCCGCGGCCAAGTCACTGGGAGCCGCCGGGCTCTTGCGGCTCAAAGCGACCGGTGGCGGGCTGGAGGGCGGACCGGCCAAATATCTCCCCCCCGGCGCGGCGGCCCGGCTGGGTCTCTCGGACGGGGACCTCGGCTTATTCGTGGCCGGGCCCGATCACGTCTCGAGCCCCGCGCTGGACCGGGTGCGGCAGGAGCTCGGCCGCAGGATGGGACTGATTCCCGAGGGGGAGAATCGATTCGTCTGGATCGTTGACTTCCCGCTCTTCGAGAAAGATCCCGCCACCGGCGCGCTCAACTCGGTCAACCATCCGTTCACCGCGCCGCACCCGGATGACCTGAAGCTGCTCGACTCGGCGCCCGAGCGGGTTCGGGCGCTGGCCTACGACATGGTGCTGAACGGCACCGAGCTGGGAGGTGGTAGCCTCCGCATTGCCGACCCGGCGCTCCAGCGCAGAGTGTTCGTCAAGCTGGGGATTCCGGAGGAGCAGGCCGAGCAGCGGTTCGGGTTCCTACTCGAGGGCTTGCGGGCCGGCGCCCCGCCCCACGGGGGGTTCGCGTTTGGGCTGGATCGCATCGTGATGCTGCTCGCCCGGGCAGATTCGCTGCGAGACGTGATCGCGTTCCCCAAGACGACCGCGCAGCGCGCACTGTTCGAGGGTGCGCCGACGAAGGTGGACGCCAGTGATTTGCGAGCCCTTCACCTGGAGGTATTGGGTGAGAAGTAAGCGGTAAGGGTGAGAGGGCGGTATGAACCCTCTTACCTCTCACCGCTCACCTCTTACCTTGAAGCACATGCCCGACGACATCCAAACTCGCATGTCCGCCGAAGGCGCGGATCCGCTGCTGTTCGCCGGAGTCAATGACAGCAACCTCCTGGAGCTGCAACGTGCGCTGGGGGTGAGGGTCTCGTTCCGGGGCGAGGCAGTGACGCTCTCCGGCACGCCCGACCAGATCGAGCGGGCAGGACCCGTGGTCCAGGGTCTTCTGGACCTGGCTCGGATGGGAGAGACGGTGACCACCGATGATGTGTCCCGGCTTGCCGGCGAGGCGACCACCGGGGAGCTCCCGGCCCAGACTTCCGACGGCAAGATCGTCCTTCCCGGACTGCGGCGCGCCATCGTACCCAAGACCCAGGGCCAGCGCGATTATCTCCAGGCCATCAGCAATCACGACATCGTCGTCGGCATCGGCCCGGCTGGCACCGGAAAGACCTATCTGGCCGTGGCCAAGGCCGTGGAGGCCCTGGCCCGGAAGCGGGTCAAGCGCATCATTCTCGCCCGGCCCGCGGTAGAGGCCGGGGAGTCGCTGGGCTTCCTCCCCGGAGACCTGCAGGCCAAGGTCGATCCCTATCTCCGGCCGCTGTACGATGCGCTGGAGGACATGATGCCGCACGACCGGGTCCAGCGGGCCCTGGAGACTCGCACCATCGAGATCGCCCCACTGGCTTACATGCGAGGCCGCACCCTGGCCGATGCCTTCATCATTCTGGACGAGGCGCAGAATGCCACCGGCGCTCAGATGAAGATGTTCCTCACTCGCCTGGGGGTGAACAGCAAGACCGTGGTGACCGGTGACAAGACCCAGATCGATCTTCCCCAGCGGGAGGATTCGGGGATCCTCGAGGTCGAGCGGATACTTCCCGGCATTGAAGGCATTGCATTTTCCTATCTCCACGAGACCGATGTTGTCCGTCACCGGCTAGTGCGAGAGATCATCAAGGCCTACGCGGAAGATCAGAGCGGCTAATGGCTCGACGGTCGAACCCGCGATTCAGGGAAATCTGGACCGGGACCACGTTCAAGGAGCGAGCCCGCTTTCATCTGGCCCGGTGGGCGCCGCTCTTTGGCGTTGCCCTGCTGACCTATTTCGCTTTTCCGCCGCATGTGGGCGTCGGCATCCCGGTCCCGTCGGTCGGCCAGATCTCGAAGCGTGACGTGGTGGCGCCCTTTGCCTTCGAGGTGCGGAAGTCACCCGAGGAGATTGCCCGGGAAGGTGAATCCCGGGCGCTGACGGCCCAACCGGTCTATCGCTTCAGTCCCACGGCGTACGACTCCTCCCTGGCGGCGGCGCGCGGTTTCTTTGCCGACCTGGCTCGCGCCGCCGCGGCCGGCGGTCCCGACTCGGTGGAGAAGGCGGTCGGCTCCCGGGTCCGTCTGGGCTCGGAGGAAACCAAGTATCTCGCCGACTCGACCAACCGCCGCCAGATCCAGGAAGTGTTCACCCACTTCCTGGCCGAAGGTCTTTCCAAGGGCGTGGCCGATGCCGGCGCGATTCTGGGTGAGGTGAGCCCGACGATCGCGCTGCGTCGGGGCGAGACCGAGCGGATCGTCCCTCGCGATTCGATCCTGACCTTCGCCGATCTGATGGAGCAAGCTGAGGCGGCAGGCATCAATCTGCCGACCGCAGCGGGGCAACGTACTCTCCGGCGATTGGTCGGCGCCTTTTACCATCCCACGATCGTGGTCGATCCGTTGGTGACCGCCTCGCGCAGGGAGCAGCTGCGCGGGAGCGTGGATCCACTGAAGTACTCAGTCCGAACCGGCGAGCGAATCGTGAGGGCGGGGGAGCCGGTCACCGAAGAAGCCCGGGCCAAGCTGCTTACCCTAGTGGATGAGCATGTACGCCGGGGTACCGGCGGGTTGGCAGTCCGCAGCGCCGCCGGAGCGCTGCTCTACAATGCCATGGTGCTCAGCGCCTTTTGGCTGCTCATTCTGTTCTATCGCCGGGAGAGTTACAACCATCTGCGCGAGATGATTTTCTTCGGGGCACTCTTTGCGCTCGTCGTCCTCCTCACCGCCGGTCTCGCCAGCGTCTTTCCGGGACGTCCCGAGCTGGTGCCCATCCCCTTCGTGGCCATCCTCGTCACCATGCTCTACAACGGCTGGATTGGGGTGTTCGCCGCGGTGACTCTGGCGATCCTGCTGGACGGACAATGGGCTTTGCGGGAGAGCTATGTGCTCTTCTTCGGTCTGGTGGGCGGTGTCGCCGGAGCCATTGGCATCCGAGTGGTGCGCCGCCGCCGCCATCTCTACCTCACCATCGGCGTGGTGGCCGGGGCGGGAATCCTCGCGACCATTGCCGCCGGCCTCGCCCAAGGCTGGACCAGCAGCACCATCATCGGCAGCTGTCTGCTCGATCTGGTCATCGCGCTCGCCAGTGCCGCCCTCGCCATGATCCTCATGCCGATGGCGGAATCGGCCACCCGCATCACCACCGATCTGACTTTGCTCGAGCTCTCCGATCTGGGCCGCCCGCTGCTGCGGCGGTTGGCTCTGGAGGCACCGGGTACCTGGGCTCACAGCCTGGCCATGGCCAGCCTCTGCGAATCCGCCTGCAACATCATCGGAGCCAACGGGCTTCTCGCCCGGGTCG
The DNA here is from genome assembly GCA_035997125.1 of Gemmatimonadales bacterium. GTDB lineage: Bacteria > Gemmatimonadota > Gemmatimonadetes > Gemmatimonadales > GWC2-71-9 > CAVVWJ01. The sequence goes on from DASYIX010000004.1 coordinate 27,989, forward strand.
GCTGCTACTATCACGACATCGGCAAGCTGGCCAGTCCCGGTCACTTTGTCGAGAATCAGGGGGGAGGGCCCAACCCGCATGACCAGATGAGCCCCCAGCAATCGGCTCACATCATCCAGAGTCACGTTGCGGACGGCCTCGCTCTGGCGGATGCCGCGGCCCTTCCCGAGGTGGTAAGAGCCTTTATCCCAGAGCATCATGGGACCACATATATCACCTACTTTCTGAGCAGGGCGCGAGGCAATGACCCGGAAGGCCGGGTGGACCCGGCCGATTTCCGGTATCCGGGGCCACGCCCCCAGTCGGCGGAGACTGCGGTAGCCATGCTGGCCGACTCGGCGGAAGCGGCAATCCGGGTTCTTAACAACCCCACCCCCGAGGCGGTGCGCAGCGCCATCGAGCACCTGGTGCAACAGAAGATGGGCTCTGGTCAGCTGGATGACGCGCCGCTCACCCTCCGGGATCTGGACCGGATCAAGCGCGAATTCGCCCGGGTGATGTCCGGGACCTATCACAAACGGATCGGATATCCTCGTCCCAGTGGCGGCGTCACTCCGGAATTCCAGTCGGCCGAGCGGGAGTGAGGTGGTGGTCAACGGCCGCCGGCTTCCGCTCTCGCGTGCGCTGGTCAAGCGCATCGTCCGCGCCATCCTGCGGGCGGAGCGGCGTGACGCGCTCATCTCAGTGACCTTTCTGGGCCGCGAGTCCATGCGCCGGCTCAACGCCGAGCATAAGGGTCACGACCGGCCGACCGATGTCCTCACCTTCCGCCTCGAAGCGCCTCGTGGCCCAGCGATCGGCGACATGTACATCTGCCCCTGGGTGGCCCGGCGGGAGGCCCGCGCGCTGGGGATTCCTCTGCGGCAGGAGCTGATTCGCCTGGTGGTGCACGGCACGCTCCACGCGCTCGGCCGGGACCATCCCGAGGGGCGAGAGCGGACCCGATCGCCGATGTGGCGGCGCCAGGAGCGCTACGTGGAGGCTCTGGCGTGATCGCCATGCTGCAGCTGTTCATCGCGCCGCTGCTCGCGGCGCTGCTCACCTTGTGGGCGGCCTGGTTTGCGCTCGCGGCCGAGTCTGACGCCGACTTGCCCCGCTCGCTCAGCGGCCAGCTCGGACCGGAGGGCACCCCCGGCACGCTGTCCCGGAATCTGCACGTCGCCAATCTTGCGCTTCTGGTGCTCGCCGGCGCAGCCGCCGGTGGGGCGGTGGCCTGGTGGGCGTGGTCTCCGGCGGTGGGTCTGGTGCGCTTGCTCCTCGCTGTGCTCCTGGTATGGGTGCTGGGTGACCTGGTGCCGCGCTTGCTCGCCGCCGTCGCTCCCGAGCTCACCGGGCCCGCACGCCGCGCGGCGGCCGCAACCCTGGTGCCCTTCCGGCCGCTGCTCCGGCTCGCCGCCTGGGCCGATGAACGCGCCCGGACCCGGGCGCCTACTCGACGAGCCCGACAGAGTGGTAGCGCCCAGCGGGACATGCTGCTCGGCGTCTTCTCGTTGGCCGACACCACCGTCGCCGAGGTGATGACTCCGCGGATCGATATTGTCGCGGTGGACACGGCGGTGGATCGGGACGAGGTGGTCAAGACACTCAGGAGCTCCGAGCACGCTCGGTTGCTGGTCTACGATGGCCACCCCGACGCCGTGATCGGCGTGATCTACGCCAAGGACATTCTTGCAATAGGGCCGGAAGATGCCAGGCCCTGGCGAGCGTTGATCCGGCCTGCTGCATTCGTCCCGGAAGGGAAGACGCTCGACCGCCAGGTTCGCGACTTCCAGCGGGGCCCCAGCCATCTCGCCGTGGTAGTGGATGAGTTCGGCGGCACGGCCGGCATCGTGACGCTGGAAGACATTCTGGAGCAGATCGTCGGCGAGATTCAGGACGAGTACGATACCGACGAGGTGGCGCCGATCCAGGTGGTGAGCGAGGACCATTGGCGCGTGGAGGGCGGAGTCGCGCTGTCGGAGCTGGAGTCGGCGCTGGGGCACAGCTTCGATCGGGACGATGTGAGCACCGTCGGCGGTCTAGTGCTCGCCGAATTCGGCCGGGTGCCTCGCTCGGGTGAGTCGATCGACGTCGAGGGATACCGGCTGGTGGTCGAGCACGTCGTACGCCGGCGCGTCAAGCGGATCGCTCTGCACCGCCCCCCGGTGGAAGCGTCGATGGTGCAGCCCGAGAGGGCCGCCCGATGATCTGGCTCGCCGTGCTGCTGGGCGTGGCGCTCACCGCCTTCGGGGCCACAGCGGGCGCGGCGCTCATCACGGTGAGCCGGGCGGAGCTGACTCGCGCCGTCAGTCGCCGGTTGCGGGGCGCGCAGGCCTCTCTCGCCGGCCTCGCGCAGATTGACTACTTCCTCACCGCAGCCTCCGCCACGACGTCGCTCGGTGTTCTGCTGCTGGGTGCGACTATCCCCGGCCTGCTGGCCGGCTCGAGCGCGCCGCGCTCCCTCGTTGCCTTCGTGCTGCTGGCGGTTCCGCTGGTGCTCTTCGCCGCCTACCTGGTGCCTCGGTGGCTGACCCAACCCCGGGCCGAAACTGTGGCGGCGAAGGTCATTCCGGTGCTGCGGCCCTGGTCTCGCGTGCTGGGTCTGCTGCTGCCGGCCCGGACCGCCACCCGCCCGACCGATCTCCGATCCATCTGGCGGGAAGGCGCCGCGGTTGGGGTCGAGGATGACGACGAGCTGATGATGGTTGGCGGCGTGATGGCCTTCAGCTCCCGGCCGGTGCGGGAGGTAATGACCCCGCGCACCGAGATCGTGGCCATCGAGGAGAACGCTCCGCTGGAGGAGATCCGCCTGGTATTTGCCGGCAGCGGATACAGTCGCATTCCGGTGATTCGAGGCACTCTCGACGACATCATCGGCATGCTGCACGCCTTCGATCTCTTCAAGCTGGAGCCGGGACACCCGCTGCCGGTGCGGCCCGTTGCGGTCACTCCCGCCAGCCGGCACTGTGGCGATCTGCTGCTCGACATGCAGCGGGAGCGTCGCCATCTGTCAGTGGTGCTGGACGAGTTCGGGGGCACCCTCGGCATCGCTACCCTGGAAGACCTTCTGGAGGAGCTGGTAGGCGAGATCTTTGACGAGCACGACGAAGAAGTGCGCCCGTCACCGGCTGCCGGTACTAGCCTGTATGAGACTGACGGGAACGTGTCCACCCAGGCCATCGAGGAGCAGTTTGGCGTGTCCTTGCCGGTGGGGCGCTCGACCACCGTCGGCGGCCTCCTGGTCGAATGGGCCGGACGGATCCCGAACGCCGGAGAGCGGTTCGTGGTGCAGGGACTGGAGTTCGATGTCGTACAGGCTTCACCCACCCGGATCGAGCGGTTGCTGATCCGGTCCGGCCCCACCCCTGCGGTTCCTCTCCTTCCTCCCACCTCATGATCAAGCTCCTCGACCGCATGGTCGAGCTGGTTCGCAAGGGTGAGCTCGCGCTCTTCATCCGCCGGGCGCACGACCTCGAGCCGGCGGACCTGGCGGACGTGCTCACCACGCTGGATGAGCAAGAGCGTGTCACCGTAGTCCAGGCACTGCCTCCGGCGTTGTCGAGCCAGGCGCTGGCCGAGATGCCGGAAGACGCGCATGCCAGCGAGACTCTGGCGGCGCTGGATCCCGGTCAGGCCGCCGAGATTGTGGAAGAGCTCGACGACGACGATGCCGCCGACATCCTGGGCGAGCTGGATGAGGCCAAGCAGGAACAGATCCTCTCCGAGGTCGAACACCGCTCGGAAGTCGACCGGCTGCTGCGCTATGACGAGGAGACCGCCGGCGGCCTGATGACCACCCACATGGTGACCGTGCTCGACACGGCCACCGCGGGACAGGCGCTGGAAGAAATCCGGCGCCAGGCGGAAGAGGTGGAGGATTTCTATCAGGTGTTTGTGGTCGATTCCGAACAGCGATTGATCGGCACCCTGCCGTTCAAGGATCTCGTGATCAGCCGGCCGGAGCGTCCGGTCCGGGCCTTCATGACTGACGCCGACATCTTCGTCACTCCCGATCTCGACCAGGAGGACGTTGCCCGCCTCATGGCGCGCTACAACATGCCCAGCGTGCCGGTGGTGAACGAGCAGGGACGACTGCTCGGCCGGGTCACCTTCGACGACGTCATCGACGTGGTAGAGGCGGAGACCACCGAGGACCTGCTGAAATTCGGCGGTGTGTCGCCGGACGAAGGACTGGGCGCGGGGTGGAAAACCGCGGTCCAGAGCCGACTGCCCTGGCTCTCAGTCAACCTGGCGACCGCGTTTCTGGCCGGCGGTGTCGTGTTCTTGTTTCAACACACCATCCAGCGAACGGTCGCCCTCGCGATCTGGATGCCGATCATCGCCGGCATGGGCGGCAACGCGGGAACGCAGGCGCTGGCCGTCACCGTGCGGCGTCTGGCCCTGGGACTGATTCCGGTGAATCTCTTCACTCAGGTGGTGGGGAAGGAGATCCTCGTCGGCATCACCAACGGGCTGGTCATGGGATTGACCGTCGGGGCGGTGGCCACGTTTATCGGCGAGGGGCCGCGCCTGGGTCTCGTGGTCTTCCTTGCCATGGTGGGGAATTTGATCATCGCCGGATTTGCCGGTGCGTTCATCCCCCTCGTTCTCGAACGCTTGGGAATCGACCCGGCGGTGGCCTCCTCGATCTTCGTCACCACCTTCACCGACGTCTGTGGCTTTCTTCTGCTCCTCGGCCTGGCGGGAGCGATTCTTCTTTAGCTCTGCCGAGTCACTTCCGTCCTGGTAGCTCCGCTTTCCCGAGAACTGACTTCCCCGACCGCGCCACCGCCGTTGAATCGTCCTTCGGGCGGGCGAGGGGTGGCGACCTCAGTCCGATATTTGGCCTTCCATCCGGTGAGCGATTCCATGGAGAGCTCGTCGAGCACCCGGGAGATGGCTACTGTCGCCGAAATCGCCGCCTGGAGCAGCTCGCGCTCCGCCTCGGAGACCCGAGAGTCCCGCCGCTGGGTCACCGACATCAGCACGATGGTGAGTTGATTGTTGATTCGGTCTTTGAGCATGGCCCGAAGCTCGGCGATCATCTCCAAGCGCACCCGGCGGAATCGCCGCCGCAGGGCCCAGAACACGAAGCCCTGCACCACGCACGCAGCCAGCGCGGTGACGGCAAGCTCCTGGTCGTTGGTGCCCACCTCGATCGCAAAGGGCAGGGCGAGTGCCACGGCGACGCTGAACCCCACGAGATAGAGCTCGATATGGTCTATGACGTGGGACGTGAATTTGCTCACTTCACTGACTCCCTGAAAGGAAGGCGCCCCTTCGTTGCCGAAGGGGCGTAACGTGAGCGGTCGGGGGCCGCCGAGCCGCCCACGTAGGTTGGAGGATTTATAACTTCAGGCTGTCCGCAGCTTCGTGAGCAGCTCGTCGTCAAGATGCCCGTTGACGGGCAGGTTGTTGGCCTTCTGATAGGCGCGAATGGCCTTGCGGGTCTTCTTACCGTAGTGCCCGGTCGGTTCGCCTTTGAAGTAGCCGGCCTTGGCCAATCCCGCCTGCGCCTCTGTGATCTGTTCCTTGGTCCACGCAGCGTGATGAGTCTTGGCGGCCGACTTGCTGGCCGCGGAGTCCTGCTGGGTGGGCTTGACCGAGGTTGCGTGCTGCATTTCGGAACTGGGATTGGGCTTGGCGGCCGGGGTTTGGGCCAGAAGGCCGGCTGCGGGAACCGAGCCGAGTAGTACACCCACGACCAGCGCTAGCTTTCGAGTCATGCTTCCTCCTTCAGGGTACGATGGCACCAGAGATGGTGCCTGATTGAGTGCACCTGAGAAGGGCAATCCGCGTGCCAATCAGCTCGAGCGGTCTGTGGGTGGGTAAAGCAGGAATGCGAGGAATTGACGGCCTTCACGGGATGGTGGACGAGCTTTTGGCGTGCCACTCTGTCACCCCGGGACAGAATGTCCGCTAGCCGTGCCGGGGCGGTAATCCCCACCGCTGGATCATGCGGGTGAGCGTCCGGCGCGAAATCCCCAGAATCCGGGAGCTCTCCTCCCGATTGCCACCGGTAGCGCCGAGGACGCGGATGACGTGCTCCCGCTCGACCTCCTCCAGCGGCCGCATCGCCGGAGCGGGACCGGGCGTGTCCGGCAGGGCCACCGCGGAGGGGCGCACACTGGTTGCCAGATGCTCGGGGCCGATCACACCCTGCTCCGCGAGTAGCACCGCTCGCTCGAGCACGTTCTGCAACTCCCGAATATTGCCGGGCCAGTCGTAGCCGAGGAGCCGGCGCTGGGCCTCAGGGTCAACCGCCACCGGACCGCGGGCGTGGCGCGAACTCAGTGCGCGCAGGAAGTGATCTACCAGCAGGGGAATGTCCTGCCGGCGCTCCCGCAGCGGCGGGAGACGCAGTGTCACCACGTCGAGCCGATAGTAGAGGTCTTCCCGGAAGCGGCCCTGGCGCACCAGATCGGGAAGATCGCGGTGGGTGGCCGCCAGAACTCGGACGTCGATCTTCACCGGGGTCTCGGAGCCGACTGGAACGATCTCGTGCTCCTGCAGCGCGCGCAGCAACCGGGCCTGCAGGCCGGCAGAGATATCGCCGATCTCATCGAGAAAGAGGGTTCCTTTGTCCGCTTCCCGGAAGAGGCCCGGGCGCGAGGCTGCGGCCCCGGTGAACGCGCCTTTGACGTGTCCGAAGAGCTCGCTTTCAAGTAGTCCCTCTGCCAGCGCCGAGCAGTTGACCGGCACGAAACGGCGAGTCGCCCGCTCGGAGTAGCGGTGGATCGTTCGCGCTACCAGCTCTTTCCCGGTGCCGGTCTCACCGAAGATGAGCACTGTAGCCTGGGACGATGCGACGCGAGCGAGCGTCTTCATCACCTCGATGATCGCCGGGCTGTGTCCCACCAGGGCCAGCCCCTCCGGCTCTTCGGCTCCGCTGCCCGGAGGGTCGATGGGGGAGTGTTTTCGTGCCAACCCACGGCGCCCGAGCGCGCGTCCCAGAGTCTCCCGCAAGGTCGCGATATCGTAGGGCTTGCTGATGAAGTCGTACGCGCCGGCTCGGATCGCTTCGCCGGCCGCAGCGGCATCACCGAAGGCGGTGAGAACCAGCACTAGGGCCTCGGGATCCCGTCCTCGCACCAGACGCAGGAGATCGAGTCCGCTCTTGCGCGGCATCCTCAGGTCGGTCAGGACGGCATCGAACGGCCCCTCCTGATCGAGCTTGGCGATGGCTTCGTCGGCGGAGAGCGCCGACACGACACGGTAGGACTCCCGCTCGAGCACCTCGGAGAGCAGCCGGCAGGCAGCCTCGTCGTCATCGACCAGCAGCAGACGCGCTGTGCGCGGCGCGGTTCCTACAACGCTGGTCACGTGCGCTGGACCGCCGGCAGGGTCAACCGCCACCGTACCCCACGACCACTGGGCAGGTGCAGCAGGTCGCCACCAAGGGTGCGCGCCAGGCGACGACTCACCGCGAGCCCGAGCCCGGTGCCCTGGGGGCCCTTGGTGGTCGAAAACGGGCGGAAGAGGCGGGCCTCGGCCTCGGCATCAAGACCAGGGCCATCGTCGAACACTTCGATACAGGCGTCCGTCGGATTCTCTTCGGTTGAGACTTGCACCAGGTTTCCCGGAGAAAGGGCCTCGATAGCATTCTTGAGCAGGTTGAGCAGGATCTGTTCCACCATCGCCGGATCACAGGCTGCGAAGACCGGCGCGGAGGAAATCAGGCGGGCCGTCACCCCCGCATCGGTGAACGCCGGTTCCAGAAAGCGGAGCATCCGGGTAGTCAGCTCGGTCAGGTCGATGCTTTGGACGTAAGGCTTGGGCCATGCGCCCCGCTCCAGCGCCGCCCTCACGATACCGGCGAGCCGATCCACTTGAGCCAACAGCAGCCGGACCCGGTCGGCCGCGACGTCGTCCTCCTGGGCGGAGAGGTCGTCCCGCAGCAGCTGGAGGTGTCCGCTCACCGTATTGAGCGGGGTGCCGATCTCATGGGCGAACCCGGCGGCCGTTTCCTGCACCAAAGCAAGACGGTCGAAACCGCGGGCCCGCTCCTCCAGGGAAAGCAGCATGGCCCGGGCCGCGCTCTCCTGTTCTCTCGCGGTAAGCGCTTCCCGCAGACGGTTGTATCGCCGGGCCAACTCGCGGAATTCGGGTGGTCCAATCTCGGGCGCGGGTGGCGAGCCTTTCGCGCCTCCGTGGGCTCCCGCCATGGCTCGCCCGATCTCCTCTAACGGCCGCCCGACCCAACGCGCGGTCAGCACCGCCACTCCAAGCGCGACCATCAAGGCCGAGATGAGAGCCAGAAAGTAGGCCCGCTGCCGCTCGAGCCGGGCCCAGTCCTGTAGCCGCCGAGTGGAGACTCGAACGTCGAGCACCCCGTAGGGCCGGGCTCCCAGCGGGACCAGTACCCTCCAGCCGGGATCACTCCCTCGAAGAAGGCGTACTTCCGTGGTATGGCGGCGGAGGACTTGAAATGCCGTCTGGTCGGCCGCGTCGATCGGGCGATTCCCGCTAAAAGCCACCGGGCTGAGAGCGTTTCGCTGGAGGACATACACCGTCGCCTGAGATTCGGTGATTCGGTGGCGCGCCCAACCCTCCATGCTTTGTGTGAGACTCTCGACGTTTCCAGTTGGAGCGGCCCGGACCAAGAGCGAAGCGAGGGTATTGGCGAGGGCCACCGATTCCAGACGGAAATCCTCGAGCCGGGTTCTGGCCGACCAGGAGAGTGCGGTCTCGGTGGCCCCCAACACCAGCAGCACGGCCATTATCGCCGTCAGGAATGCGAGCCGCCGCGGCAGGCCCATGGGCGGCCCGGTCCATTCGGCCTCGGCCTCCGGTGCCTCGGGTGGGTCGTAGTACGTGGAGGGAGTGAGGTCGACCGGCAAGCTGATCCGGGTTGCCTCGGGCCGCTCGATGCCACTCTGATGTGCCATCAGGCCGTAGCTCGCTTGGTGACGAGTTGGCGGAGTCCCCGCCGGCCGACGATGGCCATACCGATGGCCAGCACCGGCAGCACTTCAACCGCCTGGAGCGCCAGGCCGCCCGCCAGCGCATTGGCTGCCGGAACATGAAAGACGCTCAGTCCCAGAATGAGTGAGCCTTGCATGACTCCGATGTTACCCGGCGTGAGCCGGAGGATTCCGGCGACGTTGGCCATGACCAGTGCTGCCAGCGACACCGCGGGAGTGATGGCCACGTGCGTCGCGCTGATACTCCAGTGATAGGTGAGCCATTGCGCCAGCCAGCTCGATGCAGCCAGCGCCACGGCAGCGGCCATACCCCGATGGCTCTGAGCCGCGGCTATTCGAATGAAGGTTTCGTGCCAACGTCCCAACGCGCTCGAGTGCACCCGATGCCATGGTACCAGCCGGTAGCCCAGCATGATTGCGGCTGCGAGGCCAATCAGCACGAACCCCAGCGGCCGGGCCGACGGCCAGGGCGGCAGCACCACGAAGGCGAGACCCAGGAAGAGGATCAATCCCAGCGCCTCCACCAGTCGGGTGGCCACCAGCGAGGCGGCTGCGGCTCCGAAGCTGACGCCGTCCCGCGAGCCCGCCACCTGGGCCCGGGCCGCTTCGCCGCTGACTGAAATACTTATGGAGTTTACTGCGGCGCCGACGAAGGTGGCGGCTTGTGCCGTGCTCAGAGAGACCGGAGTCAGCCGCGACAGAAGGATGTACCAAGTCCCCGCTTTGGCGGCCAAGGAGAGGATGTTGATCCCGCTTGCGGCAGCCAACAGCAGCCAGTCGGCATCGGCCAGCGCGTCGAATGTTCTGGCCCAGGGAAAGGTCAGACCGAAATGAAGCGCAAACCCGCCGGCAAGGAGAATAAGGCCGACGGTCAGCCAGGTTCGGAGACTCAATTCGCTGCCAGCTCGGCCAGAGGTGCGAGCCGGTAGCCGGCCGCCTTCACGTCGGCAATGATCCCCTGAAGCGCGGTCGCGGTCTGCCAGCGATCACCGATCGGGTCGTAACCGTCTCCATCATGCAGCAAGAGTATCGATCCTGGTCTGAGGCCAGTCCGGACCCGGGCACGGATCGTCTCCGCTCCCGGACGCGCGGTATCCCACACCCCGAAAGTCCAGCCGAACACCTGGTACCGAAAGGGAGCGACCGCCCGAGCAACGAAGGGACTCCGGTACCCGTGCGGCGCCCGAAAGCTTCGGGGGACAACCCCGGTGACCGCCGCGATGGTCTCATGGCCGCGCCGGATCTCTTCGGCCGCCCGCCGGGGCCCGACCCGGTGCAGCTTCAGGTGGGAATAGGTGTGGTTGCCGATCTCATGGCCGGCCCGCGCTACAGCTCGCGCAGTTTCAGGATAGCGCTCGACGTGCCTGCCGACCATGAAGAATGTCGCCGGAACCGCCTCCCGCTCCAGCACCTCCAGCACCCGCTCCGTGACTCCGGGGTTGGGGCCATCATCAAACGTCAGAAACGCCACCCGCCGGCGCGGCCCGCGGCCGACTACCGGACCAAACAACCTGCTGTTGGGGGCGTATGCGCCCCACAGCCCGGTGGCTATCAGCCCTCCGCCGACCGCGGCGATTCCTAGCACCCCAGCACCCGCTGATACACCCCGATAACTTGCTCGGCGATGCGCGGCCAGGCAAACGCCTCCGACTTAGTGAGGCCAGCCGCTCCCATCGCGCGCCGGCGGGACTCGTCACCCAGCAGGTCGATGATGGCGTCCGCCCACGCCGCCGGATCATTCTTGTGCACCATGACCGCCTCATTGCCTCCGCCCACGAGCTCACGAAAGCCGGTGATATCCGAGACGAGCAGCGGAGTTCCACATGCCATCGCCTCCAACAGCGTCACCCCGAACGATGCCATGGTGGTAGGACAAAGGTACAGATCGGCCTGGGAGTAGTAACTCGGCCGGTTGCCGTTGACTCGTCCCACAAAGGTCACTTGCCGGCCGGTCGAGCGCGCCATCCGCTCGTACATGGGACGGAGTGGGCCATCCCCTGCGATGGTGAGCCGAGCATCAGGCACCTGGGCGAGAACGGCCGGCATGGCTGCCAGGATCGTGTCCAGTCCGTTGCGGGGATCGAGCCGGCCCAGAAACAACAGCTCTGGAGGTCGGGAGACCGGGCGTCGTTCCTGCGGCTGGAAGAAGTCGGTGTCCACTCCGTTGGGAATGATCTGCCAATCGGCCTTGAGGTAACGGGAGTGCGCCTCGACCACCGGCTGGCTGACGGCGATGGCTGCTGCATGGCGATCCAGCCGTCTCTGCAGCTGCCGGCGGAACATCCGCAGCAGGGCGGAGCTCTTGAACCAGGAATGGAAGGTGGCGACGGCGGGAATGCCGAGCTCATGCGCGGCCGCGGGGGCTACGAGGCCGAGCACTGGCGCCAGACCGCCGTGCACGTGCACGACGTCGATGTTCTCGTCCCGGAGGATTTGCTGTACCTGTCGCCGCAGGCCCCTCCCCGTGGTAACCCGGGCGAAGGACCCCGCACTATATATCACCCGGCTATGCCCGATCCTTCGCACGAACGGGGCATCCTCGTAGTCCTCCTCGGGATCGGCACCACGCGACGGCACCGCCATGTGGGCGGTGATAACCGTGGTCGGGTGGCCCCAGTGGTTCAGCAGCTTGGCAAGGTTGTAGACGTGTTCGGTGATCCCACCGAGATGAGGAAAGTAGTACTCGGTAACCAGAGCTATCCGCATGAGAGCTTCCTTTCCCGTTTAGCGCTGCAGAGGGGCAAGAACGCGGCCACCCGCTGCTACCGTAGGGAACGCGCCACCAGTCTCAGACGTGACAATTTGGCTCATTTGTCGGCGTTCACCTAGGCCATTGTGTCCCTCGCCAGCAGTTGACAGGCTCAGGCGACCCG
>DASYIX010000005.1:0-2611 GCA_035997125.1 Gemmatimonadales bacterium
GCAATGAGGATGGCTCCGGCGGCGTAATTCATCATGTAGCCGGGCGCATCGATCAGCTGGGCCCGCATGGCCCACCAGGAGAGCTCCGGATGGGGGCGGATCCTGAGATAGCCGCGGGTGAGCGCGGTCCATATCTCGTTCGGATCGGCCCGGGGATCCCGCAGCATGCGCAGCTCGAAGAGCGCCCAGGCGACATCCATCACGATCCCGCCGTAGCGACCCCGGAGCCCGTCGGCCAGGGGCACCGAATCACCCAGCCAGCGTTGCTGCCAGACCGGCTCGTATACATCGAGGGCGACAAAATCCGCCACCGCCTCGGTGAACGGATCGCTGTCGGGCCAGTCGGCGTAGGCCGGACGAGTCCGGATGGCGGCGATGTGCACCGCGTGCCCGGTCTCATGCAGCAGCTCATTGAGGTTGTCGAGCCCGCCGGTCCGGTAGGTGGCGAACACCCACGGCTCACCCGTTTGCCATCTCCCATTGAGGAGTCGGGGCCGGGCTCCGAAGGTGGTGTAGGCCACCGGCGTCTTGCCCGGGCGCGGCGCCAGATCGTACTGCACCCGGAGCGACTTCACGTCCGCGCCAAGCGAGCGGTAGACCTGCTGGTTCAGCTCGGCCAGTCGCTCGCGGGAAACCCGGGAGCTGAGGATTCGGCTTGCCCGTCCGGTGATGTAGTACCAGTCCCACGGCTCTACCAACGAATCCGGATTCACTGCCCGCCAGGTGGTGAGCAGGCCGACCAGCCAGCGCTCCAGCGAGTCCGGCGGCACTCCCGACCCGCGGGCCTGCTCGGCGGCAGGGGATTCGTGACTCCCCCTTTGCCGCGCCTCTTCCGCGATCAGTTGGCGATAGGGGCTGGCCGGCTCGTTGTTCCGGTTCACGCTGCGCCACACGGAATCCAGGCTGAGGAACAGCCGCCGCCGGCGACCGGGGTCGTCGGACCGGCTCATCGCCGAGAGAATCGTAAGCCGGTCGAGGGTGTCGGTCTGGAAGACGACGTGGGACTGGGCCCAGCCGTAGCAGGCGTAAAGCCGTTGCCGGAGTGAGTCCAGTCCGTTCTTGACGGCTGCTACCGCGCTCGGGTCGTAGCCGCAGTCCGGCGGGGAATGAGGTCCGGTGGCTTCGGGATGAAGTGGATAGGCCAGGGAATCGAGATCTCGGGCCAGGGTGCGGCGCATGAGCCCGAGCGCTCTGGAGTCGTCGGTCCGAAGCGCGGCCGAGTCGATCGCGGCTAGGCGGGATGCCAGGACGCGCCTAGACCGGTCGTAGTCGAGAATCATCGCAGCCAGCGGCGTCGCGTCACTGGTCCCGGTGCGGCCGGCGGCAATCGACACGTCGATCCGGTCGCGGGCGGTGCGTACGTCGGCATAGAGCGATTCGGCGACGCTGAGCGGTGTGCCGGTCAGAGCGGCCGGTCCGGGCCGAGTGGTGCAGGCCAAAAGCATCGGCGCGAGTAGCGCCGTGGGGTGAATGCGGAGGATCTGGCGCACGGAGCCCGGAAGATAGCGCCGGCATTTGCCGGCGCCCAATTCTCTTCCGGTGTTGAATTCAGACTGGATCGATCAGAGCTACCTCAGACAGCAACCCGGTTGACCCGGTTCTCGGCGATCGTCGTCAACTTCCTGTCGGTCGCTTTCTCCTCCTGGAGAGTCTCTTCCAGCACCTGAGCACAGTCGTTTCTCCCCAGCTGGCGGGCCCACGCGATCAGGGTGCCGTAGCGGGCGATCTCGTAGTGCTCCACTGCCTGTGCCGCTGCGAGTGCGGCCGCGTCGAGCACCTCTGGGTCACGCACATCGCCTAGGATCTCCTCGGCCTCATCCACAATGCCGTCGATTGCGGGGCAGGTGACCGCTTTGGCCGGCGCACCGTGCATCTGGAAGACTTTCTCCAGGCGCTTGACCTGATTCTTGGTTTCGCCCAGGTGAGTCTGGAAGCCCTGCTTGAGCTCCGGATCGGTGACCTTGTCGATCATCTTGGGCAGTGCCTTGGTGATCTTCTGCTCGGCGTAGTAGATGTCCTGCAGGGTATGGACGAAGAGATCGTCCAGCGTCTTGATCGGCTTGGAAAGGAAACCCATGACATGCCTCCGGTTGCAAAGAGTGCCGCCGGCGAAAATGCCAGGCCGGCGGGCGGTTGGTTGTAGGAGGATGCACTGTGGCTTCAAGGACGGATGAGAACCGTGACCCGGCTCACGGCGATTTACTAACCGCTTGCCGCAAAAGCACTAGCGAATCTCCCCGCAGCGTCAGATGGACGATCAGCTCCTGGGAGGGGCAGCAGTTGGGGTCGCGGTCGCCGTAGAAGCCGGCCTCTCCCCGAAGGGTCCTCGGATCGATGCGCACGCCGTGGCGGATCCGTCCTTCGAAGCCTCGCGGTAGCTGATCGAACCACGCCTGCCACACCGGAAACCAGTGGCCGTCCGGGTGCCGCAACAGGAACTCCTGGCTGCAGCCACCGGTGCCGTTGACACATTGCATGACGCTGAGCAGAGTCCCCCCGCGGGCAGGGGCCAGCTCCGGAGTGACGGAACGCCAGATAGCGTGGTCGCCGGTCTCGAAGCGGCCATGCCATACCGGAGTCAGGCTGCCCGGGCTCGCGGTCTTAAACAGCA
>DASYIX010000006.1:0-60648 GCA_035997125.1 Gemmatimonadales bacterium
GAACCCGCCGGGATACCGGGGCATGGAGCGTGATACCACGATGATGCCGCGAACCGGACAGACCGCGTCGGATACCTTCCTGCAGAAGCAGGGGCAGGGTAGCCCACAGGACACTGCCGGCTATTCCGGGATCGAGCGGGATACTACCCACGCCGTTGGCACTGACACCACCGGATATGGCCGGGATACGACTGGTGCGAGCCGCTCGCGGGATACATCGGGAACGGCATCAGTAGACAGCTCAAGCTGGAATAAGTCCAATTCCAGCGGCCTGGATTCCACGGGGATGTCGCGAAGCGGCGACACTACGGGATACCACCCGTCGCAGCAGTCCCGGGACTCAACCTCCCGGTAAGGCGGTTGCGTGGTAACTAGCAAGCCAAAGCAGACGGCCCTTTGGTGTCACGCCGAAGGGTCGTCTTGTTTTCGGAGTCTCCGTCCCATCGAACTGTGACCCGACTCACGAGAGCAACCAGTCACCTCTCACCGCGATTGTTGTCGTTTGACCATAGTCTGAGTGCTGCGCCTATATGGGCTGCCCTTTGATACGAGAAGCTACGAACCCAATGGAGGATAGTAGACATGCATCTCTCGATTCATAACCGCACCTTGCTCCGGGGGATGGTAGCCGGTGCCGTGGCTCTCGCGGGTGCGGCCTGTTCGCGGACCGACCGAACCAGTGCTGGTCGCGATACTACCCAAACCGGCACAGCTGTCGTACCAGCTGACACGAGCAGTGCAACCACTAATGCTCCGGTCACAGACACCGCCACCACTACCACCGCGCCCGCGACTCGGGCCACGAGCTCTCGCATTCACCCTGACTCTTTGATGCAAAAGAGTGAGAAGGGTGCCGCCGGCTATCGCGCGATGGAGCGCGATACCAACTCACCCTCAACGAACGGCGCGACCGACTCGGCAGAGCATATCAGGCCCACAGCGGACTCGAGCGTGAGCGCGGCACCGAACAGCGATAGCTCCGCGACAACCAATCCGATAAATGTCGCGATGGGTACGGCGGCGGCCGTGTCGAGCGATAGCGTGGCCGGCGCTAACCAATCGGACACTACCTCGACCGAGGTGTCTACTTCGGCCGACAGCAGCGCGGAGGGTCACCGGCACCCCGGTGCTGTGGTGGCTGGCGCCGCTGTCGTTGGTGGCGTTGCCGCGGCGGGCAACGACCGTGAGCACGGGAATCAGACCGAGGTATCGCCCGATGCCAACAGCGAAAGGGAAGCTCCGATGGCGCGTGACACCAGTACGGCGCTGGCGCAGGGCGACACGGTGGCCCAGGCCGTGGTTGATACCTCGCGCCAAGTACAGTCCGACACGGCAACCATCGGGGACACCGCGGTCATTTTGACCCAGACCGACACCACCCAGCGGTCCGGGGTGGGTGTGGGAGCCGCCGCTGGGGTGGCGGTGGGCGCCGCTGCCGCCGGCGACCAGGAGGAACGGGTGCATGCGGACACCGTCTCGAAGAAGGCCGATGAGCTGGCTGAGCATGACTCGGCCCGGGTCCGGCCGCCCGCGGATTCAACCGAGCTGTATGGGAACGTCACCACGGATAGGGCCGGCGCGAACGCAGATGCGGCTGCCGTCGGGGCAGCCGGTGTAGCGTCAACCGGTAACATTGCCACTGGAGCTGAAGCCGTGGCCGAGATGACCCGCCAGGGAGAGCGCTGCTCTGTTGTTGCCACAGACCAGCACCGGGATGTTCTGTGGGACTTTGCCAGCTCCCCCGCCACCCTCAACCCATGCGGCACCGGAACGATGACGCTGCCGAAGATCTGGACCGGGGAGAAGAAGTAGGTGGGTAGGCCAGTAAGCGGGTAAGCAAGAAGGAGAGACAGCACGACCCTTCGGCATGACACCGGAGGGTCGTCTGTTACCGGCCTACCACCTACTTCAACAACGCCTTCGCAATCGTCTGTAGCTGCATGTTGCTGGTTCCCTCGTATATCGTGCCGATTTTCGCGTCACGATAATATTTCTCGGCAGGATATTCTTTCGAATAGCCGTAGCCGCCGAACAGCTCGAGACAGGCCGAGGTGATTCGGTCCGCGACCTGAGAGCTGAACAGCTTGGCCATCGCTGCCTGTTGCGCGAACGGCTGGCGCGCATCCTTGAGCCGGGCAGCGTTGTATACCATGAGGCGGGCAGCCTCGAGATCGGTCGCCATCTGGGCGAGCTGGAACTGGACTGCCTGAAACTCGGCGATGGCTTTGCCGAACTGTCGCCGTTCTTTGACATAGGCGGTGGCGGCCTGCAGTGCGCCGCTGGCCACACCGATCATCTGGGCTCCGATGCCGATCCGGCCTTCATTCAAGGTCTCGATAGAGATCTTGTAGCCCTGCCCGACCGGGCCCAGGACATTCTCCTGGGGAACCAGGCATTCGTCGAGTATCAGTTCGGTGGTGCTGGAGGCTCTGATGCCCAGTTTGTCCTCTTTCTTTCCGATAGAAAATCCGGGAAAGTCCCGTTCGATCAGGAAGCCAGTGATTCCCTTGTAACCCTTGGACGGGTCGGCGTTGGCGAATACGATAAAGAGGCCGGCCTCCGCCCCGTTGGTGATCCAAAACTTGCGTCCGGTGAGCACCCATTCCTTCCCTTTGAGCTCAGCCCGGGTTGCCAGTGCGAACGCATCACTTCCGCTCTCAGGCTCCGAGAGGGCAAAGGCCCCGAGCAGCTCGGTCGTGAGCCGTGGGAAATAGCGGACTTGCTGCTCCTGGTTGCCCCAGCGGAGGAGCGCATTGTTGACCAGGGTATTGTGTACATCCACATAGATGGCAGCCGATGCATCCACCCGGGCCAGCTCCTCGATGGCCAGGACCGCCATGAAAATGGTTCCGCCGCTGCCACCGTATTGCTCCGGCACCTCGATGCCCATCAAACCGAGCTCGAAAAACTTGGGAATTATGTCCGGCCGGAAGCGCGCCGCTTCATCCATGTCGTGCACGTGGGGCCGGACCTCGGTCTCGGCGAACTCCCGAACCGCGTCGCGGAACATGGCTTCTTCTTCGGACAGGGTGGTCAGCGCCGGGGTAGCGGCCGAGAGGGTGGACATAGATAGCCAGTGTTGAGGAGGTGAGCGTCAGCGGGGAAGATACGGGTTGCCGCCGAAGGCTTCAACGGTCGCGTCGACTCTCGCCCTTCCCGCCCCGGTTAGCTTCCGTCTCACCTATGGCAATTACCACTCGTGCTTCACCCAGCTCGTTGCTCCACCGGCTTCGCGAAGACCGCCCTCTAGCGGCCGTGGAGCTGCGACCGCCGCGGATCGGGCTCTCCCGGGCCGATACCATGGAGGTGTGGATCGACATGTACCACTCGATCCAGCGCCTCGCCCGGCGGGACACGGTCATCTTTCTGACCGACAACGCCGTGGGGCTGTCGGAGGAGGAAAACCTGGCGCACCTCACGGCCAACCTGGCGGGTGACGTCGAGCCGTCCCGCATTGTCCCCTTCCTGACTTCCAAACATTCTGTCCAGTACTGTCTGATGCACGCGGCGCGCGCCTCCTCGCACGGCTTCGAGGCGCTCACCGTACTCGGCGGCGATCACACTGCGGGTCCGCCTCGGTGCGTGCCACACGCCCGGGAGCTACGCGCCCTGATTCGGAAGCGAGTTCCCGGGCTCGACCTGGGTGGCTGGGCCAATCCCCACCGTGATGCGGCGGAGCAGGTCGAATTCCTGCTGGATGAACGGTTCGAGGCGGAGTTCTATCTGACCCAGGTGGTTTCCCACCACAGCATCCGGGCGGTCGAGCGTTTTCTCAAGGAGGCGCGGCTTCGAGGGGTACCCTATCCCGGCGTGTTCGGCGTTTTCCTCTACCGCAGCGCGAATCCTGCCACCCTGGCCAAGCTGGCGGATTTCTTCCCGGTGCCGGCGGCGGAGCTCACCCGGGAGTTTGAAGCAGGGCTAGCCCCTGAGGAGATCTGCGCCAAGACAGTCCGGGCGCTCCGGGAGGTCGGCGCCGATAAGGTCTACTTGAGCAATCTGGGGGTCCAGCAGGTGGAGACGCGGTATCGTCGAATCGTGGACCTGCTCTAGAGCGAGGCCAGGACCTCGAGAGCGGCGTTCACCCGTCCAGCCGGCGCACTCACCTGGACTCCTTGCACCAACCCCTTCACTGCTTCAATCATCTCGGATGCCAGGGCTACACCTTCGGACCGGGCCGCGGCCGTGCCATGCTCCTGAGCCCGACGCATCCGCTCGACGACGTTCGGAGGCAAGTGCACGCCCGGAACCTCATTGGCCAGGAACTCGGCGTTGCGAAGCGAAGTCAAAGGCCAGATGCCCGCTATGACGGGCACCCGGGGCCGCGCCCGGTCGAGAAACCGTTTCAACTGGTCGGCATCGAAGACCGGTTGGGTGACGGCAAAATCGGCTCCCGCATCCAGCTTCCAGGCAAATCTCTCGAGCTCCTTGTCCAGGTCGGCACCCTGGTTGAGGGCCACCCCCACCACGAAGCGGGTGGGCTCGCCGATGGAATTGCCACCGGGATCCAGGCCTTGATTCAGCCGGTGCAGCAGATTGGTGAGACCTATGCTGTCGATGTCGAAGACAGCCGTCGAGTCCGGATAGGGGCCCATGGTTGGGGGGTCACCAGTCACGACGAGCACGTTCCGCAAGCCGCCGGCCGCCGCGCCGAGCAGGTCGCTCAGCATACCGAGCATGTTGCGGTCGCGGCAGGTGTAGTGGAAGACGGTTTCGAGGCCGACTTCTCGCTGAACGATCAGTGCCGCCGGCAGCACGCCCATCCGGCTTTGCGCCCGGGCGCTGTCGAGCACGTTGACCGCGTTCACCCCGGCTTGCTGCAGGGCGCGGCATTGTTCGATCATCTCGGCCGCATTCCAGCCCTTCGGCGGGAGAATTTCGACGCTGGTCACGAACTCGCCACCGGCGAGCTTCTGCCCCAGGCCGGACCGTTGCGCCAGCGGTGCCGGCTCGACACCGGCGGGCGTACCCGGGGCTACTGCCGACTGACCCATCGGCACCAGCCTGGGCTGCACGCTCGCCACGTAGGCGTGGATCTGCTTGATATGATCCGGGGTCGTGCCGCAGCAGCCCCCGACAAAGCGAGCGCCGGCCTGGATCATCCGCCGGGCGTACGATCCCATGTATTCCGGGCTGGCGAGATAGATCCGCCGATCATCCACCGCTCGAGGCAGGCCGGCATTGGGCTGGGCGGAGATGGGTCGATCGGTTCGCTCCACCATCCGCTCGATGGCGTCTAGCATTGCCGCGGGCCCCACCGAGCAGTTGAGTCCCACCACATCGGCTCCCAGCTCGGTCAGCTTTGCCGCGATGGTCTCGACGCTGGTCCCGTAACTGGTATTTCCGTCCTGCCCCACCGTCATCTGAGCGATGACCGGCAGATCGGTCAAACCTTTCACTGCGCAGAGCGCGGCCTCCAGCTCGTGGAGGTCGCTGAACGTCTCCAGGATGAATCCATCCACCTCACCTTCCAGCAAGCCTCGAGCCTGACGACTGAAGAATCCGATGGCCTCCTCCCGGGCCGTTGGTCCCCATGGCTCCAGCCGGATGCCGAGCGGCCCAATAGCTCCGATGACCAGCGCACGGCCGTTCGCCGCCCGGCGGGCAATGGCCACCGCGCTCCGATTGATCACCTCGGTCTCATCCTCCAGGCCATGGCTCGAGAGCTTGACCGGATTGGCGCCGAAGGTGTTGGTCTCCAGGATCTCCGCCCCCGCCTGGACGTAGGCCTCATGAACTTCCTGGACCAGCGCCGGCTGGCTGAGGTTCAGCTCGTCGTAACACACGTTGACGAACATGCCGCGGCTGTACAGCATGGTCCCCATCGCCCCATCGAGGACGTGCACCCGGCTGTCGTCGATTAAGTCGCGGAGCGTGGGCATCCTAGCGTTCGTAGTTCAGGTTGGGCGCCAGCCAGCGCTCGGTCGTAGCCACATCGAGCCCCTTGCGGCGGGCGTAATCCTCGACTTGGTCGCGCTCGATTTTGCCAACGCCGAAGTACTGAGCCTGGGGATGCCAGAAGTAGTAGCCGCTGACCGAGGCGGTCGGCAGCATGGCAAAGCTTTCCGTCAGCGTCATGCCCGCCTGCTGTTCCGCTCCGAGGAGATCGAACAGGGTTCGCTTCTCGGTGTGGTCGGGACAGGCCGGGTAGCCCGGGGCCGGCCGGATGCCCTGGTAGCGCTCCTTGATCAATCCTTCATTGTCGAGGGTCTCATCCCGGGCGTAGCCCCAGAATTCCGTGCGCACCCGGCGGTGCAAGAGCTCCGCAAAGGCCTCAGCCAGCCGGTCGGCCAGGGCCTTGGTGAGGATCGCGTTGTAGTCGTCGTGGTCCGCCTCGAACCGCTCCACTAACGCCTCTATGCCCACCCCGGCGGTCACCGCGAACGCGCCCAGGTAATCTGGCTTCCCGGAATCCCGGGGAGCGACGAAGTCCGCCAGGGCGAGGTTGGGGCGGCCGGGGGGCTTCACCATCTGCTGTCGGATGGTATGAATGACCGCCTTGCGCTGGGTCCGCTCCTCATCGGTGTACAGCTCGATGTCG
This sequence comes from Gemmatimonadales bacterium, assembly GCA_035997125.1. Lineage (GTDB taxonomy): Bacteria > Gemmatimonadota > Gemmatimonadetes > Gemmatimonadales > GWC2-71-9 > CAVVWJ01. The sequence goes on from DASYIX010000006.1 coordinate 6,539, forward strand.
TCGCCGACGCCGTTGGCGGGGAAGAAGCCGAAGACTCCCTGGGCCCGGAGCAGCCGGCTCTTCACAATCCGATCCAGAAGCACGCTGGCGTCCTGGAACAGCCCCCGCGCAGCCGGCCCAGTGACCGGGTCATTCAGTATGGCTGGATAGTGTCCCGCCAGCTCCCAAGTCTGGAAGAACGGGGTCCAGTCTATCAATGGCACCAGCTCGTCGAGCGGGTAGTCCTTCAGGGTCCGAACCCCGGTGAAGCAGGGCTCTGGTGGAGTGATGACCGTCCAGTCGATCGCGAGCCGGTTCCGGCGGGCATCGGCAATGGATTGCCGCCGCTCCTCCGCCTTCCGGCTCCCTCGCTGAGTGCGTACGTCCTGGTACTCCGCCTTGACGCTTGCCACGTAGTCCGGGCGCGCGCTCTCGCTCCGCAGGTTTCCGGCGACCCCGACTGCTCGGGACGCGTCGATCACGTGGACGGTAGGGCCCCGGTATTTCGGCTCGATCTTCACCGCGGTGTGGACGCGTGACGTTGTCGCTCCGCCGATGAGCAGGGGGATGGTGAATCCTTCGCGCTCCATCTCCCCGGCCACGAACGCCATCTCCTCCAGCGACGGCGTGATCAGGCCACTGAGCCCGATGATGTCCACCTGCTCGCGGCGCGCCGTTTCCAGGATCCGGGCGGAAGGGACCATGACGCCGAGATCGATGACCTCGTAGTTATTACACTGGAGCACCACCCCGACGATGTTCTTGCCGATGTCGTGCACGTCCCCCTTTACCGTGGCCAGAAGCACCCGGCCGTTGGACTTGGCCTGGCCGTCGCCCTCGCCCCCCAAGGCCTCTTTCTCGGCCTCGATGTAGGGGATCAGATGGGCCACCGCCCGCTTCATCACCCGGGCGCTCTTCACCACTTGAGGCAGGAACATCTTGCCGGCCCCGAACAGGTCGCCCACCACGTTCATCCCGTCCATCAACGGCCCCTCGATGACGTGGATCGGCCGCTCCGCCTGGCGGCGGGCCTCCTCGGTGTCTTCCACGATGTAGTCGGCAATCCCCTCGACCAGCGCGTGGCTCAGCCGCTCGGCAACCGGCGCGTTGCGCCAGCCGAGGTCGGTGGCCTGGGCCGCGGCCTGCCCTTTGACTGAGTCGGCGACCTCGAGCAGGCGATCGGTGGCGTCGGACCGGCGGTTCAACACCACATCCTCGACCCGCTCGAGCAGGTCGGGCGGAATGTCGGAGTAGATGGGGAGCTGACCGGCGTTGACTATGCCCATATCCATGCCGGCTTCGATGGCGTGGTACAGAAAGACTGAGTGAATTGCCTCGCGCACCGGATCGTTGCCCCGGAACGCAAAGGAGACGTTGCTCACGCCGCCGCTCACCAACACCTGCGGCAATGCAGCCTTGATCCGCCGGCTGGCCTCGATGTAATCCACAGCGTAGTTGTTGTGCTCCTCGATCCCGGTCGCGATGGCAAATACATTGGGATCGAAGATGATGTCCTCAGGCGTGAAGCCGACCCTCTCGGTGAGGATACGGTACGCTCGCTGGCAGATCTCGACTTTGCGATCAGCCGTGTCGGCCTGGCCCTGTTCATCGAAGGCCATGACAATCACGGCCGCGCCGTAGCGCCGTACCAGGCTGGCCTGGCGGATAAAACTCTCCTCCCCCTCCTTGAGACTGATGGAGTTGACCACGCCTTTTCCCTGGACGCACTTGAGACCGGCCTCGATGACCGACCATTTCGAGGAGTCAAGGACGATCGGCACCCGGCTGATGTCCGGTTCCGCCGCCAGCAGTTGAAGGAACGTGGTCATCGCCTGCTGGGAGTCCAGCATGCCCTCGTCCATGTTGACGTCAATCATCTGGGCGCCGTTCTCGACCTGCTGGCGCGCCAGCTCCAGCCCAGCGTTGTAATCCCCGGCAAGAATCAGCTTGGCGAACTTGCGCGACCCGGTGACGTTGGTCCGCTCGCCCACGTTCACGAAAATGCTCTCCGGCCCGATGGTGAGCGGCTCGAGTCCGCTGAGGCGGAGGCGGGGAGGCGGGGAAGCGGCTAAGCGGGGAGGCAGCCCAGCGACTGCGTCAGCAATAGCCCTGATATGGGCGGGCGTAGTGCCACAACACCCGCCCACCAGGTTCACCAGGCCACTTTCCGCGAATTCCCGGAGGATCCCGGCCATATACTCCGGACTCTCGTCGTACCCGCCGAACTCGTTGGGCAAACCTGCGTTCGGATGGGTGCTGACGAAGGTGGGGGCCACCCGGGAGAGCTCCTGCACGTACTGCCGCAAGGCTTTGGCGCCGAGCGCGCAGTTGAGCCCGATGATCAAGGGGCGCGCGTGGGTCACGGAGTTCCAGAACGCTTCGGTCGTCTGGCCCGAGAGCGTGCGCCCGCTGGCGTCGGTAATGGTGCCCGAGATCATCACCGGCACCCGGAACCCGACCGATTCGAAGTGGGCATCGATCGCGAAGAGCGCGGCTTTGGCGTTCAGGGTGTCGAAGATCGTCTCCACCAGCAGGAGGTCAGCCCCGCCGTCCAACAACCCGCGAATGGCGTCGCCGTAGGTGGCGACGAGGTCGTCAAAGCGGACGTTCCGAAAGCCCGCGTCGTTGACATCGGGAGAGAGCGACGCGGTCCGATTGGTGGGACCAAGCACACCGGCCACAAACTTCGGGGCACTTGGATCCTGGCGCTCGAACTCGTCTGCTACCTCTCGCGCGAGCCGGGCCGAGGCGAGGTTGAGCTCGTACACCAACTCCTCCATGCCGTAGTCGGCCATGGAGATGGCGGTGGAGTTGAAGGAGTTGGTCTCCAGGATGTCCGCGCCTGCTTCCAGATACGCCCTATGAATGGCGCGGATGATCTCCGGCTGGGTCACGGAAAGGAGATCGTTGTTTCCCTTGAGGTCGCGGGACCAGTCGGCAAACCGGTCACCTCGATAATCCCGTTCGGTCAGGTGGTAGCTCTGAATCATCGTTCCCATGGCGCCATCGAGCACCAGAATCCGCCGCGCGAGCAGGGGCTCGAGCTCGCTCAGGCGGGACTCACGGGTGCGGCGAATGGGGGCGACAGTGGTCACCGGGACCTCCAGAAACCAAAAAACCTGAGGCCAAAACGCCTCAGGGTTAGCGTTTTAGCAGTTTGTTTAACGTGGCCGCAATCAGCGCAAATCGCCACGGGATCGGTTGTTAGACAACTGCAACCTAACCGTCTGATGGTCGGGAGTCTAGAGTCGAAAGTCTAGACCTAGACTTCAACTGTAGACTTTCGACTCCTCTACAACATCCCCAGCACGAGTCCCCTCAACACATACAGCACCAGCCACGCCACCATGGGGCTGAAGTCGAACATGCCGAACGGCGGAAGGATCCGGCGTATCGGATCGATGAGCCAGCTGGTGAGTCCGTAGATCGGCCGCATCCAGCGCCGGTACTCTCCAAAGCCGAGCCAGGACGCGATGACCCGGATGAGGATCGCCACCATGAGTATGGTAAAGACCGCACTCACCAGCATCGCGATCCATGCCCGGGGGCCGCCCTGAGCGACGAATTGGAGACTTACCGCGGTGCCGATGAGCCAGCTCGTCAGGCTCAGCAGAACGAGCCCGGCGCCGATGACGATGGCCAGGAGCCACAGCGGCGCGTTCTGGGGACTGCCTCCGGCCCGGACAATCCGCCGTTCCAAGGGCAGGAGGACCGGATCGCCCAGCTTCCGCATGGTGCGGGGCCAGGGGCCGAAGGGATTGATCCGCCGGGTACGCACCGTCCAGTGGGTGAGGGCCACGAGGCCGGCATACACGAGCGCGACTATGACGAGGATCCGTACTGCGGTGTAGACGATAGAGAGGACGTCCGAGAGGGCCATGATGGTGTAAAGCTCAAGGCTCCGACGACTGGCCCACCACCATGGGACGCTGGGCACCGGAGCTGGCAGTGCACATGATGGTGAATCGGCCGTTGAGAGACTTGTCTTCGAGGATCTGGGGGTCGCCCCGGCAAGAGATGATCTCGCGGCCGCCGGTCTGACGGAAGGCTACGGTAACGACCGGCTCGCGCTGCACGTTCACCACCCGGCGAACCGTGACAGGGGTGAGGCTCTCGACACCCATCTGGGGAAGATTTGCGGCAGGCCGGCCCATGTGTGAGCCGCGGTAATCGACGGCACGATCGACCAGGTCGAAGATTTCATGCCCCAGGACTTCGGCATCGCGCTGGTCGGGGGAAAGCGGGCTTCGTTCGGTGGCTCGGGACTTTGAGCCGGCATCGCTGCATCCCGTGACCATGAGCGCAAGCATGAACACGGGAAGCCATGAAATCAGACGGCTCATTCCATGGCAAATTCACGGTTGAACACAACCTCGAAACTGAAGGTCTTGCTCTTGCTCCGGGTTTCCATGTGCTCGGCGATGCGCTTCAACCGGGCCGGGATGCCCATGATCTTCTCCTGTGCCTTCCGTCCCAGATCGTTCAGACCCTGGAGACTCTCGATCTTCCAGTAGCGGATCTGCTCCTGAACGATGCGCAGGTAGTCCCGGGGTCCGTAGATCCCGGCCCGGCGGATGACGTCGGCGAGATCCTTGAAGCCCGGCATCGTGACCCCGGGCATGTCGATGGCCGGGAGAATAAAGGATGCGGAGTGGAGCGCCTGATCCGGGTCGCGCTTGAGGATTTCCTCGAAAACAGTCCGGTAGAAGGTGTAGTGCCGGGCCTCTTCCTTGGCCACCTGGCTCAAAATGGAGCCCAGTCCAGGCTCGTATTCGCCCACGATCTTGCCGGTTTCACTATGAGAGAATTGGGTAGCGCGCTCCTGCACCGTGGTGTACGCGAAGACCCGGTAGGGGTCCCGGTCCCACTCCGGATGGAACCCGGCACGGAGGTATTCGAACTGCATTTCCTCGAGCTTCCGCTGATCGAGCAGGCGGGTGTCGCGGGCGTAGTCATGCAGCACCTGGCCGTGCCGGTCCTCTTCCGCGGTCCACAGGTTGTTCCACCGGCGCCAGAAGCTGTCGTCACCGAGATAAACGGCGAGCAGCCGGTGGAAGTGGGGAAGCCCCTCCTCGGTCAGGAGGTTCAAGGCCAGCGCAGCCCGGGCAGGATCGGGGATGCCCGATGCTTGCTCCCGGAGCTTGGTGATATGGGTATCTGGGCATTCGTCTGCGGCCGGGCCGACTAGGTCGGAAGGGAACCAGAGCTCGCGTTTCCGCTCGTGAATCTCCATCAGCTCCCGGACCTTCGGCTCCAGGTCCTGCAGCACCTCGAGCTTCGAATACAACTCCCGCGCCGGTTCGGTGGCGATGCCCATGGGTACCTTCGAGAACTGGAGGCCTACACGGTGGATAAAGCCAGCCTTCAAAGATAGTGCGGCTGGTCCTCACTATGCCACTCAGCAAGGGGGGAGGCTAGGGCCCCTTGGGACTGAGGGTCTTCTCCATCAGCGACCAGCTGCGCTGGCCGATATAGCTGTCCCGAACGAAGATGCGGCGCCAGCCCAAGGCGGCAAGCAGGCCTTCGGAGCGGCCGTCATCGGTCCAGAACTCGGCCAGATGCGCGCCGGCCTCGACCGCCCGCTGCTCAAAGGCCGACAGGAGCCGGTGAGCATGACCCCGGTGGCGCTCCTGAGGGAGAACGACCACATCCACCAAATGGGCGACCCCGCCTCGGAGCCAGAACCGCAGCCCCCCGATCCAGTCACCGATCTCGTTGCTGAGAATGAGGTAGCGTTCGTCGAGCGCGCTGGACCACCCGGCGGGATCCTCTTCCTCTTCCCGCTCCAGGATCTCCGAGAACCAGGCCGCGAAGTCCTCGTCCTGTTCCATGTCTCGAATCGTCAGCTCGCTCATCTGGCACCTTCCGGATGGGAGACCCCCTCCCACTGTAAGCAACACTAATGCCAACGCCACTGTTCCTGTCTGTGAAGGTCGTCACGGCTGGCCGAAGGCCTGACACCTAGGATGGTTGCGGCGACTTACATTTGCCTTGGCCTTCTGCGAGGCTCATTCTTAGAGTCTAGCGGCAGGTGGTCGTACTCAAGCGAGGCTGGCCATGACGGCAACTAGCACTCAACCGGCACGTCCCGTGGTCGTGCAGTGTCAATTCTGCTCGGCGGCAAACCGGGTAGATCTCACCCGGCTGGCCTCCGGGCCCAAGTGCGCCAAGTGTGGTAAACCTATCCGCCTCGACCGCCCACAAAAGGTGACAGACAAGGACTTCGAGCGGACCATCTCGGGATCCAGCGTACCCGTCCTGGTCGACTTCTACGCCGATTGGTGCGGCCCCTGCAAAATGATGGCACCTACGCTGGACGAGCTGGCCCAGAAACGGGCCGGCCAAGCGCTGGTTCTGAAGCTCGATACTGAGGCGAACCCTCAGACCCCTTCCCGGTTCGGGATCCGGGGCATTCCTACCGTGATCTCATTCCAGGGCGGGAAAGAGAAGGCGCGGCACGTCGGCCTCGCGGACATGAAGACGCTGGAGGGGCTGGTGGAGACGTAGTCTCACCTCAATCCAAAGGCTACTCCAGTCACGATCGCGAGCATTGCCAGGGCCAGAAGCAAACCCACGAGTGGAAGCACGAACTTGAGCCATTCCTCGTAGCGTACTCCAGCCGCAGCCAGCATTGCCATCAGGGCCCCGTTGGTGGGAGTGAGGATCTCACAGAGGCCTGCCCCATACTGATAGGCCAGCACCGTTACCTGCCGGGAAAGTCCGATCAAATCGGATAACGGTACCAGCAGCGGGAGGGTGAGCACTGCCTGGCTGCTGGTGCTGGGCACCGGGAGATGGATTGCGGCCTGGACCACCAGCATCCCGAGTGCTGAGAGAGCCGGCGGGAGTCCTGCGATGGGGGTGAACAAGCCGTGGACGACGGTGTCGACGATCTGCCCTTCGTTCATTACCACGTAGATGGCTCTGGCAAACCCGATCAACAGAGCCGCGAAAGCCATGGACCTGAAACCATCCACGAAGGCCTCCGCGGTTCCGGCCAAACCCAGCCGGCCCAGTAATCCCGCCAAGACGCCGACCGCGAAGAAGAGGGCCGCCAACTCGTCGAATTCCCAATCCAGCCGCTGCGCGCCGTAGATATAGATCGCGAAGGCTGTGAGGATGGAGACCAGGATGACGGTATCGCGCCAATGGAGTTTCGCGCGCTGGTCGGCGGCCGACCCTTGAGGTGCCCGGCGGGTGCGTCCGGCGTAGAACATGGTCCCCCCGATCCAGAGGGCCAGGGCCGGAACCAGAAAGGCCAACCGAAAGCCCAACCCCGACGCCGGAGGAAGCTCGGCAACTTTCTGGGCGATAATGACCTGAAACGGATTGACCGGGCTGAAGGCAGCCCCTATGGCCGCCGCGCCGAGGCTCATGGCCACCGCGGTGACCGGGGTGAAGCCGAGCTGACGCACCAGCAGCAGGAGCACCGGCACGAAGGCGATCAGCTCCTCCTGCATCTGCATCATGATTCCGCCCAGGCTGAACGCCAGGCTGGCTACCGGGATCACCAGAATGCCCCGGCGTCTCACCTTGTGCACCAACCCGGTGACTAGCCGGTCGAAGGTTCCGGTGCGCTCGACGACCGTGAACCCTCCCCCGATCAGAAACACCAGCCCGATCACCGAGGCCGCGTCGACGATGCCTTTGGGAATGGCGACGAAGGCTGCAAAGAGACCCACCGGATGTCGCGGAACCTGGGAATAGGTCCCGGCCACAACCACGCTTCGTCCGGTGGCGGGGTCTTCCCGCCGTTGATACTTCCCCGCGGGTAGCACCCAGGTGAGCGCCGCGGCGAGCAGAACGCAGCCGACCAGCAGGGTCAGGGGATGAGGGAAACGGGGTTTGTGCCTGGTCAAAGCGTCCGGCAGTGCTGGCTCAGAGGTGGGATTCGGCCGCAGGCGATACGGTCGTTCATACCCTGGGCAAGGGGACCGCAGGCGGCGGTCTGGGCCTCCCGCAAGGCATCAGCTTCATTGGCAGCCGACGCCGCTCCGGTGCTCCGGCCGCCTCCGAAGGCGACCACCACAGTACACTCGGCGTTCTGAGAGGTCAGGGTCGACCACAGAAGGAAAGCGGCAAAGGCAAGCACCAGCAGCACCGTCACCAGCTTTCCACGATGGGTCACGAAGCCTCCGTGCCAGGAACCATGGATCGGTCCTCCCTGTTGTGCTGAGGTGCCACTCTACAGGACGGACCCCATGATGGACAAAATGAATGAGATGTGACGAGGTCTTGCTTCGCCTCTGGGAATATCTGGACCAGGAGCTGGCCCGGGAAGAGGCGGAAGCGGTGGCAGCCCACCTCGATCACTGCGGCCGTTGCCACCCGGCCTATTGCTGGGATCGGGCTTTTCTGAGTCTCTTAGCTCGGCAGCGAAGTAACTGCTCCGCTCCTCCCTCCCTGGTCATGTCGATACGGGTTCGGCTCCGGCGCTCGTGACCGGGTCCAATCTACTACTCTGCTCGCTGGGGCTCACGACACTGCTCGGCCTGCGGGCACCTCCTCCGATGAGTCTGCCACCGGTGGTCGTAATCGATCGCTCGGTCCGTGACTCCATGAGCGCCGTCTTCCGCAAATTCAACCAACACTGGGACGAGCTGGGCGACCTGAACACGCTGGAGCGGATGCTGGGCACCGTTCGCCCGACCCAACTGGAATATCTGGGCTGCCTTCAAGGGGCTGCCAGCCGGGATACCGTCCTCATCCAGTCCTGGCAGCCCGCCGGGGACATGAAGCAGCTCCCGCTTGCCGTCGGTGGAAACTGTGACAGCGTGCCCCACCTGGTGGGGACCTGGCACACCCACCCATATCGGGCCAACGCCGAGAATCTCCCCATCAAGGAGCGCAGCCTGTCGGCTCAGGATTTGGAGACTTTCCTGGCTTCCGGCTTGGCCGTGACCTTGGTGATGTGGGATGCGGATTCGGTGGATGCGGCGGCTAAAGCCGGGCGCGCCCTGGTCCACCCGGCCCGGGTCATACTCAAAGAAGGGTTCCCCGCAGCATCACCAGTGCGACGGTGAAGTAGATGACCAGTCCGGTCACGTCCACCAGGGTGGCGACGAAAGGGGCGGAGGCGCTGGCAGGATCGAAACCGATGCGCCGGAGGACGAAGGGAAGCATCGAGCCGGCGAGGGAACCGAACAGGACCACGCCCACTAGGGCGATCGAAACGGTAGCCGCCACCTGGAGGTGGTGCGAGCCGTAGTCGTACCAGCCGGCGGACTGCCACAACATGATCCGCGCGAACCCTATCACCCCCAGTATCGCTCCAAGTGCCAGTCCCGATGGGAGCTCCCGCCGGGCCACCCGCCACCAGTCTCTGAGAGTCACCTCGCGCAGGGCCATGGCCCGGATAATGAGCGAGGTCGCCTGAGACCCGGAGTTTCCGCCCGAGCTGATGATGAGGGGAATGAACAACGCCAGCACCACCGCCTTACTGATCTCGGCTTCGAAGTGCCCCATCGCGGTCGCGGTCAGCATCTCGCCCAGGAAGAGAGCGCAGAGCCAGCCGGCGCGCTTCCGGACCATGGCCAACAGTCCCATCTGCATGTAAGGCTCGTCCAGCGCCTCCATGCCGCCGAACTTCTGTACGTCCTCCGTCACCTCGCTGGTGAGGGCATCGATGACGTCGTCCACCGTCACGATGCCAAGGAGGTGCTGGGAGTCGTCCACCACCGGGATCGCGAGCAAGTTGTACTTGGAGATCAGCCGGGCGACATCCTCTCGATCCACCAACGGTCCGACGCTGACCGGCCGTCGTCCCTCGGCCATGTCCGCGGCCGTCTGGCCCGGACTTGCCAGCATGACCTCGCGCAAGGAGATCACGGTCTCGAGCCGCTCATCCATCGGGTTCAGTACGTAGATGGCGTAAACCGTCTCCTTGGCTCGTCCCACTTCTCGAATGTGCTTTTTGATCTGCTCGGCCGTCCAGGTGGCCGGCACTCCGACGAACGCCGTAGTCATGATTCCGCCCGCGCTGGTTGGCGGGTAGCGGAGCAACAGATCCAGGGCATGGCGGGTGGGCGGATGCAGAACATGGAAGAGCCTGACCCGGTCGGGCTCTTTGAGTGAGCGAAACAGCTCCACCTGCTGGTCCGGCGAGATCGCTTCGATCAGCGCAACGGCGGTCTTTTCATCCAGCAACTCGAAGATGTCGGCCCGGCGCTCGAGCTCGGGCTCGTCCAACAACTGGACCGCAAGTTGGAACGGCAATGCAGCCACGACCCGGGCGGCTGCCGCCAACGGCAACCGATTCAGGGCTTCCGCCGCGTCTGCCGGTCGCAGGTCCTGGCACGCGGTAAGGAAGTCTTCCTCATCTCCCGATAGGAGGTAGAGCAGTTCAGGAGATGGAGGGCTGGCCGGGGAGGTCATGGGGCCGCCGGAGGTTAGAGCCTCTTACTGCTCACTTCTTACCGTATCCTCAATCCACTTCAGGTAGTCTGGATTTCCCTGCAGGATTGGTACCGCGATAATCTCAGGAACCTGGTAGGGGTGGAGCTCCAGAATTCGACTTTGGAGTCCGGGCAGCCGGGCGAGGGTGGTCTTGAGGTGACAGTACCACTCGTTGGCCTGTTCGACCTTTCCTTCCCACCAGTAGGTGCTCCGGATGGGACCGAGAACTTGGGCGCAGGCGGCGAGTCGTTCCTCAACCAGCTGCGCTGCCACCCTTTCCGCTGCGGTCTGGTCGGGGAGGGTGGTCGTGACCTGACAGCAACCGCTCATGTCACGATCCTCGGCTCTGATTCGCTCGTTATATTGGCCTGAACGGTCTAGCGTGTCGTGCGTGCGCCCGCCCCACCAGGCAATCCCGTTGTCTCGGCGCCCCGCTTCCCGTTCTTGATCGGGGTGGTCATCGTCCGCCATCCGCTCTTGAACCGAATCGTGAGCAGAAGTCCCAGAGGATCGGCCTTGACCTCAGCGACGTCGGGAAGCGCCCTGGCGTAGCTGCTTGCCGAGTCCGCTTGGCTCATCAGGTCCTCCGGGGACGTTCCTCTACTCGCGTGCCCGAACTCGCGCGCAATGGCAATCTCCTGCGCTTGCTCCCGGCCGTAGCGGGCGTACTGGTCGGCAGGGATCAACCCTCGCTGGCTGGTAAGACGGGAGCTGAGGTCGTAGCTGCGGCAGGAGGCCAGCGCCAGCAACGCAACGACAAAGGATTGCTTCATCACACATCCCCGAACAGAGGTCATGGCGCTGAACCCGGTTGGCAGCAGCACGCCCGAAAGTAAACGGTTGAGCGCGCGAGTAGGAATGTCTTGGCGGCCGGTCGTCCTGGCCGCCGGGGTGGTCTTTGGGCGACCTGCGGCGGTGAGCGCGCAGCTGGACACGTTGGCTTCGATCCAGACCCCCTCGGTCATCCGCTGGTGGCACGGGGCCATTGTGGTCGCTGGCATCTCGGCGCTCATGTTAGTGGACGAGCCGGCCCAGCGATATTTCCAGGACCATCGCTCCGCGTCCTCGGACGACTTGGCCTCCACCCTGCGCCACTTTGGCCAGCCGGAGGTCTACGGCACGGTGACCTTGGGTCTGGTGGGGGCAGGATTGCTGACTCACAATGACGAGCTCACCCGGGCCGGCGGTCGACTGGCGGCGAGCCTGTTCCTGGCGGGTGGGACTACCGGAGTGGCCAAGTACGTCTTTGGGCGCTCCCGACCATCCGAGACCACTGACGCTCATCAGTTCGACCCGTTCTCCGGAAACGACGCATTCCCATCGGGGCATACTACCGTGGCCTTCGCTCTGGCCACCGCGCTCTCGGACGACATCCATCGCATCTGGGCCAGTATCGGCCTGTACACCCTGGCCACCGGCGTAGGGTGGTCCCGCCTGAACGACAACAAACACTGGCTGAGCGACGTCGCCGCGGGGGCCGTGGTCGGTATCACCTCCGCCAAGCTGATGAACGGCCATTGGCGCATCTTCAATCTGCATCCACCTCGGGTTCTGATCGGTCCACGGCATGCCGGCCTCGCGTGGCAAGTCCCGTTCTAAAGCCAGGCGGAGGCGGAGTGCTGCCACTCAGCCCTCCGATCTGCCGCGGCACCTGACGCCGCGGCACAAGGTCTGGCTGAATTGGGACGGGTTGTTTCTGATGGGTCCCAATTACCTCCGCTTCCTTGCTGCCGTGGATCAGACCGGCACCATTCGGGAGGGTGGCAAGGCGGTAGGGTGGAGCTACCGCACTTGCCTCAACCGCCTCCGGCGCATGGAACGGGCACTCGGAAGGCCGGTGCTGCTGACCCGACGAGGGGGAACAGCCGGTGGTGGCGCCCGACTGACGGCTGAGGCGCGCGACTTCGTCCGGATCTTCGAGCAGTGGCAAGATGACGTAGCGCGACTGAGCCGGCGGGCTTTCACCCGAGCCCTTCGGGAAAAATGATCCGATAGGCAAGTCGTTGCCGATCGAATGGGACGGCGCTACGTTGGGCTCATGCCTCCGCTCCCTGCCGCCATCCGACCGCTGGCGCCCGTCCGACTCCTGGGGACATTGGTTCTTACTCTCGCCGCTTTGACCGCGCCCGTCAGCGCCCAGGAGGCCCCGGCGGGCCCCCTTGTCGTATTCAATGCCGGCAGCCTGGCCAAGCCCTTCAGCGAGCTCCTGCAGGCGTTCAAGGACCGGTATCCGGGAGTGAGTCCGGCTGAGGAGAACTCCGGCAGTCTGGAGGCAGCGAGGAAAATCACCGATCTCGGGAAGATCCCCGATGTGATCGGAGTGGCTGATTACGGGATCATCCCTAAGCTTCTCATCCCCGAGCACGCCACCTGGTATGCCACCTTTGCCCGCAACTCCATGGTGCTCATTTACACCGACCAGTCCATCGGGGCAGACGAGATCAACGGACGCAACTGGTGGCGGGTTCTGCTGCGCGCGGGGGTGCGGGCGGGACACTCGGACCCGGCGTTGGACCCCAACGGATATCGCACCCTGATGGTGTTCCAGCTGGCGGAAAAGTTTTACCGCCAGCCGGGCCTTGCCGAACGGTTGAACCGGGCCTTTCCGCCGCGATACATTCGGCCCAAGGAGGCCGATCTGACGGCGTTGGTGCAAGCGGGGGAGCTCGACTACTCCTGGTCGTATGCCTCGATTGCGAAGACATCGGGACTTCGGTCGGTGAGCTTGCCGCCCGAGGTCGATCTCAGTGAGCCCAAGCTGGCTGACTGGTATTCCCAGGCCGTGGTACGCCTTCCCGGTGCCAGCCGGGCCGGGAAGGACTCGGTCGAGTTTCGGGGGGAGCCGATTGTCTATGCCTTGACCATCCCGACCGCGGCGCCGCATCCGCGGACCGCGGAGGCGTTCGTGCGTTTCGTCTTCTCTTCCGAGGGCCAGGTCATCCTCAAGGCCAACGGTTTCACCGTCCTCGAGAAGCCGCTGCTGGGTGGAACGGAGAAGCCGCCGGCCGGGTTGTTCTGATTATCTTTGCCGGATCTTCGGCTTCGTGGTGAAGTGATGAGCGGCAGCTGGAACATCCCCATCCCCCGTAACGAGCCGGTGCTGAGCTACGCGCCGGGCTCGCCTGAGCGATCGGCCCTCAAGCAGGCACTCACCGCGGTCGGCGCGCGGCAAGCCGACATCCCTGCCGTGGTCGCTGGCCGGGAAGTCCGCACCGGTGTCACTCAGGACGTAGTTTCTCCCCACTGTCATCGGCGGGTCCTGGCCAAGACCCACCAAGCCGACCGGGGCACCATCGATGCGGCGGTGAAGGCCGCTGTCGAAGCCCAGCGGGACTGGGGGAGCTGGCGCTTCGAGGACCGGGCCGCGGTTTTCCTCCGGGCCGCGGAGTTGCTGGCCACCACCCATCGCCAGCTCCTCAATGCCGCCACCATGCTGGGCCAGAGCAAGACCGCCTTTCAGGCCGAGATCGACAGTGCCTGTGAGCTGATCGATTTCCTTCGGTTCAATGTCCACTATGCCGAGCGGATTTACCGGGAGCAGCCCGAGTCATCGCCGGGGGTGTGGAATCGCATGGACCACCGGCCGCTCGAGGGCTTCGTGTATGCGATCACCCCCTTCAACTTCACTGCCATCGGCGGCAATCTGCCGACCGCGCCGGCTTTGATGGGCAATGCGGTGATCTGGAAGCCGGCGGCGACTGCCATGCTCAGCAACTGGCACTTCTTCAAGCTGCTGGAAGAAGCGGGTCTGCCTCCCGGGGTGATCAACTTCCTGCCGGGCAATTCGGTCGAAGTGAGCGAGACCTTACTGGCCGATCGCCACCTGGCTGGGATCCACTTCACCGGCTCGACCCCGGTCTTTCAGACCCTCTGGCGGTCGGTGGCCACCAACCTCGAGCATTATGCCGGGTACCCCCGGGTCGTGGGGGAGACCGGAGGCAAGGACTTCATTCTGGCGCACGCCAGCGCCGATGTAGACGCCCTCGCTGTGGGAATGGTCCGCGGCGCCTACGAGTATCAAGGCCAGAAATGCAGTGCTGCGTCCCGCGCCTACATTCCCGACACCTTGTGGCCGGCCGTGCGGGACCGGGTAGTCGCGATGATCGAGGATATCAGAGTGGGCGACGTCGCCGACTTCAGGAACTTCATGGGAGCGGTGATCGATCGCCGTGCCTTCACCCGGCTGAAGGATCACCTCGAGGCGGCCAAACGGGATCCTGGGGTGAAAATCCTCGCGGGCGGCGAGGCTGACGACTCGGTGGGATACTTTGTCCAGCCGACGCTGCTGCAGGTGGAGGACCCCAGCTACCGCCTGATGTGCGAGGAGATCTTCGGGCCGGTGCTCACCACCTACGTCTATCCTGCCGCACGCTGGCGCGACACCTTGACCCTGGTGGACCAGACCAGCCCGTACGCGCTCACCGGGGCGGTGTTCGCCCGGGACCGCCGGGCTCTCGCGGAGGCGGACCAGGCGCTGCGCAATGCCGCGGGCAACTACTACGTGAACGACAAGCCGACCGGGGCCGTGGTGGGTCAGCAGCCCTTCGGCGGTGCCAGGGCATCCGGCACCAACGACAAGGCCGGATCGATTCTCAATCTGCTCCGCTGGGTCTCACCCCGAAGCATCAAGGAAACGCTCAATCCTCCGCGAGACTATCGCTATCCGTATATGGAAGCGGAGTAGGCGCCCATGATACCATCTCACTGGCTCGCGTTACCCCAGTCCTCTATGAGGCGCATCCGAGCGGCCAACCGGCCGCTGTCTTCAAAGCCAGCGTGGTGACACCAGACAGCGTCGTCTTCGCAGCGCCGGAGCACGACTATCCCCAGTTCGTCGGCTACGCCAAGATGGGCAACGATTCGGTCCTGGCCTGGATCGACGGAACCAATGGAGGAAAGAGAAAGCGGGTTTCCTTTCCCTACCGACGGCTGCCCTGCCCGATGTAATTACCTGGACTACCTAAGACTGAGATCGGCATGACAAATAGTGGAAAGGCGGTGGGGCTTTCCATCGCCTGCTGGCTGGCCGCCAGCGTGAACGCGGCCCATGCCCAGGAACCCGCCTTTCGCTACCGTGCCGAACAGCTCAACTGCGCCAAGTTCCTGGAAACAGCGGAATCCAAGATCCTGAGTCAATCGGGTGGCCGTGGGCGGGAGCAGACCGCGGGTAAGACCGGGGTATGGCAATTCCGGGCCATCCCAGCGGACGGCGGAGTTGCCCTGGAGGGGTGGCTCGACTCGCTGGCGCTCTGGCGGCGGTCGACAGAGACGACCATCAGGCCGGATACCGACGGATTGATCGGGGGACGTTATCGAGGAACCTTGAGCGCCGATGGAGGCTATTCCAGCAGGGTCCGACCCTTCATCCCGGACGAAGTAGCAGAGGTGGCAGGTATGGGGAGTGCGTTGGACGATTTCTTCCCCCCGCTTCCCCGAGGTGGACGGCTAAAGCCAGGACAGACCTGGAGCGATTCGCTTGGGGTAACCATTCGCCGGTTGCCGGACAGCGCCCTTTCCGGCGTCCCTCTCTATCGCTTTGCGCTGGAGACCAAACGGCACGCGACCAGTGCCGAGACTCGAGCCGACACGTTGCCGCTTCAGCTGCAGCAGACCAGCCAGGAGCAAGGCAGCTATGTCTGGCATCCAACCCTGGGACTGCTACGGCGGGAACGGCGGATCGTCGTTGAGACCACGGTGCCGCCCGGCGGGTCGGTTCACCAGGCGGTGCGCTCGAAGATTGAGCAGCAAATTACGGTGCAGCGAGACCTAAGCTCTGTCAGGTCGAGCGGCTGCGACGACCGATGAAGCGCTGTTCCGGGTCAAAGAGCAAGCTGGCCAACCCGAACAGCACGAGGCTCACGGTCACCAGCACCCCAACGTCGGTCGCCGCCGCGAACTCGGTCGGCTGGCCGAACGCATGCCTCATGAGATCGACCTCATAGCTCACCGGATTCACTCGCGCGAGCCATCGAAGCAGCGCCGGCATGCCTTCGGTGGGGTATAGCGCACCACTCACGAACAACAACGGAAACAGCACCACGTTGATCACGCCGGCAAAGTTTTCCACCGACCGGAGCCGCACAGCTACCAGCAGGCCAAGTACGCTGCTGGTAAGGCAGCCAAGGATAAGAGCCCCCAGAGCCCGGGCCATGATTTGGGATGAGATCGGCACCAGGAGGGGCGCACAGGCGAGCACAATCGCTCCCTGGATCAGCCCGATAAGAGCCGCTGCGAGTGTCCGGCCGGCCAGCACCGCCGAAGCACCCGCCGGGCTGGCCAGCATGAGCCGCAGGATACCGAACTCACGGTCGTACACGGTGGAGATAGCAGTGAGCATGGAACCAAAGAGTGCTGCCATGACGATGATTCCCGGATAGACGAACGCCTGATAGGAGGTTCCACCTTCGATCCTGGCGATGGCGTTGTATCCCGTCCCCACCAACAGCAGCCACATGAACGGCCGGGCAACACCCCCTAGCAGCCTACTGGTCTGGCGGGTCGTCCGGGTCAGGTCGCGGGCGACAATGCCGTAGACAGCGGTAAAGGTTGTCATGGGGTCCCCTGAGTTCTCGCGAAGTACACATCCTCCAGCATCGCGGAGCGCAGGGTAAAGCGTTCGATCCCCGGAGCGGTCCCAGCCAGCTCGACCACCGCCTCGCGGGAGTTGCGGAGCCCCACGCGAAAGCCGCGTTCGGTCAGGACCGCAGTGGTCACCGCTCCAAGCCCGCGTAGCGCCTTCACCAGCCGTTCGGCGCCCGAGCCCTCTATCTCAGCTACCTCGGCGCCGACGGTGGCGCGGAGGGCGGCAGGCGAATCGCTGGCCACGACCCGACCCCGGGCCAGGAGCACTACTCGATCGGACGACTCCGCTTCGGCGAGGTAATGGGTGGAGAACAGCACGGTGGTTCCGAGGGTGCGCCGCTGATGCTCCAAAAGCGACCAGACCCGGTCGCGGTGCTCTGGATCGAGGCCAACCGTGGGCTCGTCCAGAATGAGCAGGTCAGGGCGATGGAGAAGGGCGCGGGCGAGATCGAGGAGACGACGCCATCCGCCGGATAGCTCCCGGGCGGGCTTTCGGGCGTAGGGGGCAAGGCCGGTCTGCTCGATTGCCTCGGCCACTGCCTGGCGGCCGCTCCGACCGCTCAGGCCGGCCAGTCTGGCGGCGAACCAGAGATTCTCCGAAACGGTGAGTAGACCGTCGACGCTGATCTCCTGGAACACGAGCCCCAGCCGGCTGCGCACCGCTCCGCGCTCACGGGTTACATCGTGGCCAAAGACCCTGGCCTTCCCCCGGGTGGGCGCGAGCAAGGTTGCCAGGAGAAGCATCGCGGTCGTCTTGCCCGCGCCATTCGGCCCCAGCAATCCGACAACAGATCCCGGATCAACCCGGAGGTCCAGCCCGTCGAGCGCCCGCGTTTGCCCGTAATCGCGTCCCAACCCCTCGGTCTCTATGGCGAGCGCCGGGCGGCTCACGCCTGCACAGGCTCGCCGGCGACGTAGCGATACTGGAAATCGTCCATCGGAATGGGCGCTTCGGCCAGCGCGTCGTCAATGATGTGACGCAGTGGTGTAAGGGTGCAGACCGGGTCGGTGTTGGTGGCATCGCCGGTGAGGGCAAAGGCCTGACAGCGGCAGCCGCCAAAATCCACCGCTTTGCGAGGGCAGCTGCGGCAAGGCTCCTTCATCCAGCTGTCGCCCCGGAAGGCCCTGAAGGCCTCCGACTCACGCCAGATCCATTCGAGGGAATGGTTGCGCACGTTGTCGAAGCTCAGCGTGGTGATCTGAGTAGCGCCATGACAAGGCAGCGTTGCGCCATTGGGAGCAATGACGAGATAGAGCTTACCCCAGCCGCCGTAGCATGCCTTGGGGTAGGGCTCGTAATAGTCCGGCAGGACGTAAGTGATCTGCATGCGCCCGCGGTATTGCTGAATGGCTCTTTCGGCCACCTCCCGCGAACGGTCGACCTGTTCCCGAGTTGGCATGAGGGCTGCCCGGTTCTTCAGTCCCCAGCCGTAATACTGGGTATTGGCCAGCTCGATGCGATCGGCGCCGAGTCCGGCAGCCATGTCGATGATCTCGCCGATCCGGTCCAGGTTGGCGCGGTGGAGCACGACGTTTACCGTGAAAGCAAATCCCAGCTCCCGCACCAGTGCTGCTGCGGTCTGCTTGTGCTTGACGGAGCGCACGCCGGCGATCCGCTCCGCGATCTCCGGATCGGAATCCTGGATGGAGATCTGGATGTGCTCCAGGCCGGCCTCCTTGAGCCGCTCCGCTCGCGGCCGGGTGAGGCCGAGCCCGGAGGTCACCAAGGTCGAGTACAGCCCCTCGCGGCGGGCATGGGCGGCCAGCTCTTCCAGGTCCTTGCGCAGGAGCGGCTCTCCGCCAGAGAGGCCGAGCTGGAGGACGCCGAGTGCGCGGGCCTGGGTGAAGACCCGCTTCCAGTCTTCGGTCGTGAGCTCGCCCTCGGCCCGAATGAGCTCCAGCGGGTTGGAGCAGTAGGGGCAATGCAGCGGGCAGCGGTGAGTCAGCTCCGCCAGCAGCGTAGTGGGAACGTCACCCGGCACGAACCAGCTCCCGATCGGCCATCCGATCCAGATATTCGGTCACGTCAGCACTGACGTCTGCCCGGTAGCGCTCGCTCAGAATGCTGACAATCTCAGCTACCGTGCGGCTCCCGTTGCACAGCTCCAGAATGGCAAAGCCGGTGTCGTTCAGCAGCACCGCACCTTCGGGGTAGAGCAGCACCGGCCGCTGGCGTACCCGATCGTACTCCAGCCGGGCCAAACGCCAGAGTTTGGGCACTGAGTCGAGACTCAGCAGTCGGGAGTCAGGAGATATGCTCATGACTCCTTATAGGCGTTGTGAATGGTATCGATCATCACCCAGAGCATCTCGAGCTTGAACGCCAGCGCCTCAAATGCGCGGCGTTGGCTCTCCACCGTGACGCAATGCTGCTGGACCAGGCCAAGCCCCTGCTGACTGTCGCGCGGAGCCTGAACCAGGCGGCTCTGGAAGTACTCCAGCGCTTCGGCCCGGATCCAGGGGTAGTATTGGGGAAACGCGGCGATGCGCTTCCGCATCAGATCCGGGGCAAAGAGCTCGGTCAGGGAGGACGCCACGGCCTCGATCCAGGGCTTGGTCTTGCAGAAGGTGACGTACGATTCAGCAGCAAACCGGACTCCCGGAAGCACGTGGCGTTCGTCCTCCATTTCCTCCCGGGGAACCCCGAGTGCCTCACCGAGACGGATCCACATCTCGATGCCACCGGTGCCGGGACGGGTCCCGTCATGATCGACGATCCGCTGCATCCACTCCCGACGCACATCCGGATCGGAGCAGTTGGAGATGATAGCCGCGTCCTTGCGGGGAATCGCCCGCTGATACGCCAGGCGATTGGCCACCCAGCCCTGAAGCTGCCGGGGGGAAAGTCGCCCCTCGTGCATCAGCTGGTGAAAGGGGTGGTTGGCATAGTACGAGGTGCTGAACGACCGGAGACCGGCGGCCAGATCATCGGCCGCCAGCGGCTGGTCCAGGTCCGGAATCGGTGGTGGTGGCGGAGCGGCGAGAGCCGAGGCGCCCAGTGTGGCTGTCATGGCTATCAAATCTCGAAGCTCATGCCATCCGACCCCACCGCGAACCCGGCCTGCTCGACCATGGCCCGCTCGGGTGAGTCTTCCAGCAGCATTGGATTGGTATTGTTGATGTGGGTGTAAACCTTCTGCGGCCGCGACAGGGCCGAGAGCCGAGCCAGACTGCCACTGTCGCCCGACACCGGTAGATGGTCCATGTCTCGTGCACTCCGGTCACTGATGCCGAGGGTCACCAGCTCATCGTCAGTCCAGAATGTGCCGTCGAAGAGCAGAAGTTCAGTGTCGCCCAGGCGCTCCAGGAGCGCCTGATCCAGCGCGCCGCAGCCGGGCACGAAGGCGCAGGCGCCGCCGCTGGTCTCGTCGGAAAGGATCAGACCCACGGTGTGTCCGGCACTGGTCTCGCTGGCAAAGCGAGGCGGCCCGGCGGGCACGGGGAAGGGCTGCACTGAGATCCCACTGCTGGTGCCGTTGCGATAGCGCAGCGCCACCCGGCTATCGAGCGGCATTTCGGTCACGACCACCTCAGCAAAGGCCTGGGTGACCGGCAGGATTCTGGAGTCCTGCTCCAGGATCGATCTCACCGCGGTGGTCGCATAGAGCTGAAGATGCCTTGCCTCACGCAGGAGCACGATGCCGAAAGTATGATCCAACTCGGCGTCGGTGACCACGATACCCTCGACCGGGACATGCCGAACCCCGGTAGGGATGGGTCCGGGCAAACAGGCCAGCTGATCGCGGATGTCGGGAGAGGCGTTGAGCAGGAACCAGCGTTCTCCATCGGCGCTGACCGCGGCCGACGACTGACTACGAGGAGGCGCCCGGCGAGGATCGGATCGTCCCGCGCGGCAAGTGGGGCACCAGCAGTTCCACTGCGGAAAGCCCCCTCCCGCCGCAGTACCGAGTAGAACGACGCGCAAGTTGTAAAGCGGAAGGGCCCGCTTTCGCGAGCCCTTCTTTCAGCTCAGGTTAGAGCGTCGCGACGTAGGCAGTGACTTCCATCGTGACGGCCACGACTTCAGCTTCGGGCTTGGTCCAAGACATTGTACGCTCCACAGTGGTAGGTAAGTCTGTAATCCACCTGGGTGATTTCACCCAGCCGGGCCGCCGCGGGACCCGACGACGCCCGTGAATAAGCAGGCGATGTGCCACTTGGAGCGAAAACCGCTCGCGTCCGCCCAAGCGATGCTACTGCAGGCGCTTGAGCTTGAGGGAAGTAGCGAAGGAGGGAGAGTAACTCGCTGGGGCATCCCAACCACTTGGGTCATATCACCCACCATGGATGCCAAACTTCTTCAACCGGTATCGCAGGGTGTCGCGGGTGATGCCGAGCCGTTGGGCGGCCTTGGTCTGATTGCCGCTGGCCTCGCGCATGGCCTGCTCGATCAGCGACCGTTCCCACTGACTCAGGTCGACTCCGTCAGGCAGTTGGCTCTGGGCCGCCGGGCCATTGCCCGGGGGCAAAGCCTGCTCGATGAAGCTCGTGGTCCGTCCTCCGCTGTCCGGTTCCACCCGCATCGGAGCAGTAATGGACAGGTGATCGACGTTCAGGGTGCTGTCCCGGCTCCAGAGCACCGCCCGCTCGATGACGTGGCTCAGCTCCCGCACGTTGCCGGGCCAGGGATATGACAAAAGCACGTCCCTTGCCCGGGCATCTATCCGCCGCACGTCCTTGCCGTACTTGGCGCTGAACCGCTGGAGAAAATGCTCGGCCAGCATTACCGCGTCCTCACCCCGTTCCCGGAGCGGGGGCAGGTGGAGGAGAATCACGGCCAGGCGAAAGTAGAGATCGCCGCGAAAGTGGTTCTGCTGCACCTCCCGCTCGAGATCACGATTGGTGGCGGCGAGAATGCGGACGTCGATCCTGCGGTCCCGGATGCCACCCACCCGGCGAACCATTCGATCCTCGATGGCTCGGAGCAGCTTGCCTTGGAGGGAAAGCTCCAGGTCGCCCACCTCATCGAGGAAGATGAAGCCTCCCTCTGCCGCCTCGAACAGGCCGATTTTCGATTCCTTGGCATCGGTGAAGGCGCCGCGCTCGTAGCCGAACAGCTCGGCCTCCATGAGGTTTGCCGGCAGCGCGGTGCAGTTCACGTCGATGAAGGGCTTCCCTGCCCGGGCGCCGGACGTGTGGAGGGTGCGCGCGATCAGTCCTTTTCCGGTGCCGGTCTCGCCGGTGATGAGCACCGGCGGGGTCTCGTCGAGGGCAGCCACCTGGCGGACCTGGTCCATCACTGCCAGCATGGCCGGAGATCGGCCCAGAATTCCCGCGAACGGCAGCTCACTGGCTGCTCGACGCCGATAGTAGGAGAGCTCCTGCTTGAGAAGCGCGTTCTCCCGGGCTCTGTCCGCCAGAAGCTTCAGCTCTTCCAGGTCAACCGGCTTCTTCATGTAGTCGAACGCACCCAGCTTCACCGCCTCAACCGCCCCCTCGATGGTGCCGTAAGCGGTCATGATGATCACCGGTATAGCCGGATCGAATTCTCGAATGCGGCGAAGCAGGTCGATGCCGCTCATCCCGGGCAGACGTACGTCGGCGAACACGACATCGGGACGCAGGCGGGGCAGCAGCTCCAAAGCCTTTTCTCCATCCCCCGCCACTTCTGCCTCATATCCGGCCTCGGCTAGAAAGGCCTTTACCGCACGAGCGAGGGTGCGCTCGTCGTCTACGATCAGCACGGTGGAGCCGCTCATGGTCATGTCGTGACCTCCGCGGCCGCCGCGGGGAGCCGGACCCGTACGAGGGTTCCACCCGGCCGGCTCACGATCTCCAGCCGGCCGCCATTCTGCTCTACGTAGCGCTTGGCGATGGCCAGCCCGAGTCCCGTACCCTCAGGCCGGGTGGTGAAGAACGGCTCACACACCGAAGGCAGAACCTGGTCGGGGATGCCCGGCCCAGTGTCGGCGACCTCGATGGCAACCTCTCGAGGACCGGCGGCTGCGCCGTTGCTCGAGGCCCCAATGCGGAGACGCCCTCCATGGGGCATGGCGTCCAGCGCATTGGAGACGATCTCTACCAGAGCCTGTTCCACCTGCATCGGGTCCACCTGGATGTCAGGCAGGGCGGGAGGGATATCGAGATTGAGCTGCACTTGCCGCTCTTTGAGCAGCTCGGAGAATGCGGGCAGGAGCCCCTCGACCAGACGGGGCACACTCTCTCTGAGCGGATGGAATGGGGCCGGCCGAGAGAAGCTAAGCAAGTGGCTGATGCGCCGGTCGAGGCGGTCAACCTCGTCGACGATGGCGAGGAGGTGCTCGGCCGAGGATGGCGCCTCGGGATGCCGCTGGACCAGTTGCGCCGCGGCTCGCAGGCTAGCGAGGGGATTGCGAAGCCCGTGGGCGACCGCCGCGGACATCTCCCCGATGGAGGCCAGCTTCTCCGACTGAACCAACTGAGCCTGAGTGCGCTCGAGCTGGGAGATCTTCCGTTCCAGCTCGGTATTCAGGCGCAGCATGTCACTGCGGGACTGGCGCAGATTGTCGGTCATTCGGCCGAATGCACTGGCGAGCTCCCCGACCTCGTCGTGGGAAGTCGGCGTGACCGGGTGGTCCAGCTGTCCGGACCCGACGACGGCCATGGCGCTGCTGAGCTGGTTGAGAGGACGGGCCAGGCTGCGGGAGATGAGCCAGGAGCCAAGCAGTCCACCGGCCAGCGACAGCACCAGGAGCGCGACGAGAATGCGGTTCTGCGCGGCCAGGATCTCCTCCAGGCGAGCGTAGGCGCCCCGGACGCTGGACTCCCGGGCCCGTCTATAGATCTCCCGATTCAACTGAGTCAGGGCGGGAAGGAGGCGGCCCTTGAGCTCCCGCTGCGCGGTGGTGAAGGCGGCCTGGCGGTGGCCCGATTCGTCCAGTCGAAAGATGCTGTCGGCCGCGATGAGGATCTGGCGCTGGATGTCGCGAACACCTTCAGCGAGGGCCATCTCGTCGGGGCGAAGCTCAGCGGCCCAACGCTTCTGCCAGTAATCCACTACCTGGCCGATCAGCCGGAATTCCTTCTTGGCCGTCGGATCCAGACCGCTCAAGTACCGCCAGATGACCTCGCTCTGGTCGAACATGGCGGTTTCCAGCTCGGCATAGGTCCGGGTGCGGGCCATGCTCTCACCCAGCGCCTGCAGGGCCCGGCGCTCGAGAATGTTGCTCCGGATCGCCACCGCCCCAACCAGCAAAGCGGGGAGGACCATGAGCGAAAAGCCGAGCAACAGTTTGCGCTGGAAGGTCACGTCTCAAAGCTAACCGTACGACGGCAACCGGTTAGGCTACTGAAGCGAAGTCTCAACCAATCACTCTGTCGCAGCCGAAGTGGTTGGCGGAGGCACGCGCTTGGCACCGGTCTCAATAGTCACGTCCACCGACATGCCGGGCCGGAGTGAGATGGCATTCTCAGCCGGTTGTTCCACCGTGATCTTAACCGGGAGACGCTGCACTACCTTCGTGAAATTTCCGGTTGCGTTGTCGGGAGGGAGCAGCGCGAACTTCGCTCCCGTGGCCGGGCTGAGGCTCTCGACGCGTCCCTCGAATTTGCGGCCCGGGTATGCGTCTACCGTGAATTCCGCGTGGTCGCCCACTCTGACGTTCGTCAACTGGGTCTCCTTGAGGTTGGCGGTCACCCAGACGTCCTTGTCCGGAACGATGGACATGAGAGTCTGGCCCACCTGCACCAGCGCGCCGCTCTCGGCGTTCCGTTTGGCGATCGAGCCGGAGACCGGCGCGGTGAGGTGCGCGTAGCTGAGTTGCAGTCGGGCGTTGTCCACCGCTGCCTCGGCGGCCGCGAGCCTGGCATCGGCGCTGCGGACGGCCGCCCCCGAAGCAGAGACCTGGCTGCCGGCAGCGGCCGCTTGTCTCCGAGCGGCTTCCAGATTGGCCGCCGCGGCCTCGAATGCCGCCTGCGCCGCGTCCAGCTGCTGCGCCGGGATGATCTTCTGAGCGGCGAGCTTCCGGTACCGTTCGAGATCAGCCGCAGCCTTCCTGAAGCCTGCTTCCGCGGCGATGACGCTGGCCTGAACCGAGGCGGCCGTGGCCCTGGTAGCCTGAAACTGTGCCTTGGCCTCCCCCGCGCGTCCCCGGCTGCCCACCGCCGCCTCTGCGGCACGCAAATCGGCCTCGGCTTGCTCCAGCCTCACCCTTAGATCCCGGTCGTCGAGCACAACCAGGGTGTCCCCAGCCCTGACATGTTGGTTGTCGTCCACCAGCACTCGGGTGACGAACGCGCCGATCCGGGGAGCGATGAAAGTGATGTGGCTGTCGACCTGGGCATTGTCGGTCGACACATGATGCCGGGAATACAGGTAGCGCTTGAGCGCCCAGGTTCCCAGCGCGAGGACCAAGATGCCTACGATGACAAAAGGAATCCGCTTGCGTCTCGATCGGGGCACCGCCGGCGCGCTCTCGGGGGCTTCCGCTGCAGGGTCGGTCATACTCTGGTCTCGCTGCCTGGGTACATGGCTAATGGAGTTGATCGATGACGCCGAGGGCGCGATAGGCAACTACCCGGGCGGTGCCGTAGCTGACCCGGGCCTGGATGAGGGCGTCGTGGGCGGAGATGACCGAGCTCTGGGCATTGGTCGTTTCCACACTGCCCGCCACCCCGGCCCGAAAGCGCTCCTCCGCTTCGGCCAGCTCCCGGTCGGCCAGCCGGACCCGCTCCCCTGCGATCGCCACCTGCTGCTCCGCCGAGGAGAGATCGAGCACCGCCTGCCGGGCCTGGGTCTCGACTTCGTTGGTGAGATCATGCTCCCGGATCTCCTGGATCTCGAGCCGGGCGCTCTGCTCCTTCGAGCGATACTGGCGGTGGAAGCCGTCGAGGATCGGCACGCTCAAGAGGAGTTGCAGGTTGTAGGTGCCGGCCAGGGTACGGGGCAACCGACCGCTCTCGATGTACGCGCCGTTGGCGGTCAGGCTCGGCAGGTTCTCATACCGGATGGCCTGGAGGCTACGCCGAGCCGCCTCGGTCCGCGCCCGTTCCGCGGTCAGCTCAGCCCGATGCTCCCGGGCAAATTGGGCGGCGGAATCGGGCTGACGTGGAATGCCCAGGGGGAACAGGCCAAGCGAGTCAGCCAGCATGAGCCGAGTTCCAGAGGGCAGGTTGAGCGCCCGCACCAAGTCGAGTCGGGCTCGGTTGGCCGAGTTGCGAGCGATCTCGAGCTGGGTCCGCACCGCCGCGAAGCTTACCTCGCTCCGAGTTGCGTCGATGGCCGGATTCACCCCCGCTTCCACCAACTTTCGCGCTTGACTAAGTAGATCCGCGGCGACGACGCTATCCGCCTGGCGCGCGCGAACCGTCTCGTCCGCGCTGAGCACCCGGAGATACGCCAGGCCGGCGGTGGCACCGGCAATCTCACCCGTCGCTTGGGCATCGAGCCCGGCCGCCCGGGCAGTGTCCTGTCCCGCCTGCAGCCGTGCGATGGCGCTGGCATCGAACACCGTCTGCGATGCCCGCAACTGCAAATTGTAAATGCTGAATGGATCGGTGAGCCCTGAGGCGACAGGGATGCCGAATTCATCGAGGTTCAACCTCTGCCGAACGACGCTTGCCCGGCCGCTGATGTTGGGCAGCAGGTCGGCTCGCCGCTGTCCCGTCCGCGCGTCCGCAGCACGCACATTGAGCTGGGCGATCGCCGCATCGACACCCTGCTTCCGTCCTAGGTTAATGGCGTCGATCAATGTGATCGGACCGGCCGGTGCCGCAGGCTGCTGGGCCGAGACGGAGCTGCCACCAGCCGCAAGGCAGAGGAGCGCTGCCAAGTGACGCACCCGGGGCCTCACGATTGGGAATCGGGCCGGACCAGCACCCCGTTAAGACAGAAATCGATCAGACCCTCGAGCGTTTCGTCGTCGCTCAGCGCCTCGGGGTCCAACGGGCGAAACCAGCACTGCACCTGAACCGAGTGGACCAGAAGGGAGGGGAACGCGCGCGCGCCGAAGTCGTGCGGGACGGAGCGGAACTCACCGGCTTCAACGCCCTGCTGCAGTACCTGAGCGACCAGGCGGCGCGCCCGCACGATCACCTCGTGAAAGTAGAACTGCGCCAGCTCAGGAAAGCTGGCGAACTCCGCTTGGGCCACGCGAGAGATCTTCACGATCTCGTGGTCGCGCATGGAGTCAAACATTCCGGTAATCAATTGAACCAGGAGATCGCGACAGGAACCGGAATGCGCCTTGACCAGCGCTTCGCTCTCCGCCAGCAGTGCGATGATCTTGGCCCGCACCACCTCCCGGAACAACGTCTCCTTGGAGTCGAAGTAGAGGTAAAGGGTCCCCTTGCTCACGCCCGCCAGCCGGGCAACATCGTCCAGCTTCGCCCGGGCAAAGCCGGACTCGCCGAAGACCTTCTGCGCCGCGTCCAGAATCTCCTCGGGACGCGCTTCCGGCCTTCGCTGCCAGCGAGGTTGAGTGATCGAATCAGTTGAGTTGGGATTGGACATCGGAACTTCCACGGAGGGATAATTGACTGACCAGTCAGTAACATAAAACCTGCCCCCTCTTCGTCAAGCAGGCAAACGCCCTAAACTTCGTCAAGGTGGGCAGTTCTCTTGCTCCGCCGGACCCAAACTCATACTTTGTCGGTAACCTGCCGCGCGGAGGCCCAGCCGATGTCGGAAGCATTCTTCAGCTCCGACGACTTCGACGAACAAGCCCATCACCTCTATAACGAAGGCCGCTACGATGAAGCCTTGACTGTCCTCAAAGAAGGTATTGCGCTCTACCCCCACGCCGTGGAACTGCATATCGGAAGGGCCTACGCTCACCTCGCTCGCGAGGAATACGCCTGGGCCCGCCGCAGCTTCGAGCAGGCGCTGGCGCTCGATCCGGATCATGAGGATGGACTGGCCGGACTGGGTGAGACTCTGCTGAAGCTGGGCGACCGTGCGGGAGCCATGCGGGCCGTGGAGCGCATCCTTCAGTTGGGCTTTCAGGACGATCACGAGCTCATGCTGCAGATCGGGCGCGCGCTGTTCCGCGAGGGGCTGGTGGCACCGGCGCACCGCTTCTTCGATCTGGCAGTCTCGGCCCATCCCGAGTCGCCCGACGCGGCCGCCTGCCTGGGCTATGCCTCACATCGGCTCGGCAACGATGCGGGCTCGCTCTACTGGCTGCGCCGCGCGCTGGAAATCGATGCTGGCTACAGCGAGGCCAGGATTTACCTCGCGAATCTGCTATACGATCGGGGCGAGACCGAGGCCGCGCTGCATCAGCTGGAGCGCACCCAGCCGGACGATCACTACGACGAGCTTGGAATCTGGCGACACATAGAGCTGAAGAAGACAATCTACCGCCTGCCCGACGAGGATCCCGAGCTGGCACCCTGGCTGGCTCGTCTGGGCGAGGTGGCGGGGGAGCCGGACGCTATCGACATGCTGCTGGCGGAGGTCGAGGCCCAGCATGCCGACGGCGGCGTGCGCGACCCGCACCAGCTGGAGCTGTTTGGAACCCTGCTCACCGAGCTCCATGCCATGCAGAAGAAGCCGGTGCAGTCCGAATCTCATCTGGTCATGACGCTCGCCGGTCACACTATCCGGGGCACCTGGGAGGAGATTCTGCTCCAGATGAAAGCGGCCGACCGGGAATGGGCCCAGGGCTCTCTGATCGACTTCATGGCCAGCCTCGCGCGGCGGGGTCAGGCGGAAACCGGGATCGTGATTCCCACCACCGATCCAGAGGCATTCATCCGCGGCAGCGCGGAGGCTGGGGTGCTTCGAATCATGCAATAGCCCGGCCCTCCTGGCCCGGGGGGTGCAGGTAAGAAGTAAGGTGTGAATGGAGAGCAGTGCCTAAGCAACGAGCGGGGTGCCCGGTTTAACTTTTCTGGGTGCCCCACTCGTTTTCTTGTTGCCAGGATCGGATCGCGATGACCGTCTCGAGCTCCCTCTCGCCTCTCACCTCTCACCTCTCACCCGTCTGGACCGCAGGCGTCCGCCGCGAGGTCCTCCCCAACGGTCTGACTGTCCTGGTTCAGCCGGACCATTCGGCGCCGGTCGTGGCGGTGGTGACCCACGTGAAGGCCGGGTTCTTCGATGAGCCCGATCAGTGGGCCGGGATCTCTCACGTCCTCGAGCACATGTTCTTTAAGGGCACTCCCCGCCGCGGGGTCGGAGCCATCGCCCGGGAGACCAAGGCTGCGGGCGGCTACCTCAACGCCGGCACCGGCTATGACCACACCAGCTACTTCACCGTTCTCCCCGCATCCAATCTGGCCACCGCGCTGGACATCCAGGCCGATGCGCTGCGGAACTCGATCATCGATCAGGATGAGCTGGCCCGTGAGCTCCAGGTAATCGTCCAGGAGGCAAAGCGCAAACGAGACACTCCGGGAGCCGTGGTCCAGGAGGTCCTGCATGAGGTCATGTTCGACCGGCATCGAATCCGTCGGTGGCGGATCGGACTCGAGGAGAAGCTGGCCCGTCTCACCCGGCAGGATCTGATGGGATACTATCGCTCCCGCTATGTGCCGGAACGAACCATCGTGGCCATCACCGGGGCCCTCGACGCCGATCGCACACTCGAGCTGGCGCGCGCCGCCTATGGTGACTGGCCTTCCGCGCCCGGTGCCATCGATCTCTCGCCCGAAGAGCCTCTGCGTCGAGAGGTCCGGGCTCGGACCTTGAGAGGTGATGTCAGCCAAGCGGAGTTGGTGGTGGGATGGAGAACGGTGCCGCCGTTGCACCAGGACGCACCCGCGCTGGACCTGGCAGCCGCTGTGCTCGGAGCCGGCAGGGGAAGCTGGCTCTATCGCGGGCTGCGTGAACCCGGGATCGTGATCTCGGTGTCGGCTCACAACTACACGCCTACCGAGCTGGGCGTCTTCAGTATCGGCGCCGATCTCGCCCCCGCCAAGCTGCAGTCGGCCCTGGAGGGAATTGCCGAGGGCACGTCACGGCTCACCCTGCTCGGCCCCACCCCGGAGGAGCTGGAGCGAGCGCGCACCCTGTTGAAGGCGCGATGGGCTCGCCGTCTGGAGCCTATGGAAGGGAGAGCTTCGGCCCTGGCCGCTGCCGAGGCGCTGGATGAGGTGAGCTTTCTGGATCGTGAGTATGCGGCACTGGAGTCGGTAACCCCTGAGGCGGTTCAAGCGGCGGCGGCCCGCTATCTCCAGCCGGATAACGTGTCGGCGGTGACCTACCTGCCCGAGGAAGCGGGCCCTGATCTAACCGCAGCGGGGCTCGAGCGGACCTTTGCGATCACCGCTCTCAGGGATAACCGGCCGCAGGCCGTGCCCCGGAGAAGGGTCGAGTCTGTCTCCCCGGCCGCCGGCAGGAGTGAGGCAGATGTGCTTCACACCGCACTCCCTGGCATTGATCTGCTGGTGCGGCGCAAGCCAGGCGTTCCCCTGGTGACGCTCGGCATTTACGTCCCCCGGATCGAGTTCGATCCTCCGTCGCAGGCCGGGCTGGGTGCTCTCACCGTGCGCAGCTCCGTGCGTGCGGCCGGCGACCTGGATGCGGGAGGACTGGCGTTTGCATTCGAGCGGCTGGGGGGGACCCTGAGTGCAACCGCGGCTTCAGACTGGCTGGGCTTCGGTACCAGCGTACTGTCGGAGAATTTGGGCGAGGCCGCCGCGCTTCTCGACCTGGTATTCACGGCGCCGCGGCTGGAGGACTCGGAGGTTCGTACCGAACGCGATCTCATGGCAGTCGAAGCGGAGCAGGTCACCGACGACATGTTTCGGTATCCCTTCCAGCTCGCGTTTGCGGAGGCGTTCGGCGACGTGGGCTATGGGCTTCCAGTTGGAGGGCTTCCCGAGACCCTGGGCTCAATCTCTCCTGCCGACGTGCGCGGTTGGCACTCGCGCGCGCTCCGGGGCAGCCGGCCGGTGGTGGTGACCGTCGGTGATGTAGATCCGGAACGGGCAGCCGCGACGCTCGCCGGTGCCTTCCGCGACCGCCCACCCCTGCAGGCCCAGGCGGGACCGGCTCCACTCGCACGGTCCGGCGGGGAAGGATCGAGCCGGGTGGTAAATCGAGAGAAGGCCCAGTCGGCGCTCGCCATGATCTTCCCTGGACCGGGGCGTCGCGATCCGGAGCGGGCCGCGGCCGAAGTGTGGGCTGCGGTGGCGAGCGGCCTGGGCGGCCGGATGTTTGAGGCGCTGCGCGACCGGCGGTCGCTGGCCTACACGGTTCTGGCGTCGAGTTGGCAACGGGGCCGGGCGGGAGGACTGGTCACCTACATCGCGACCTCACCTGAACGGGAGGAGGAGGCGCGTGCGGCCATGATGAACGAGCTGGAGCGATTCGCCCGGGAGCCGGTCAGTGAGTCGGAGCTGATCCAGGCGGTCAACTATCTCGCAGGCCAGGCCGAGGTCAGCCGGCAGAGCGCCGGCTCACTAGCCGGAGAGATTCTGGAAGCGTGGCTGATCGGAAATGGGCTGGCGGATCTCGAGGATCCGGCCGCGGCCTTTCGAGCGGTGTCGGCTGAGGATGTATTGCGGGTCGCTCAAGCTAACCTGCGGCCGTCCGCGAAAGCGGAGGGGGTAGTGCGAGGAACTGGAGTCAGCCTGCCAGTCGCCGGCTGATGACCTCGATGCCCTTGCCGACGTCGGCCGGCGCGCGGGCGACGATGTCGATCAGGCAGATGCCCTGTGCCGGTACGCAATGGAGCACGATGTGGCCCTCCAGGCAGAGCAGGGCAATGGCGATCTCGCCGGCGCCCTCGCGCGCGACCGGTGGTCCCAGCCCTGGCATCCCCACCGCACCCGCAGCGGCGACTACCAACGCCGACAGCGAGTCGGGATGGCTCAGCCGGACCGGGTCAACCGAGGTGAGCTCCAGCAGGTAGTGATTGAAGGTGGCTTCCACGATTCTCTCGCAGTGGCGTCAAGCGCGGGGTGGGGATGCCGCGACTGCCTCGCGATAGCCTTCCGGAACACCGACATCAAAAAACCTCGCTTGGCTGATGACGCCGGCCAGGGCATCTCGCCGGGCCAACCGCTGCATGACGGGGACGTCGTCGAGCTCGGCGCCAGGAGGAAGGGTCCGAGCAACCTCCTCGAATTCCTCCATGATGGCCCCGCGAAATGCCATCCGGCCGATCGGCGTCACTGCGGCATGGGCTCCCGCGGTGTCGAACCGCCCGGCTCCCTTATCGGCGATTCCCACCACCCGAAGCGTCCCATCCGAGCCCTCGCGCACAGCCGCCCGGCCGGTGGCGCCCTTCGTCTCCGCATCCTGCTGCCCGATCTCGGCCAGCAACACCGTGGCCAGCCCGGTGGAGCGGAAGGTGGCCAAGACGGCTGAAGTAGGATTGGGCCCCTGAAAGAGGTTGTCGGGCAGGAGGGCCACAAAGGGCGAACCAGCGAGATGATCCCGGGCTCGGAGAAAAGCATCACCCAGGCCCCGGGGATGATCTTGGGGCACGAACTCCAGCTCCAGTGGTCCCTGGTAGTTGCGGGCGACGGCCTCGAGCATCGGTTTGTGCGGATTGGTAATTATGATGGCCCGGAGCAACCCCGCATCCGCGGCTTCGTCCAGGGTCCAATAGAGCACCGGCTTGAGCCCCACCGGAAGTACTTCTTTGGGCAACCACCGAGTGATCGGGTGCAGGCGGGTGCCGAGTCCTCCACACGGAATCAACGCCGTGTCCAGCATCATGGGAGGAAAGGAGTCACAGAGGGGGGCAGGACCGGAGGACGCACCAGGGTATCTTGTACGCTCACGATCGGTGAGGGGAGCAGCGTGTCCGAAGCTAGTCCTGGTCGGAAGGTCGAGCAAGGCCGAGCGCGGTGGACGCCAGCGGACGTGCTCAGCGTTCTCCGCATACCATTGGCTCTGGCGTTCGTGCTGGTCTCGGACACCAATTGGCGCTTGGTGATTCTGGTGGGCTCTGCCGCCACTGATCTCCTCGATGGACCCCTCGCCCGCCGGTTCGGCAGCTCCGCACTCGGGCCGGTGGTCGACCCCATCGCCGACAAGCTGTTCATGGCCTGTGCCTTCGGCGTCGTGGCGTTCTCCGGGAAGTTGGAGCTCTACGAGATCCTGGCGGTACTGCTGCGTGACATCGTGGCGGCCGTCGCCTTCGTCACCACACTCGTCTCCCATCGGCCCCGAGCGATTCCCGCGAGACCGGGGGGCAAGGCGGTCACAGTGGCTCAGATGATGACCCTGGTGGCCTTCCTGTTCGACTCTCCGCTGCTCCGTCCCATGGCGTGGGCCACCGGCGCGATCGCGATCTACGCAATCTGGGACTACTACCGGGTCGCCCCGCACGCCGGGCGACGGGTGGGCCAGTAGCATGGCTCAGGAGACCAAGCGAGCCATTCTGACTTGGCAGCAGGATCTGCGATTTCTGGGATCTTCGCCGGGAGTTCCCCCCGTGACGATAGACGGCGACAATGTCGTGGGGCCCGGCCCCATGCTCACTCTGCTCCTGGCTGCCGCGTCGTGCACCGGGTCCGACGTGGTACTGATTCTTCAGAAGATGCGAGAGAAGTTGGGAGAGCTCCGCATCGACGTGGCAGGGGTGCGGAGGGAAGCGGAACCCCGGCGGTATGTCTCCATCCATCTGGACTACTGGGTGAGGGGAGAAGGGCTGGATCCGGCGAAGGTCCGCCGGGCCATCGATCTCTCGCTGGAGAAGTACTGCTCGGTGATCCATTCGCTGGCACCCGATATCGCCATCACCTATGCGCTCTCGCTGGCGTGAGCTGCTGGTCGCGGGGGTGGCGCTCCCCTCGCCGGGCGCCGCACAACAGGTTCGGGAAATCGGGATTCAGGCCATCGGGACCGCGTCGGACCCGGCCCTCGCCGTGGCCGGCGTGTATGGTGGACTGCGCATCTCGGGCCGCAGTCGGGTTTCGGCCACCGTTAGTGCGGGAATCTCCGGTCAGGAGGTGGCCTGGCGGGGTGAGCTGTTGGGCCACTTCCTCTTAAGTCCGGAGGAACGCCGGCGGGCCGGGGTCTACTTCGCGGGTGGAATTGCGGCGGTGGGGGGCGCGGTGAGCCGAGGCTACCTGGTGCTGACGCTCGGCGTGGAAGAGCGGCCCCGGTCGAGCTCGGGCTGGGCGTTGGAGTTGGGGATGGGTGGTGGGGCACGGATAGGCTTGGGCTACCGATGGCGCTGGTTTTCCGGCATTCAGACCCAATAAGAACGCCCCGGAAGAACCTTCCGGGGCGTTTGATCACTCCTCAACGGCTCACGCCGCGCCCGATTCCACCGTTTCGACCCGCCGGACCGGCTGGCAGTAGCGCTCGCCCAGAGTACGGAGCTGGGCCAGCTCGTCCTTGCTCAGATCGTCGTACCGGTCAGCGACATACCCCATGGTATCGTCGAACCAGTCCTTCTGGTGCTCCGGCAGCGCGTCGATGACACCGCAGCGGAGGATGTGACTGAACAGCTCATCCCGCGCCTGGGCGAACGAGAGCGCCTCAGGGGAACTACGGGTTTTCTTTTTCTGCATGCACCATCCTTGGCAACAGTTTACGCTATATAGCGTTGAGGGTGGAAGATAACCCATTGCACCATTTGGTGCAAAGGGCCGACTCATTATCTTACTCAGCCCGTTTGGGTGAACTTGACCGAGGGCGTGGCTTGCCCTCGAGGTGTCCATGGCAGAGCACGACGAGGTGTACAACGAAGAGCGAGCTCAGCGGCTCGCCGCACTCCTGCGGTCCCTGGCGGCCCGGATTCAGGAGCTGGACCAGAAAGGCCAGCTCCTCCGGAGTGGACCGGAGTTGCTGCGACTGATGGGCGACGCCCGCAGTGAGCTGTTCCACTATGAGGTCCGGAGCACCTACGATACGCCGGAAGTAGCCGATAATCGACGCATCGTAGAAGACGCGCAACGGCAAGACTCCTTCCTACCCGACGACCCGGAGGACGAAGAGCCATGGCGGCGACGCAGGCCGGAATGAAGCGTTTCTATGCTGTATTTGCCGCCGTGGTTGTGATTGGAGTGGGAGCGCTGGCCTATCTGCTGTTCAAACCGGCCACGGTGAGCATTCCGGCAAATGTCACGATCCAACCTTCCGATACCTCCGGATTTCGAGGTTATCTGAAGGGCTCCGCCGACGCTCCGGTGGAGATCACCGAGTTCGCCGATTACCAGTGCCCCTTCTGCCAGACGTTTGCCACGCTGCAGATGCCGACCATCGAAGACCGGCTGATTCGTACCGGCCGAGTGCGTTGGCGCTACCGTGACTTCCCATTGCAGCAGCATTCGTATGCCCGCCTTGCCGCACACTCCGCTGCCTGCGCGGACGAGCAGGGGAAGTACTGGGCGCAGCACCAGCGGATCTACGAGGGCCAGTCCGAGTGGGCTGAGTCGCGGGATGCGGGGTCCATCCTCCGAAATTATGCCAAGGCGGGCGGTCTCGATCTCAATCGCTACGACGCCTGCATGCAATCGAGAAAATACGCCGGCCGAATCCAGGCCAGCTACAATGAAGGGGTCCAGCTGGGGGTCGCCTCGACACCTACCTTGCTGGTGAGCGGGAGACTCTACAAAGGCCGGTTCGACTCCGACGCCATAACCAAACTGGTAGACTCCCTGGCTTCGCGCCGCTCGAAATGATCTATCGGATGAGCGCGGCGCTGTTGAGCCTGATCGGGTTCTTCATCTCCGCCTACCTCTACCTGTACAAGATCGGAAGGATCGGCACCCTGGCCTGCGGCACTGGAGCCTGCGAGACGGTGCAGCTGAGTCCCTGGAGCCGATTCGCCGGCGTGGATGTCTCGCTCATCGGGATCCTGGGCTACGCCGGCTTGCTGGCGCTGAGCATTGTGGCCCTGCAGCCGGGACTCGCTTCCCAGCGGTGGCCTGCCTCGCTTCTCAGCGTGCTGGCCGGAATCGGTGTGGCGTTCACTGTCTATCTGACCTATCTCGAGCTCTTCGTCATTCACGCCATTTGCCGCTGGTGCCTGGGTTCGGGCATCATCATCGTCGCCATTTTGGCTGCCACGCTCCTCGATCAGCGAAGGCTCTCCCGGATCAGGAACGCGTAGGTGTCCCCCAAAGCCAAGGCCGCGCCTTCCGGCAAACAGCTCGCCGTGCTGGCGTTCAGCGCCCTCGGCGTGGTCTACGGCGACATCGGAACCAGCCCGCTCTACGCCTTCAAGGAGTGTTTCTTCGGGCCCCACAGCTTTCCGGTGACCACCCAGAATGTGCTCGGCATCCTGTCGCTGATCTTCTGGTCGCTCAATTTCGTGGTCACCTTCAAGTACCTCTCCATGGTGATGCGGGCGGACAATCGGGGGGAAGGCGGAATCCTGGCGTTGCTGGCGCTGGTGCGGCCGAGCGGTCCCTTGACGAGAACTGGGCGGCTGCTGATTGCGACCGGATTGTTTGGTTCGGCGCTGCTGTACGGCGATGGTGTCATCACCCCGGCCATCTCAGTCCTGGGCGCCGTGGAAGGCCTCAAGGTGGCAACGCCGGCACTGGAGCACTGGGTGGTGCCCATCGCGTTTCTCATCATCCTGGCCCTGTTCGCCGTACAGCGGGGTGGAACCGCGAAGATTGGGGCGATGTTCGGCCCCGTCACCGCCATCTGGTTCATCTGTATCGCGCTGCTCGGCATCCTGGGGATTGCGCGCGAGCCCGGCGTGCTCCGCGCCCTCGACCCCCGACACGCGGTGGACTTCTTTGCCCGTGAAGGACTCAGCGGGATCACCATCCTGGCCGCCATCATCCTGGTAGTCACAGGCGGTGAGGCCCTCTACGCCGATATGGGCCACTTTGGCAGGCGACCGATCCGGCTGGCCTGGTTTGCCGTCGTCCTCCCGGCTCTGGTGCTCAATTATTTCGGGCAAGGCGCGCTGTTGCTCAACAACCCCGCTGCCGCCCGGAGCCCGTTCTACGCTCTGGTGCCGTCCTGGGCCTTGTATCCCATGGTCGCGGTAGCGACGGCTGCTGCGGTGGTCGCTTCGCAAGCTCTGATTTCCGGGGCTTTTTCGCTGACCCGGCAGGCGGTTCAGCTGGGCTACTGCCCGCGAATGAAGATCATCCATACCTCGAGCAGCACCATCGGGCAGATCTACATCCCCACTGTGAATACGACTCTGATGGTGGCATGTCTGGGCCTGGTAGTGGCGTTCCGGACCTCAGGTGCTCTAGCCCTGACGTACGGCGTCGCGCTCTCGGGCACGATGACCATTACTACCATCCTGTTTGCCATCGTGATGCGGCGCCTCTGGGGTTGGAGCCGATGGAAGGTGGCTAGCATAACCGCGCTCTTTCTCATCGTGGATTTGGCCTTCGTGGGCGCCAACATGCTCAAGGTGCCGAACGGTGGCTGGCTCCCACTGCTCTTGGCAGCTGGGGTTTATCTCCTGATGTCCACCTGGAAGAAGGGTCGGGTACGCCTTTCGGGAATCGTCCGGGAGAATACCCTGCCCATCGATCTCTTTCTCGAGGACATCCGGCGCCGTCGCCCTTACCGGGTTCCTGGCACGGCGGTGTTCATGACCTCCGACTCGGGGGGCGCGCCGCCGGTGCTGCTCCACCACCTCAAGCACAACAAGGTGCTGCACGAGAAGGTCATGCTCATGTCCGTCCTTACCGAGGAGATTCCCCAGGTGGGTGAGCGGCACCGAGTGGAGTGTAGCGAGCTGGGGGAGGGGTTCTATCAAGTGGTTGCTCACTACGGATTCATGGAGACCCCCAATGTGCCGGATGTGCTGAAGCTGCTCGGCCGGGAGGAAGGCAACGGGAACCCGGTGCCGGTAAAACTGGCCACCACGACCTTCTATCTGGGGCGGGAAACCCTCATCGTTACGCCGACCCCGAAACGGGCACCTGCCTTGGACGGCAACGCCGCCGAAGGACGCAGGATGGGCCGTTGGCGCAAGAAGCTCTTCGTTTTGATGACCCGAAACGCCCAATCGGCCACCGCCTATTTCAATCTGCCACCCAACCGCGTGGTGGAGTTGGGGGCTCAGATCCAGTTCTGATCCTATGGCCACGACCAAGGGCGCAACTATCGGCGTCACCACTTCGGGTATCCGAACGGGCCGTTATGGCCGTCGAGCGCTGCTGAGTCTTTCACTCGGCGCGTTGGGGGTAGTCTACGGAGACATCGGCACCAGCCCGCTGTATGCGCTCAAGGCGTGCTTCTCGCCAGAATACGGGCTCACCCCTTCTCGGGAGAACGTTTTCGGCGTCCTGTCGCTGATCTTCTGGTCGCTCAACTTCGTCGTCTCCTTCAAGTATCTCCTTTTCATCATGCGAGCCGACAACCGGGGCGAGGGCGGCATCATGGCGTTGCTCGCCCTGCTGCATCCGGGCCGGGATACGGCGGGCCGCCGGCGAATCCTCGTCAGCCTGGGCCTCTTTGGGGCGGCCCTGCTCTACGGCGACGGAGTGATCACCCCGGCGATCTCGGTGCTCAGCGCGGTCGAAGGCATCCAGGTGGCAACCCCGGCCCTCGGAGGCTGGGTGGTGCCTCTCGTCGCCGCCGCAATTCTGGTGGCTCTCTTTCTCTTCCAGAGTCGAGGCACCGCGCGGGTGGGTGCGGTGTTTGGCCGGATCATGGTGCTGTGGTTCGGATCGATTGCCGTCCTGGGAATCCGGGGAATCCTGTTGCACCCCACCGTGCTCCGGGCCATCAACCCCTGGCACGCCATTGAGTTCGTGGGCCGGCACGGGCCCCGCGGGTTCCTCATCCTGGGTGCCGTAGTGCTGGTGGTGACCGGGGCCGAGGCGCTCTATGCCGATATGGGGCATTTCGGCAGGCGCCCCATCCGGCTGGCCTGGTTCACGGTGGTACTGCCCTCCCTGGTGCTCAATTATTTCGGGCAGGGTGGGATGCTGATCTCCAACCCGGGCATTGCCTCCAACCCGTTTTACGGGTTAGTGCCGTCCTGGGGCCTGTATCCAATGGTGGTATTAGCGACCACCGCAGCCGTGGTCGCATCCCAGGCGCTCATTTCCGGCGCCTTCTCGCTCACTCGGCAGGCGGTGCAGCTGGGGTACAGTCCCAGAGTCACCATCCAGCACACCTCGCAAACCGAGATCGGACAGATCTACCTGCCGGGAATCAACCGGACTCTGGCCGTCCTTTGTGTCCTGCTGGTGCTGGGATTCCGCAGCTCGGACAATCTGGCATCTGCCTATGGGATTGCCGTGACCGGAACGATGACCATCACCACGATTCTCTTCTGCATTGTGGCGCGGGATCTCTGGCGGTGGAGTCGGTGGCAGGTAGCCGTACTCGGCGCGCTCTTTCTGACCGTGGATCTCTCGTTCCTGGCCGCCAACCTGGTGAAGATCGCCAAGGGGGGTTGGTTCCCGCTGCTGGTAGCCGCTGTTGTGTACCTGCTGATGACGACCTGGAAGCACGGGCGTGGCATCGTGACCAATATCCTTCGCGAGAACTCGCTCCCGATCAAGCTGTTCCTGGAGGACATCGCGCGCCGCAAGCCGCCCCGGGTGCCGGGGACCGCGGTGTTCATGACCTCCGATCCCGGCGGGGCCCCGGTGGTGCTGCTGCACCATCTCAAACACAATAAAGTGCTGCACGAGCGGGTGATCGTGATGTCGATCGGAGGCGAGGAGATTCCTCAGGTGCAGCCGCAAGATCGGGTCGAGCTGAAGGAGTGTGGCGAAGGATTCTGCCAGGTCACCGCCCGCTACGGGTTCATGGAGTCCCCTGACATTCCGGCGATCCTGGCCTCGCTCGAGGTGCAGGGGGTCAGGGCGAGGCCGATGGAAACCAGCTTCTATCTGGGTCGGGAGACGTTGCTACCAACCGGCCATTCCAAGCTGGCACGCTGGCGCAAGAAGCTCTTTATCCTGATGGCAAGAAACGCCCAGACCGCGACCGTGTTCTTCAACTTGCCGCCGAACCGAGTTATCGAACTGGGCGCGCAGATCCAGTTTTAGCTCTCCTGTCCCTCATACATCTCCTTCAAGCGACTGACCACGGCCGGATCGGCGAGGGTCGTCGTGTCGCCCAGGGCGCGGCCCTCCGCAATGTCCTTGAGCAGCCGGCGCATGATCTTGCCGCTCCGGGTCTTGGGGAGATCGGCCGAGAACAGGATGTCGTCCGGCCGAGCCAGGGCGCCGATTTTCTTGACCACGTGACTCTTGAGGTCGTCTTTGAGTGCGGGAGTGGCCTGTTGCCCCTCTTTGAGTGTCACGAAGGCGGCGAGGGCCTGGCCTTTGAGTTCGTGCGCCCGTCCGACCACCGCTGCTTCCGCCACCGCCGGATGGTCCACCAGGGCGCTCTCCACCTCCATCGTTCCGATGCGGTGTCCGGCCACGTTGAGCACGTCATCGACCCGGCCCAGAATCCACCAGTACCCGCCGTCGTCCAACTTGGCGCCGTCACCGGCAAAGTAGCGGCCGGGGAAACGGCTCCAGTAGGTCTCCTGGTAGCGAGCGTCATCGCCATAGATGGTGCGGAGCATGCCGGGCCAGGGTTGGGTCAGCGTCAGGAACCCGCCGCCCTGCTCCAGCCGCTTTCCGGTCGAGTCCACCAGTTCGGCGGAGACGCCGGGAAAAGGCACCGTCGCGGAACCGGGCTTCGTGGTGGTGACTCCCGGGAGCGGCGTGATCATGATCCCGCCGGTCTCGGTCTGCCACCAGGTATCCACGATTGGGCACCGGCCCCCGCCGATGTGCTCGTGGTACCACATCCAGGCCTCCGGGTTGATCGGCTCGCCAACGGTACCCAACAGTCGCAAGGTAGACAGATCGTGCCGCGCCGGATGCTCCGGGCCCCACTTCATAAAGGCGCGTATAGCGGTGGGGGCGGTGTAGATGACCGTCACTCCGTAGGTCTCGACGATGCTCCAGAACCGGTCGCGCTGGGGCCAATCGGGGGCACCCTCGTACATCACCACGGTGGCACCGTTGGCCAGCGGGCCGTAGACGACATAGGAGTGCCCGGTGACCCAGCCGATGTCCGCGGTGCACCAGAAGACATCCTCCTCCCGCAGATCGAAGACGTACTTGGTGGTGGCGGCGACATGGGTGAGATAGCCACCGGTGGTGTGGACGATCCCTTTCGGCTTCCCGGTGGTGCCGGAGGTGTACAGGATGAACAGCAGGTCTTCGGCGTCCATCGCCTCGGGCTTGGACTCGGATGAAACCGGCTCAAGCAGCCGATGCCACCAGTGGTCGCGACCCTCTTCCATCGACGCAAAGGCCTCGTCACCCACTCGGCGTACGACTACGCAATGCTTGACCGAGGGGCAATTGGCCAAGGCGTCATCGGCGAAGCGCTTGAGCGGCAGGACCTGACCCCGCCGGTAGCCGCCATCGGCGGTGATGAGCGCTATCGCCTGAGCGTCGTTGATCCGGTCGCGCAGTGACTCGGCGGAGAAGCCGCCGAAGACGACCGAGTGCACCGCACCAATCCGGGCGCAGGCCAGCATGGCAATCGCTGCTTCCGGGATCATTGGGAGGTAAATCGCCACCCGGTCTCCCCGCCGTATGCCGAGCGATTTGAGGGCGTTGGCGCAGCGACGGACCTCGCGCGCCAGATCCCAGTAGGTCAGCACCCGCCGGTCCCCCGGCTCGCCCTCCCACACGATCGCCGCCTTGTTGCGCCGCGGCCCCGCCAGATGCCGGTCGAGGCAATTGGCTGAGACGTTGAGCTTCCCGTCTACGAACCAGCGCGCGTGCGGCGGCCGCCAGTCGAGCACCTGGCTCCAGGGCGCGGTCCACTCCAGCGCGCGAGCCTGTTCCTCCCAGAAGCGTTTCCAGTCGCGGCCGGCGGCGTAGAGCTCCTCGGTGGCAGCCGCGCGGGCGGCGAAAGCTCGAGGTGGCGGAAACCGTCGCTGCTCGGAAAGGAGGGTCTCGATCTGGTCGCTCATAGTGCGCCGGGGTGAGGGTCAGAAAAAACCTAAGGTACCAGGACATTCCCAGTAAGAGTGGCGGGCACATCCACTACTTTTGCAGTAGTCTGCCGCGGAGTGCGGCGTGCGTAGGGACTGCAATTGTTGTGATGAGGTCTCGCAAGGGATTGCGAATCCAAGGCTTGTTGTCAGTGGCACCAGTCTCGCTTTTTTCTGCCGCGAGGGCGCGAGGTCGTATGCGGCCAAGCGCAAATCCGCCCGATAAGAGCACACCCGGAGTGATTCGGGGCCGCAAAACTAGAGGTCTCACCTGGTCCTGCACTTGGTTGAGATAGCTCGGTGCCGAAGGAGGATTCGATGAGGTCCCCGCACGACGCAGAGCGCGGCATGGCCGCACCGGAGACGCTCGGACTGGACACGCGAGTCGAGATCCGGAAATCCGCGATCAAGCTGCTTGAGGAGATGCCCGAGGGCGTCGGACGCCTCGTGATCGATCTTGCCCAGACCCGCCACGTCGATTCCGCCGGGCTCGGCGCCCTGATGCTGATTCAGCGCCGGGCAGCCGAGCGCCGCCAAGTCGTGGTGCTCCGCAATGCGAGCGAGGAGATTCGGTTCTTGCTCGTGCTCACCAAACTCGACGATCTCTTCCAGCTGGAGTCCGCCTACGCCTGACGGGAAGGACGGGAAGGACGGGAAAGTTGGCAGGCAAGGGTGGAAGGCAAACCAGCGGGGCGCCCTCTGGCCTGCCCGTGCTGTCCTCCACCTTCCCGACCTTCCGCTCCTTCCCTGCACCCCCCGGATAGGTTAGAGTATCCCCAGTTCAGGCTTTCGTGCCCCGCTGTCGGGGCACCGGTTTCTGGGGTGTGCGGAATGACCAAAGGAAAGCGCCGCCGGCGCGTCTTAATTGTCGAGGACGAGCCGGCGCTTCGATTGAGTTACGAGCGCGCGTTCAATCCACGATACGATCTGGCCTTCGCCTCCACCGGCGCGGAGGCTCTGGAGCAACTGGAGCAGCACAAACCGGACGTGGCAGTTCTGGACATGCGCCTGCCGGACACCGATGGCGTCGACCTGCTGCGGCGGATCCGGTTGAGCCAGCCTGAGCTTCCCGTCATCATTACCACCGCGTACCTGAGCATAGAGCCCCAGCTCAAGGTTCTCGATCTACCCCACTCGGGATACATCGTCAAACCTTTCCGCCTCGACGAGCTCGGCGCGCGGATCGATGCCGTCTCATGACGGCGCCGCGCTCCTCGAAGCTCGCGGACTCCAGCGCTCCTTCGGGCGAGTCCGCATTCTCCACGGCCTAGACCTCTCGCTGAGGCCGGGCGAAGCTCTAGCGATCATCGGTCCCAATGGGGCCGGCAAGACCACCCTGCTACGATTGCTCGCCGGCCTGATCCGACCCAGTGCGGGCGAGGTCCGCCTCCTGGGACAACGGCTCGGCCGGGAAGTCGGCTCAGCCCGACGAGGGCTCGGCGTCCTGCTGCACCAGTCACTCCTGTACGACGATCTGACCCTGCTGGAGAATCTGACCTTTGCGGCCCGGCTTTATGCGCTGGACCGTCCCGCGGCGGTGGCGGCCGCCGCTCTGGAAGATGCCGGACTGGCCGACCGCGCCGGAGACCTGCCCCGAAGGTTGAGCCGGGGACTACTCCAGCGCGCAGCCATTGCCCGAGCGTTGTTGCACTCCCCCCGACTTCTGCTCCTCGATGAGCCCTTTACCGGATTGGATGCGACCGCTGCGGCCCGACTGCATGCCGATCTGGAGCGGCGTCTGGCGCGGGGGCTCGGCGTGGTGATCGTCACCCACCACCTGGCCGAGGTATGGGATCTGGCATCACGGGTAGCGGTGCTAGTGGGAGGACGTTGGGCGGCCGACGAGCCACGCACCGGCACACTGGAGGCGTTTCTGCCCCGTTACCAGGAGCTCATCGGTGCCTGAGGCCATTCGCCTGGCTCTGGCGATAGCTGCCAAGGACATTCGGGCCGAGCTGAGAAGCCGCACGGCGCTGGTGTCGGCGCTCGTCTTCGCGGCGCTGGTGCTGGTGATCTTTAATTTCGCCCGCGACCCCACTGCGCTTTCGGCGACCGATCTGGCGCCGAGCGCACTCTGGGTGACCTTTGCTCTGGCGTCCATGGTGGCCCTAAATCGCGCCTTTACCATCGAGCGGGAAAACGGCGCCCTCGATGGCCTGCTGGTCGCACCGGTCTCCCGGGAAGCCATCTTTGTGGGCAAGCTGCTGGCCAACCTAGCGTTTGTGGGAACGGTAGAGCTCGTCACCCTTCCCCTGTTCACCCTGTTCTTCAACGTCAGTCTCTGGGCGGTGTTGCCCGGTGTCCTCGGCGTCGCGGCACTGGCTACGGTGGGGTTCGTTGCGGTTGGGACCATCTTCAGCGCCATGGCGGTGCGGACTCGATTTGCCGAGCTCATGCTGCCGGTACTGCTGCTACCCTTCATGGTGCCACCGCTGCTGGGCGCGGTGCAGGTGACCACCCGACTCCTGGCTGGACGTCCGTTGAGCGAGATGCTGGGTTGGCTTAGGTTACTCGCCCTCTATGATGTGGTGTTTGTGACGCTGTGCACCCTGGTCTTCTCGGCGGTGGTGGACGAGTGAGCGCCCCCGTCATTTCCCTCGAGGTTGCCCGCCGGATCACCCACCGGGGTCTGGCGCTGAGCGCGGCCGCGCTGCTCGGCCTGGCGTTGGTATACGTGCTCGCCCTGGGATACACACCGGTCGAAGCCCGCCAGGGATTGGCGCAGAAGATCTTCTACCTGCACGTGCCGGCCGCGTGGAGTGCGCTGCTGGCATTTTCCCTGGTCGGATTCGCCA
The DNA here is from genome assembly GCA_035997125.1 of Gemmatimonadales bacterium. Taxonomy (GTDB): domain Bacteria; phylum Gemmatimonadota; class Gemmatimonadetes; order Gemmatimonadales; family GWC2-71-9; genus CAVVWJ01. The sequence goes on from DASYIX010000006.1 coordinate 51,060, forward strand.
GCGCGCTCTACCTCTGGCTCCACGATCCCCGGCTGGACCGGTTCGCGGCGGCGTCGGCCGAGGTCGGGGTGGCCTTCAGCGCGGTGATGCTGACCACCGGCCCCATCTGGGCCAAACCGATCTGGGGTACCTGGTGGACCTGGGATGCGCGGCTCACGCTCACTCTTTTCCTGTTCTTCCTCTTTGTGGGCTACCTCGTGCTCCGGGCCGCAGTACAGGACCCGTCGGAGCGCGCTCGGTTCAGCGCAGTGGTGGGCATTTTGGGCATGCTGCTCGTGCCTTTTATTCACTTGAGCGTGTATCTCTTCCGCACCCTCCACCCCCAGCCCATCGTACTCAAGCCCAGCGCGCCGTCGCTGCCGCCGGAGATGCTCCGCACGCTGCTGATCTCCTTCGCAGTGTTCACGCTGCTTTACGTCGGTTTTGTCACCGCGCGCTATGGATTGGCCTTAGCCGAGGAGGCCCGCGATGCCGCTTGAGCCTCCCAGAAACGCCGAGTATCTGATCGCCGCATATGTGGTAACTACAGTGATTCTGCTGGGATACTGGTTGCGGTTGTGGAGGAAGAGCAGAAAGGCGTAAGCGGGAGAAGGACAAGTTTTTTCTTCCCCGCTCACGCTTTTATTCTAATCAGTCCGTCCTTCTTCGTCGCGGCGGGGTACGGGGCAGCAAGAAGTTTTCCCACAACAGCGCGGCCAGTAACGCTCCCAAAATCGGCCCAATCCAGTAGACCAGCTGTCCCACCCACTCCCCCCCAACGAGGGCGGGGCCAAATGCCCGGGCCGGATTCATGGCGGCTCCAGTGAGCGGGCCCCCAACCAGGATGTCGAACAGGAGCACCAACCCGATTCCGAAGCCGGCCACCCGGGGAGCGTCGGGGGAGACGGCCGTGCCGAACACTGCGGATACCAGAAAGAACGTCAGAATCAGCTCCAGCCCGATGGCTTGTCCCGCTGTCACGGAGCTGGCAACGACCGGCACACCGAGCATGGCGTCCCGGACCGCGTTGGGCGGAAACAGCAGCTTGACCAGGTAGGCGGCCACGCAGGCAGCGGCGAGTTGGGTGATAATGTAAGCCAGGGCCGATCCGACATCGATTCGCCTGGCGGCAAGAAGTCCTACCGTCACGGCAGGATTCAGGTGTCCTCCGGAGATGGTCATGGTGGCGCTGATCATGACCGAAAGCACCACCGCGTGGGCCAGGGCGATTCCCAGCAGTCCGATCCCGCTGTTGGGGAATCCGCCGTTCACCACCACCACGGCGCACCCCACGAACACCAATCCGAATGTGCCGAGGGCCTCGGCGGTCAACCGGCGAGCGAGAGAAGGCATGCACCATTCCTTAGGTAGATGATCGTGCGGACGTATCCCAGTGATGCGCGGCGAATCTAGACATTTACTCGGCCCGCCGAAAGAGGAGGGCCGCGTTGATCCCCCCGAACCCAAACGAGTTGCTCAGCAGGTAGTCGGGCTGCGAATCCAGACCGCCTCCGGTTACATGAGTCAGGTCGCAGGCAGGGTCGGGTGAATCCAAGTTGATTGTGGGAGGTAGCCAACCTCGCCGGCTGGCCAAGGCGCAGATGGCCGCCTCGATGGCACCACTCGCTCCCAGGGCATGACCGTAATAGCCCTTGGTCCCGCTGAATGCCAGGCGGTAGGCATGGTCTCCGAACACCTGTTTGATCGACGAGGTCTCGGTGGAATCGTTGAGCGGTGTAGAGGAGCCGTGGGCATTGATGTATCCGATCTCCCCTGGTGCCACCCGAGCCTCGTTCAGCGCGTTCTGCATGGCCCGGGCTGCCTGCTTGCCATCGGGTCGGGGCGCGGTCATGTGATGGGCATCGTTGGTGAGACCGAAGCCGCACACCTCGGCATAGATGGGAGCTCCCCGCGCCAGGGCACGGCTCCGCTCTTCCAGGATCAGGACCGCGGCGCCTTCCGCCATGACGAACCCGTCGCGGCCGAGGTCGAAGGGACGGCTGGCATGGCCGGGATCGTCGTTCCGGGTGGACATTGCCCGGATGATGGCAAAGGCGCCGAAGCAGAGCGGAGCGAGCGGTGCCTCCGCTCCTCCAGTCACCATGACATCAGCTTCTCCCCGGCTGATGGCGCGGAACCCTTCTCCGATGGCAATGGCTCCCGAGGCGCAGCTCATCCCATTGGTCGAATTGGGTCCGGTGAAGCCGAACTCGATGGCGATGTTGCAGCTGGCCGCGCCGGCGAAGACCGTGAGCGCCAGCGCAGGATCCACCGCCCGGGGGCCACCAGCCAAAAAGTTGTGATATTGGCGCTCACCGTGGGCCACTCCGCCCAGTGCGGTGCCCATCATGGCCCCGACCCGGTCCGGGTCCTCGCGCGCAGGGTCGAGATCGGCATCGGCCAACGCCATCCGGGTGGCGGCCACGCTGAATTGGGAGAAACGGTCGAGCCGCCGGACCCGGCGCTCCTCTATGTGATCGGCCGGCGCGAAGTCGTCCACCTCGCCGGCAATGCGGGACTTGAACATCGAGGGATCGAACCGGGTAATACAGCGGACCGCTGACGCCCGGCGGCGGAGTCCCTCCCACAGGCCCTCGACCCCAAGGCCGATGGGAGTGATGGCGCCGATACCGGTTATGACGACTCTGCGTTGTTCCATGAGATCCTCTCCACGTGCTTCGCAATCCCGGCGAGCGTCCGCGACGCAATGCCGCTGATGAAGACCGGGCCAATCACCCAGGTCGCAGCCGCGGGACCGATGAGCGACCAGCCGGGCCCGGTCCATTCGTGTACGATGCTGACGTCCGTGCCTTCATCCGACGGCTGGAGTTGCCAGACCACATCCATGCCCGTCGTGATGCCCCGCACGTGGCGATAATGCACTGCGGCGGCCGCCCGATCGATCCACATCTCCGACACCCACCAGGTAGGGTACTTCAACCGGCCGAACGGCCGCCACGCGGCCATCTCGACCAAGCCGCCGTCCGCCTGACGTTCCAGCATACGGACCCACCGATAGTGACCCAATATTCCCGGCCACTGTTCGACGTCCGTAGCGGCCTGAAACACACGCTCGATCGGAGCCTTCATGTGATGCCGGTCGACCGTGCGCATCATCCGTCCTTGGGCTGCCAGGTGGCCACCAGGCGGAAGCCCGGCCGCTGGTCAACTCGACCTCTCACCCCCGCCTGGGCCATGAGGTCCAGCAGCTGGGAGCGGCTGAAACCCCGGCGGAGCGACGTCACCCCATCGGCCAGCGTCACCCGATCGAAGCCCAGGGCTCGGGCGCCGAGCCGGAAGAATGGCGCCGCCAGCGGATGACGGCGGAGATCTGCCACTATTACCGCGCGGCGGGCCAACCGGTCGCAGGCGCGAAAGAGATACACCACCGAGTCGGAGGTGAGGTGGTGGGCGACCTGGCTCAACAACACTACGTCCACGCTCTTGTCCCCGATGGGTGGCATGCCGGCACAGGCCACCGCGGTTGCGAGTCCGGTGGATCTCGCCAGGCCTGCGGCCGCCCGATTGAGCTCGAGCCCGACCGGCTTGATCCGCACGCCCCGTCGCGTGCCCCAGCGCACCGCGACATGAGACAGATCGCCCGATCCGGTGCCGAGGTCGAGCAAAGAGAGCGTGGCCCCCGGGGCCACCTCGCCGACCGCCCGATCGAGCCCGAAGCGAACCGCGGCGGCGCCACCGAACCACCGGTTTGCCCGCGCGATGTTGCGGAGCGACTCCTCCACGGTAGCGGGATCCGACAGGGGATCGTCCAGCAGCTCGGTACCGAGCGGGGTGATCGACAGCCCAGCCATGCTAGCCCAGCGCGGCGTAGCCGCCGCGGTAGTAGAGGAGCGGACGACCGTCGGCGGTGGCTCCGCCAACGACGCGAGCGACAACGATGGTGTGATCTCCTGCCGGGTACTCTGCCTGCCGCACGCACTCGATGTGGGCCAGTGCGCCGTCGAGCAGGAGAAGCCCCTCGGGGCTCAGACTGTATCCAACCCCGTCGAATCGGTCCTCGTGCTGGTCCGCGAAGCGCCGGGCGAGGGCCTCTTGAGGGCTGGAGAGGATGTTCACCACGAACTCACGGGCCTGGAGGATGGCGTCGTGCATTTCGGCTTCGCGGTCCACACAGACCGAGATCAGCGGCGGGCGGAGTGATACCGAGGCAAGACTGTTTGCGGTCATGCCGAGCAAGCGACCCTCCAGCGTTGTCACGGTGAGGATCGTCACCCCAGTGGCAAACCGGCCCAGCAGCTGCCGGAACTGGGAAGGGTCGACATCGGGCGCGCTCAGAGGACTATCCGGGCGAGAAAAAGAGGATTCAGCACCTCGCTCGTGGGCACGAACCCGCCGGCGACACCGATGAGCGTGTGGGCCATGCCATCCCGGCGGCCGATTCGAGCTACGCCACGCTCGAAAATGCGGGGGAAGCCCAGAGCCAGACCGATCATGCGCTCGACCATCCACTTTCCCGCAAACACCCGTCGCCGCATCCGGCGGTACTCGACCAATCGGTCGACCGTGAGCGGACCCGGGCGGTCGAGCGCAGGGACGACCGTCTCTGCGGCTAGCTCGGCGCCCCGTAGCGCGGCGTGAATGCCATCGCCGCTGAAGGGATCGAAGAAATCAGCGGCATCGCCCACCAGGAGTGCTCCCGGTGCAATGACCCGGCCCGACCAGGCTGCGAAGGGTCCCGTCGCCATGATCCGCCGTACCAGGTTGGCTGGATCGATCCGGTCGCGGATGGCGGGAAATTCGCCCAGCATATCCCAGAAGAACTGCTCGACTCGACCCCGAGCCGGAGCCGCCCGTTCGGCCGGCACGACCAGAGAGACGTTGGTGCTGCCGTGCCCGATAGGATTGAGCCCGATGTACCCTGACTCGCCGAAATGCAGCTCCGCGGACCGGCTCATGCCCTGCACTCCGACGATGTGGGTCACGAAGGCAACCCGGCGAGGGCTACCATGGCTGCGCTGCCCCATCCGCCGGGCCACTATCGAGCGGAGGCCGTCCGCTCCTACCGTGAGCCGGGCGCGGATGGAGCGTCGCTGCCCCGCACGGTCCCGTATCACCGCCCCGGCAACGACGCCGTCATCGTAGAGCAGCTCCTCGACGCGGGCCTGCTCCATCACGACCGCGCCGGCGGAGCGGGCGGCCTCAACCAGTTGATGGTCGAGTATCCGGCGGGAGACAGAGAGTCCGGTGGAACGGAAAGGGCGGTGGCCGGCGAGCGCGAACTTGCCGTGGGCGGTGGCTCCCAGCGGCGCGGTAATCTTCATGCCCTCGAGCGCCACCGCGCCGGCTCTTTCCAGCGCCTCCACCACGCCCAGTCGGTGGAGGATCCGCACCGTCTCGGGGCTCATATACTCGGAGCAGGCTTTGTCACGGGGAAAGACTGCCCGATCAATGGCGAGCACCGAGCAGCCGGAACGGGCAAGTAACGCGGCCGTGGCACTGCCGGCCGGTCCGGCACCGGCAATGAGCACGTCGGTCTGGCCAGGAAGCTCAGTCAAGCAACCACCACGCCGCCAAGCCGGCTCCCGCAGCGAGTGCAGTGGCCAGGAAGTTCACTCCGTCGTTGTTCAGCCATGCGAGTCCTGCCCTTCGTACCGTAGCGCTGCCACACCGGTGGACTCGCCATTCGCTGGGCTGGTCGCAGCGGGGACAATGGAAGCGACCTTGGAGGACCCCTCCAAGGAGAGAATCCGCCAGCATTCCTGCGAAACCTATCAGCGTTGCGACGGGGAAGAGGAATGGGCGGCCAGTGGACAGGGCGCCGGTGGCGGCCACGATCGCCGCGCCGGCCAGGGCGCCTAACGAGCCGGCCAGGGTAACCCCGCCACTGGTGCCCGCCGGCACCGTGCGGCCGGACCACAGCAGCCGAGGCGGCACCCGGCTTCGAGTACCGATCGAGGTGGCCCAGGTATCAGCGGTGGCAGCTGCAAGGCTGGCGGTCACCAGCCAGCTTGCCAGGCCGCCGTTCGAGGATGCCGCCAGTGCGGCGAGTGCGGCCGGGCCGCCATTGGCATAGACCTGCCAAACATCCCGCCGCTCGCCTTTGGGGTCGAGGTCGCTGCGGAGTACCCGGCCCGACACTCGGGAGACCAGGTTGCTGGAAACAAAAAAGGCGGCCAACACCGCGCCGCCCGCCCAGCCACTGCCGTGCAGCACGAGGACTCCGACCGTCCAGGCCGCGACGGCTCCCGCGCGGGTAAGCGTTCCAGCGCGCCACGCTATCCCGGCGACGCCAGCGCTGATCAGCGCGGCCACCGGGAGGGTGACCGGGTTCAGTCGCGCCTCGCCTCCGACTTCAGCGCCGCCAGGATCTTGGCCCGCAATTTCTCGGGGCAGGTCTCCTTTCGCCCGCAGGTCTCCATCATTGCCAGGAAGTTTTCTTCGAACCGGGCGTGGGAAAAGCAAGGTCGGCAGTGCTCCAGGTGCCGCCGCACTTCGGCCGCCAGGTCGGGAGTGAGCTCCTGCTTGAGATACTCGTCCAGCTTGGCCATGGCCTTTCTGCAGTCGACCTGGCTCATGTGCGGGCCTCTCGCGGTCGGATGTAACCCATCTCCACGGCGTGGGCGTACAGGTCGGCCTGAAGTTGGTGCCGGGCCCGGAACAGGCGGGACTTTACGGTGCCGACCGGGATCTTCAGGGTTTCCGCAATCTCGGCGTAGCGCATGCCCTCCACATCGCTCAGCACCAGCACCTCGCGAAAATCGGGGGGCAAGGCATCGATTGCCTCGAGCACCTTGGCGTCCACGATCTGGGAAAAGAAGCTGCCCTCCGGATCGGTCTCCTGAGGTGAGCGGTCGATGGCGTGGGGCTCGACCAGGTCGAGATCCATGGCCACGGGCTCGTGCTTGCGGCGGCGATAATCATTGATGAACGTGTTGCGGAGAATAGTGAGCAACCAGCCCTTGGCATTCGTGCCCGGACGGTACTGCCGCCAGGAACGGTAGGCTTTCAGCATCGTATCCTGGACCAGATCTTCGGCCAGGGTCGGATCTGCCGTGAGCCGAAGGGCTACGCGATAGAGCGCATCGAGGTGGGGCAGGGCCTCGTCGTCGAAAGAGCGCCCGGCCGCGGAAGGCTCGACCATAGAGGCAATGTAGCCCCGGTTCGTTTGCGATGACCAGATCGCGCGCACAATCTTGGGCCCGCCACTGGCTCCCACGCTGATGCCACGCTAATTTCCGCGCCGAATCCCGTGCCCAAATCCTCCATTCCCGCCCTCATCCCGCTCAGCCTGCTAGAGGCGATCCGAAACCTCGACACCCCGGTGGAAGACGGGCTGGACGAGCTCGCGGAAGAGATCATGGTCCGAAGACTCGGGCTCAGTCCTACCGTCGCGGCGCAAATTCAACGCTACCGGCAGGCCGCCGATCGGGGGGGCTCGGTGGAGCTCGATGAGACCGTCTCCGTGCTCCGGTTGGTGGGCCGCCGCAACGATGCCGCGCTGGTGTTTGCCGACGCCGGCCGGCGGGCGGCCCGCTACGCGGCCAAGACCCGGAGCCGTTCGTCCCGCACGCTGGTCAAAGTCTCTCCCCGTGGTGTCGCCCGGCGGCTTGCGCTCCGCAGCGCCTCGCGCCTGGCGAAAGCCATCTTCGACGCCGAGCTCAAGGGCCGGTCCCCGGCGCTCGAGGTGAGCATGAAGGCGCCGATAACGATCGTCGCCCTCCCCACCGGGGAGGCCTGCGCGTTCTACGGCTCGGTTTACCAGGAGCTGCTTCGCAGCCTCACCGGCTTCGAGGGTGCCCTGGTGCACGAACGCTGTCGCGCGCGGGGCGATGACGCATGCATGTGGCGGACGGCAGCCGCCGAGGTGTACGAGTGATCGATGGTGCCGAGCTCAGGGAAGCGCTGACCGAGGCGGGAGTCGACGGCTGGCTGCTGTTCGCCTTTCACGGGCTCAATCCTGTGGCGGTGCGAGTCCTCGGCTTGAGCGGCATGAACACCCGGCGTCTGTTCGTGTTACTACCCCGGGAGGGGGAGCCGGTCGCAGTAGCGCACAAGATCGAGCTTGAGGGCCTCAAGGATTTTCCCGGCCGGGTCATCCCCTATGCCCGCTGGAGCGAGCTGCACGCGGCGCTGGCTCCCCTGGTGGCCGGCCGCACGCTCGCGATGGAGATCTCGCCCGAAGACGCGGTGCCCTATCTCGACCGGGTACCCTACGGCGTGATCGAGCTCCTCCGCCGGCTAGGGGCCACGGTGGTGCCTTCCGGAGCCTTGGTGTCCCGCTTTGCCGCCCAGTGGAGCCCCGCTGAAGCAGAGGACCACCGCCAAGCCGCGGAGATCCTCGCGACCGTGGCGCGGGACGCGCTCACCTGGGCGGTTCGGCAGCCCGGCAGAGGACTCACTGAATCGGCGCTGCAGGCCAGGGTGATCGCCGACGTCGAGGCCCGGGGCCTGGTGCTCGACGACCCTCCCATCGTCGCCTTTGGCGCCAACTCGGCCAAGCCGCACTACGAGCCCCACGCCGGCAGCGACGCTGTGCTGCAGGAGGACGACCTGGTGCTCCTCGATCTGTGGGCGGGAAAGAGTCACTCCACGGTGTTTGCCGATCAGACCTGGATCGGCTACGCTGGGACGCGGCCCTCTGATCGGGTCGCCGAGGTCTGGCGCACGGTCCGCGATGCCCGGGATGCGGCCATTCAATCGATCGCCCATGCGGTGGCGGAGCGCCGCCCCATTGCCGGGCACGAAGCCGATCGCGCGGCGCGGCGCGTTATTGAGGCCGCGGGTTACGGGGAATCGTTCGTGCATCGAACCGGACATTCCATCGATCGGGATCTGCATGGCTCCGGGCCCCACCTGGACGACTATGAGACCCACGATGATCGTCGGCTCCTGCCCGGGGTCGGGTTCTCGGTGGAGCCGGGGATCTACCTGCCGGGAGACTTTGGCATTAGAAGCGAGGTCAATGTCTTCATGGGCAGTGGCGGACCGGAGGTGACTCCCCGAGAGCCCCAAGTGGAGATGATCACTGCGTGAGGCTATTGGCTGGAGATGGAACTACCGAGGCTTTGCCCATAGCCAAGAGCGAATAGCCAATAGCCCTCATCCCGCCCCTTACCAAAATCCACTTTCCGCAGTAAGATCGCGTCCAGCCAGGTTACAGCCCCGCGACATCGGTTGACGCCGCCGCCGAAACGCGGCCGACACGCACCAAATCTCATGCCTCTCGTCAGCGCTTTCGTTCCGAACAACGGGAGTTGGAGCCGCCCGCGTTTCATCGGGCAACTTTGCGGGTTTCAGAGAGTTACATCGGGAGCTAACAGTGGACATCACCCGGTGACTTTTCCTTGACACCGGTTTTTTGCGACTTCATATTAGGCAGCCGACCGGGCCGCGGTCGCGTTGTTGTTGCAGGTCACGCAGGTCGAGTGGTTTTACCACGTCCCCATCACACCATGCAGGTTGTCATCCCACGCAGTCGCATTCCGAAATAGGCCTTCGGGCCCACGGGAAGGCGTGTGCGCCTTCCTCTCCAAGCTGGCAGTATTTGTAGGTCCACGCCTTTGGAGGACGTTTCCATGAAGCAAAGCTGTGTCAGCGCCTTCGCACGCGCCGCGCGACGCTTCGCGCTCGCGGCAGTCGCACTGGGCTT
>DASYIX010000007.1:0-7467 GCA_035997125.1 Gemmatimonadales bacterium
GCGGCGTGCCAGGCCTATACCACTCGCCCTTCATTCCTGCCGGTTCCGGAGGCCGCGGGCACCGAAGTGAGGCTTCCGGTTCCCCAGGCCACCCAGCGCCTCGCGGAGGCGTTGAAGGCCGACTCCATTCCGGTGCGCAAGGTGCAGGTTCGTGACGGCTACCTGGAAACCGGCTGGTTCGCCACCGCAACCCGCCGTCCGACCGCCAGCCATAAAGCCATCGGCCCCGGAGTCGTGCGCGTCCGGGCGTGGGCCGATCCGGCGCGGCCCGGAAGCAGCCAGCTCACCGTCGAGACCATCTATCGGCCTCTCCGGGATCCTTCGTTACCCGATCGGGAGTTGGAGCGAGAAGTGAGGCCGGATCATCCGGTGGCACTCAAGGTGGTGGCGGTACTGGCGGGGATGGTTCAGCGTTACGGCGGACCGCCGGCGGAACAGGAGCAACCCACCGCGGCACCGCCCGATGAGAGTGAAAGCTCTCCCGGCGACTAGAGCGGTCCCTCCTTATACCACGTAGGCTCGCACCCAGCGCTCCAGCTGGTCCAGATCGAGCGAAGCATCCTTGCACGGTCCGGACGGCAGGGTCATGGTGAGACCCAGCACCGGGATCTTACCTGCGACGTCGTGCAGGCCGCTCACCATGTCGCGCTCGCAGGCCACTGCGACCACCGCCCTCGGCCGGCGCTCGCGAATGACCCGGCGCGCCAACTGCCCTCTGGTGGCAACGAACACCGGAACCCCGTATTTCCCTGCGATGCCTAACACACCGTCGAGCGTCAGCTTGGAGAGGCACCGCGGGATCAGGAGCAGCAGCTCTCCCTTGCCCACCTTCCGGCCGCGCATCATGGCCAGTCCGTTGTAGACCTTTACCGCCGCATTCTCGACCCAGTCGCGTTGTCCCCACCGAGCGGCAACACCCGAAGTCAGCCGCATGAGCCGGAGAAACGGTCCCCGCTCAGCGAGTCGTTCCGGCAGGAGAGCACGGCCGGACGTATATGAAAGGAAGAGCGCTCCCCACCAGGCCCACCCCAGCGCACCCACCACCAGCAGCCCGCTCCGGAGCACCCTCGGCACCAGAGGATGAAGTCCACCCAGCCGGGGCGCGAGCAGGAAGAGACCCAGGGCCACGACGCCGAGAGCGATGACGAGGGTGAGGGCGGACCAGGCAAAGAAGAGAGCGGGCGGCGAGTCGTAGTTCCCCTGGTTCGGCAGAGGGCGGCCATCCCACTCGTCCCACTCGTGGCCGAGTCGGCGATCTACATCGATGTGAATCAGTTGAGCGCGGGGGACCTCAGCCATAGAGGGAGAAGATAGTTAGCTTTTCGCGATGCTGCCTGCTCCAGCCATTCGCGGCATATATCGAACCGACCAGCGGGCCCGGGCCGCCTATTCCGAGGGTGCCGGCATCTATCGCATCCTGCCTCGCGCGGTCTGCCTGCCGGCGGATGTCGAGGATCTGAAGGTGGCAATCGGTTGGGCCGCGGACCAGAGGGTGCCGCTCGTTCCCCGAGGCGCCGGCAGCGCGATGGGAGGAGGCAACGTCGGCGACGGGGTCGTGGTGGACCTGACCGGGATGGCGGGGCGGCGGCTCGAGATCGACGCGAAGAATCGGCGGGCGGTCACCAGCGCGGGGGTGACCCTCGCGGAGCTCAACACCGCGGCAAACCGCCACGGGCTCCGGCTCCCTCCCGACCCATCGAGCGGCCGCTGGGCCACGCTGGGAGGAATGGTCTCCACCAATGCGGCCGGGGCCCGGTCGGTCCGCTACGGCAGCGTCCGCCGTTGGACCGAGGGAGTTACGCTGCTCACCGCCGACGGCGAGACGGTGGAGCTTCGTCGCAAGCCGGCCCCTACGGCGGCAACTACGGCAGCCGTGGCTCGCTTCGAGCGGGAGGCCGCACCCCAGATCAGGGCGGCGGCTCCGCTGGTTGCCGCCCGGTTCCCCCGCACCCGCAAGAACTCCTCGGGCTACGCGCTCGACGCCTACCTCGCCTCCGGCGAGATGCTGGACCTGATTATTGGGGCTGAGGGTACCCTCGGAATCGTTTCCGAGATCGAATGGCGGCTGGACCACATACCCCCCTTTCGCGCAGGGCTCCGAGTGCACCTGGCATCGCTCGACCGCCTCAGCGATCTGGTCATCGCCTTGAATCGATGCGAGCCCTCCGCGCTGGAGCTGCTGGACCGAACATTCCTCGATCTCATTGGGGCTGGGACTTGGGGAGGAGTCAGCGAGGGCTTCGTTCCCGAAGCCATCCTGCTGGTCGAGCTGGAGCGGAGTGACCCTGAAGCGCTTCGGGAGGTGTTAGCCGCCGCGTCGGAAGCCATTGAGCCCTGGGCCATCTCGATCGAAACGGCGTACTCGCCGCCAGAAGCGGAACGGTTGTGGGCAATCCGGCATGCCGCAAGTCCCATCCTGGCCGGCCTTCCCGAGGATAGGCGCTCGCTCCAGGTGATCGAGGATGCCTGCGTCCCGATCGAACGCATGGGCGAGTACATCCGGATTGTTCGCCGGGCTGCTGCCGAACGAGATCTCCCCGTAGTGATGTTCGGCCATGCCGGTGACGGCCATATCCACGTGAATCTGCTGCCGGACGTCAGACAGACCGGTTGGAAGGAGGCCATCACCGGCATCCTGGAGGCAGTGACTGACGCCGTCGTCCGGCTCGGCGGAACTCCTTCAGGTGAGCACGGGGACGGACGGCTCCGGGCGGACACACTCGCCCAGGTGTACGGCTCCGAGATCGTCGAGCTGTTTCGCCTGGTCAAGCTCAGCTTCGACCCGCTCGGAATTCTCAACCCCGGGGTTATTCTTCCGTCCGGCGACCCGCCCATCAGCCGGCTCAAGGTCGGCTCGAAGGCAGTGGCCCTGCCCTCCGACATCGAACAAGGTCTCCGCGAGATTGAGCGAGGCGGCGGGTATGGACGGGCTCGATTGGAGTTGGCGGGTGAACTGGGAGCGAGGAGCTAGGAGCTGCGAGCTGGGAGCGTATGCAGCGTAGAGCCAGATCAGAGTTACCTTTCTGCCCGTCTCTTACTCAACCTCAAACTCCTGGCTCATGGCGCCCCGACTCCTAGCTCCCGACTCCCAGCTCCCAGCTCACATGGAAATCATCCGCCAGCCCCGCGTCACTCTCATCGCTCGACCCCAGTTCATCGAGCCCGCTCATCTGCCGGTTCAATGGAAGGGCGATGCGAGCGATGGCGAGCGGATAGCGGAGTTCGCCGGTCGGCTCTGCTACATGAGCCAGCACAATCCGGCCGGCCGGAGTACCGCGGAGTACCTGCGCAACATCTTGCGTCAGGGCCATGGGTCGGTCTTCGAGCACTCCTCCTATGTCATGCTGATCGAGGGAATCTCCCGTTCCTGCAGTCACGAGCTGGTGCGGCACCGGGCCGGGTGGGGATTCTCCCAGCTCTCCCAGCGCTACGTGGACGAGTCCCATGCCGCCTTCGTCATGCCGCCCGCGATCATGGGAGACTCGGCCTTGGAAGCAGAGTGGACCAGACAGGTCGAGGCAGCCCAGGCGGCTTACGTGGAAGCGGTCGAGGGGCTGATGGCTCGCTATGACTGGGTGGAGGACAAGGTCCACCGGCGGAAGATGGCTCGCGAGGCAGGCCGGAGCGTCCTGCCAAACGCCACCGAGGTGAAGATCGTGGTGAGCGCCAATGTCCGCGCGTGGCGCACCATGCTCGAGCTCCGCCTGGGCGAAGGGGCCGAGCTGGAGATTCGCCGGATGGCGGTCGCCTGTCTCCGGATTCTCCAGCAGGAGGCTCCCGCCCTCTTTGCTGACTTCGAGATTTATCAGTCTCCCGAGGGAGGAGAGGCTGGACGAGTTGGTTTTCACAAAGTCTAGAGTCTAGAGTCAGGAGTCAGGAGTCGGAAGATCAGAATGATGTCATCATGAGAGGGAAAACCTTCGCTTTCGCTCCAGATGACACCGAGAGCCCCACTCGACTCCTGACTCCTGACTCCCGACTCTTCCAAAACTCATTCCGACTTTTCCCCCAAAAACTATTGTGGTCCTAAAAACTTTTTCTTACCTTAGTGGTGTCGACATTGGAACTCGTCCTGGCTCGTCTCTCGCGGACGGCCTTTTTTGTAGAGGAAGCCTTTGGCAGTTCGGATCGGACTAGCCTTCAATCTCAAACCCGAGGCGCCGGCTAACCCAGCCGGGGCGAAATCCGACTCCCCTCCATCCGACGAGCCTCCCAGTCGCGGGTACCGCCCCGACCTCCAGCAACCCGACCTCTATGCCGAGTGGGATGAGCCCGCAACCATCGATGCGGTGGCGCGGGCGCTCAGCTCCGTCGGACAGGTCTACCGGCTCGAGGCCGATAGCAGCTTCCCTGCTCGGCTCGCGCTGCTCCGCCCTGACTTCGTCTTCAACATCGCCGAAGGCCTCTACGGCGCGAGCCGCGAGGCCCATGTGCCGGCAATCTGCGAGTTCCTCGGAATTCCTTATCACGCCTCCGACCCGCTGACCTGCGGTCTCGCGCTGCATAAGGGCCGGGCCAAGGAGATCCTCTCCTATCGCGGGGTGCCCACTGCTCCATTCGTCGTGGCCCACTCGCCCGCTGATGCTCGCGAGGTCGCGCTGCCCTTTCCTCTCTTCGTGAAGCCTGCCTACGAAGGCTCGGGCAAGGGCGTCACCACCCGGAGCCTGTGTAAGAATCGCTCTCAGCTGGTGCGTCAGGTCTCCGAGCTGCTCGCCACCTACTCCGAGCCGGTGATCATCGAGACCTATCTTGCCGGCGCCGAGTTCACGGTCGCGATTCTCGGAAATGGGGGCGAGGCCCGCTGCCTGCCGATTATCGGCATGCGATTTGATATGCTGCCTCGGGGTGCGCCACCCATCTACGGCTACGAGGCCAAGTGGATCTGGGACACTCCAAAGAACCCGCTGGAGATCTACCAGTGTCCGGCCCACATCTCCGAGAGTCTCGCGGATGAAATTCGGACCGTTGCTCTCGGAGCCTACCACGCCTTGGAATGCCGCGACTGGTGCCGCGTCGACGTGCGCTGCGACGCCGCTGGTCGCCCGATGGTCGTCGAGCTCAATCCCCTACCGGGCGTTTTGCCTGACCCGCGGGATCATTCCTGTTTCCCCAAGGCCGCGGCAGCGGCCGGGATGAGCTACGACGATCTCATCCGCGCCGTCGCCGACATCGCCTGGCGGCGGATCAGCGGCCGTTCACTCCTGGCGGAGGTGGCCTGATGAAAGTCGCGATCCTCTTCGATGCGGGTAGCGAAGAGTGGAGTCCCCAGGACGTTGCCGCGGTCGTGGGCAACGTCCACGAGGTCCGAGACGTGCTCCGCCGTCGGGGACACGAGGTCGAGCTGCTTCCGGTCCGGCAGGGAGACTTTCGCTGGATCTCGCGGGTTCGCCGGGCGGACCTGGTCTTCAATCTCTGCGAAGGCATCAACGGCCACGCCCGCTTCGAGGATCTGGTGGTCGGCACCCTGGAGCTCACCGGGGTTCCCTTCACCGGATGCCGGACCTGGCCCACCTCCATTTGCCA
Organism: Gemmatimonadales bacterium; assembly: GCA_035997125.1. Lineage (GTDB taxonomy): Bacteria > Gemmatimonadota > Gemmatimonadetes > Gemmatimonadales > GWC2-71-9 > CAVVWJ01. The sequence goes on from DASYIX010000007.1 coordinate 5,524, forward strand.
TCGGAAGCACGTGGCCAACACCCTCCTCGCGGCCGCCGGGCTTCCGGTTCCCACCTTTACCCTGGCCCAGGACAACAAGACGCCGGTGGACTTTCCCCTGCCTGCCATCGTCAAGCCGGCATCCGAGGACGCCAGCGTCGGGATCGACAACAGCGCCGTCTGCACCAGCAAGCGGGCCCTCAAGCGTCGGGTCGGCCAGATGCTGGAGCAGTTCGACGAAGTCGTGGTCCAGGAGTACGTCGCCGGCCGGGAATTCAACGTCGGCTTCGTGGGCAAGCGGATGCTGCCCATCGCCGAGATCCGGTTCGACACCCTGCCCGACGGCACCTGGCCGATCGTGAGCTACGCCGCCAAGTGGATTCCCGGCAGTCCCGAAGACGAGGGCACCGTCCCCGTGTGTCCCGCCGAGCTGGACACCGACCTGCACCAGCGCATCGGCCAGGTGGCCCGGAAGGCGTGGGAGCACATGTCCGAGGCCGAAGGCTACGGCCGGATCGACATGCGGCTAAGCGAGGACGGGCAGCCCTACGTGCTCGAGGTCAATCCCACTCCCGATCTCTCCAGCAACGCCGGCCTAGCCCGGATGGGCCGGGCGTTCGGCTGGACCTACGACGACCTGGTCATGCACATCGTCGACGAGGCGCTCATGCGTTCGCAGAGCCATCGGGCTGCCGCGGCTCTCGTCAGCGGGGTGTCTGCCGCTTGAGCGGTACCATCGTATCGCACCGTCTCCGCAACCTCACCGCAGCCGACCGGGTCCGCATCGAGGAAATCACTCGTGCGGTGGGCCTCTTCCGTGAGGATGAGATCGCGGTTGCCCTCGAGGTGTTCGACGAGGCGGTCAGAGGTGGGGCGGGCAACACCTACTCCGTGCTCGGTGCCGACGTCGACGGCCGCCTGGCCGGCTGGATCTGCTGGGGTCCCACACCCTGCACCCTTGGCACCTATGACCTCTACTGGATGGCAGTGGGTCCCGAGCTCCAAGGCAGCGGAATAGGAACCGCGCTGCTGGTGGAGATGGAGCGCCGTCTCCTGGGTCTCGCCCGGCTCATCGTCGTCGAGACCACGGGCCGGCCGGACTACGCCGCCACTCGGGGGTTCTATGAGGCTCGGGGCTATTCCCCCACGGCCACCATTCCCGACTTCTATGCTGCGGGCGACGACCAGGTGGTGTTTGTGAAGGCGGTAGGGCGGTAAGGCGGCAGGGCGGTACCTACTGCCGTTTCACTTGGAGGTTTCATGGCGGAGACCTGGCAGGAAGTCCTCAGAAAAAACTCGATAGCGTCGCTCGACGCCTTGGCTCTCAAGTTCGGGCCGGAGAACTTCCCCGAGCTCGATCGGCTCCGGCAGGCCGCCGACAACTTCGAGTTCCGCATCTCCCCGGCAATGGTGGAGCTGATCAAGTCGCCCGACGATCCGATCTGGCGCCAGTACGTGCCCTCGGTCGAGGAGCTCCAGGTGGTGGACGGCCTGGTCGACTCGCTCAACGAGGACGCCGACAGCCCGGTGCCCAACATCACCCACCGCTACCCCGACCGGGCCCTCTTCCTGGTGTCGCCGGTCTGCGCCACCTATTGCCGGTTCTGCACCCGGCGGCGCAAGGTGGGAGACCCCGAGAAGATTCCCATGTCTCAGTTCGAGAGTGCCTTTCAGTATCTGGAGGAGCACACCGAGATCCGGGACGTCATCATGTCTGGGGGAGACCCGCTGTTGCTGAACGACCGCCGGTTGGAGGCCATCCTCACCCGGCTCCGGGCCATCCCTCATCTACAGATCATTCGGATCGGCAGCCGGATTCCCTGCCACCTGCCGGAGCGGATCACTCCAGAGCTCTGTGCCATGCTGAAGCGGTTCCACCCGCTCTACATCAACACCCACTTCAACCACCCGGACGAGCTCACCCCGGCCGCCGTCGCCGCCCTCGGCATGCTGGCGGACGCCGGG
>DASYIX010000008.1:0-44143 GCA_035997125.1 Gemmatimonadales bacterium
CTGCCGAGACCCAGGTCGAATTCTTCTCCCGGCACCGGATCCTTGAGCCAGCCACCTTCGAGATGAAACACCGCCACGTGGCGGGACCCCGGCTGCAGCACCACGGTCCCGCCGATTAGCACCGAGCCCGAGTCCAGCCCGGCCGAGGTATACAACCCATTGGCGGTGGCATCGAGATAGGCAAAGCCACGGTGGAGGCGCGCACCGATGCGGCCGCTCACTTCGGGTCCCAGCCCGTTGCGATCGTACCCGAACAGCTTTGGCGCGGCATTCAGGCCCACCCGCACCGTGGTTCCCAGGTCAACGTCTTCCTCCCGGCCGAACCCGGCATATCCCTTGGTGACCAGAAATCGTGCTCGATTCCACGTCAGATAGGGGCCGATCGCGCCGGTCACCGTTTCGGGAAACGGTCCGCTGGAGCTCACCCGCAGGGTATCATCGCGGCGCACCTGGGCAGCGACGCCAAGCCGCGAAAACCCGGACGAGGAGGCCTGGAGCGCCCAGGCAGCGGAGCCTCGGACCAGGGTGAATCTGCGCTGCAGAGTATCGCGAGGCAGATCCATGCCGTCGAAGAAGCGAAGCACCCGCTCGTCGCGGTCTTCGGCATCGAATCGAAAGCCGTGGTGTGAGGTGAGGGCAAAGAAGGGACGTTCCACGGAGACGGCGCCATTCCTTCCGTCGGAGCGGTTCTCGTATTGCATGGCCACGCCCACGGTTCCGGCGAAGAGTCGGCGCCGGCGGAACAGCAGGGCAACGCTGGAACGATCGGGATCTTTCCGGTAACGAACGGCGGCGGTAGAGGCGGTTCCCAGGAGGTTGGTTTCCACCACGCCAATGGTGAAGGCCGCCTCGCCTCCAGTGCTGCGAAACCTCCAATCCAGCTGCGTGCTCCAGCCATCCTTGGTCTGCACCCGGAGCACCAGTTTTGCATCGGTTCGCACCGAATCGATCTGCACCCGGCGGAAGATTCCCAACGATCGGAGGTTCCGCTCCGACTCCGCCGCTAGGGCCGAGTCGTAGGGCTCACCCGGATGGAGCAGAACCTCTCGCCGCACGATGGGCGCACGGGTCTGGAAGTGCAGCTTGTTGGCCATCCGGGCCAGCCAGCTTTGCTCCTCGGGGTCGAAGATATCACGGGGCTGCAGCTGCACCCGATAGATGATCAATGAGGGGTCTGGCAGCGGTGCCGAGTCGGCGGTGTTCTGGGCGCGAAGTCGGATCGGAAGAATGAGCGCCGCGAGCGGCAGAAGGTACCGAAAGTGCAACCGGACTCCGAGGAAAGACGGTGAGAGGTGGCGGAAGATAAAAGAACCGCTACGCCAGCGCCGCAATGCTGTCGAGAATCCGGTCCGGCTGTATGCCGCTTTCCCGAAGCGCCGACTCCCGGTACTTACCGGTGCGCACCAGCCAACCCTGTAGCCCTGCCCGCTGGGCGCCCTCCACATCGGACCAGAGGTCGTCCCCCACCATCGCCGCCGGTGTCGAGGACGACAGGCCCATGCTGGTGAGGGCCGCGGTATAGAAAGTGGCACTCGGTTTGCCCGCGACCGCGGCCTGCTTTCCGGTGGCGAACTCCAGAGCCGCGACGAAGGGGCCGGCGTCGAGCGCCAGGCGTTCGCCCTGGAGCCAGTACCGGTCGCGGGAGAGTGCAACCAGGGCAGAGCCTCCCATGACATACTCGAAGGCCTCCTGCAGCAGCGCGTAGGTCCAGCGGTCGCCCAGGTCCCCCACCAGGACCGCGTCCGGGGGCCGAACCGACGGCGTTCCGGACGTGCCTCCACCCAAGTCCACGTCCTGGAGGTCCGCCAGCGCCGGTTCCGGAATGAATGGCGCGACCCGCCGATAACCTGCTGTGCGGGCTAGCACGTTTCCAGCCACGGTGGCGGTAAAGACCTCGTCCGGTGAAGGGTCGAAACCGTAGTTCCGGAGCCGGTCGACCAGCATGGCCCGGGACCGGCTGGTGGTATTGGTCACCAGGCGGTAAGGGATCTCCCGCTCCCGGAGCCGGGCCACGGCTTCGGCCGCGCCAGGGATGGCGGCGCCTCCGGCATAGAGGGTGCCATCGAGGTCAAGCAGGTAGGCTCGGGGAGGGGCCATTATATTGCGATTTGTGACGCCCATGATCCAACTTATCGCCCACGCCGGGCTGCTCGCGCGGTTGGCAGCCCCTACGCCGTACCCCTTTGCGGTCGGCGAGACCCTGCGCTACGACGCAAAGCTCGGCTACCTTCCGGTGGGGACGGCATCGGTATCGGTTACCCGGCTGGTCCAGGAGCGGGGGGCCGAGGCCTTCGAGTTTACCGCGACGGGAGAGGGTGGGCCGCCCGGCTGGCGAGTCCGCTACGACATGGATTCGAGGGTGGGTACCGCGGACTTCAATTCACTCCGGTTCCACCGCCGGCTGGAGCAGGGCGGAAAAGTGGACGAACATGCGTACGTGATCGTCCCCGACTCGGCCCGCTATCGCGAGGAGGGAGTCCCCGGTGAATGGGTGGCCCCTGCTGATCCCCTCGACGACCTCGCCTTTCTCTATTATCTCCGGGCCGCGCCCCTCAAAGTGGGCCGGACCTACGTCCTGGAACGCTATTTCAAGACCGGATATAACCCCATTGAAGTGCGGGTCAGCGGCCGCGAGCCGGTCCCGATGCCGGGCGGAGGAAGCGCCTCCTGCCTGGCGGTTCAGGTCACTGCCCGAGGCACCACGATGCGAGTGTGGTTCACCGACGACAAACGCCGGTTGCCGGCACAGATGGAGATCCCGCTTCCGTTCGGGAGCGTGACGCTCTCGTTAGCGGGGCAGACGGGCAGCGGGGCAGCGGGGCAGTAACCGCATACAGCTGCATTGCCAGGCGTAGCGATCCTCGTTTTCATTGTCTGCCCCGCCGCCCCACTGCCCCGCTTTTTAGTACCTCCCCAGGTAGTTATCGATCTCCCATTTGCTGACATGCTGGTTGTATTGCAGCAGCTCGTTTCGCTTGGCCTCCAGGAATCGCTCGGTCAGGTGCTCCCCGAGAGCGGCTTTGACCACGTCATCCTTCTCCAGCATCTCCAGCGCCTCGTGCAGGTCCCGGGGTAGCTCGTCGATCCGATATTTCCGCCGGTCTCGGTAACTCATGGTGAAGATGTTCCGGCTCACCGGCTCGCGGGCCTCCAGCTTCTGCTCGATCCCGTCGAGACCCGCCGCCAGTTGGACCGTGAGTGCCAGGTACGGGTTGCAGGACGGATCCGGCATCCGCAGCTCACAGCGGGTGCCGAGCCCGCGGCGATCGGGTATCCGGACGAGGGGTGACCGGTTTCGCATCGACCAGGCCACGTTGACCGGCGCCTCGTAGCCGGGGACCAGGCGCTTGTAGCTGTTGATCAGGGGGTTGGTGAGGGCGCAGAAGCCGCGGGCGTGTTGGAGCAAACCTTCGATGTAGCTCAACGCGGTCTTGGACAGCTGGTATTCGGCCTTCGGGTCGTAGAACGCGTTCTCTTTGCCGCGAAAGAGGGACTGGTGGGTGTGCATCCCGCTGCCGTTGATCCCCTCGATCGGTTTGGGCATGAACGACGCCATGAAGCCGAAGCGACTCGCAACGTTGCGGACGACGAATTTGAAGGTGGTGAGATTGTCGGCCGTGGTGAGCGCATCGGCATACCTGAAGTCGATCTCATGCTGACCGGTGGCCACCTCGTGGTGCGCGGCCTCCACCTCGAAGCCCATCTCCACCAGCTGCTCGACGATGACCCGGCGGATCTCCTCGCCCCGATCCACCGGACCCAGATCGAAGTAGGCCGCCGAATCGTGGGTGATCGTGGTCGGTGACCCATCCGGGGCCTTCTCGAACATGAAGAACTCCGCCTCACAGCCCGCCATCATCGAGAAGCCCAGCTTGGCCGCGCGCTCCACCTGCCGCTTGAGCGTGGTCCGGGGACACCCGGCAAACGGTTGCTCGTCCGGGGTGAAGATGTCACACAGCAGACGGGCCACCCGGCCGCCTTCGTCGTCGTAGGGCAAGATGCGGAAGGTGTGCCGGTCCGGCTTGAGCAGCATGTCCGACTCTTCGATCCGGACGAACCCCTCGATCGACGAGCCATCGAACATGATTTCACCATCGAGCGCCTTCTCGAACTGGCTGCGAGGGACCTCGACGTTCTTGTTGACGCCCAGAATGTCGGTGAACTGGAGCCGAAGAAAATCCACCTTGAAGCGGTGGGCCAACTCCAGGACGTCTTTCTTCCCCGCCTCCTTCAGATCGGTGGGAAAGCCCTCGAGACTCGGCCGATCGGGCGAACCGGCTGGGCGCTGCTTTACTTGGGGCATTGCGGGCCGGCAGCGTGAACAGTGAACGGTGAACAGTGAACGGTGAAAGAAAAGGCGCCAGGTCGTTTCAGGTAAGGGTATCCCCGTTTACCGTTGGCCGTTCACCGTTTACGCTTCTGCCATCATGACCACCGCTACCGCGCACACCTGTCCCACCTGCGGGGCCGGCTCGTCCGGCAACTTCTGCAGCAGCTGCGGCGCGAGCCTGACGCCACGGGGCTGCTCGTTCTGTCGGGCGGAGCTGTCCCCTCAGGCCCACTACTGTCACCGGTGTGGCCGGCCGGCAACCGCGGGGGCGGATCACACCCGGAGGAATCGCTCGGACCGGGTCGCCTGGGCGGGGGCCGGGGCCTTGTGCGTGCTGTTAGTGGGTGGGATCATCTACAAAGTGTCGAGCTCCGGGACGCAGCCGACGGCGCCCGACATGGCGAACACGGGAGCGGTCGGTGGGGACCGGGGACTCCCCCAAGGAGCGACCGGCCCGGCGCCCGACATCAGTACCATGACGCCCCAGGAGCGGTTCGACCGTCTTTTCAACCGGATCATGCAAGCGGCCGAGCGCGGCGATTCGGTCGAGGTCGAGCGCTTCACGCCCATGGCGCTGGGCGCCTACCAGCAACTGGACAGCCGTGACGCCGATGCCCGCTACCACGCGGCAGTGCTCCACCTCCAGGTCGGAGACTTTGCTCCGGCACTGGCGCTGGCAGATTCGATCCTGACCGAGTCGCCGGGTCATCTGTTCGGGTATCTGATTCGGGGAACCGTTGCGCGCTTGCAGAACCACCCGGCCGCTCGGGCCCAGGCGGAGCGGGACTTCCTCGCCCACTATGCCAAGGAAACGGCGGCGAAGCGGGTGGAGTACCTGGAGCACCAGCCAGCCTTGGATGAGTTTAGAAAAGAGGCGGAGAAGTAGCTCATGTCCAAGACCATCCACGTCGCCCACAGTCCCGACTCCGACGACGCATTCATGTTTTACGCGCTCGCCGAAGGCAAGATGGACACGGGTGACGTTCATTACGTCCACGAACTGGCCGACATCGAGTCGCTCAACCAGCGCGCCCGGCGAGGCGAGCTCGAGGTCACCGCCATATCGATTCACGCCTATGCCTACCTCTGGCGCGAATATGCGCTGCTCGGCTCTGGAGCCTCCATGGGCGATGGCTATGGACCGAGACTCGTCTCCACGCTGCCAGGTCCGGCTGACCCACGCACCGCCCTCAAGGGGCGCCGGGTCGCGGTTCCGGGCAAGCTGACGACGGCCTACCTGGCGCTCAAGCTGTATCAGCCGGATTGCATCACCGAGGTTGTCCCCTTCAACCAGATCGAGGACGCGGTCCATCGGGGAGACTTCGAAATCGGGTTGCTGATCCACGAGGGCCAGCTCACCTACGCCGACGAGGGTCTCCACCTCTGGGCCGACCTCGGAGCATGGTGGCAGGAGGAGACCGGTCTTCCGCTCCCGCTCGGGGGGAACGCCGTGCGGCGGGACCTGGGGCCGGAGGTCATCAAACAGATTGCCCGCGATCTTCGGGCAAGCATCGTCTATGCGCTGGAGCATCGCGCGCCGGCGCTGGCCCACGCCAAACAGTTCAACCGCGGGATCGGTGACGAGCGGACCGACACGTTCGTGGGGATGTACGTCAATCACTGGACGGTCGATTACGGGCCTCGGGGCCGTGAAGCAGTGCAGCTGTTGCTGGATCGAGCGCACTCTGCTGGCATTATTCCCGAGCGGGTGGCTGTCGAGTTTATTGAATTTTCTTGACCCGACCCCAACCTTCTCCTACCTTCTGAACACCCTGAGATTCTTCTCACTGCGCCTCTCGAGAGGCATCAGGCGGAGCCTGGCCCGAGAGGAGGAGTGTGTGTGCCCCTGACCGATGGGCCCGTTACGCTGCTCGTCGTGGACGACGAAGAAGCGATCCGCAACGCGCTCCGCAAATTCCTGGCACAGCAAGGATACGAAGTCGCCACCGCCGCCAGCGGTGAGGAGGCCTTGGAGATCCTGCAGCGCCAGCGGATCACCGGCATTCTCCTCGACGTCAACATGCCGGGAATCAGCGGGGTCGAGCTGGTGCCCCAGATCATGGAGCTCGAGCCCACCGTCGCCATCCTCATGCTGACGGCAGTAAATGACGCGACCAGTGCAGCTCTTTGCATGCAGCGGGGGGCCTTCGACTACCTGATCAAGCCAATCGACCTGGGCCATCTCGGCCGGGCCATTCACCATGCCCTCCAACGCCGTCATACTCAGCTGGAAGGCCAGCAGATCAACCAATGGCTCAAGGACGAGGTTGCAGCCGCGGTCGCCGAGCGGAGGGTGGAGCAGGTCAACCAGGAGCGAATCTCGGTGGCCACCCTGGAAGCGCTCGTTAATGCCCTGGAGGCCAAGGACCCCTACCTCCGGGGGCACTCGGCTCGAGTGGCTGACCTCTCCGCCATGGTCGCCGCCCAAGTGGGCTGCACCGACGAGCAGATCGAAGCCGTGCGCACTGGTGGCCGCCTGCACGACATCGGCAAGATCGGTATCCGGGAAGAGATCCTCAACAAGCAGGGACCGCTGACCGAGGAAGAGTACAATCACGTGAAGCAGCACGTCACCGTGGGATCGCAGATTCTCTCGCCGCTGGTGCACCTGGGCGACGTGATCGCCTTTGTCCGCAGCCACCATGAGCGATGGGACGGAACCGGCTACCCCGACCGTCTCAAGGGAGCAGCAATTCCGCTCGGCGCCAGGATCATCGGAGCGGTGGAGATTTACGACGCCCTGACCACCGCGCGCCCGTACCAGGAACGGATGGATCCCCAAGTCGGGGTGGATAGGATGCGAGGTCTGGTCGGGACCATGATCGACCCCGCAGTTCACCAGGCACTCGAGGCCGTGGTATCGCAGCGCCAGACACTTGTCTTCCTCGACGACGCCCGCGTCTGACCATCCCGCCATGTCTCCTCTGCGGCCGACTCCCGTCGGCACTCGATCCACCCCATGATCGGGGTGACGGCGATCCTCATCGCCGCCGGCGTGCTCCTCGGCGCCGGACTCCTGACCGTTCTCGCCTGGCTGGTCTACAGCGTATATCTCGATCGGGTTGAGCGCCGCCTAGCTGCGCGGAAGGGGCTGTACCGGGAGCTGGTTTCCGAGCTCGCCACCCGCGATCGGGCCCTGCTGGAACCCACCATCCATCAGATGAGCACCCTGTACGATCTCGACGCGCTCGAGGCGGTGCTCGAAGAGCAGGCGCGTACCGCGACCGGTCGTCCTGGCTGGCTGCTCGAGGTGTACGACCAGCTCGGTTTGGTGGACAAGTACATCGAGAAGCTCCGCAGCGCGAGAAAATGGCGCGATCGCGCCTTTGCCGCCGAGCTGCTCGGAAGGGTGGGAAGCGCCAAGGCTGTGCCCGCCCTGCTGCAGACGGTGCAGGCCACCCAGACCGAGGATTCGGATGTCCGCGAGATCGCCTTGCGCGCCCTGGCGCGGATCGCGGATCCCCGCGCGGTCGAGCCCCTCATTCGAGCGCTTGCGAGCGCCGAGACCTGGCTGGCTCCCCGGATCGCGGACATCCTCACCCGGCACGGCACCGTGGTCGTCGAGCCCCTCATGGGGCTGCTGGCCGACTCGAGCGGCAACCCCGCGCGAGCCTGGGCCGCTAATGTCCTGGGCGAGGTGCGGGCCCAGGCTGCGTTCCCCGTCCTGGTGAAGGCGCTGGATGACCCCGACGATGAGGTCAGAGCCAAGTCAGCCACCGCGCTGGGACGGCTGGGTGACCCCCGAGCCATCCACCATCTCTTGGAGCGCCTGCTCACCGATCCCGCCCCCTTTGTGCGCGGCCGCATGGCCACGACTCTGGGACACTTCGGCGGACCCGAGGTGATCGATCGCCTGGTTCGGGCGTTGGGTGATCCGGCCTGGTGGGTGCGGATGCGGAGCGTGGAGGCACTGGAACAAATCGGCTCCCCTGCCGAGGGCCCGCTCCTCGTGGCGCTGGACGACAGTGATCAGGAGATCCGGCAACGGGCCGCGGTTGCGCTCGAACGGCTCGGCGTCGCGGCCAACTTGGTGCGGATGATCGAGGCCGGCGACGGACTCGCCGAAGCCTCGCAGACCCTGGTTCGACTGGCCGCCCCCGGGACTCGCGAGCTCCTCGCCGAGCTGCTGTTCCATGGTTCGCCCGACGTCCGTGAGATCGCCCTGAACGCCATACGTCGGGCCGGGCGGCGAGACCTCGGCACTGAGCTGATCCAGCGAGCGGCCGCCGACTCCGTGCCAGCCCTTCGTGCGCTGGCGCTCGATGCTCTTCGGGTCTTGCGATTGGAGCCGGCCCTTCCCGCCGCGCTCAGCGGCGCCATCGATCCCGACTCCCCGGTCCGCGCCGCGGCCGTACGCCTCGCCGGTACGTTGGGGGGGACCGAGGTGGTCGAGCTAGTTCGCGCCCATACGGTAGACCCCGATGCTTCGGTGCGCGCCGCCGCCGCCTGGGCCATCGGCGCGCTGAAGGCCCGCGCCGCGCATGCCGACCTGGCCCGGCTGATGGACGATCCGATCCCGGCGGTTCGGGAATCCGCGGTGCTGGCCGTCGCCGAGGCCGGGCTGCGGCAGCTGGTGCCCGCGGTGATCGAGCTGCTGGGCGACCACGAGGAGGAAGTCCGCGCCGCTGCGGCGCGGAGCATCACCGCCCTGGGGGACCGTTCGGCTGTTCCCGCCTTGCTGCGAGCCTTCCCCGAAGCTCCTCCCGACCTGCGCGAGGGCATCGCAGCCGCGGTGAGCCGGCTCGAGCCCGGCGCTCTGGCTGGGCTCATCGATGCCCTGATCCAACGGGGCGACACCGGCGGCAAGCTCTCAGTGGCTCGCCTCCTTGGCCGGGTGCGGCAGCCCGAGGTCGTCGAGGTGCTTGGCCGTCTCTCTGGCGATCCCGATCCCCAGGTGCGCGCAGCCGCGCTCGAGGCGCTCGGCCGCTCGGCCCGTTTCAGAGGGCCGACCGCCAAGATCCTGGCCGATGCAGTTGGTGCCGGTCTCGGCGATGCGGATCGTTCGGTGCGGGGCGCAGCGGTCGACCTCTGCAGCCGCATCGGCCTGCCCGACCAGGGAGCTCGGCTGATAGAGCTGCTCCAGACCGACCCTTCGCCTCTGGTGCGGGAGCGAGCCGCGATTGCGATCGGGATTCTCCGGGTGAGCGGAGGCGAAGAAGCGTTGATGGCGACATGCCGACCCGGCGAAGCGGCCAATGTGCGAGCGGCTGGCGCGCTCGCCGCGGGCGCTTTCGATCAGGAGGGTCTCATCAGCCGGGTCTTGGAGATGCCGGACCAAGCCTCGGTTCGCGAGCTGCTGCGGCGACGATTGAGAGACGACCCCTGGTTCCGGCTCTTGAGCCGTACGCTGCCGCGGGCCCGCGATCTGGAGCTGCGGGCGCTCGCGACCAGCGGCTCCGCCAACGGTCCAGTCGCCCTTGCCGAAGGCTTCAAGCGCACGCTCGCGGCCGGCGAGCGGGTCCGTCTCATCAGCGGACTCCGGGCCTTTCAAGGGGAGCAAAGCCGCGGCGCACTGCTCCGGATCGTCCGGAGCGATCCCAGCCCCGAGGTTCGGACCGCTGCGCTCACCGCCGCGGGGGACCTGCTCGACCCGGATGAGCTTCTTGCCTTCGGAAGCCGCGCGTTGGGCGATCCCAGCATCATGGTTCGCCGCGCGGCCGTGGGGCTGTTTTTCCGGGTGGTGCCCGATCGGGCCTTTCCCCGTCTGATCCAGGCGCTGCGGGTGGACGACGATCCCGCCGTGTTGGCGGAGGTCGCTGGGTTGGCGGAGGAGCAATTCCTCGCCTTCCGCGGTGCGGTCTCGGCTGCGCCACTGTCGGATGCCCGGGCGGTGTTGGTGATTCGGGTGTCCCGCTACATCCGTCACCTGGAGCTGGCGGGGCTGGTGCTGCCGTTGGCGCGCAGCGGAGCGCCTTCAGTCCGTGAATCCGTGGCCGAGCTCTGGCATCACCGCCCCGATCTGGCCGATCCCGCCGCTCTGGAAGCCCTGAGCATGGATCCGGTGGTCTCGGTGCGCACCGTCGCGGCCGCCGCCGCGGTGGCGAATGAGCGGTATGATCTTCTGGATCGGATGACCCAGGATCCCGATTCAGGAGTCCGCCGAGAGGTGGCTATCACCCTGGCGCACATGGCGCCGGTGAGAAAGCCGGGCCTGCTGGTTCTGGAGCGCCTCGAGGCTGACACTGAGATGCCGGTGCGGGCTGCCGCCCATGCCAGCCGGCTGTTCCAGGGCGTTCCGGTGCCCCTGCCTCCAGGTCTCGATCCTGACATCGCCGCCGAAGCGGTTCGCGATGCGGGTAGTCTCTCCTTCCTCCGGGAGATCGCGCGAGGCGCGCCGGGCGAGGAACGCCGGCTGGCTGCAGCGCTGGCGCTGGCCCTGGTGCAGGACGAAGTCGCTCACGAGGTGGCGCGAACCGATCCGGCTCCCGCCATCCGCCATCGGGTGGGAGGGGCGCTCGAGCTCTCCATGCAGCGCAGCGCGCTGGAGGCACGGTGAGAGACCCGCTCCTGAGCTGGCTGATTGTCTTCGTCATTTTCGTGCAGCCGCTGTTTCTGATCTACTTCGTGCTGTACAACAGCTACACCCTCTGGCTGATCGCGTTGTCCGCCCGACAGGTGCGGAGGCGGGTCGCCGGTCACTTCATCGAGGACCTCGATCTGATCGATGAGGGCGACCTGACCAAGCCGCTGACCATGATCGTGCCGGCGTTCAACGAGGAAGTGACCATCGTGGACAGCGTCACCGGGCTGATCAACTGCGACTATCCCCGATTCGAGATCGTCGTGGTGAACGACGGCTCCTCCGACGCCACGCTGGAGCGGCTCACCCGCGCCTTCCGGCTCCGCCGAACCGACGTGCCCTATCGTCCGGCCATTGGCACCGCGCCGGTGCGAGCCATGTACGAAGCCACCGTGCCCCTGCCGGCGGGGGTCATGCAGGTCGTGGTCATCGACAAGGAGAACGGGGGAAAGGCCGATGCCCTCAACGCCGGAATCAACGCCTCAACGACCCCCTATTTTGTCTCCCTCGATGCCGACTCGATCCTCGACCAACGGGCGCTCAAGGAGCTGATGCGGGTAATTCAGGAAGATCCCAAGGTCGTCGCGGTGGGCGGCCAGGTGGCAATCGCCAATGGCTGTACGGTGCGGAACAGCCGAGTGGTGAGTGTGGGGCTGCCGGCCCGGTCGCTGCCCCGGTTTCAGATGGTGGAGTACCTCCGCTCCTTCACCGCCGCCCGCACCGGCCTGGACCGGGTCCACGCGGTCATGATTCTGAGCGGGGTCTTCGCCGTATTCGAGAAGGAGACCGTGATTCGCGCCGGCGGCTATCTGACGCCATTCCTCCGCCACCGGCTCACCCGAGAGTACGTCGGTGAGCGGATCGGCACCGTTTGTGAGGACATGGAGATCATCGTCCGCTTGCATCGATTCCTGCTCGATAAGCTGCAGGATCGGCGGATTGCATTCCTGCCGCATCCGGTGGCGTGGACCGAGGTGCCCGAGACCTTCGCGTCGCTGCGGAAGCAGCGGGGCCGCTGGTACCGCGGGCTGCGCGAGTCGCTGCGCTATCACCGCGCCATGCTGTGGCGCTCCAAGTTCGGCCGGATCGGCTGGTTTGCCCTGCCGGCTTTCTGGCTCTTCGAGTATTACGGCCCGCTGGTGGAGGTCGCGGGATACCTCCTCGTCTTATTTCTTTTTGCGATGCAGCTGCTCCTGGGGCAACAGTTCATCAGCTATGCCTACCTGCTGGCCTTCTTCCTGGTCTCCCTGGGCTACGGAGTGCTGGTCAACGTGCTTGCGGTGTTGGTCGGTGCCTGGCGCTTCCGCTATGGCCTGGCCGATCGGCTGCAGCGGCGGTTGCTGCCTTTCAGCCGCCGGGGCGAAGTGCTGACTCTCCTGGTGTACGCTGTGCTGGAGAACTTCGGCTACCGCCAGCTCACGATTTACTGGAGACTCCGCGGGCTGTGGGACGCCTGGCGGGGCAAGACCGGCTGGGAGAAGTTCGCCCGAGTGGGATTCCACCCCGGAGAGGTGTCGGCGCATGGCTGAGCCCACCCCGCCGCGAATTCTGCTGGTCGATGACGACCCAGACATCGTGCGTCTCATGCAGCACGTTCTGAAGGCGCATGGCCTGGGCCCCGCCCGCGAGGTGAGCAGCGGGCGCGAAGCGTTGACCTCGCTCGAGGGAATCGATGTCGTGCTATTGGACCACCAGCTTCCCGACACCAGCGGGCTCGACGTTCTCGATGCCATCCGGGCCCGACCCACCCCGCCTGCCGTGGTGCTGGTGACCGCGCACGGGAACGAATCCTTGGCGGCCACCGCACTCCGCCGCGGAGCGGACGATTACCTGGCCAAGGACGCTGCCCTGGCGGACATGCTACCCCAGATCCTGGAGCGGGTCCGTCGCAATCGGGAGCTCCAGAAGGCGCTGACGGAGGCGGAGCAGGATCTGGTTCAGGCGGAGCGACTGGCCGCCATCGGCGAGATGACGGTCACGCTGCATCATGAGATCAACAATCCCCTCATGGCGGCGTTCGCCGATGTGGAGCTGCTCCTGGGTGACCTCGATGCCTCCCCCGATCAGCGGCGACAAGGGCTGGAAGATATCCTCCAGGCGCTACGAAGGATTCGCGATATCGTCCAGCGCATCGGAGGACTGCGGGAAGCGCGGAGCAAAGACTACCTGCGGGGCGTCAAGATGCTCGATCTGGATCGGGCCGAGCACAGCACGCCGGGGATCGACCGGGGAGCCGCGCTGGTCTACGTCTCCGACGAGGACCTGGCTCGGATCGTGGCGCTGCTGCTCCGTGGTGCGAGTTTCCAGGTTCAACGAATCCCGTCCGTCGCCGAGGTCCAGGCCCGCGCCCGGGACATCGGCGTCTCGCTCGTGGTGGTGGCCGGAGGCGGTAGTACTCCGGGAGCGCACGCCCTAGGAGGGTTTCAGCCGGATGCGGAGCGGGATTATCTGGTAGTGGCCCTGGTGGCTGGAGAGGGAGCCGCGGCCGTCGCGGCCGGCGCAGATCACGTGGTGCCTCTGCCGTTCGATCCGGGGACGTTTACGGCGGAGATACTCAGGCGGCTGGCTCCCGCTTCGCCTGCTGATAAGCCATCCCCTTCAGTCGGATGATCCGCTGGCGGATGGGAGGGTGGGACGCTACAAAATCCGCCAGAAATCCTTCTTTGGACCCCATCACGCCCGGCGCCGGATCTACGATGCAGAGGTGGGCGGCGCCCCGAGTGATGGCCCGGGTGGGATCACTGGCTCCATCCAGCTTCTCCAGCGCCGAGGCCAGGGCCATCGGGTTGCGGGTGAACTGGGCCCCGGCCGCATCGGCCAGATACTCACGCTTTCGACTGACGGCCATGGCCAGGATTGTGGAGACCACCGGAGCGATGACGAGGGTGAGCAGCCAGAGGACCAGAATCACCAGCCCAAGCGGGTTGCCACCTCTTCCCCCACTCCGCTGACCACCGATCCGGAGACCACCCGACCCGCTCCCCCGCACGGCAATCCTGGTACCTCGTCCTAACATTCGCCCCATCCCATCGGACATCAGCGCAATAGATCCCACCATCCCCGCCAGCAGCGTCATGAGCCGCACATCGAGATTCTGAATGTGGGCCATCTCATGGGCGATGACCGCCTGGAGCTCATCTCGGGACAGCCGTCTCAGCAGGCCTTCGGTGACGGCAATGCTGGCGGTGGCAGCATCCCGGCCGGTCGCGAAGGCGTTGGGGTCCGGGTCCGGCACCACCCAGATCTTCGGTCTGGGGAGTCCCGACGCGATAGCCATCTCTTCGACGACGTTGACCAGCTGCTTTTGCTCCGGGGTGGCTGGCTCGATCAGCTCCCACGCGCCAGTCGCCCATAGCACCTTCTCCGGGCCGGTGCGCCAGGTGTGCCAGCAGATGGCGCCGGCTGCCAGGGTGGTGAAAATGCCGATGAAGGGAAAGACGTGGTGATAGGAGTACTGCGGGGCGTCCCGGGTCAGCAGGAAGAACGCAAGATCGCCGCCGAAGCCAACCCAGGCAAAGAAGAGAATGAAGCCGATCACCAGCCATACGGATCGACGGCGGTTGGCTTCCTGCTGTGCGAAGAGGTTGGCCTCGTCGCTCACGAAGCCGGTTTGTTCATTGAGAGATCGACCACGGGGACGGCGCGCTCACCCGCGTCCTCGATCTCCCAGAGCTCCGCCGGCGTGGCCTTGGCAAGGCCGGCAACCAGATTGGTGGGAAATTGCATCTGCCTGGTGTTGTATTGGGTGGCAACGTCGTTGTATAGCTGTCGGGCAAACCCAATCTTATTCTCGGTACTGGTAAGCTCTTCCTGAAGCTGAGCCACGTTGCCGGTGGCCTTGAGGTCGGGGTACGCCTCGGTCAACGCGAACAGCCGGCCCAGCGCCTGGGTGAGCTGGCCCTCGGCTTGGGCCGTCTGCTGCACGCCCGATGCGCTCACCGCACGGTTCCGGGCGGAGATCACCGCATCGAGAGTCGAGCGCTCGAAATTCATCGCCCCCTTCACCGTGTTCACCAGGTTGGGAATCAGATCATGGCGGCGCTTCAGCTGCACGTCGATCTGCTTCCAGGCATTCATCACCTGATTCCGGAGCGACACCAGCCCGTTGTAGGCGCCGATTACCCACAGAACGATGCCCGCAAGGACGACCAGCAGGACCACCGTGCTCATGTTCGATCCTTTGGGTGAGGAGGGTTAGCCGGGCTGCTCGGTGCTCATTGAAGATTCGTCCATTTCGTGCTCCTGCCGGAGCGAGCCCCACGCTGGGGCGGCGCCTGGCCCCGGCTCCCCGGAGCCGGAGAGGGATGGCTCGAGCCCGACCACCGTCGCCAGAGCGTGACGAATGGCCTCGGCGATGACCGCCGGGTCACTGTTGAGTCGAAGCGCGGGGTGCTGCTCGTCCATCAGCACTTCGACGCCGGGAGCCACGGGAATGCGGCGACAGGTGGAGCTGGCCGATGACATCCCTTCGACCGGCGCGAGCCAGGCCATGACGGCGCGACCGACCCGGCCACGACCGGTCCCGGGAGTTCGCAGCAGCGGAAGCTGCTCGGGAGGGGGAAGCCCGGGACCGAGAGCGCTGGCGGCACGCCGCTCGATCAGATCGCCGGTCAGGCCGGCGAACTCCTTCAGCATGGATTCGAGGGTGGCACCCTCCATCTGGCGGAGCTTGATCGCCAGCACCTGAAGCAGATGGCGATAGGAATACACCGCGGCCGTGCCCCGACCGTCCGGTGGACTCACCAGGCCGCGAGCCACATAGAAGCGGATGGTCCGTTCACTGGGACGGGCGCGTGCCGCCGCGTTCACCGGCACCACTCCAGAGGCATCGAGAATACCCCCGGCCAGAGCGGCGAGGTCCCGGAGGCCCCAGGGGGCGAGCGCTCGATATTCCCGTAGGGTGGTGAGCGGATCGGACGGCGAGGGGGAAGGCGTAGGGCTCATCCGTTCCCATTCCCCTTGAGAAGGTCGGACTTCGGCTCTGCGGCAGCCAACACCGCGCCCACGGTCTTGATCAGAGTGTCCAGGCTGAACGGCTTGGGCAAGACGGGGCAGCCGGCCAGTTCGGCCGGCCAATCCGGCTGCGCGGACCAGGGATCGCCGCTCATCAAGACGACCCGACCGATCAGTCTAGGCCAGCGTCGCACGATGGCCAGGAAAAATGTGTCGCCGGCCATCTGGGGCAGCCGGAGGTCGAGCATCACCAGATCGAAGGTGGACTCGTCCAGCATCTGATAGGCGGAATGAGGATCGGCAACCGACACGACGTCGTAGCGGTGGCCGCGAAGCGCGCGTTCCAGGGTGCGGCGGAGGGCAGGTTCATCGTCGACGATGAGAATGCGGGGGCTCACGATGCGACCTGGCTCATAGGCGAGAAGAAGCGTTCGGTTACTATCATCAGGGCTTCCTCAGTCGAGAGGGAAACCCGCAGCTCGCCCGCGGTGACCCCGAAAACCGACCGGAGATGCATCTGCAAGGTTTTCGTCTTACTGTACCCGAGCTTCAACGCTATGTCCTCCACGGTATAGCCGGGATCGAGCAGCAGCCGGTGAGCGTAGAGCAACCGGGTCAGCACCATCACCATTCGCGGCGATGGTAGTCCTACCTTAGTGAACCAGCGCTCGCAAGTGCGCCGGGTGAGTTGAGCCCGCTGGGCCAGGGCGGTGACGGTCGGCGCCTCATCTCCAGCGTGCAGCATTGCCTCAAGCGCGCGAAGCAGCTCCCGCGGAAGCTCCTCCAGAGCACCCCCCAGGGCCTGCATGACCTGCTGGGACGCGCTCTGCTCCAGCTCCGCCTGGATGGCCGTTCTGAGCGATGCGGGAGCATCCTCGAACCGATGGAACACGACTCGGGTGATTCCGGACCGCCCTAGCTGAAGCAGCACCGAGGCGGTAGCCGGAGCCAGCTCGGTATAAACCAGGAGAGGTAACGAGGGAAAAAGCAGACGGATTCGTTCGATTCCATGGGCCCGGGACTCCCCGCCGAGGAGGGGATCGACCACGGCCATCTCTACGGGTTTGGCCCGGATCGTCTCCACGACTTCAGGCCAGCCGCTCCCGGAAACCCACTGAAAGCGGTCGGGATCGAGCATGCGGAGCCGTAAAAGGCGCTCGGTGGGAACTGCGGCGAGGAGCAAATGTCGCAAATCGGCCCCTATTTGTCGCAAATGGGCCCTATAAACGCCAATGATCAGCCCCCAGATTGGCCAGTGCCCCTCCTTCCCCAGGCACTACAGCCATTCTGAAAGGGACTTCACATGTCTCGCTCCAAGACGTATGGTCTCGTACTGGCCCTGCTGGCCTCCGCCGCCCTGAGCACCGCCTGCACCCGTACCGACGCCACCGGCCCGTCCGATCAGCCGCAGGCCTCGTTCGAGAGCCAAGGCGCTAACAACTGAGCGGGAGCAGTGCTAGCCCAGGTTCTGGGGTCACGACCAGTGACCCCAGAATTTTGTGTCTTAGGCCTCCACGAGCGCGGCGTACTCTCGCAGCCCCACCATCACCTGATCGATAACCGGCACCTCGCTCGCCGCCAAGGCTTTCTGCGTTTCGAGCTCGTTCTCCTGGCGTAGCGAGAGCTGTTCCAAGGCTTGCTCAATCTTGAAATACCAGGCGTTGAGCCGATTGGCCTCGGCAAGCGCCAGAGCCGCTTGTAGGGCCTCGCGGGCGCGGCCCAACTGTCCGAAGCGGGCCAGCCCGGTGCCCAGCTTGAAGTGGAAGTCCGTCGCGATGCTGGGCGACAGGCTATCGAACGTCTGGCCGACCGCGTTGGTCTGGCCGACAGCATTCCGGCAGCGCTCGAAGGCCACCCGGTTCCCCGAGGACGACTCGAGATCCATCAATTCGAGGAGGGCGTTCACCCGGACAAGGTTACTGGTATTCGAGTTGATCACGATCTCGAATGCCAGACGCGCAGCCTCGTACGCGCCAATCTCGGAGAGGTCGATGGCGAGGTCGCTGAGCGTCCGCATCCGCTGGAGCGAATCGCGAGTGAGGCGGAAGGCCTGGTAGTGGGCTTTGAGGGCCTCAATACGGAGCCCCTGGAAGTTGTAGATCGTGCCGAGGTCAGCGTAGGCCAGCGCCTGAGCATCAGCAAGCTCCAGCGCGGCAGCGTCACGCACGACATCTTCGGCAATGGACCGGGCCAGAGGGTAGTTGCCTTGGCCACGATGAACCGCGCCCTTGCCCAGTCTTCCCCGCAGGGCGGAGACCTGGTCTCCAGTCTTGGTCGCGGCCTCTTCCGCCACACCATAACAGGTGGTGGCCACGTCCCACCGCGCGAGCTGGCGGTTGAGACGCCCGGCAAACAGCGCGTAGGCAGTGAAGTCCGGAGCCGGGGTGCCGGTGCCCTGCACTCGAGCAGCCTGGGTGAGAATCTCGAGACTCTCCTCCAGCCGGCCCTCATGCTCCAGGAAGTATGCGTAGGCCGTGAGGCTCATCCAGAGGCTGGGTATAGCTCCGCCCTGGGAAGGGACCGCCGCCACCACACCGGCCAGATGTGCGGTCTCGGGGGCGTCGACCGGCAGCTCCGCAACGTGGCGGCGCACAGCTTCCAGTTGCCAACGGAAGCCATCGAGCGCCACGCTGTCGGTCTCCATCGCGAGCAATTTGTCGATCAGGCGGGCTACGACATAGGCGCCAAGCGCCAGTCGCGCCGACCCGTCGTGCTCCTGCTCCCGTTGGAGCCGAGCACGCTCGAGAAAGGGCTCATGACTGAGAATGTCCGACGACGACCCGACCTCACCAAACAGCCGTTGAGGCGTATACAAAGCGCGTCCTTCCGTTGCCTGGGCGTACGGGGGTAGTGCTAGTATCGCGTCCGAAGGCTAGCCACACAAGGGCCACTCCTTGCAGCGGGTTAAGGCCTGCCGATTGCTGGCGCATGCCGCACAAAAATGGTGCCGCCGGGCATGGGTCTCCCCCCTATGCTAGCCAATGCGAAAGGCATTCACCCTTCCAGAACTGCTGCTAGTGCTTGCAGTGGTGGGAATCCTCACCGGGCTTGCCTTACCGCGCCTCTCGGAAGCCGTCGATCGAATCGAAGTCGAGGGCGCCGCCAACCGGCTCGTGTCCGCCCACCGACGGGCTCGGATGATGGCCACTGCCCGAGGTCAGGTGGTGCTGCTCTCGATAGACTCGACCCAGCTCACCATCAGCGCACCCGGCGGGACCGACACCCTCTGGTCGGATATCGGTCCAGCCGACGCCGGGGTCGAGCTTGCGGGACCAGCTCGCCAATTCACGTTCTCACCTGCGGGCACCACTCTCGGATTTTCGAACGCCACCCTTCAGCTCACCCGGGGCTCTACCACTCGAACGCTCGTCATTTCTCGCCTAGGCCGAATTCGAATCGTTCGCTGAAGCCGCAAGCTGGGAGGGCGACGGCTCCTTCCATCGGGCGGCCGGCCCGGACGCCAGCACGGATCCGGGCCAGTTCCCCGGCCTACGCTCGAGAGTCAGAAGGCATTCAGTGCGCCGTGCTGAGCTGAAACACCAGGTCGGAGTGGACCTTGATGTCTTCGTACATCTTAAGCATACCGAGCATCTTGCTGAGCCCGCCGATGTGATAGTCCTTGAGGTTCAACGGAAAATCGGTGTGGACTCGGGCCGTTGACCCGGCTAGCTGAACCGTGGCGGGCAGGTCGACATCGTGAGTGACACCGTGAATCGCGAGCGCCCCATGCAGTACAGCGTCCAGGCTGTCTGCCGTGCCGCCGGTGCGGGTGACCCGCGCCAGCTCGAAGCGGAGTACCGGGAATTTGTCGGATTCCATCGACTTGTTCAGATCCTTATCCCGCCTCCCATTCCCTGTCTTGAGGGTGTTCACTGGCGCCTCAACCCAGCCCCGCACCCCGGTGACGTCGGAGGCGCCGGTGAGCTGGCCCGACACGGTACTGGTGGTGCCGACGAAGTCGCCCGCGGTCGCACGGCCATCGAAGCTGAGCGTGCCCGAGGTGACCCGACCGTCGGGGATCGAGGTAATGGCTTGAGCAGCAACCATGGGCGGTCCGGCGAATAGCGAGATGGCAAGGATAACTAATACCCGCATTCAGCTTCCCTCGAGACGGTACTTTCTCACTTTGTTCAGCAGGGTGGACCGCGAAATGCCGAGCAGATGCGCCGCCTTCCGCTTGTTGCCCGACGTATGCCGGAGCACCAGAGCCAGGTGGCGCCGTTCCGCGTTCTCCAGCGTGTCCGGCCTGGCGGTCTGCGCCGGGGTCAGCGCGCTGCGCAAGGCGCCGAAGTCGAGATGGGGAAGGGCGAGATCGAGCAGCAGTGCGTCGAAGTCAGCAGCGCCAATGGCGTCAGCCGCCGCCGCCGCGTCCAATGCGGCAATCACCTGGTGATCGGCACCCCGCAACATGGCCACCAGCTCTCTGCGCCGATCCGGGTCCCGATCGAGCACCAACACACGCAGCGACTTCATGTCTGAAAGTAAAAGGCTATTAGCTATTCGCTATTGGCGACTGGCTGATCCCAAACCCAATGAGTCTCGCATCGATCAACGGGCCTTCGCTGGTCTTCGGCGTAGCTAATAGCGAGCAGCCAATAGCCATATAAAGACGGAACGGCCGTCTAGTCGTGGCTAGACGGCCGTCCCACACATTGACTACCCAAGGTCGTGGCATTGCTGCCGCCGTTCTTCTCTCACCTGCCACCGGTTGGCTGATTCGCCGCTCGGGAGGGCGAGGTAAGGCCTTGGCTTCGATCCCCAGGCCGGATGGCCATCCCACCTGGTTCGTCTATGCGAGCGCTGCGAGTCGGATCGGGTCGCGGACCGACCTTTCGCACTGCACCCCGAGGCGCTAGATCGGGGCGGATGAAGCACGCGACTGGCTTCATCTGTTCGAGCCGGAGTGATCACCAGGATCGACGAGTGCCTGAGCCCTTGGTTGCGTCGGCACTCTCCCCCGATATACCGCTCGAACCCATCTGCCGCTCGCCAGAGTGACACGGAGTCCCAATACGTTTTCAGCAGATGCGTGAGACTAAGATAGGTCCCGTAGAGGATCTCGCAAGTGCCTTTGTTTCTTCGGGTTACAGCGTTCCTACGTGGAGGCGATGTGGATACCTAACCCGTACGTGCGATGAGTCCTATCGGGTTCCATCCACAAAATGTGGACATGTGAATCCACATTGTGGCCGGGCTCAGCCGGAGGTCGTGCGGGGATTGGACCCGGCGGGTGACACGTAGATGCCGAGCGCGGTGAAGAATTCGCGGAGGTTTTCTTCGTACTTTCGGATGGCGGTTTGGACCACCTCGGACCGCCCGTAGGCATAGCCCCGAACCGTTTCCCCTTCGCCTGGGCGGCTCATGGCCGCAAAGTTTGCTTCGCAGCGGCTCAGCACGTCCCGGAGTCGGTCCAGCGCCTGCACCAGCTCTCGCCGGCGCTTGAGTCCCAGCGGCTCCGACAGATCGGCTGCCAGGAGCGTCTCTCTCGTGGGTGGCACGGTGCGAACCGACCGGGCACACGCGTCATGCATCACTCGCGCGCGGGAGAGCAAGGAAGCCGCTGACGTCTGACGGAAGTCGCGCTGGAGCCTGGCGGCCGCGCCATCGACGCTCATCAGCGAATCACGCAAGACCAGCAGTGCATCCCGGAGACCGGCGCGAGCCGAGTCCAGCGGCGCCTCCGGTTGGATCACCGTGGCCTGGGCCGAGAGGGTGCCGGTGCAGAGTGTCGCCATCATCACCAGCCAAGCCGACCGCCTCACGATTCCATGCCCACTTCGATGTAGCGGTAGGTGGGCTCGCCTTCGAGGGGAGAGAAGAGACATCCCGCCGAGCTCGCGGCGAACCAGCCTGCCACGAGCGCCCGGGGAAGATCGAGCTCGTGAATGATCGGGCTGAGCCAGCGGCGTAGATGGCGAATCTCGGGAGCTCGGCGTCCCAGCAACGCGAGCAGAGCGCCGGCGCCGGCCGTGGCACGGAGGAAGTGGGCCAACCCATGGGCCCGTTGGGTAAACTCGACCGCCTTGACCCCGGGCTCATCGAACAGGATGGCACCTTCGAAGACATCCATGGGAGGCGCATCCAGGCGGGGGCCTAGATAGACGTAGCGGCGGCCTTCCTGCGACTTGCGCTCGATCACCGCCGCGGCGGTCTCACTGGTGAGGCGAGCGGCATGCAACAGATCATCGTCCTGAAGAATGCCCACCGCTCCGGTCCACTCGAGGGCGGCCAGTGCGGTCTCGACCGGGCAGCCCAGCGCGTCGTCGAACGCCAGCAATCGAGGAGCCTCGCCGGCGCGGAGGACGAAGTGAGAGAGACCTTCCGCACGATCGGTGAAGGTGCGGACAGCAAGGGTTTGCGGTGTGGCCATGGGGAGAATATACGCGGGGAAGCGGGGAAGCGGGGAGGCAGGGAAGCGCAAAAGACACTGCGATAGCCTGCACGCTTCCCGCTTCTGGGTTCCGGCCTTTACGGCACCAGCTCCGATTTCGGCTCCACCTTCACGATCCAGAGACCGGAGTTGATGTCCGGCACATAGATCAGTCCGTTGCGGTAGATGGCTCCCCACGCATTGGCCGCGTTGGGCACCGCGCCGCTGCTGTCGCCGGTTACCACGTGCGCGATCTCCCGGCCTTGCCGCAGGAGATCCCCCCGGAGCTCGCCCGACACGTCGAGGACCCTGAGCCCACCCTGGTAGTCGCCCATATACAGTGTGTCACCCGCCACCCAGACGTTGTGGCTACCCCCGTCCTTGGGCTCGTAGTGCGCCACCTCTTTGGGCCGGGAGATATCCGACACGTCGAGGACATGCAGCCGGCCGTAGGCCCGCCCCAGTCCGATCACTCCTCCGCCCTCGGTGGACCGCGGGGTGGCGGAGAAGACCTCATCGCCCACAAATACATATTTGCCCGCCCGCCAGGCTGTGTGGGTCCCACGGATGAAGCCGGGACCGCCTACAGCTTCGACTTCGCGATAGAGCGAGTTGAGATCGTACTTGTACTGGGACACGAGCTGGGGATTATCCGGGCTC
Organism: Gemmatimonadales bacterium; assembly: GCA_035997125.1. Taxonomy (GTDB): domain Bacteria; phylum Gemmatimonadota; class Gemmatimonadetes; order Gemmatimonadales; family GWC2-71-9; genus CAVVWJ01. Next base: position 22,834 of record DASYIX010000008.1, read on the forward strand.
CCCCGCTTGATGCCATTGCCGACGTCGAGGATGATCAGGCCCTCATTCCAATAGCTGAGGTAGGCCAAACCGTCTTTGACATCGACGTCGTGAAGGAAATTCCCCGCCTCATCGGGCTTGGTCTGCCAGCGGGCCACCTGGCGCGGCTTGTAGGGGTCGCGGATATCGATCACCCGGAGTGACCCGGTCGCATCGTCGGTGAGGTAGACGTGGCCCCGGTACACGAATGTGCTGTGCACTCCACCGGTGACCGTCTCAGTGAACTCGGCAATCGGCTTCGGGTGGGCCGGATCCTCAAACGAGAGGATCACGATACCGTTTTTCCGGGTGGAGGCACCCTCACGGGTGAGCACACCATACTTGCCGTCCTCGGTGGTCATCACGTCATTGATGGTCCGCGCGTCCACCACCACCGAGTCGGTGATCACCGGCGCCTCGGGCCTGCTCACATCGATGGCGTAGATTCGATCGGCTATGGTGCTCAGATAGCCGTGTCTACCGTCGGGGTGAAGCCAGAACTCGGCAGCGTGGAATTTGATCGGCACCCGGCCCACCAGGGTGGCCGGTCGCCGCACATCACGGGGGCGGACCTCGACCGTGGCCGCGGCCGTCTTGCCGGCGAAGCTGGCGCTGATCCGATAGGTCCCGGGCTCGTCAGCGACGAAGCGGCCATCCGAATCGATCTGGCCGTTGCCCGGGCTGATTCCCCACTCGGGCGCGATGTCGTCCACCGCGCGTCCGGCGCTGGTGCGGGCTTCGAATGCCAGCTCGACCACGTCCCCGGTGCGCACCGAAGTAGTCTGCGGCTCGATCTGAAGCGCGACCACCGGATTGGTTGCCACCGTCACCATAAGGGACCGGCTGGCCCTTCCCGCTCGAGCCGTGATCCGCGCCCGGCCGGGACGCCCCGCGGTCAGCCGCCCCGTGGGGCTCACCGTCAGGACCGCGGGGGCATCGGAGGTCCAGAGAACTTGATCCGACCGGCGGTCGTTGTTGGCTGCGTAAGGCGTTGCCGCGATGACCAGTGACTGTCCAGCGTAGAGCTTCGCGACGTCACGATCGAACCGGATCGCGGTGGCCGGCTGAGGAAGCACCGTAACCCGGGCAAATCCGGTACCCGGAGCGCCGCCCGACCGGCGACTCACCAACGCACTTACGGTGAGGGTGCCGATGGAACCCCCAGTTACCAGGCCAGCCGAGTCGACCTTTCCCTCGAACCGGCCCCCCGATTGGAACCAGCGAACGTTCACGTCACTCACCGGTCGTCCGGCCGAGTCCTGGGCCATAGCCCGGAGCCGAACCGTGTCCCCGACCTCGACCGCAACTTCCGCCGGCTCGACCCTGACGCTCAGGGCGGACGGCGAGGTGGCGGGCTGTTGTTGCAGGGCGGCGATGAGTGACAGCAGATGCAACATGGGAATCCTCGACGAAGACCGAGTCGGAGAGCTGGGAGCGGGCCGCGAAGAATGTACACCCTGCGGTGGGAGCGTGGAACCACTAAGTTAGTGGTGGACATCCGCGATTTCCGGAGACGGCATGCGAGTGGAATGGACATCGTACAGCTCGCCCATCGGCGCGTTGACGGTCGTGGAATGCGAAGCGGGTCCGCTGGTCATCGAATTTCCCAATCGCGCCGTCACCATCAAGTGGGCGGTGCGGCTCCGAGCCGCGGTCCCTGAGCTTCACATCGCGCAGGGAAGCTGCCGGATCACCACTGCGTGGCTGGACGACTACTTCTCTGGCTCACCCCGCCCGTTTGCTTATCCGGATTATCTCCGGCGCTGGTTTGACCTCTCTCCCGCCCAGATCACGGTGTTCAAGACCCTACGAAAAATTCCACTGGGTGAGACCCGCTCGTACGACGACATCGCCCGGGCCACCCGGCTACATCCCCGGCAGATCGGCTGGCTGGTGGCCGCTAACCACTTGGCCATCCTCATCCCCTGTCATCGCGTGGTGGGGAAGGATGGGGGTCTAGTGGGGTATGGCGGTGGAATTGCCAAGAAGCGGTGGCTGCTGGATCACGAGTTGCGGACGGCCGGGGTGGTTTTGAGATGAGCTAGGAGCTTGGAGCTAGGAGATCAGGGCGGAGTCTGACCCCTGCTCTAACTCCTAGCTCCCGACTCCTAGCTCACCCGTTGACAAAACCGTTCCCAAGCATGACCTTATGGCATGCAGAGCGCGGTGCCTCCCTTTACTTTCTTAAGATAGGTTCGGCCGTCGGACGCTTCGTCCGGGCGGCTTTTTTTATGGGGCTTTTAACCCGGCCATACCGGCCGGGGGTTTTCCCCCGGGGCCTTAGGGCTCCCTTTTCAAGAGGTTGTAGCAATGGCGAAGGGCACGGTCAAGTGGTTCAATGACGCTAAGGGGTTCGGCTTCATCGCGCAGGATGGTGGTAAGGATGTCTTCGTTCACCACACGGCCATCATCGCCGATGGCTTCCGCTCACTGTCCGAAGGAGATAATGTGGAGTTCGAAGTGGTCGAAGGCCCCAAGGGGCTGCAGGCCTCGAACGTCCGTAAGGTCTAACACCCCAACGCCCTTCCCGTTTCCTCGTTAGTTAGCACCCAGAGACCGCCGCCACCCGGTGGCGGCTTTTGGCGTCTCCAGTTCCCACCAAAGCGACCGATACTCCTCACATCTCGATCGAGGGTTTTCAGTCCGCATGTTCACCGCGGTCCACGCGCTCCTGCTCGCAGGCCTGATGCTGTGGCCGGTGGGCCACGTCCGGGCCCACCCGGCGGCGCCCGACACCTCGGGACTCCAGTTCCTCGGATTCCGGGCCGGAGCGCCGCTGGATGAACTGAGCCTGCAGCTTCAGAGCCTGGGCGGCGGCAGGCTGCGCTGCCGGAGATCCCGGGTCGACCTTCGAGTCAATGAGTGCCGGGGACTGCTGCCTGATAAGGTGCAAGGCACGAGGATAGAGGTCTGGGTCTCAGCCATAGACAGCCTGGCTGGGGTGATCACGCTTTCGGGGGTGGTTGCCCCCAACCGGCTCGACTTTTGGAGGCGCGCCCTGCTCGACCGCTATGGCACGGTCGGAGCCAAGATCCAGGGTAGCCAGTCCATGCTGCAGTGGGTTCGGCGGGGAAGGATGCTACGCCTGACCTGGAGGCTGGAGGCCGGCGGCCGAGTCGCGTCGGTGAGTCTGGTCGACGGCCACGTGCTCGACGACTGGGGGCGAGCTCAGCGAGTGAGCCGGACTAGATAGCTGCCCTCCGTCTCCTCCAAGGTGAAGTCGCGAACGACCTGGCCTGACTGCTTCAATCCCCGAAGCAGGCCCCGCACCCGAGTCCGCACCGGTGCACGCCCTCCGGCGCGGCCTCGCCCGGTAATGAGCCGCACGACGCCGCCGGGCCGGGCTTTGACTTGAGCGCGAAGAAAGCGCTCGGTGTTTGCCGCCGCCTCCATCACCGTCTGACCGTGGAGATCGAAGGTGGCGTCCGGCACGCGGTCGGTCCAATCGAGCATGGTGAAATCTATGGGAAAGCTGTGGGTCGCGTCGCTGACGCTCGCTGTCTGTGCTTGCAACTTCTCGCGCGATCCGGTTCGAATCGGTCTCGCGGGCTCGTTGAGCGACCCCGTCGGCGTACCGATGAAGCGAGCCGCTGAGCTGGCGGTCCAAGAAATCAACGCGGCCGGCGGGATTCACGGCCGGCCTTTCGAGCTGATCGAGCGGGACGACTATGCCGATCCAGACTCCGCGGTATTCGTAGCCACCGACCTGTACGAGGCAGGGGTATCGGCGGTGATTGGGCACCTGTTCTCCGGGACCACCCTCGCCGCAGCCCCGGTGTACAACGGCGGATCCGATCCCGTTGCGGCCATCTCGCCCTCCTCCTCCTCTCCCGACATCTCTACCGCGGGCGACTACACCTTCCGCATTTGCCCCAGCGATCTGGCCCACGGTGCCGCGCTGGCGCGCTGGGTCCATGACACGCTCCACCTGGAGCGGGGCGCGGTGTTGTACCTGAATGACCAATACGGCCGGGGCGTGCGGCAGAGCTTCGTGCGGGATTTTGCCCGCCGTGGCGGCGTCCTGGTGGCCATCGATCCGTACCTGGGCGACAAGCCCGAGGTGGCGCCGTATCTGGACCGGCTCGCCAAGCTGGGTCGGGTCGATTTCCTCGTCGTAGCCGGAAACAAGAGCGAGGCCGAGGAAATCCTCCGCCAGGCCCGCGGCCGCGGACTCAGCATGCCGGTGCTCGGCGGAGATGGTCTGGAGGGAATCGAAGAGGCCGGCGCGATAGCCGATGGGGTGTATTTGTCATCGGCCTACCTGCCGACGTTGGAGACCCCCGCCAATCGAGCGTTCGTGCAGGCCTATCGGAGGAAGTTTCCCGGCACAGGACTCCCCAACCAGCCCGCAGCGGCCACCTACGACGCCGTGTATCTGCTGCGGGATGTGATCTCCCGGGCGGGACCCAAGCGGGAGGCGGTGCGTCGCGCCCTGGCTCAGGTCGGCGCTAGCGCACCGGCATTCAAAGGGGTGACTGGGACGGTGGCGTTCGACATGAGAGGCGACGTACCCAACCAGACCGTCTACATCGGCGTGGTGCGGGACGGTGGGGTGCGACTGGCGGGCAGGCAGTGACAGGGATGCGGAGCTTGCGGAGTAGAGTCATCGGGGGAATGGCGCTCCTCCTCACCCTGGTGTGCGTCATAGCCTTCCTCGGCGTCAGTTCGATCAGCTCGCTGGACCGGTCCGTGGAACATGAGCTGTCGCTCCTATTGGAAAGCACCGATCTGAGCAACGGACTGATTGCCTCGCTCAGCTCCGAGGTTCGGGCAGCGGAGCAGTATCTGGTGCTGCCGTCGGCCGAGTCCCGCCGGCACTTTATCGACGAAGGGGACTCGGCCTACGTGTACCAGCGGCGATACCGCACGCTCGGTGCGCTTACCACCTCGGATCGCTACATCGTCAACAAGATCGCCGCCAACCAGGCAGAGCTCGAGGTGTCGTACGCCATGGCCCACGCGCTTGCCGACCTGGGTCACACCGACGCTGCTCGGCGCCAGGCCGACCGGGCCCGAGCTCCAGCAGATACCCTGTTGGGCGATGTGCGGGCGCTCGCGCTGGCGCAGACCAACCGCTCCATGGTTCGTGCCGGGGAGCTCCAGCGTGACGCCCAGCACCGGCGGTCACTGCTGTGGCTGTTGTTGGTCGTCTCGGTGGCTCTCGGAGCGGCCACCTCGGTGTTCACAGTGCGCTGGGTGGATCTGCCCCTCCGCCGCCTGATCAGCGCGGCCGAGCGGTTTGGCGCCGGAGACCTGCGGAAGGTGCAGCTGGGGAGAATGCCTACCGAGCTCGAAGTCCTGGGCCGCGCGATGGAGGGCATGGCCTCCAGACTTCGCGGCGTCGTGGTGTCGGTGGTGAACGAGGCCAGTCAGATCGGAAACAGCGCCAGCGATTTCTCGGCGATGAGTGAGGAGCTGGCCGCGAGCAGCGGGGAGATCTCAACCGCGATGGTGAAGATCGCCTCCAGCGCGGAGGAACAGGTCAGGGGAATGGAGAAGGCCGATGCGCTGTTGCTCAGCCTGCGTCAAATCGCCGAGACCAACGCCAGCGCTTCCGCCCGCATGGTCGAGCTGGGTGAGCGGATACGGGCGCTGGCAGCGCGGCACCGGGAGGACGTCGCGGCCGCGGGTCAGACCTTGCTCGATGTACAGGAGGTCGTCTCAATGTCGGCTCGTCAGGTCCAGGAGCTGGCCCGGCTGTCCGAGCCGATCACCGCGTTCATCGATCTCATCCGACAGATCTCGTCCCAGACCAACTTGCTGGCGCTCAACGCGGCCATCGAAGCAGCCCGGGCAGGCGAGCACGGCCGTGGCTTCGCTGTGGTGGCGGAGGAGGTCCGCCGGCTGGCCGATTCGAGCTCGAGCGCCGCGGAAGAGGTCGCCAAGACCGTTCAGTTCATCAGGAAGCAGGTGCGCGAGGTTTCCGAGACCATGGACGTGGGCTCGGCGAGGGTACAGGGAATTGAGGCGGTGGCGACCGCGGCAGCCCGCGCTCTGGAAGACATCGCCGGGGCGGTCCAGGAGGTCCATACCGCGGCGGGAGCGGTAGTGCGGGAAGCCGAGGCCAACCGGCGAATCGTCACCGAGCTGGGCGAGCGCACCCAGGAAGTGAGTCACGCCGCGAGCGAGCATGCCTCGGCCAGCGAACAGGTCACCGCCGCTGCCGAAGAACAGACGGCGTCAACCGAGGAAATGGCGGCGTCCGCCGGCGACCTACTTCAGGGTGCGACCCGGCTTACCGCTTTGATGCAGGATTTTAAGACCTGACGAGTGGACTAGCGCTTCCGACTGCTTTTCGCCGTCTTCTTGACCGCCTTCACCCGCTTGACCGTCTTAACCTTGGCTCGAACCTTGGCCTTTTGAGCCCGTTCCCGATCGGCTGCCTTATCCAACCGCTTCTGCTGCGCCGCATGGACCTCCGCCAGGAGTCGATCGCCTTCCTCGTTGCCCAGCAGGCCCCGCCGAGTTGCATAGCGCACCAGCTCTTCCGCATCCGCCACGTTGAACTCGCTTACCCGAGCCGCCGCCCGAATGACGCTGCCCAACGCATCCGCGACTGGACTCCGGAGGACATTCGCAATCCCCGGAAGGGTCTCGAGCAAGGTGGAAATCTGTGAACCGCCGAGTTCCGACACCACGTGGCCTCCTTACCTGCGTTCTTTAGCGCCCGACGCCGTCACCGGAGACGGGATCTGGCCCCTGCGAGAAGGCGGAATTCTCGCACTGAGGACAGCGTGGCGCTAGTAGTACAGATTACTACTTCGTAATCCTGAGCTGGCCCCGCATGTCGTAAGCGCGGTGGGGTAGGCAGAAGAACTGGTAGGTACCGGGCGAGAGCTGGGGAACCACCACTCGGTATTCGGCCCCTTGCAGAGTCAACAATGGACTGCTGAGGTCTCCTGCCCGGCGGCTCATGGCCCCGTTCAGTGCCTCGTGGGCCTGGTCGGAGAGACCCGCGCTCTCAAACACGATGCTGTGCGGGACACCGCTTACCGCTTTAAAGACCACGACGTCTCCCGGTCGAGCGGTCACCCGATCCGGATTGAAGCGATAAATCTCTCTCTCGGAGTTGGCCTCGAGCCGAACCTCGTGAACCCGCTGTGCTTGCGCGGCTGCAGGCCACGACAACAGAGCCAGGAACGACCACATCGATGTCTTCAGGGAGTTAGCCATCGGCTCTCCAAAATCAGTGCCAGAGTCGGAATCGCCTTTGCGCGAGACCGTGAGATTCTCTAAATTCAGGCCGGTGGGGTAGCCAGTTCCGTGCCACCAGACTCCGCCGGAAGGGCCGACTGTGGGGCGTCGGGGCGTCAAGGAGTACCGTGCGCCGGAAGCGCTGATTCTGATCGCGGCAGACCGAGACCAGAAGCCTTTGGTTTGTCCCTCCTGTGGTTCGGTAGCCGTAGATAGGTTTCCCGATCGATCCAGCGCCGATGACGTCCAGGGCGGAAGAGTCACCCTCCACTGCTCCGCCTGCAGCCGTAGCGCCGCCTACATTCCCCGCATGCTCAACCGCTCGTCGCTTCCCGAGGCACCCCGCCCCTCCCACAGCCAGAACTAGCTCCGGGCGCCGTCTACTCCGGACTTGAAAACAGCCTGGACCAGCGGACCGCCGTAAGGAACGGCAGCGCCCGCCAACTGCTTGGATCGTAACTGAAATAGACTACCAGCGGCCTTCCGCGGACATTCTTCCGAGGGAGAAAACCCCAATAGCGGCCGTCGTAGGAGCTGTCGCGGTTATCGCCCATCATGAAAAAGGAATCCGGCGGCACTACAATCGGTCCCCATTCCTGCAGATCGGGCTGGTAGCTGGCCGGATCCCGGCGGACCAGATGGGGCAGCTGCCATTCCCGCATCTTTGCCCGCTGGATGGGATCTTCCGATCGGGTGGGATCGGAATGGACCGCGTAGGGTTCCTTGACCCGCTCGCCGTTACGAAAGAGCTCGCCGTTCTCCATGCTCAGTGTGTCGCCCGGCATCCCGATCAGGCGCTTGACCACCTTGAGGCCTTCCTCCTCCACGGAATCGAAGACCAGGATGTCATCCCGCCGAGGCTCGCGTACCGCCGGCAAATGAGCATGGATGAGCGGCACCTCCGCCCCGTACAGCGCCTTGTTCACGAAGAGGAAATCGCCGATGAGAAGAGTGTTCTCCATGCTGCCCGAAGGGATCCGGAACGCCTCTACCAAGAACGTCCGGAGAAAGAACCAGACGACGAGGGCGACGATGATCGACTTGGCCCAGTCCCAGGCCCAGATGACGAGAGATCGGGAGGAATGAGCGGCGGCGCGGGCGGTCATGGAAAGAACATCCTCGGGTGAATGGGCGTGGATCCAAACTTTGAATCTATCACAATGAGCGCTGTCCTATGGAACGGCGAGCGTTGGGATTCGAGGCAAAGTCCGGGCGCGCAGGATGGGATAGGGAGCGTGGACCTGGAGCTCGCGGTCGAGGAAGTTCCAGGTGACCAGCCCATCCTCCGACGCAGGTTCGAGCAGATAGGCCGCCAGTACCCCAAGCGGTTGATCCGCGCGCACCAGGTACCACCCTGGAGTCACAACGGTGTCGGCGGCCTGGTTGCTCCAGCGGCCCTCCGCCTGGACGGTGCGGTGGCCTTCAAATAGAGGGTTCACGGCCAGGCTGTCGACGGCAAAGGTCTCTGCCGGCACCCGCCCTGTCTCCCGCAGCACGTCCACCAGGATTCCCTGGCGCCGGAGAAGCTCGACCAATTCGGTGAACCGGAGTGGCAGAAGGTAGGCTGCCGGCAGCCGCTCCTTCCGGGCAGCGACGAAGCGATCGAACACGGGCATGCGAATGGTGCGGTACACCCCGGTGCGTTGCCGCCGAGCGAAGCCACCAGCCCCCTCGCCCCCTTCGTGGGTGATCTCGGCGACGACATCCTGCGCAGTGGCTGGGCCGAGGATCGAGCGTACCGTCACCGAGTCGGTGCGGCGTCGGTTCGAAGCCATCACCAGCGACTTGATGGTCTCTCGCTGTTCCGCCGCCAGAGTCAGGATTTCCTGGACAAAGTTGTACGTAGCGAAGATGCGGGTTCGGAAGTCAGCGTTGCTGTAGCCTTCGCTGAGAATCGCGAGCCGCCCCCGCAGGCCCATCCAGTTGGTGCCGAAACGGGGACGGGCGTCATAGGTCTCCCATCCTTGAACCAGCGAGTCGGGGTTCTGATTGCGGAAGTTGCCGTAGGAGAAGGTGCGCTGGGCGTGACGCTGCTGCATCCGTTGCCTGATCTGGGGAAGGAACCGGTCACGTACGAACGCGGACGCGGGATTGGCATTCGGGTTGAGGCCGGGAGCATATGTCAGCACGTAACCGTGGTAGCTGCCGTTGGTGGTGTGCAGATCGATGAAGAGGTCGGGATCCCAGCTCGCCAGCAGGGAGGCTGAGCCTCGGGTTTCGGGCGCCTCCATCTTGACGTAGTCCCGATTGAGATTGAGCCCCTGGCCGTTGGGGTTCTGGCCGACTCGCTCGGGGCCGTTCTGACCCGGCCGATTGTGCTCCCCGGAGGCCCAGCGCTCGTTGCCGTCGGGATTGTAGATCGGCACCACCAAGAGCACGATCTGCTCGAGCAGGGAACGCAGCGGTCCCTGGGTAACAGCTCGCAGCAGCATCTGCGCTGCTTCCTTCCCTTCCACCTCGCCCGCATGAATGTTGGCCTGGAGATAGACGATCAGTTTGCCGGTGCGGTGGGCTTCGGCCGGTCCGGAGACAGAGGGGCGGGCCACGACGACGAAGGGCACTCTCCGACCTTCGACCGTGGTCGCAAGGGTTCCCACCCGGACGTCGGGCACCACCTGTTGCAGCGAATCCAGAAAGGCCAGCACATCGGCGTAGGAAGAGGTTTCCCGGAAGTCAGTACGCTCAGGCCGAGTGGTCTGTGCGGCGCCGGTGCCAGCGAGAAGGGAGAACACAGCCGCGAGGAGTGTCGCCCCGGCGGCAAGGCGTGGGTTCACGCTGACCCCGGAACAGTTATGATGGAGATAGATACTGGAGGCTCCAATGACCGATGATCCCAAGCCAGCGCCCAGAAGGCCGATCCCCCCATTGATGGACCGGTTGGGCGAGCTCTGCAAGGCTGGCCGCGACAGCGCGACCTACCTCTGGCAGGTCCCCAACGATGAGGCGGTGCGTCAAAAGATTGCCGCTATCCTGGCCGAGATCACAACGGAAGCGGCCAAAGGTGGACGCCGGGAGATGGGCCGCCTGGCGTCGGAGCTGGAGACCGCCCTTTCGGCCTCTGCGAGTCCCCAGCAGGTTGAGCTATTACAGGACGGCTTCGACCGCCTCAGCCGGCTCTGGGCGGCGGCCAAGAGCGGTCTCTTCTAGTGCCCCTGAGCCTGCCCCACCTCTTCCTGCGCGTTTGCCGGACGGCGCTCCACTAGCTTGGCCTGCACCGGCGCGCCCTCGGCCAGGCGTTCCTGGCCTCCGACCACGACCTGCTCCGCCTGCTGAACTCCGCTTTTGATCTCAACAAATCCCGGAGTCCGCACTCCCAGCTCAACCTGACGCTTGGTGGCTTTCCCATCGGCGACCACCCACACAATGTTGGAGCCTTGAAGCGGGAGAATGGCGTCTTCCGGGATCACCACCGCGTTGGGCCGGATAGCCGTTGCCAGGCGGGCCTCGATGAACATCCCCGCCTGCAGCTCGCGGCGCGGGTTGGGCACTTGAGCCTTGACGGTGATAGTACGACCCGGCAGCTGCACGACAGGGTCAACGAAATCCACTCTGCCAGTAAACTCCCGACCGGGGAGCGAGGCCACTCGGAAGGTGACCCGCTGTCCGTCCTTCAGTTGATCCGCGTAGCGTTCCGGCACCTGAAACGATGCTCGTTGCGGCGATACCGTCTGCAGCGCGGCGAGTTTGGTGTCGGAGGTGACGTAGTCTCCCAGGCTCACGCGCCGTTGACCCACCACGCCGGCGAACGGAGAACGCACCAGAGTACGGTCGAGCCGCACCTTGAGCAGTTCGAGCTGAGCCTCGTTGCTCCGCATGGTCGCCTCGGCCCGCTCGAGCTCGGCCTGGGAGGAGGCCTTCTGTCCCAGGAGATCTCGAGTGCGGTCCAGCGATTGGCGCGCCAGATCGCGCTCTGCGGTAACCTGGGCGACCTGTGCCTTAAGCTCGGCGTCGTCGATCTTGAAGAGGGCCGTGCCCCGGGCCACAGGAGACCCCTCGCGGACCAGGATCTGCACCAGGCGGCCTTCAACGTCAGGCCGAAGCTCGATGGACTGCATGGCTTCGATCTGCCCGGTGGCGAGAATGGCATCGACCACGGTATCTGCCCTGGCGGTTGCGGCCTCGACCGGCATGGCCGGTGGGCCACCGCCGCCAGGGCCGCCCGGCCCGCCGGGACTCTTGCCAGCGGACTCCGCCCGGTTGCACGCCGCGACAGCGGCAAGCGTCAGGAACGCCACATGGATCGGTCTCACGGAAGGTCCTTGTTCGAGAAGAGTCTGCGACCCAGAATTGCCTCGAGCCGCGCCAGGGCCAGACGAGTCTGATAACGAGCCTGAACCAATCCGGCCTCCGCCTGCGCCAGATTGACCTGGGCGTCGAGCAGGTCGAGAATCGTGCTCGCCCCCGAGCGGTAGCGCAGCTCCTGCATGCGGTAGTTCTGCAGCGCCACGGTGACTCCAACTTGGGCCAGCTGCACCGCCGCCGTAGCGGTCTCATAGGTGTCATACGCACTGGAGACGTCTCGGCGTACCACGCGTTCCAGGTCTTCCCGTATCGCCCGCGCCACATCCCGGTTTACCCGTGCCTGGCTGACCTCGATCTCCCGCTGTCCGTTGTTCCAGAGCGGATATGATACGCTGAAGGTCAGTGACGAAATGTTGGCCGCTCCCGGAAAGAGCTGGGTGTCGTAGCGTTGGTGCTGCCCGCCGATGCTGAAGACCGGGAGGTAGTCTCCGCGGAAGGAACGGAGCGCGGCCGCTGCGGAGGTCTCGTTGGCGCGGGCAGCGCGGTACTGGGGTCCCTGATCCAACCCGATGCGCACCGCCTCGGCCATACTGATCGGCAGCTTGGGCGCCGGCGCGGTGTCCGGCGATACCGCATCCACCGGACCCGCCGCGCCGACCCGGCGTCCCAGCTCAAGTTGTGCCGTACGCAGGGCGTTTTGCTGGCGCAGGATCTCGACCTGGGCCCGGATAAGCTCGAGGAACAGTTGGAGCGAGTCGGTCTGGACCGCGGCACCCGATGTCACCCGGGCCCGGGCAATCGCCAATCCCTCCCGAGCCCGGACGGCCCGTTCGCGGGTTACCCGAGTGAGCTCCTGATTAACCAGCACATCGTAGTAGCTCGACTCGGCCTCCAGAGCCGCTTGAAAGCGCTGCTCCAGCTCGCCCGCCTCCGCGCTGGCCATCTCGGCCTTGCTGCGAGAGAGCTCGGAGAATTTCCGGACGCTGAACACCTCGTAGTTGGCGGTAGCCCGCCCCACCACCAGAGTGCTTGTTGGGTTGGCCGGGTTGGCCGGATTGAAGAACTGTTGGGAGTACTTGGTTTCGTCCAAACCGAACTGAACGGAAGGGACGATGAAGGCCAGAACTGCCGCCCGGCGCCCCCACTCCGCGTTCTCGATCTGACCCAGCGCGCGAACATAGTCAGGATCGAGATGAGCCGACCGGCGGATGGCCTCTGCCAGCGTAATCCGGGGGACCGAATCAGCCGACGGCACCGAGTCGGTCGGAGACGTGACCGGCGTAGCTTGGAGCGCCAGGAGCAGCAGAAGCATCAGTCCGCCTCCACCGGCGCGAGGGCGCCGTGGGTTGCGGCCGTCCGCTGCCGCGAGCGCTCGAGAATGCCGTCAAAGATCAGGTACACGGCGGGAACCACGTAGAGGGTGAGCAGGGTGGAAAACACCAGCCCGCCGACAATGGCGTAGCCGAGCGGACGCCGGCTCAGTGATCCGGCTCCCAGACCCAGAGCGATCGGCAGCGCGCCCATCACAGTGGCCACCGAAGTCATGAGGATGGGGCGGAAACGGATGCGGCCGGCTTCCTGCGCCGCCTCCAACGCGCTCATGCCCCTCTCCTTGAGCTGGTTGATGTACTCCACCAGCAGAATCGAGTTCTTGGACACCAGGCCGATCAGCAGGATCATGCCGATCTGGCTGTACACGTTCAGGGTAGACCCGGCCAGCTTGAGGGTGAACAGGGCTCCGGTAACGGCCAGGGGCACGGCCAGAAGCACGGTGAACGGATGGACCAGCGATTCGAACTGGCTGGCCAGCACCATGAACACCACCACCAGCGCTAGCAGGAACGCGAAATACAGCGCGGATCCACTCTCCTCCAGCTCGCGTGACTCGCCCGCCAGCGCGGTGCTGCTGCCCCGGGGAAGAACTTCTTTGGCGATCCGGGTGAGGGAATCGAGCGCCTCGCCCAGAGTGAAGCCAGGAGCCAGGTTTGCCGTCAGGGTAGCGGAGCGGACCCGGTCGAAATGGTTCAGCTCCCGGGGCCCTATTCCCTCCTGCACGCTGGCGAGGGCCTCCAGCTTCATCAGCTCGCCGCCCCGGCCGCGCACGTACAGCCCGGTCATGTCACTCGGCGTGGCCCGGGCGCGGGGGTCGAGCTGCACGATGACGTCGTATTGCTTGTTGGCGCGGGTAAAGGTGCTGGTTTTGTTCCCACCCAGAAGGACCTGGAGCGTGGTCGCGACGTCCGCCACCGGTACCCCGAGGTCCTCCGCCCGGTCGCGGTCGAAGCTCACGGTGAGCTGGGGTTTATTGACCCTGAGATCGCTGTCGACGTTGATCAGACCCGGAATCTTCCGGGCCCGCGCGAGCAGGGTGTCGTTGCCTTTGGCCAGCAAGTCAAAGTCGGAGTGCTGAATCACGAAGTTGACTGGGCTTCCCCACCCAAAGGCCGGCGGGTTATTCGCAAAGGCAAACACTCCCGGAATGCCAAAGTATTGCCCCTGCACTTCTCCGATGATCTCCTGGACGGACCGATCCCGCTTGGACCAGTCGTCCAGATTGGTGAAGATGATGCCCCGGCTCACCCCATCTCCGATATTGACGACACTGAAGAAGCTCTCGATTCCTTTTGTCTTGGCCTGGATGGCCTCGGCCTGCTGCTGATAGCCGTCCGTGTACGCGAGCGAGGAGCCCTCGGGTGCAATGATGAAGGAAAAGAACCAACCCCGGTCTTCCGGCGGGACGAACTCACGCTTGAGCGAGCGAAAGACGAACACCGCACCCAGAGTCACGAATAGCGCCAGACTGACAATGACCAGCCGGTGCCGGAGTGCCAGGCTCAGCGTCCGGGAGTAGCCTGAGGCCAGCCGATTGAAACCCTCCTCCAGAATTCGGTACATCCGGCCGTGCCGCGGGGGCACCCGGAGGATCTTAGCGCAGAGCATCGGCGTCAGCGTCAGCGCCACGAACCCGGAGATGATGACCGCCCCAGCGACCGCGATGCCGAATTCGTTGAAGAGTCGGCCGGTGGAGCCCTTCAGAAACGCCAGCGGGGTGAACACCGCCACCAGCGAGATGGTGGTGGCCAGCACCGCAAAGGCTATTTCCCGGGTGCCGTTGGTGGCAGCTTCTTGCGGACTCTCGTTCAGCTCCTCCTGGTGCCGATAGGCATTCTCCAGCACGATGATCGCATCATCCACCACGATGCCGATGGCCAGAGTGAGAGCGAGAAGGGTGAAGTTGTTGATTGAGAAGCCGAGGAAATACATGATGGCAAACGCCGCCACGATGGACGTGGGGATCGCCAGTCCGGGAATGATCGTTGCCCGGAAGTTTCGCAGGAAGAGGAAGATGATGATGACCACCAGGAGGGCGGCGATGCCCAAGGTCTCCTCCGCCTCCTGAATGGAGCGTTTGACGAAGATCGATTCGTCGAATGCCGTGTTGATGGCCACGCCAGGCGGCAGTGATGCCTGAATCCGGGGAAGCTCGGAGCGGATCTTGTCCGCCACCGAGATGATGTTCGCCTTTGATTGCCGGACCACGCCGATTGCCACAGCGGGCGCCCGCTTGTAACGCAACGTGCTGCGATCGTCCTCGGCGCCCAGCTCGACCCGTCCCAGATCCTTCAGCTTGACCAGAATGCCGTTGGCATTGCTGACCACCAGGTTGCCGAACTCTTCGGGGGTCTTGAGCTCGCCCAGGGAACGAACAGTGAACTCCCGGCGCTGGGATTCGATCCGGCCCGCCGGGACCTCGACGTTGCGGGTCTTGATGGCCTGCTGGACGTCCTGCACGGTGAGTCCCCGAGCAGAGAGCTCCGACGCCGAAAGCCACACCCGCATGGAGAAGCGGCGCTCGCCGAAGATCCGGGCCTGACCCACGCCCGGCAGGCTTTGAAGGCGAGCCTTGACCAGGCGGTCGCCGATGTCGGAAAGCTGAAGCAGGTCATAGTTCTCGCCGGACAGCGCGAGCCAGAAGAAGGGCTGAGCATCGGCGTCCTGTTTGGCCACCACCGGCTCTTCGACGTCTTCGGGCAGGCGCTCCCGGATCCGGGCAACCTTGTCACGGACGTCCTGCGCAGCAGCCTCGACCCCTCGCTCCAGATTGAACTCCAGGGTGATGTTGCTGATGCCCTCCCCGCTCGAGCTGGTCAGGGTACGCAGCCCCTCGACCGTGCTGAGCTCCTCTTCCAGGATGTCGGTGACGGCCGACTCGACGACCTGCGGGTTGGCGCCGGGCAGTACCGTGCTGACGGACACGATGGGAGCGTCCACGTCGGGGAATTCGCGCACGGCAAGCTGGGTGTACCCGATAGCGCCGAAGAGCACCAGGGCCAGGCTGATCATGCTGGCCAGCACCGGCCGTCGAATCGACAGGTCTGAGATCTTCATTGGATCAACCCTGCGTCGTAGATGAGACGGGCGCCCCTGCTATATGGTCGTCTGGCGGAGCGCCGAATAGACAGTTTTCCCCAGCTGCGGCCGTCCCACACCAATGGGCTCATGGGTGTCCTGATGGTTCCGGCCAGTCGACTCGGCTCGAGAAGCTTCTTCACTACGGATGGATGCAGGCCAGGATTCAGCCTGCGACGTCCCAAGGCGGGCCCGACGGGTTAGATTCGGTCTCCCCTAACTCAAGAACGATGGCCCCAAAACTCTCTAGCCGCCAGCAGGCCCAGTTGGCCTTTCTGCAACTGCTTCCGCCCAAGTTTGCTCGCATTCACAGCGTCATCGAACAGATGGGGGGTCAGCGGGTCGACGAAGCCATTACCCGGGGTCTGGGCCGGCTGCTGGACGAGATCAAGGGAAAAGCGACGGCGCTGAGCCTCAGCGGCCTAGCCGAAACAGCCGGCATCATGGGAACCATGCTTCGGCGGGGTGGAGGGATCCAGTTCAAGGTGCGGGGGCTGCGGGACCTGCTGACCAGCCTCAAGTCGAACTACGATGCCGCGTTAAGAATGGCCACCACGCCGGAAGGCCTGGAGGATCCCGACGCTCAGGGCTAGGCCGACCGGCGATTGCGCCGGGCCAGGAGCCGGTCGATGATCGGCCCACACATGAGGACGATCATGGCGGTGATCAGGCCACCGATGAGAGCAGAGACGAAGGTAAGCGCCCCCAAGATGAGCGCCGCACCCATAGAAGCGAAGAGCAGGCCAAACCAGGACATCACGCGGTCTCCAGAAGGGTCAGCAGGCCTCGGGCACCAAGGTTAGCGGGACTGCTGCAGTAACCGCAAGCCGGCCTCGTTTTGCACCTCCAACAAGGTCTCATCAAGTGACGCGGGGCAGGATTCCCCGAACTCCGCTGCCAGCAGAGGAGCCCGCACCCCGCATCTGCTCGTCGGCCCTACGCCGCTGACGGCACCAGCGTCGAGACCGGTTTCTTGCGTTGGACCCCGACGTAGTACGCCGCCCCGATCAGGAAAATTGTGACGAAGACCGTCCATAGCACGGGAATGTTGTTGAGGAATCTGAGGGGGAAATTGAGCAGCTGGGCATTGCCCACCACTGTTTCCGTAGGCTTCGGATTACAGCAGGCGCGGGGCCACGCGAAGTTCAGCAGCATGCTACCCCCCCACACGAGGGCCAGGACATTCACCATCACGCCCCAGCGACCGAGGCTGAAGGCGCCTGGCTGTTTGGGCCATCCGCGGAGGCGGGCCCGGAGCGCCGCGAAGTTCCCCAGGAAGTAGCTCAGGTAGATCATGCCGGTCGCCGCGATGGCGATGTAGGCGGCACCGGCGTACTGCAGCAGTGGGATGGCGGCAAACAGGGCGACCGCGATCGAGGCCCTGATCGGGGTGTGCAGCGTGGGGCTCACCTTGGCCAGCGACTTGGAGAAGGGGAGCTGATTGTCCCGCGCCATCCCAAACATCAGGCGGATCGTCGACGTCTGAATCGACAGGCAGCAGACGAAGATCGCCGCCACGACCACCAAGAGATAGACAGTGGCCCAGAAAGGCGGGAAATTGGCCTCGATGATCTGGGCGGGGCCCATCGCGTTCTTGATGGCGTCGGCCACGTTGGGGATGGCCATCAGCGTGCCCCAAAGGAAGATGGTCCCGATCACGAAGGCGCCGATGATGGATGCCAGAACGGCCTTGGGGGCCTCCCGCCGCGGATCGCGGGTTTCCTCCGCCAGGGTGGACGCGGTGTCGAAGCCGTAGATCACGAACAGGCTCATGAACATGGCAGCGGTGAACGTGCCGAAGGTCAACGGCTGGCCACCGGTCTGGGTCACCACGCCGACCCCTTGGTGGTTGTACGCCGCGGCCAGGATCAGGGCAAACACCACCATGCCCAGGATTTCGAACACCACGCCGGTGTTGTTGACGATCGCCACCAGCTTGACGCCGTAGATATTGAGCACGGTGATGACGATCAGGGTGACCAGCGCCACCATACGCTGGTTCTCGAGACTGTTTTCCATGGTCCATCCGATACCGTTGAGCGCGGGAATTAGCGCCAGCGGCAGCGTCACCACCACCGCCGTCACGGTCAAGACACCCGCCGCGAGGTAGATCCACCCGGCGAACCAGGCGTAGGTCCGACCCGCCAGGTACTTGGTCCACTGATACACCGACCCCGCAACCGGAAAATGGCTCGAGAGTTCGGCGAAATTGAGCGCCACCAGAAACTGGCCGAGGAACACCAGAGGCCAAGTCCAGAAGAAGGCTGGCCCGAGGAACCCCAGCCCGAGGGCATACAGCGTGAAGATGCCGGTGGAGGGCGAGATGTAACTAAAGGCCACCGCGAACGAGCTGAAGGTTCCGAGGGCTCGCTTGAGTTCCTGCTTGTAGCCGAACTTGGCGAGATCGGCCGTGTCGCGTTCGGCGTCCGCATACAATCCGGGCTTCGGGGCCATTCGACACCCTCCCAGGGTAGTGAGATGTCGTTGCGGAAAACAAAGGCGAGTACGGCAGGATAGCCTACGGCGCCCCGGACCTCCTGTCCAGAGCAGACCCTCGTTGCGCTTCGTCGCTGGGGGGAGCGGGCGGCGGCTTTGGACGTAGCACATTATCAGTCCCATCTTGACGCTCGCTTCTGCCCCGGTACATTAGCCGCATGCCCCGCTCCACCCTGAGTAATTGGAATCGACTCGCGAATTGTGACGCCTTTACATAGGCGGCGGGCGGTGCATCCTTGCTCCTGAGGGAGTCCCCGGCTCGCTTGTCAATTCAGGCGGGCCGTTTGTGTTTGACGTCGAAATCCTTTTTCCCTTGCCAGCGGAGACATCATGCAACGAGCGAACCTTGTCGTAGCAGCGCTCCTCGTTACCGGTACGCTGGCGTGCGTGACGCCCGCCCACGCTCAGGTTACGATCGGTGCGGATCTGGGCGCGTTTAGCAGCTACGTTTGGCGTGGGATCACCTACACCAACAAATTTGTCCTCCAGCCTGACGCGTATGTCACGGTTCCAGTGAGCAGCGCCTCGTTAACGGCCGGCGGATGGTTCAACATCGAACCGGGTTCGTATAACGGGGCCACGGACATCAGCGAGAACGGCTCCGATGGCGCTGGCCTCGCCGAGTTCGACTGGTGGGGCGAAGTAGGGGTCCCGGTAGGCTCCCAGACAACGCTGACCGCGGGTGTCACCGGCTACACGTTCCCCAACAACGATGGCTTCACCAAGGCCGCTAACACGGTCGAGATCTACGGAAAGGCCGCGTTCGACGTGCTTCTGGCCCCGAAGCTCGCCGTGTGGTACGACGTCGACAAGATCAAGGGGGCGTACTTCGAGGGGAGCATCTCCCACTCGGTGGCGGCGGGCCCAAAGGCTACTATCGTTCTTGGCGCGCTAGCCGGACTGAGCGCCGGCCAGGGCATACCCAGCGATCCGCTCTCTACCGAGTCATTCAACTTCACCGACGACGGGTTCACCCACCTGGACTTGTCGGCTGGGGTGCCCTTCACTGCAGGTCCTCTTTCGTTCGCACCCGCCCTGCATTTCGTCATCACCGGTGACGAAGCTACCAAGTTCACCAAGAAGGACCCGGCCAGTCCCACTGGCCTTAATAGCAACGATGTGAAGCTCTGGGGTGGGGTGACCATCAGCTGGTCGAAGGAGCTGGGGGCGGCACCGGCGGAGCCTGAGACCAAGTAGAGTTGAGTTGCCGACAATCAGAAGTAGTCCCCCGGCCTGCTAGGAGTCCGGGGGACTTTTTTCCGGCCAGCCACGTTTAAAGAGCTTTGGCGACCTCCCGGAATGTATCTTCCAGCCGGTTGAGCATCTCCTGCAATAGGTCCATCGAAATTCCCAGCGCCGGCTCGATTCGGATGACCTGCGCCTTGGAATAGGTGCCCGCCACCAGGACGCCGCGCTTGAACAGCCCTGACGCTACCTCCCACCCGATCTCCTGCACTGGAAACTCCATCCCGATCAACAATCCCTTCCCGTGAGCTTCCTTCAGTACCTGGGGATATTTCTCTTGGAGGCACCCCAGCTCGCGTAATAGGAATTCGCCCTTCCTGGCGGCCTGTCCCGGCAGATCCTCCTCCAGCGTCACCTCGATCGCAGCCAGGCCGGCGGCGCACGCCAGAGGATTGCCACCGAAGGTGGTCGAGTGAATGATCGGGTTCGGAATCATGACCTCCCAGATCTCCGCGGTGGAGATAAACGCGGAGAGCGGCATCACCCCGCCGCCGATCGACTTGCCCACGCACATGATGTCCGGCACCACGTTCCAATGGTCCATGCCCCAGAGCTTCCCGGTGCGTCCCATCCCGGTCTGGATCTCATCGGCGATGAGTAAGGCCCCGTAGCGGGTGCACAACTCTCTGGCCCGAGGGAGGTAGTCATCCGGCGGGACCACGCCCCCGGCCTCGCCCTGGACCGGCTCCAGCACCACCCCGGCGATCCGGACTCCCACCGCATCGCAGCGGCGGAACTCGTCTTCCAGGGCATCGGCATCGCCATAGGGAACGAAACGGACGTCCTGCAGGCCGGACTGAAACGGCTCCCGGAACGACGCCTTGCCCATGAGCGAGAGAGAGCCCAGCGTCTTGCCGTGGAACCCGCCCAGGGTTGAAATGAAGGTGCTTCGCTTGGTGTAGAGCCGGGTCAGCTTGATGGCGCCTTCGATGGCGTCGGTGCCGTTGCTGATGAAGAACGAGTTCTGCAGGTCTCCCGGAGTGATCTCGGCCAGGACCCGGGCGAGTGCGGCGCGCCAGGGCTCCAGCAGCTCCTGGCTGTTGAGTGCCATGCGCTGGATCTGATCGGTGACTGCCTTGATCACCTTGGGGTGGTTCACCCCGGCGCTAAAAATGCCGTAGCCGCCCAGGCAGTCGATGTATTCCCGGCCGAGGAGGTCATGCAGGGTGGAGCCCTGCCCCGACCATTCGAGCGCGGCGAACTGCCCTGCTTCAGTGACCGACTTCCGGTAGGAAATGAAACCGCGGTTGTAGTACTTCTCGTAGCTCTCGACCGTCTCGGCAATGAAGGCCTGCTTCTCCGGAGTCGAGAGCTCCGTTCCGGCGATGAGATCCAGATATCGGCGGGTGTGTCGCAAAACCTGGTCGTTCGATAACCGCAATTAATCGGCGCTCCTTTAGGCTGATTTTATCTCGGTCCAGATCTGATCCCACGTGGCCGTGTCTTTACCCAGGTCCACCTGATATTCGAGCCGCTTGAGCTCGTCCTCGGTCGGATAGGGAGGCGGGTCCTTCATTACCTTGGCGGCGGCGGCGTTGGGCGTCCCGTAACCGGTGGCCTCGGACAGTGCGGCGCCCACCTCGGGCCGGAGAATGTAGTTCATCCACTCGTGGGCGGCCCGCTTGTTGGGAGCGCTCTTGGGGATGCACATGGAGTCGCCCCAGATGGTGCAACCTTCCTTCGGGATGACATACGCCAGCTTCGG
>DASYIX010000009.1:0-23304 GCA_035997125.1 Gemmatimonadales bacterium
ACGCGGGTCACTTCCGAGGCAAACGAGCTCAACTGGTCCACCATGGTGTTGATGGTGTTCTTGAGCTCCAGGATCTCGCCCTTCACGTCGACGGTGATCTTCTTGGACAGGTCCCCGTTCGCGACCGCCGTCGTCACGTCGGCGATGTTACGCACCTGGCCCGTGAGGTTGCCGGCCATCGAGTTCACGTTGTCGGTGAGATCCTTCCAGGTGCCGCCGACGCCCTTCACCTGCGCCTGGGCGCCCAGCTTGCCCTCGGTGCCGACCTCACGCGCCACGCGGGTCACTTCCGAGGCAAACGAGCTCAACTGGTCCACCATGGTGTTGATGGTGTTCTTGAGCTCCAGGATCTCGCCCTTCACGTCGACGGTGATCTTCTTGGACAGGTCCCCATTGGCGACCGCCGTCGTCACGTCGGCGATGTTACGCACCTGGCCGGTGAGGTTGCCGGCCATCGAGTTCACGTTGTCGGTGAGATCCTTCCAGGTGCCGCCGACGCCGCGCACCTGGGCCTGACCGCCCAGCTTACCCTCGGTGCCCACCTCGCGGGCGACGCGGGTGACTTCGGAAGCAAAGGAGCTCAGCTGATCCACCATGGTGTTGATGGTGTTCTTGAGCTCCAGAATTTCGCCCTGCACGTCCACCGTGATCTTCTTGGACAGGTCTCCGTTCGCCACGGCCGTGGTCACGTCGGCGATGTTGCGGACCTGGGCCGTCAGGTTGCCCGCCATCCAGTTGACGTTGTCGGTCAGGTCCTTCCAGGTGCCGCCCACGCCGGCCACCTCGGCCTGGCCGCCCAGCTTTCCTTCGGTGCCCACTTCGCGGGCGACGCGGGTGACTTCGGAGGCAAAGGAGCTCAGCTGGTCCACCATGGTATTGATGGTGTTCTTGAGCTCCAGAATTTCGCCCTGGACGTCCACCGTGATCTTCTTGTTCAGCTCGCCCCGGGCCACCGCGGTAGTGACCTCTGCGATGTTACGGACCTGGGCCGTGAGGTTGCCGGCCATCGAGTTCACGTTGTCGGTGAGGTCCTTCCAGGTGCCGCCGACGCCCTTCACCTGCGCTTGGCCGCCGAGCTTCCCTTCCGACCCGACCTCCCGGGCCACGCGGGTCACTTCGGAGGCGAAGGAGTTGAGCTGGTCTACCATGGTGTTGATGGTGTTCTTGAGCTCCAGGATCTCGCCCTTCACATCGACGGTGATCTTCTTGGAGAGGTCGCCGTTGGCGACCGCGGTGGTCACATCGGCAATGTTACGCACTTGCCCCGTCAGGTTCCCCGCCATCGAGTTCACGCTGTCGGTCAGGTCTTTCCAGGTCCCACCCACGCCCTTCACCTGCGCTTGCCCGCCGAGCTTCCCTTCCGTGCCGACCTCCCGGGCCACGCGGGTCACCTCGGAGGCAAAGGAGTTGAGCTGGTCCACCATGGTGTTGATGGTGTTCTTGAGCTCCAGGATCTCGCCCTTCACATCGACGGTGATCTTCTTGGAGAGGTCGCCGTTGGCGACCGCCGTGGTGACCTGGGCGATGTTGCGGACCTGCGCGGTGAGGTTGCCGGCCATGCTGTTGACGTTGTCGGTGAGATCCTTCCAGGTGCCGCCGACGCCTTTCACTCGGGCCTGGCCGCCCAGCTTTCCTTCGGTGCCCACCTCGCGAGCGACGCGGGTCACCTCCGAGGCAAACGAGCTCAGCTGGTCTACCATCGAGTTCACGGTCTTGCCGATGCGGAGGAACTCACCCATCAACGGCCGGCCTTCAATGTCGAGCGACATCGACTGCGACAGATCTCCCTTGGCTACGGCACCGATCACGCGCGCCACCTCGCTGGTGGGCTGAACCAGGTCGCCGATCAGGGTGTTGACCGAGTTCACCGACGCAGCCCAGGCGCCCGCGGCTCCATGGAGATGAGCTCGCTGGGTGATCTTGCCCTCTTTGCCGACGGCCTGACTTACCCGCTCGAATTCGCGAGCAGTTTCCCGGTTGAGATCGATGATGTCGTTGAGGGCATCGGAGATTTTTCCGGCGACGCCGATCTGCGACATCGGCATCTTGACCGAGAAATCGCCCTTTCGAACAGCGGTGAGCACCGCCAGCAATTGGTCGGTATCGAGCGTGTCCGAGGAGGCGATGGCAATACGACCGCCGCCCCGACGCTTGGACTTACGACCATTGCTGGTCGACTGTTCAGTCGGCATGAGAACTCCCGAGGTGCCAGCTTGTTCTGAGACGGAGACGTGTCAAAATGGATTTTGCCCGGTGATTAGGGCTGTGAGGCACATCACAGGCCGTGGAGGAACCACGTACCTGGCGAAAGGCGCTTGACTTACGACCCACATCGGCGACACTTCATTTCGACCTTAAAGTATAGGTATCTGGAGGGGTGAACGGCAGTGTCCGCCCCCCCTGGGACCTGGGATTGGGGGGATGACCCAAGACGCGCTGCGGATCCTCATTTTAGAGGATGTGCCAATGGACGCCGAGCTGGTGGAATACGAGCTCGGGCGGGCCCGCATTCCGTTCTTGGCCCGGCGGGTGGACAGCCGGGATGCCTTCCTCCGCGAGCTGGAGGAGTTCCACCCCGATCTGATACTCTCCGACTACACCCTCCCCCGCTTCGATGGCATGACGGCGCTCTCCCTGGCCCGGGAGCGAGTCCCCAGCATCCCCTTCCTGATCGTTACCGGGTCGGTGAATGAGGAGACTGCAGTCGGTTGCATGAAGGCGGGCGCCACCGACTACCTGCTGAAGAGCAATCTGGCCCGCATCGGGCCGGCCATCGAGGCGGCGCTGGAGCGGGAGCGGGCTCACGCCGAGAAGGTCCAGGCGGAATCGGCGCTGGCCGCGAGCGAAAGCCGGTTTCGCTCGCTGGTGCAGAACTCCTCCGACCTGGTCACCATCGTCGCGCCGGACGGCACCATTCTGTACGCCAGCGACTCCGCGGAGCGGATCGTGGGGTATTCGCCCCGGGAGCTGGTGGGTACCAGCCTGCTGGAGTATCTCGACCAGGACGACGTCGGTCAGGTGCGAGGGTTGCTCCAGAACGGCAACGGCAAGCCCAGCGTGGCCGGGCCGGTCGAGTTCAGCCTCCGCCGGGCCGACGGATCTCCGGTCTGGCTCGAGGCGGTGGGCACCAACCTGCTCAACGACGCCACCATCCGGGGAATCGTGCTCAATGCCCGGGATGTCAGTGAGCGGAAACGGGCCGACCGGGAGCTCCGCGAAAGCGAGGAGCGCTACCGCGACTTGTTCGACAATGCCAGCGACCTGGTGTGCATGGCGGCCCCGGACGGCTCGCTTCTCTACGTCAACCAGGCCTGGCAGGACGGCACCGGCTACAGCGAGGACGAGATCGGCGACATGAAGCTCCTCGACATCGTGCATCCGGAGAGCCTGGAGCATTACATCAAGGTGGTGGATCGGGTTCTGTTGGGTGAGCGCCTGGATCACGTCGAGCTGATCTTCGTCCCCAAGGCCGGCACACCGATTACCGTCGAGGGCAACCTGAGCTGCACCTTCAAGGACGGGCAGCCCTCGGTGGTCCGAGGCATCTATCGGGACATCACCGAGCGGAAGCGGGTGGAGGAGCACCTCCGCCGGGCCGAGCGTATGCAAGCGGCCGGGAAGCTGGCGGGGGGCGTCGCCCACGAAGTCAACAATATGATGACCGGGGTGATCGGCTTCAGCGAATTTCTGCTCCGGAGCTTCGATTCCGACGATCCTCGCCGCGCCGACGTGGAAGAAGTGATCAAGGCCGGTACCCGCGCGGCCGACGTGACCCGGCAGCTTCTGGCGTTCACCCGCCAGCAGTTCCTCCGTCCCCAGGTAGTGCAGATCAACACCGCTATCACCGAAATGGAAAAGATGCTGCGCCGCTCAGTCGGCGAAGACAAGCTGCTCGAGCTGAGGCTTGCCCCCGACGCTGGGCCGCTGCGCGCCGATCGGGGCCAGCTGGAACAGGTGCTGATCAATCTGGTGCTCAACGCCCGCGATGCCATGACGGGCCACGGACGGGTCACCATTGAGACCGCCAACGCGATCTGGGATGCCAGCTACGCCCAACGGCACGGGGGGGTCGACATTCCCCTGGGCCGCTACGTCATGCTGGCCGTGAGCGACACCGGCTGCGGCATGGACCGGGACGTTCTGGCTCGGATCTTCGAGCCGTTCTTCACCACCAAGCCGGTGGGCCAGGGCACCGGGCTGGGGCTTTCCACCGTGTATGGCATCGTCAAGCAGAGCGGCGGATTCGTCTGGGTCTACAGCGAGCAGGGCGAGGGGAGCGTCTTTAAGGTCTACCTACCCGAGGCCAGAGCACCCCAGGAGTCGGAGCCACCTGTCGAGTTGATCGCCGCGCCGGCCGGCGGCTCCGAGACCATTCTGGTCATCGAGGACGAGGATGTCGTGCGGAACCTGGCGTGCCGGGGCCTGAGAGACCACGGGTACGCCGTGGTGGAAGCCCGTAACGGCAGCGAGGGACTCCGCTACGTCCAGCAACATCCCGGTATGGTCGACCTGGCAATCTCCGACGTGGTAATGCCGGAGATGGGTGGGCGGGATCTGGCCCAGAGTCTGGCGCTGTCCGACCCCGGTCTGCCCATTCTCTTCATGTCGGGGTATACCGGCGAAGACGTGGTGCAGCGAGGCCTGCTCGATCCCGGGGCGCCGTTCCAGCAGAAGCCTTTCACTCCGCTGACTCTGGCCATCAAGGTTCGGACGATGCTGGATCAACATCCCCGACTACACTCGATGAGTGCTTCGACCTAAGCCGGCTGGGTCTTTGCCTCGGCCCCCGCAGAGCGAAACTCCAGGTGCTCCGCCCGCAGAGTTACGAAGCCGCGAGGTGTCGATAACCGGGCCAGACGCTCGCCTGCCATGTTGACCATCCGTTGAGTTACTCCAGGAAAAATCGGGACCACTTGATACCAGGCGGTCGGGTCGAGATCGAGATACCGTCGCTTGTGCTCCGCCCGCAGCCGCGCCTGCACACCAGGCATCCGCTCTCCTCGCCGATTCAGCCGGCTTCTCGCAGCAGCGCTAGGGGGGAAGGAAGAAGTCGTGCTGAAGCGATCAAAGTAAAGACGGCGAGCTAGAGAAGTCTAGGTACTAATACGCCGGCGGATCGCTCGCCGGGAAGGACTCCCGCGAGCCTTCCTCCACCTTGCCCGCATTGGTGGGCTTGGTGGGCGGCTGGGGCGGAGTGGCGAGCTCGCCCCCAATGGCGCGCACCTTTTCCCGGCCGCCCAGGAGTTGCCGCAGCACGAACTGGAGAATTCCACCGTGCTGGTAGTAGAGCAGCTCCTGCGGGGTGTCGATCCGCACGCTGGCCCTGAAGGTGAGACGGGAGCCATCCTCTCTCCGGGCATAGACGGTGAGCTCACGCCCGCCCGCAAATCTGGTCTTGACGGCCGCCGAAAGGCCCTCGAAGTCGAAAGCCTCGCGTCCCGTGAGGCCCAGCGTGTCGGCCGATTCGCCGGGGGCAAACTGCAGCGGCAGAATTCCCATGCCCACCAGATTGGAGCGGTGGATCCGCTCGTAGCTCTCGGCGATGACCGCACGGACCCCCTGAAGCGCCGGGCCCTTCGCCGCCCAGTCCCGGCTGGAACCCGAGCCGTACTCCTTGCCGGCGAGCACCAGCAACGGGGTTCCCTCCGCCAGATAGCGCATTGCCGCGTCGTAGATCGACAGCACCTCGCCGCTCGGGAGGTGGGTGGTGTAGCCTCCTTCGGTGCCCGGCGCGAGACGATTACGGATACGGGTGTTGGCGAACGTGCCGCGCACCAGCACTTCGTGGTTCCCCCGGCGCGATCCGTAGGAGTTGAAGTCCGTCAAGGCCACGCCCTGCGCGGTGAGGTAGCGTCCCGCCGGCGAATCCTTCTTGATGCTGCCGGCCGGAGAGATGTGGTCGGTGGTGACGCTATCTCCCAGGAGAGCAATCACCCGCGCCCCCCGGATCTCCTCCACCGCCGCGGGAGCCTCCTTGGACATCCCGTCGAAGTAGGGCGGTCGCCGCACGTAGGTCGAGCTGGGTGACCACTCGAACCGGTCTCCACCGGGCACCTCCAGACCATTCCAGCGCTCGTCCCCGGCGAAGACCGCGCCGTAGCTCCTCCGGTACATGTCGGACTTGATCGATTGGGTAAGGGTCTCCTCCACCTGCGCCGAGGTGGGCCAGATGTCGCGCAGATAGACCGGCACTCCCTGCGGATCATGCCCGAGGGGCTCCTGCAACAGGTCGATGTCGATGCGGCCTGCGAGAGCGAAGGCCACCACCAGAGGGGGGGACATCAGATAGTTGGCCCGAACGTCGGAGTTGATCCGCCCCTCGAAGTTGCGGTTGCCCGAGAGCACCGAACACGCAACCAGGTGGCGGCGCTGGATCGCATCCGAGATTTCCATCGGGAGAGGACCCGAATTACCGATGCAGGTGGTGCAGCCGTACCCCACGAGATTGAAGCCAAGCCGTTCGAGATAGGGCGTCAGGCCCGCCCGATCGTAGTAGTCAGAGACGACCTTCGAGCCCGGTGCGAGTGAGGTCTTCACCCACGGCTTGCGCTCCAGCCCACGCTCCACTGCCTTCTTGGCCAACAGGCCCGCGGCGAGCATGACCGACGGGTTGGAGGTATTGGTGCAGCTGGTGATCGCGGCGATCACCACCGAGCCGTGGTCCAGCACGTCAGCCGCGTCCTCCAGCATGACGGCGTGGGCGGCCGGCGACTCCGGGGAGCCCTCTCCCCAGACCCCGATCGCGGCCGGTCCTTCACTCGGCCCTTTGGCCGCCTCTTTTCCTGGTGGTGCTGCACCGGCCGGAAGCAAGCTGGGCAAGGCTTCGCGAAACGAGCGTTTGGCATCCGAAAGCCGGATCCGATCCTGCGGCCGCCGGGGACCCGCTATGCTGGGCTCGACAGTCGAAAGATCGAGCGAGAGAGTGTCGGTAAAGTCGGGATCGGGCGAGCTCGCCGAGTGGAAGAGGCCCTGCTCCTTCATGTACGACTCCACTAGGGCGACCCGCTCCTCGGGGCGCCCGGTGAATCGGAGGTACTGCAGGGTCACCTCATCCACGGGGAAGATGGCGCAGGTGGCGCCGTACTCGGGGGACATGTTGCCGATAGTAGCTCGATCGGCCAGCGCCAGGCTGCTAAGGCCGGGACCGTAGAACTCGACGAATTTCCCGACCACGCCCTTTCGGCGAAGCAACTCGGTAACCGTAAGCACCAGATCGGTAGCGGTCGCCCCCTCGGGCAGCCGCCCGGCCAGCCGGAATCCGATTACTTCGGGAATCAGCATCGACACCGGCTGGCCCAGCATGGCGGCTTCAGCCTCGATTCCTCCTACCCCCCAGCCAAGGACCCCCAGCCCGTTGATCATCGGGGTGTGGGAGTCGGTGCCGACCAGCGTGTCGGGATAGGCCTGAGGCAGGTCTCCGGTTCGGACCTGCGGGTTCTCATCGGAGGTGAACACCACTCGGGCGAGGTATTCCAGATTGACCTGGTGTACGATGCCGGTGTTGGGCGGCACCACCCGGAAGTTCTCGAAGGCCCGTTGTCCCCAGCGCAGAAACTGGTAGCGTTCCCGGTTCCGCTGGTAGTCGAGATCAACGTTGGTCTGGAATGCCAGTGGGGTTCCGAAGGCGTCGACCTGCACCGAGTGGTCTACCACCAGCTCCACCGGCTGAAGCGGATTGATCCGACCCGGATCACCTCCCAGCTCGGCCATAGCGTCTCGCATCGCCGCCAGATCCACTACCGCGGGCACGCCGGTGAAATCCTGCAACAGCACCCGCGCCGGAGTGAAGGCAATCTCCCGGCTCGGCGGATTCTTCGGTGACCAGCGCGCGAGGGCCTCGATGTCGTCTCGGGTAACCGTGACCCCATCCTCGGTGCGGAGGAGGTCTTCCAACAGGATGCGCAGGGAATAGGGAAGGCGGCTGATGTCGATTCCGGCCGCCCTCAAGGCGTCCAACCGGAAGATCTCGAACGCTCGATCGCCGACTTTGAGGGTGGATCGAGCGCCGAAAGTGTTGGTCATAGCATAAAAGTAAGCTTTTTGGCCTATGGCGACATGCCCGCACGGTGCTGCCACAATACTGCCGGTAGGCCCGACAGTGGACAATCAAGCCCAATGCTTTTACAGTGTTGGTCCGATTGGATGTTCGTGGCATCCATCATCCCACCACATGGTCTTAGCCGCAATGCCACACGCCGAGGTAGCGAAGCCGGTCGTGGCCGGCAGCGCAAACTGTCTTATCGTTGACGACGAACCAAGTGTTCGTCGATCCTTATCCCGAATGCTACAGGCGCAAGGCTTCCATTGCCTGGAGGCCTGCAGCGGGCGTGAGGGACTCCAGGTTCTCGATCAGACGGGCGAGATTCCGCTGATCATCTCCGACATGCGGATGCCCGAGCTGGATGGGATGGGCTTCCTCGAGGTAGTGCGCCAGCGTTTTCCGGACAGCTCGGTCATCATGCTCAGCGGCATGAGCGAGACCACCACCGCAGTCGACTGTCTCCACCTCGGCGCCGCCGACTTTCTGCTGAAGCCGATCTCGCTGGGGGAGCTGCAGGCACGGGTCGCGCGCGCGTTGGAGAAGCGTGCGCTGGTGCTGCAGAACCGATTCTATCAGCAGCATCTCGAGCGCCAGGTGCAGGAGCAGGCCACCCGGATCCAGGAGCTCTTCCTCCAAGGGGTGCAGATGCTCGCCCGGGCGCTGGAGGCCAAAGACGCGTATACCCGGGGCCATTCGATTCGAGTCAGCCAGTACGCGGTGGCCACAGCGGCGCGCCTCGGCTTTGCCGGCCCCGGCCTGGATGGCATCCGGCTGGGTGGCGAGCTCCATGATATCGGGAAAATCGGCACCCGGGAGGCAGTGCTACACAAGCCCACCTCGCTGACAGCCGATGAGTTCCGCCAGATCACCGAGCACCCCGCGCTCGGCGAGCGAATGCTGTCTCCCCTGGCCCACGAATCTCCCGATGTCCTGCGGATTGTGCGCTCCCACCACGAACGGCTCGATGGCAGGGGGTTTCCGGATGGTTTGCGGGGGGAAAAGATTCCTATCGAGGCTCGGATCGTTGCGGTGGCTGACTCTTTCGATGCCATGACGACCCGGCGGCCCTACCGTGAGGCCCGGCCACCGGACGACGCCATGCGGGAGCTACGCCGTGTGGCCGGTACCCAGCTGGATCCTCAGGCAGTCGAGGCCTTCGTGGCCGCCTTCCCCGATCCTCGAGAGTTGCCCGTCTCGGCCTGATCGTCCTCGTCCTCTGAATCCTCCAGCCGGCTGCCCAGTTTGGCGCGAGCCCGCTCCGCCAGCCTGGTGTAGTGCGCTTTCATCTTCTGCAGCTCCTCGTCACTCATGTCTTCCAGATTCACCAGCTCGTTGTGGGCACCCTGCAGGGCTCGGATCAGCTCATCCAGCTTGATCTGCATGGCGGCCCCATCCCGATTCTGGGTGTTCTGGATGAGGAAGACCATCAGAAAGGTGACGATCGTCGTCCCGGTGTTGATGACGAGCTGCCAGGTGTCGCTGAAGTGAAAGACCGGCCCGGTGACCACCCAGAGCAGGATGATCAGGATCGCTGCGGCGAAAGTGGCCGGATGTCCGGCCGCGTGGCAGGTCCATTTGGATATGCGGGTGAAAGCGTTGGCAATGCTCATCGTTGACCCTCGCTAGCGATGGTGCGGAACCCGAACATACCCCAACAGTAACACCGCCCCGATCCGGGGGATGTGATTTGTCTGCCGCTAAATCGGTGTCGGCGGCCTAGATTTCCCGCAGCATGGTCCGCATGCGGATGGCCAGCGCCTCAATCTCACGTAGGCTGGTAACTGTTTCGGGATCGATCTGGGACTCGTTCAACAGGAGGAGCTGGGTCTCGGCCAGGAGGGCTGACAAGGGATTCGACAGATCATGACGCAGCCTGCTCAGCCGCTCGGAGTCGTTCATAGAGGCCTATGCCGATGAGATCGCGGAGCGGTCGAAGAAGAGGGTAGCCTCCACCTGGGTGCCGGTTTCGGTAAACATTGTACCCCTGTAGGGGTTATGCAATCCCTCACCGGCTCTTGACTTGGCTGACCTCAGCCCCTACTATACGGAGCTTCTTGATCCGGAATCTCCCCGTCCCCACTTCGTCTTGCTAGTTTCGGCGCCCACTGGGCCCACCACTTATACAGTCCAACCTCGTTGGGTTTTGCACTCTTACAATCCTCTATCCCCGCGCGCCATCTGGCGAGCCAGTCTGCCCTGGAGTTCCTCCCGTGGATATCGCTGAGCTAAAGCAGAAATCCGTCGCTGAGCTGCACACCCTCGCAGAACAGTTGAACATCACCAACTATTCTGGGCTCCGGAAACAGGATCTGATCTTCCGGATCGAGCAGTCCCTGCTCGATTCCGATACGGTCATCCGGGGTGAAGGTGTGCTGGAGATCCTGCCCGAAGGGTACGGATTCCTGCGCAGCCAGGACTGGAACTACCTGTACGGCCCCGATGACATCTACGTCTCGCCCAGCCAGATCAAGCGCTTCGATCTGCGAACCGGGGACACGGTCATGGGCCAGGTCCGCCCGCCGAAAGAGGGGGAGCGATACCTGGCCCTACTCAAAGTCGAGCAGGTCAACTTCGAGGAGCCGGAGAAGACCAAGCATCGGATCGCCTTCGACAACCTCCGGCCCCGCTATCCCGATGCCCGGATTCGGCTGGAGCGCAAGAACGGCGACCTATCGATGCGGGTGGTGGATCTGCTCAGTCCCATCGGCAAGGGCCAGCGCGCGCTCATCGTCGCGCCGCCCAAGGCCGGCAAGACCATCCTGATGCAGAAGCTGGCGAACGCCATCAGCGAAAATCACCCGGAGATCGTGCTGATCGTGCTGCTGATCGACGAGCGGCCCGAGGAAGTCACCGACATGGAAGAAAACGTCAAGGCCGAGGTCATTTCCTCCACCTTCGACGAGCCGGCTGACCGCCACGTGCAAGTAGCAGACATGGTCATCGAGAAGTCCAAGCGGCTGGTGGAACATGGTCGCGACGTGGTGATCCTGCTGGATTCCATCACCCGGCTGGCGCGGGCGCACAACGTGGTGGTGCCCCACTCGGGCAAGATCCTCTCCGGCGGTGTGGACGCCAATGCCCTGCAAAAGCCCAAGCGGTTCTTCGGCGCGGCCCGAAACATCGACAAGGGCGGCAGCCTGAGCATCATCGCCACGGCCTTGATCGACACCGGCAGCCGAATGGACGAGGTGATCTTTGAGGAGTTCAAGGGCACCGGCAACTCTGAGCTGGTGCTGGACCGGCGGCTGGCTGATCGGCGGATCTATCCTGCCATCGACATCCAGCGGACCTCCACCCGCAAAGAAGAGCTGCTGATGGACAAGGACGAGCTGAACCGGGTCTACCTGCTGCGCAACTTCCTCGCCGACATGCCTCCGGTCGAG
The DNA here is from genome assembly GCA_035997125.1 of Gemmatimonadales bacterium. GTDB lineage: Bacteria > Gemmatimonadota > Gemmatimonadetes > Gemmatimonadales > GWC2-71-9 > CAVVWJ01. The sequence goes on from DASYIX010000009.1 coordinate 11,425, forward strand.
GCGCTGGAGTTCCTCCTGGAGCGGATGAAGCGCACCAAGAACAACAAGGAATTCTTCGCCACCATGGCGCAGTAGGCAATTTCTTACATTCCGGCATGATTCCCGACGCCGGCCGCATTCTCGGAGTCGACTGGGGTGAGGTCCGCATCGGCCTGGCCCTCAGCGATGAATCGCAGACCCTGGCCACTCCGCTGGAAACCCTGGTGCGGCGTGCCGGAAAGCGCCTTCCCATAGCGCGGCTGCTCGAGCTCACCTCTCTCCATCGTCCCGTCGGCGTCGTCATCGGTCTTCCCCTCTCGCCGGAAGGAGCCGAAGAGGAGAGCGCTGTTGCCGCCCGGGCCATGGCGGACACGATTGCCCGGCATACCAGCCTTCCGCTTCAATTTTGGGACGAGCGCATGAGTACCGCCCGGGCGCTCGCCGCCGTATGGGAGCAGGGCGGCTCCACCCGGGGCCGCAAGAAAGACGTCGACGCCCTCGCCGCGGCCGTGCTGCTACAGCATTTCCTCGATGCGCGGAGAAACCGGGCGGAGAGGACGGAGAAGACGGAAGGGGGCGAGTGGTGAACCGCTCTTTCCTCTCCGCCCTCTGCGTCCTTTCCGTCTCCGCCTGTTCCGCCTCGCAGAAGACCACCCGGGTCATCCTGCCCCCCGGCGCCTCGTTCGGCGCGGTGACCGATAGCCTCGCGTCGCACGGGGTCGTAGCGAACAAGCGCTGGTTCAAGGTGCTGGCGCGGATTCGCGGAGTGGACCGTTCGGTGCACGCGGGAGTCTACGAGTTCCCGGCGGGGACATCGGAGTGGAAAGCGCTGGGCATGCTGGCCCACGGGAAGAAAGCCGCACTCCGCTTCACGGTCCCGGAAGGACTCACCATTCTGGAGGTGGCTGCCCTCGCGGCGGAGCGCCTGGGGATCCCGGAAGATTCCTTCGTCACGACCGCCCGGGACGGCAAGACCGCCACGGCGCTCCTCGGGTTCCCGGTCCCTTCCTTCGAAGGCTTTCTCCGCCCGGAGACCTACATCCTGCCTGCGGACATCAACGCCGACGAACTGATCCGCATCATGGCAGAGGGTTTCAAGTCAGCCTGGCAACCGGCCTGGGACGCTCGGCTGGATTCACTCCGGATGAGCCGCCTAGAGCTGGTGACGCTGGCGTCGATCGTGGAGGGCGAGGCCCGGGCAGACGACGAGCGGGAAACCATAGCGGGCGTTTACCGCAATCGCCTCCGCATTGGCATGGCTCTCCAGGCCGACCCCACGGTGCAGTACGCCATCAGCCTGAAACGGGGCAAGCGAAAGTCGCGGCTCTTCGAGAAGGATTACCAGTTCAAATCACCCTACAACACCTACCTTAATCCCGGTCTCCCACCTGGACCGGTAAACTCGCCTAGTCGTCGCAGCCTCGAGGCGGCGCTCCACCCGGCCCAGGTGCATTATCTCTATTTCGTGGCCGGGCCGGATGGACGGCATATCTTTTCTCGCACGTACACCGAGCATCTGCGCGCGGTGCGAAAAGTCCGGCGGATGCAGCAAGCGGAGGAGGGAGGGAAGTAGGCCTACCGCTCCGCTTCACGGTACGCTCGCGCCGCCGCTTCGACGTCCTTCGCTCCCAGTATCCCCGACACCACTGCGACTCCGCTTCCACCCGCGGCCTGCACTAGGGGCGTATCCTCCGGCCTGACTCCGCCGATCGCCACACAGGGTCGTCCGGCGGCGAGGTCCACCAACGCACGGAACCCGTCAGCCCCCAAACCGACACCCGCGTCCTCTTTGGTTCGAGTGCGCCGCCAGGGACCGATACCCCAATAATCGGCATCCCGGGCCGCATCCGCCTCGGCAGCGCTACCCACCGACGCGCCTACCACAAATCCCGGAGGTGCGATTCGGCGGGCGAGGGCGACCGGAAGATCGTCCGGACCCAGGTGAACGCCGGCTGCGCCCCCTGCGAGTGCCACATCGGGCCGGTCGTTGACCAGGACCGGGACCGTGAGGGCCTGTGTCAGCATCCGCACCAGCTCCACCAGTTCTCGCGCCGGGCGCTGCTTCAGCCGGAGCTGCAAGGAGCTGATTCCCCCCCGCTCGGCTGCGAGGGCCAGCTGGACCAGGTCACGGCCCTGCATCAGGGCATCGTCCGTCACCAGCATGAGTCGGAGGAGTTCGGCTACATTATCTCGCATGACGCCCCCAGTCCGACTCCAGGGAATCCGGGGAGCCACGACCGTGGCTCGGAATGATGCGGAGGAGATCCTCGCCGCTACTGACGAGCTGCTCCGGGCTCTGATCGAAGCCAACGGGCTCGAGCCGGATGACATCGTCAGTGCACTGTTCACGGTCACTCGCGACCTGGATGCGGCCTTCCCGGCCCGGGCGGCCGAGGAGTTCGGGTGGAACATCGTGGCCCTGCTCCACGCGACCGAGATCCCGGTACCGGGATCGCTGCCCAAGTGTATCCGGCTTTTGATCCATGCCTACACCGGCCGAAGCCGGGGCGAAATCAAGCACTGCTATCTGCGCGAGGCCACGGTGCTCCGGCCCGACCGCGCGTGACCGCCGTTCGGGTCACTCCCAGAGGCGCGGAACGCTGGGTCCGAGGCCATCCCTGGATCTACCGAAGCGAAGTGCTGAACGGTCCGGCCGAGCCGGGCGTGGTAGCGGTCAAAGACCCCCGCGGACGTTTCATCGGGCAGGCCCTGTATTCCCCCAAATCGGAGATCCGACTCCGGCTGCTGGAGCGTACCGAGCGTGCGGTCGATCCCGGATGGTGGCGAGAGCGCCTCGCCGCGAGCGCCGCTCGGCGGCGCGACCTCAGGGCCACCGGGTACCGGATTGTCCATGGCGAAGGCGACGCTCTGCCCTCGCTCGTGGTCGACCGCTACGATCGCTGGCTGGTAGTCCAGATCCTGTCGGCCGGGCTGGAAACCCTGCGGGAGCCAATCGTGCAGGCCCTGGTCCAGGCCTTCGCTCCGGAGGGGATTCTCCTCCGCAACGATGCCCCGGTGCGAAAGCGAGAGGCGCTTTCGCTGGAGACAGTCCAGGCGTACGGAGCGGTTCCCCCTGAGATCGAGGTGCGGGAAGGACCGGTCAGCTACCTCGCGGCTCCATGGTCGGGGCAGAAGACCGGTGCGTTCCTCGATCAGCGTCCCAACCGGCTTCTGGCCGGTGATCTGATGCCGCCGGGCGGTCGCGCGCTCGACTGCTTCGCCTACCACGGTTCCTTTGCGGTCCATCTGGCTCAGCGCGCCGGCCGAGTGATAGCGCTCGACTCCAGCCGCGAGGCGCTCGAGCGGGGGGCAGCCAACGCTGCGCTCAATCACCTGGCCAACATCGAATGGCGGGAGGTCGACGCGTTCGACGCGCTGCGACAGCTCGAGCGAGCCCGAGAGCGATTCGAGGTCATTGTGCTCGACCCGCCGGCCTTCGCCAAGTCGCGGGCCTCGGTGCCAGGGGCGCTCCGGGGATATCGGGAGGTCAACTTGCGGGCAATGCGGCTCCTCGCACCCGGCGGCGTCCTGCTCACCGCGTCCTGCTCCTTTCACGTTCGCCTGCCACAGTTCCTCGGCATGCTGGAGGAGGCCGCGGGCGATAGCGGGCGCCAGCTGGTGCTGGAGCGAGTGCTCGGCCAGGGGGATGACCATCCTGAAGTGTTGACCATTCCGGAGACGGGGTATCTGAAAGGTGCCCTCGTACGGGCGGTCTAAGGCCAAGAGGCTGTGGAGTCTAGCGCCAGCGTCGAGCCTGGAGCGGGGGAGACTCTAGACTTTCCACTCTGGACTTCCCAACTTCCACCATGCCCAGCGTCGTAGACTCTCGGGAAAAATTGTCCGGGGTGCGCCGGGTCTTGGGCGGCATCCTCGTCGCCAATATCATCGTCGTAATCGTGAAGTTCAGCGTCGGGATCGAGACCAACTCGCTCGCCGTTTTCGGCGATGCTCTCCAATCGTCCGTGGACGCGGCGAATAATCTCTTTGCCATTTTCGTGGTCCGGGTCGCGTACAAGGCCCCCGATGAGGATCACCCCTATGGACATGCCAAGTTCGAGACTCTTGGTGCCCTTCTCATCGCCTTGTTGCTGGCGCTGTCGATTTTCGAGCTGGTCCGAGGGGCTCTCGTCCGCCTCCTCTCGGGTGCCCCGCCGCTGAACGTCTCCAGCGTGGCACTTGCCCTCCTGGTCCTCACCCTGGCAATGAATGTGGCCGTGGTCTGGTTCGAGACTCGGGCCGGCCGCCGCCTCAACAGCGACCTCCTTCTGGCCGACGCCCTGCACACCCGCACCGATGTCTTCATCACCTTGGGAGTGCTCGGCGGCCTGGCACTCGCGCGCGCGGGCCTGGCCTGGGCCGATCCGGTCCTTGCCCTCGCGGTAGCGATACTGGTAGGGCGTGCAGGGTACCAGATCCTGCGCCGCTCCATCCCCAGCCTGGTGGACGAGCGGGCCTTCGACTGGGCCACCATCCAGCGCGAGGCGGAGGGAGTGGACGGCGTCAGGTCAGCCTACGCCATCCGATCTCGCCGCGCCGGCGATCGACGCTTCGCCGAGTTGACCATCGCGGTGGACGGGCGCACTGACGTCACCAGCGCCCACCATATCGCCGATCAGGTGGAGGATCGGCTGCGTGACAGTCTCCGGCTCGACGAAGTGACGGTGCACGTCGAGCCATGCTGAGCGCCGCCGAGGTCCGTCCTACCCAGCGACGGCGACGATCGCCATACTCCGACAAGCAGCACTATCAGGAGTACATCCTGCAGCGCATCGAGGGCTACAAGAACTCGATTGGACGGGACGAGCTGCTCCGGTTGGGTGACGAGGCCGCCTCGGAGCTGCAAGCCACCTCGGAAGGGCAGTTCGTGCTCACCGAAGTGCTGATGCTGGAGTCGGTGGACCGTCTCATTATGAAGCGCCTCTCCCTCCGGCCCTACCGGCGCTGGCGGCAACAGTTCCTCCGGTTGCGCGCCGCCCAGCGTACCCCGACTCACTGGGGGCTGGAGCCTCACTGCCCTCTCAGTGCCCTGCTGCCGCGCATCGAGCCGGAGGACACCGCGCTCGTGGTCGGAACCGGTGCAGCGCCCACGACGTACCTGCTGGCGGCCCACGATGCCGCAGTCACGTTTATCGCAGGCGATCTCGGTTGCGTGGAGCGAGTCGAGTCCCGGATGGCCGCGGAGGCGCTCTCCAGTTTGTTCGAGAGTTACGTCACTCATTTCGAGGGAACGCTGCCGGATTTTCTGAGCTTCCTCGAGGGATTCGACATTGTCGTGATCGATCCGAGCATGCTCCTCAATCTCCGCGCGGCCGACCGCTCGGCTCTGGTGCATGACCTCCAGGGGCGCAGCCGGCCAGGCGGAGTGCACGTGATTCTTCCCAGCTGTAGCGCGCTGGCACCGGAGAAGCTCCGGCAGATGTATCAGGGATGGGGCAAGGAAGAGGAGCTCAAGCGGCGGCGCCGGCCCGACAAGCGACAGGTTGAAGGCCTGATTCTCAGCAAACCGATGTGTCCCCCAGACACGCCTTGAAGCCCGCCTCTCCGAGTCCAAGCGACACACAGGTTTTCTACGGTTCTCCTAACCCGCTGGCAATTAGTTAGTTGCAGCTGGAAGTTGGGCGGCATGAACGGTGCTTCTCACTGAGGAAACGCCCGCCGTTTCCCGAACGTGAGGAGCGCCTGTGACCAGTCTTCCCCTCGCCGCCCCGGTTCAACCGCTAGGAATCGTCATCAAGAGCGGCGCTCCTAAGCCCAAGCCGGTCAGGTTCTGGGCTTACATGTGGGCGGCCGATGACGACAATGCGGTGGAGCAGCACTGGCATCAGCGGGTCCCCGCCGAGCACGCCGCCTAACCGGCCTTAAGGCCGCGCCCACTCGCGCCGGCTGGTATGGCGGCGGAAACGCCCCCGGACTTCGGTTCGGGGGTGTTTGTATTTTGGAGCAGGGAGCTGGGGGCGAGTAATCCTTGCACTGCACCAATTTCCCGTCTAAACTCGACTTACTCATCTCTCACCACCGGTTTCCATGCCCAGCCTCACCCTGAACGGCAAATCCATCTCCTTCGAGCCCGGCGCTACGATCCTCGAGGCCGCGCGCACGATCGGCATCGACATTCCGACCCTGTGCTGGTATCCCAAGCTGCCGATCGTGGGCAATTGCCGGATCTGCCTGGTCTCGGTTCAAGGGCAAAACAAGCTGCTTCCCGCCTGCGCCACGCCCGCGGCAGACGGCATGGTGGTCGACTCGGAGTCGGCCCCTGCAATAGACAACCGACGCGGCGTGCTGGACTTCTTGCTGGAGCGCTATCCCGGCGAGCACCTGGCCAATGGCGGCCGAGCCCATCCGCACAACGAGTTCGAGCGCTACGTGGTCCAGTACGATGTCCCAGTTCGCACCCATCACGACCTGCCGCTGCGCACCGGCGACGAGCGTCCCGGCGATGTGATGATCCAGCACGACATGAGCACCTGCATCCTGTGCACGCGGTGCGTGCGCGCCTGCGAGGACATCCAGGAGGTGGGCGTGCTCGATGTGGGTCTCCGGGGCGAGCACGCTCAGATCATCGTGGGTGGTGACGGCGACCCGGATCACGCGGGATGTACCTGGTGTGGCGAGTGCGTCCGGGTCTGCCCCACCGGCGCCATCTTCGAGTTCATCCCCAGGCAGCGATTCGGCGCTGAAGCGGTGCGCACCCCCGACAAGGTCGCCCGGTCGGTCTGTCCCTATTGCGCCGTCGGTTGCCAGCTGGACCTTCACGTGAAGGACGATCAGCTCATGCGGGTGACGTCGCCCTGGATCGAGGAGGCCACTCCGAACCAGGGGTCCACCTGCGTGAAGGGGCGCTTCGGGTACGACTTCCCCCAGCATCGCGACCGCCTCACTGTGCCGCTGATCCGCAAGGGGTGGATGTGCAACGACGGCCAGTGGACCTGGACCGGTGAGTGGCCCCGACACCGCGAAGGACCCTGGCTTACCATCGAAGAGATGGGGGGGCGGAAGAAGCCGCGGCCACCGTTGCGGCAGATAGGAAAGCCGCCGCTTACCGGGTTGCCCCTGCTCGATGAGGACGACGTTCGCGACCGGGTCGCGACTCCGGCCGGCTGGTACAGCGCCTTCCGCGAGGCCACCTGGGAGGAGGCGCTGAGTCTCGCGGCCCAGGAGCTCCTCCGTATCCGCGACCAAAAGGGGCCCCGCGCTCTCGGGGCCCTCTCCTCGGCCAAGTGCACCAACGAGGACAACTACGCCTTCATGCGGATGGTCCGTGCGGGATTTCGAACCAACAGCGTCGACCACTGCACCCGGCTCTGCCACTCGACCTCGGTTTCGGCCATGAATCGGGCCTTGAATACCGCCGCGGCTTCAGGGTCGATGCGTGAGATCGAGGAAGCCTGCGACGTCATCTTTATCGCAGGGGCCAACACCACCGAGTCGCATCCGGTCTTCGGGGCCTTGATCAAACGAGCGGTGTCGCGCGGGGCCAAGCTCATCGTGGCGGACGTTCGGAAGGTCGAGCTGGCCGAGCTGGCCGACATCCATCTTCAGATGCTGCCGGGCACCGATGTGGCGCTGTTCAACACCCTGCTCCGCCACATCATCGATGCCGGCCTCACCGATCCCGACTTTATCGCCGGACGCACCCGCGATTTCGAGAAGGTGAAGGCCGCGGTACAACCCTACACGTTGCAGGTGGGCGAGAAGATTACCGGCATCCCCCGCGACCTGCTTCGCCGGGCGGCGGAGATGTACGCCAAGGGTCCCCGCACCTCGACGCTCTGGGCCATGGGGCTGACCCAGCACGCCACCGGTACCGACATTGTCGCCAGCCTGCTGAACCTGCTGCTCGCCTGCGGCATGATCGGCAAATGGGGCGCGCAAATGATGCCGATCCGGGGCCAGAATAACGTGCAGGGTGCCAGCGACGTCGGTGCGATCCCCTTCGCCTACACCGACTACCGGCCGGTGACGCAGCCAGCCAACCGGGCCGAATACGCCCGGGCCTGGGCCGTGCCCGAGGAATCGCTCTCCCTCGAGGACGGCATGATGGTCACCGAGATGACCCGGGATGACAGCCCCATCCGGGGCCTCTACGTCATGGGTGAGAACCCGGTCATCTCGGATCCCAACATCGCGCACGCGGAGGAGTGGGTGCGGGGACTCGAATTTCTGGCGGTGCAGGATCTCTTTCTCACCGAGACCGCCCGCTGGGCGGATGTGGTGCTCCCCGGGTCTTCCTTCGCGGAGAAGAGCGGCACCTATGTGAACACGGAGCGACGGATTCAGCTCACCGAGAATGCGCTGGAGCCCCCGGGAGATGCGCGCCGTGATCTCGATATCCTGACCGAGCTGAGCAACCGGCTGGGGCTCAAGACGACCTGGAGCAAACCCGAGGAGGTGATGCGGGAGATCGCCTCGGTCACCCCATCATGGAGGGGCGTGACGTATCCCGGGCTCAAGGGCGCCGGACTCCAGTATCCGGTCTTGACCCCGGAGTCGAAGGGAACCGCTTTCCTCTTTGCCGATGTGTTTCCCACTGCGGACGGGAAGGCCATCTTCATTCCGGTCGAGTACCTGGCGCCGGAGGAGCTGCCTGACGACGAGTACCCCTTCGTCATGAACACCGGCCGCCAGATGTATCACTGGCACACCGGCACCATGACCCGGCGGTCGGTCGGACTGGATTCTCGGGAGCCGGTTCCGGTGGTCGATATCAATCCGATCGACGCCCTGGAGCTCTGCGTGGCCGAAGGGGACACCGTGCGGGTCACCTCGCGGCGAGGCTCCATGCTGATCGGCGCCCGGATCTCGGAGCGTCAAGCGCGGGGACAGATCTTCATTCCCTTCCACTTCCGCGAGGCCGCGGCCAACCTGCTCACCAATCCTCGGTTGGATCCGTATGCCAAGATCGCCGAGTTCAAGATCAGCGCGGTGAAGGTCGAGCCAGTGCGGGAGGCAGTGTTCGCGGACTAGGACGGGAAGGTCGGGAAGGTTCATCCCCTCCGCCGCCTTCCCGACTTTCCCCTTCCTTCCCGTTTTATATTCCCCCGTCCTCACCCCCGAGCCGTCATGCGCGCGCTGGTCAAGGAGTCTCCCGGCCCCGGTATCGTCCTCCGCGAGGTGCCGGTTCCCCCCTGCGGGCCAAGCGAAGTTCTCATCCGGGTCCATCATGCCGGCGTCTGCGGAACCGACCTGCACATCTGGGAGTGGGACACCTGGGCCAGTAGCCGGCTCAAGCTGCCGGTCATTGTGGGTCACGAATTTGCCGGCGAGATCACCCAACTGGGCCAGGAGGCCGGGGCAGCCGGGTTGCTCGCGGTGGGCGATCTGGTGACGGCCGAAGGGCACGTCGTCTGCGGCCACTGCCTTCAGTGCCGGCTGGGCGACGCCCACCTCTGTCTCCGCACCCAAATTATCGGCGTCGACCGTGCCGGCGCATTTGCCGACTACATCGTGATGCCCGCGTCCAACGTCATGAAGCTCGACGGTATCCCGACCGAGATCGGCGCCATCATGGATCCGATGGGCAACGCGGTGCACACGGTGCTCGAGGCGGAGGTGCCAGGAAGCACGGTGCTGGTGCTGGGCTGCGGACCGATCGGTTGCTTCGCTGTGGGGGTGGCACGGGCGGCCGGCGCCTCCCTGGTCATCGCCAGCGACTACAACCCCAGGCGCCTGGACCTGGCCCGGGCCATGGGCGCCCATGTGGTGCTGAACCCGGGGAGCGATGACGTCGTCGCCCGAGTACGCGAGGTCACCCATGGTGACGGCGTGGATCTGGTCTGCGAGATGAGCGGACATCCCAGCGGGCACGCCCAGGCATTCGCCGCCGCCCGCATGGGCGGAAGGGTGAACCTGTTGGGGACGCCGAACCGCACCACCGAGGTAGACTTTGCCCGCGACATCATCTTCAAGGGCTTGACTCTCTACGGGGTGACCGGCCGCAAGATGTACCGCACCTGGCATCAGATGCAGCGTTTTCTGCGGGCGGGCCAGCTGGACCCCCGGCCGGTGATTACTCATCGGTTTCCGCTGGAATGCATCGGCGAGGCAATTCAGGTGATCAAGGACGGCCAAGCCGGAAAGGTGATCCTGGAGGTCGGAGCGTGACCAACCCGTTGGAGCAGAGGATCGAGCCGGAGCTGGAGCGGTTCATCCACGAGGGCACCTACAAGCGACTCAATTTTCTCGACAGCCCCCAAGCCGCCCGGGTGACGATGGAAGGCCGCGGCGAGGTCATCATTCTCTCCTCCAACAATTACCTGGGACTATCCAACGAGCCTACGGTGGTCGCTGCCGGCAAGCAAGCGCTGGACCGCTACGGAGCCGGCACCGCGTCGGTCCGGTTCATTTGCGGGACCTTCACCATTCATCGCGCACTGGAGCAGGCCTGTGCCCGGCTGGTCGACACCGCAGCCTCCCTCAGCTTCGTCAGTGCCTGGAACGCCAATGAGGCCGTCCCCGCCACCGTCCTGACCGAGAACGATCTCGTCGTCAGCGATCAGCTCAATCACGCGTCGATCATCGACGCGGTTCGCCTGGCCAAATCCATCACCAAGTGCCAGAGCGCTGTCTACCAGCACGGCGACCTGGCCGACCTCGACTCCAAGTTGGCGGCCGCCCGGGACCGGAAGGTAAAGCTGGTCATCACCGATGGCATCTTCTCGATGGAGGGCGCCATAGCCAAGCTGCCCGACCTCATCGAGCTCTGCCGGAAGCACCAGGCGGTGCTGATGGTGGACGACTCTCATGCCACCGGTGTGTTGGGGCAGCACGGGCGGGGGACGGCGGAGCACCTCGGGGTGCTGGGTGAGGTCGACATCATCACCTCGACCCTGGGCAAGGCGTTGGGCGGCGCCGCGGGAGGTTTTGTCGCGGGGTCGGCGGCGCTCTGTGACTATCTCACCCAGCGGGCCCGCCCACAGCTCTTCTCCAACGCCCTCCCTCCCACCGTTGCCGCCAGCGCGCTCGGCAGCATCGAATATCTCGAGAGCCATCCGGAACGAGTCACGGCCTTGCGTGAGAACGCGCAATATTTTCGCGACCAGCTGCTGGGGCTGGGCTTTCGCCCTCTTCCGGGGGAGACTCCGATCATCCCCGTGATACTCGGCGAAACGGCTGCCGCCATCCGAATGAGCGACCTGCTTCTGAAGGAGGGGGTCTTCGTCACCGGCTTCGGCTATCCCGTGGTACCCCAGGGTCAGGCGCGGGTGCGTTGCCAGGTATCCGCCGCCCATACCCGGAGCGACCTCGACGAGGCGTTAGCCGCGTTCCGAAAGGTCGGCCGCCAGCTGGGACTGATTTGACGGGCCCACTCTTTGCACTTCCACCCTTCCCGACGGGCATGGGAGGGTCGGCGTAGAAGGCGTAAGGCAATGCCGCCCAACAGACTAGAGCCGAGCATCTGGCTCAGCTTTCTCTCCCCTCCCGCGCTGTTCCGCTTCCCGCATTTTGACGTACCGTGCGAGGTAGTGCCCGGTAAGCGCCAGGATAACCTGGTGCGGACACCTTACGGAGGTAGTCTGATGCGCGTGGTCACCCTAATCCCGGTCGCGGCGCTGGCCCTTTGCCTGGGCACAGCCCAGCTCACGGCCCAGCAGCCGGGAAACGGCACCTTCCAATGGTACGTCGGCGGCCATGGCGGCATCATCAACTTTGACACGCCAACGGCAGGCCATAAGACAGAACCCTTGGGCGGAGCTCATCTGCTCATCACGGCTCGGCGGACGGGGCTGCTGCTCTCCGTCGAACAGAGCTTCGGAACGGCCACCGCGGCCGGCTACACGATGCAGATCTTCGACAGCACCGGGACCTTCGTCAGCCAGTCGGCGATCCCGGTCACGTTCAAGTATCTCCGCAAATATTCCGCGACCCTGATGGCCTTCCCCATCAAGGGGCCGATCACAC
>DASYIX010000010.1:0-91685 GCA_035997125.1 Gemmatimonadales bacterium
ACCTGCCCCAGAATCACCTCTTCCACGCTGCCGGGCTCGACGCCAGCCCGGGACACGGCCTCGCGAACGACCATGGCTCCGAGTTGGGGAGCGGTGAATGAGGAGAGCCCGCCGAGATAACGGCCGATAGGGGTCCGAACGGCGGAAACGATGACTGGGGTGGTGCTATCGCTCACGGGAGACTGATCCGGTTCGGGTTGACTGCGGGCAGAAATTACGTCGGAAGTCGTTATTCAGCAAACGTTCAAGCTGACAAAATTGTTCTACGGCACCAGCGCCCGGGAGCGAACTTCCTCACCGATCCGGGCCAGGAACGCGTCCACCGTCATCACCTCCTGCTTCTTCCCCGCCCCCCGGACCCGCAGCGCCAGGCTGTCGGACTCGGCTTCCCGCTGGCCGACCACGGCCATGTACGGCACCTTCTGCACCTCGCCCTCGCGAATCCGGTAGTTGAGCGTCTCGCTGCGGTCGTCCACGTGGGCCCGCAGCCCCGCCTGCTTGAGTCGCTCCGCCAGCTTCCGCGCCGCATCGGCCTGCGCATCAGAGATCGGAATCACCCGGACCTGCTCCGGCGCCAGCCACACCGGGAACGCACCGACAAAGTGCTCGATCAGGTTGCCGGTGAACCGCTCCAGCGTCCCGTAGATAGCGCGGTGGATCATCGCCGGCCGGTGCGGTTTGTTGTCGGGACCGGTGTACTCCAGCCCGAACCGCTCCGGAAGGTTGAAGTCCAGCTGAATCGTGGGGCCCTGCCAGAGCCGGCCGATCGAATCCCGGAACTTGATGTCGATCTTGGGACCGTAGAACGCCCCCCCGCCTTCGTCGATCCGGTACTCGATCCCCTTCCGATCCAGGGCGCGCCTGAGCATCGTCTCGGCGCGATCCCAAATCGCGTCGTCGCCCAGACGCTCGGTCGGCCGGGTGGAGACCTCGAAATCCAGCTCGAAGCCGAACGTCTCCCGCACCAACCGATCCACCTGATCGAGACAGAGGAAGATCTCGTCTTCGACCTGGTCCATGGTGCAGAAGATGTGGGCGTCGTCCATTGAGAGACCCCGCACCCGCAGGAGCCCGTGGAGCACGCCGGACCGCTCGTTCCGGTAGACGTTGGCGACCTCGGACAGCCGGACCGGAAGGTCCCGATAGCTCCGCTGCTGGCTCTTATAAATGAGAGCGTGCATCGGGCAGTTCATCGGCTTGACCCGATAGCACACGTCTTCCGCCTCCTCGTGACCCGCGGCCATGGGCGGATACTGATTGGCCTCGTAGAGCGGCAGATGCCCCGAGATCTTGAACAGCTCTTCCCGGGTGATGTTCGGGGTATACACCAAGTCGTACCCACTCCGGATGTTGTCGTCCTCCACGGCGCGGGTCAGCAACCATTTGACCATGGCTCCCTTGGGATGCCAGAAGACCAACCCCGGGCCCACCACCTCCTGAATGGAGAACAGGTCGAGCTGCTTGCCGAGCACCCGGTGGTCGCGCCGGCGCGCCTCTTCTAACCGGTGTAGGTAGGCATCGAGATCTTCCTTCTTGAACCATGCGGTCCCGTAGATCCGCTGCAGCATCTGCCGCTTCTCGTCCCCCCTCCAGTAGGCTCCGGCGGCATGCAACAGCTTGAAGTGCTTGAGCCGGCCGGTTCTGGGGATATGGGGTCCGCGGCAGAGGTCGACGAACGGCCCATCGGTGTAGACGGTGATGGTCTCGTCCTCGCCCAGCTCGGCGATGCGCTCGAGCTTGAGCGGATCGTCGGCAAAACGCCGCTTCGCCTCGGCCCGGTCCACCACTTCCCGAACAAAGGGAAAGTCGCGTGCAGTCACCTCGGCCATCTTGGCCTCGAGCCGTTCCAGGTCTTCGGGCGTGAAGGGACGATCCACCTGGAAGTCGTAGTAGAACCCGTCCTCGATGGCGGGGCCGAAGCCGATGCCGGCATTGGGGAAGAGCTCGCGCACCGCGGTCGCCAGGATGTGCGCCGAGGAATGGCGCAGCACGCCGAGCGCGTCCGGGTCGCGATCGGTGAGGATGGCCACCGACGCATCGGATTCCAGCGGCCGGTCGAGGTCCCAGATCTCGCCGTTCACCCGAGCCGCCAGCGCAGCCCGGGCCAGACCAGGGCCGATGCCCTCGGCGATCTGTCGTAGCGTGGTGCCAGCCGAGACCTCTCGCCGGCTACCATCTGGGAGCGTCACCTGGACCATGGTCATCGGGGAGATTCTTGGACGCTCGGCGGGACCGCGGGCTTGCTGGACGGCGCGAAGTAGAAGAAGAGCCCAATCCCCGCAATAATGATCGCGGCGACAACCACCCACCGGATCAGCTCGGATCCGGACAACGCGACCCGATCGTCATCCATGAATGAGCCCTCGACGTGAAAGAAGATTCCTGCGTCAGTACCGGAAAAAGGTTAACTTAATCGAACAACGAATTCTTCTGTATGAGGACTCAGCGTGCATCGAGACGATCACCTCAGTAAGGTCGAGATACTACTGTGGACCAGCTTGGGCGTGGGGACCGGCCTGGTCGCCGGCGTCGCCCTGAGCGAGTGGGTTGGTGGAGTAAACCCGAGCCGGGTTCGCCGGGTAGCCAAGCGTTTGGGCCAGGCTGTGCCGGGACGGGTAACCCCCGCGGCGTCCGCCCGTGCGGTGGACGCCTCCCTCCGAGCCGAGCCCAGGCTCGCCGGATTCACCATCGAGGTCATGGCCGTAAACCGCGGCACCGTGGAGCTGAGGGGCTGGGTCACTGACCGCGGCGCCCGCGCGCTTGCGGCCCGCGTGGCCTGCGCCGTGCCCGGCATCGAGACGGTGATCAACAGCATTCTGGTCCGCGGTGAGGACGACAGCTTCCCAGGGGGCAAGCGCGTCACCGACCAGAGCGCATGACCGAGCCGCTCGCCCCGCAATACAATCCATCCGCGATCGAGTCCGAGCTCTACCAGTGGTGGACCGAGCAGGGACTCTTCTCTCCCGACAGCCACGCGCCTGGATCGGCTCAGCCCTACGTGATCATGATGCCGCCGCCCAATGTGACGGCGGTCCTCCATATGGGCCACGGCCTGAACAACACTATTCAGGACGTGCTCATCCGCTTCGAGCGTATGCGCGGACGTCGGGCGCTATGGGTGCCGGGGACCGATCACGCCGGGATCGCCACCCAGAACGTGGTCGAGCGGGAGCTAGCCCAGGAGGGGCTCACCCGGTTCGACCTCGGCCGGGACGCGTTCGTCGAGCGGGTCTGGGCCCATGTGCGGGAGACCGGTTCAGCCATCCTGGAGCAGCTGAAGGCAATCGGCTGCGCGGCCGACTGGTCCCGAACCTACTTCACCCTGGACGAGGGGCTCTCGCGGGCGGTGCGGGAGACGTTCGTTCGATTGCACGAGCAGGGCCTGGTCTACCGCGGACATTACATCATCAACTGGTGTCCCCGTTGTCTCACCGCCCTCTCCAATGAGGAAGTGGAGAAGGAGGAGGTGGACGGGAAGCTCTGGCACCTGCGGTATCCTCTGGCGGATGACAGCGGGCACCTGACCGTCGCAACCACGCGGCCCGAAACCATGTTGGGCGACACGGCCGTGGCCGTGCACCCGGATGACGACCGGTATCGCCATCTGATCGGGCGGCAGATCCGCCTGCCCCTGGCCGACCGGCTCATTCCCATCGTGGCGGACGATGCGGTGGATCCGGCCTTCGGCTCGGGCGCCGTCAAGGTCACGCCGGCCCACGACCCCACCGACTTCGAGATCGGCCGCCGCCATTCCCTGCCGAGCATCGACGTCATGACTCCCGAGGCGCGGATCAGTCTGGCCGCTCCCGATCGGTTTCAGGGCCTCGACCGCTACGAGGCTCGCCGGCGGGTGGTGGCGGAGTTCGACGCCGCGGGGCTTCTGGAGCGGGTGGAAGACCACCGACACGCGGTGGGCCACTGCTACCGCTGCGAGACCGTGATCGAGCCCCGGCTATCCGATCAGTGGTTTGTTCGCATGGAGCCGCTCGCCCGTCCCGCTCTTGCCGCCTATCGCGATGGCACGCTTCGCTTCGTGCCGGAACGGCGGGGCGACGACTACGCCGCCTGGCTGGAGGGTATTCGAGACTGGTGCATCTCCCGCCAGCTCTGGTGGGGCCACCGCATTCCGGTGTGGTACTGCGATGCAGCCAAGTGTGGCGTCACCACGGTGAGCCGCACCGACCTCGAACGCTGTCCTGGTTGTCGCGGTCCGGTGCGGCAAGACGAAGATGTGCTCGACACCTGGTTCTCGTCCTGGCTGGTTCCCTTCTCTAGCCTGGGCTGGCCGGAGCGGACCCCGGACCTCGCCACCTTTTACCCCGGCAACACCCTGGTCTCCGCACCCGAGATCCTGTTCTTCTGGGTAGCGCGAATGATCATGTCGGGGCTGCACTTTATGGGTGCGGTGCCGTACACCGACATCTACCTGCACGGCACCGTCCGCGACACCCTGCACCGCAAGATGTCCAAGTCATTGGGCAACGGAATCGACCCACTGGAGGTGGTGCAACGGTACGGGGCCGACGCGCTGCGCTATTCGCTGGTCTCCGGCATGTCGGTGGGCACCGATGTCATCCTCGACCCGGCGGATCTGGAGGCCTCGTTCGCGGCCGGGCGCAACTTTGCGAACAAGCTGTGGAATGCCGGCCGATTCATCTTGACCAACCTGGAAGGACCCACCCGTCCACTCGCCGGCCGGAACAGCGACGTTATTCGCCGCGACGAGCTTACCCTGGCCGATCGCTGGATCATCGCGCGCTGCGACGCCACCGTGGCCGAAGCCACCGAAGCGTACCAGCGGTTCCGGCTCAATGAGGCGGCGGCAGCGGTCTACCATTTCATCTGGAGCGATCTGGCCGACTGGTACATCGAGCAGGTAAAGCCCCGCCTCTACGGCGATCTGCCGGGCGGCGATGTCGCCCGGGCGGTGGTAGCCCAGACCTTCGAAGTGGCGCTCCGACTGCTGCATCCCGCCATGCCTTTCATCACCGAGGCATTGTGGCGCCGGTTTCCGGGACGACCCGAATCCGCTTCGATCTCGGTGGCGCCCTGGCCCGCCGCCGATGCACGCGCCCGCGACCCCGAAGCACTGAGGCAGTTTGGCCTGGTCCAGGAGCTGGTCAGCGCAGTTCGGGCTATTCGGGCGGAGTACGGAGTGCAGCCCGGCCAGATGGTGCGTGCCGTGGTGAGCGGGGCGAGCCAGACGGCAGCCGCGGCGCTAAAGCAGGAGCGATCCACCATCACCCGTCTGGCCAAGCTCTCCGAGCTTTCCCTGGGCGAGACCGCCGAGCGGGTCGGTGGCCACGCCGTGCTTTCCGACGGCACGGCGGTCTTCGTTCCGTTGGGCGATGCGATCGACGTTGGGCGCGAATGCGGCCGACTCGGCACCGAGGTGGACCGGCTGGGGAAACTGGTCGAGTCGCAGGAGGGGAAGCTCGGCAACGAGCAGTTCGTCTCCCGCGCTCCGGCCGATGTTGTCGAGCGGGAGCGGCAGAAGCTCTCCACCTGGAAGGACCAGCGCGAGGTGCTGGTGAAGAAGCGGGAGCTGCTGGGGTGTTCGTGAAGCGGGGCGGCGGGGCGACGGGGCGGCGGGGCGGCCAAACCCAGACCCCAGTTCCTTTAGTTAGAAGGTGTGCTTTAGCTGCCCTGCTGCCCATCTGCCCCGCGGTCCTGCTGTCCTGCGCCCGCATCGAGCCCCCACCCGGCGGACCGCCGGACCGGGCACCACCGCGGCTCATCGCGACTCGGCCGGAGTCGCTCTCCTCGTTCCGCGCCTTCCATGGCGTGGCCGAGTTTCAGTTCGACGAAGTCATCTCCGAGGGTGGCACGCCCAATCGGGGTGAGGGAACCGGTGGTCTGGAGAAGCTCGTCATCCTGTCGCCATCCAAGCGGGTTCCCGACGTGAGCTGGAAGCGGAACCGGATCACGGTTCGTCCCCAGGAAGGCTGGCGGCCCAACCGGGTATACCGGGTCCAGCTCCTGCCTGGAGTCACCGATCTCCGAAACAATCGGAGCCCCGAGGGGGCAGTGATCACCTTCAGCACTGGAGCGCCCAGGCCGCAACTCACACTGCAGGGTCAGATCGTGGACTGGAGCACCGCCCGGCCCGCCACCAACGGGCTGGTCATCGCGACCCTGCTGCCCGACAGCTTGCCCTATCGGGGTGTGGCGGACTCGAGCGGTCGGTTCTCGCTCGGCCCGCTCCCGGGTGGCGAATATCTGGTCACGGGCGTGCTGGACCAGAACCAGGACAACCGGCTAGACTCGCGCGAGGCCTTTGCCATTACCCGGGTGCCCCGCGGCAAGTCGGATGTGGGCGAGCTGTGGGCCTTCGTGCATGACACCAATCCACCCCGGATCCAGACCGTCACGGTGGACGACAGCGTGTCCGCCACCGTGACTTTCTCCCAAAAACTGGACCCTCGGCAGCGCCTCAGTCCTCGGGACGCGCGATTGCGGCTGCTGCCGGATTCGGTCCCAGTGGCGATCGCCTCGATCCTCCCCAAGCCGGTAGATGACAGCCTGAACCGGAAAGCGACGCCCGCCGATACCGGGGTCACCGAGGACACTCTCGGGATAGCCGATACCACTCGAGTACGGGGGAGAGTCGGGCCCCGAGTCCCTGGGGCAGCTCCCAGCCAGCCGCTGACCAGCCGTCCAGCTCTGTTTGATGCCCTGACCTTGCGGGTGCCCCGCCCGTGGGCGCCGGGCGCGCGGCTGGTGCTCGAGCTTCGGGGTGTCAGGAACGTGAGTGGCGTCGCGGGCAATCCGGTTGGCGTAGTGCCGGTGCCAGAAAGGCCGAAGCCCGCAGCCAAGCCGAAGCCCGGGGCAAAGCCTCAGCCCGGCGACACGACCAAGACGAAAGGAAAGCCGCAACCCACGGCTCCGCCCCGCAAATGAGCGACAGCAGACGGCAGCTTCCGTCGGTGGACCGCCTGCTTCACCAGCCCGCGATCCAAGAGCTGCTGCAGATCGCGCCCAGGGGTGCCGTCGTCGCCGCGGTGCGAGAGTCGCTCGAAGCGGCCCGCACCCGGCGGGCGGGACCTCCCGAACACTGGGAGCAGGACGTCCGCGAGCGGCTCTCCCGCCGGAGTGGGGCGAGCCTGCAGCCTGCGCTCAACGCCACCGGCGTGGTGCTCCATACCAACCTGGGCCGAGCCCCGCTGGCGGAAGCTGCCATCCGCGCGGTCACCGCGGTGGCGGGTGGGTACAGCAACCTCGAGCTGGACCTTCCGTCCGGCACTCGCGGCAGCCGCAGCGATCATTGCCGCACTCTGCTGCGGGGCGTCACCGGTGCCGAGGACGGCTTGGTGGTGAACAACGCCGCCGGCGCGCTGGTCCTGGCTCTCAATGCTCTCGCGGACGGGAGGGACGTACTGATCTCCCGGGGCGAGCTGATCGAGATCGGAGGATCGTTCCGGATCCCCGACATCATGGCCAAGAGCGGAGCGCGATTGCGTGAGGTCGGCACCACCAATCGCACTCATCTGGACGACTATCGCCGGGAGCTGAACGGGGGCGTGGCCGCCATCCTCACGGTACATCGGTCCAACTTCGAGCAGCGCGGTTTCGTCGCCTCCCCTGACCCGGCCGAGCTTGCCGCACTAGCCGCGGCCGCCGGGGTTCCCTACCTCTACGATGTGGGCAGCGGCCTGATGGTGGATCTCGCGCGATGGGGACTCGAGCGCGAGCCCCTGGTCCCCGAGGCGGTCGCCCTGGGCGCGGGGCTGGTTCTCTTCAGTGGAGACAAGCTGCTCGGCGGTCCCCAGGCGGGTTGTCTGGTGGGGCGGCAGGACCTGGTGGCCCTTTGCCGCACCAATCCCCTGGCCCGGGCGCTGCGCGCTGACAAGCTGAGCCTTGCCGCGTTGGCGGCCACGCTGGCGCTGTACGAGGAGCCCGAGACTGCCGTCCGGTCCATTCCAGTCCTCACCATGCTGACCCTCGATCCTGCCGAGCTCGCGCTCCGGGCAGCCCGGCTCGCGTCCCTGTGTCCGGCCCAGGTCCTGGCCCAAACCATCGAGGGCGAATCGGCGGTGGGTGGAGGGGCGTTTCCTGGTGCCGCGCTTCCTACCACGCTGGTGGCGCTGGATTCGGGTTCGCTCGGTGCCGACGGCCTGGCGCTCCGGCTGCGCCTGGGCGAGCCTCCCGTCGTGGCGCGGGTGGCGAGCGATCGGGTTCTGCTGGACCCCAGGACCCTGCCCCAATCCAGCTTCCCAGCTGTCGCCCGCGCGATCGAGCGGGCGCTGCTTTCGTGAAAGCGGTCTTCCTCGATCGCGACGGCACCATCATTGAGGACACAGGGTACCTCCAGGACCCCGGGCAGGCTCGCCTTCTGCCCGGAGCAGCCCAGGCCATCAGAAGACTGAACGCAAACCGCTATGCCGTCCTGGTGGTGACCAACCAGTCGGGGATTGCACGCGGTCTGCTCACGCTGGACGACTACCACGCAACCGAGCGGCGGGTCGATGAGCTCCTGGCTGGTGAGGGAGCCCGAGTGGATGGCCATTATTTCTGCCCCCACCTGCCGGAGCTGAGCGGCCCCTGCGAATGCCGCAAACCCGGGACCCTGCTCTACCGCCAGGCAGGGGAACGCTTCGGGATCGATCTTTTACAAAGCTGGTGGGTGGGCGACCGGGTCCGCGATGTCCTCCCGGCCAGAGCCCTCGGCGGCAAGGGAATCCTCGTGCTCACCGGCGCCGGTGAGTCTGAAGCCGCGAGTGCCGCTGCTCGCGGGTTTACCCAAGCTCAGGATCTCACCGCCGCAGTGGATCTCATCGCTCCCGACTCCTAGCTCCCGACTCCTACGTCCCATTACCTTCCCCCGCCATGAAGATGCGTATCGCCGTGGCGATCTCCGGCCGCGGCAGTAACCTCGAGGCGCTGCTCAGCGTTTTGGGACCGGATGCGCGCGCCCAGGTCGCGCTGGTCGTGAGCGACCGCGCGGAAGCGGCCGGGCTGGACCGCGCCCGGAATCGGGGCATCCCGGCCGAGGCGCTTTCCCACGCTGACGACGGCGACGAGTGGCTCAGGCTGCTGTGGCGATTCCGGATCGATCTCGTCGTGCTGGCAGGCTACGTGAAGCTGGTTCCCGCCCCGGTGATCGCGTCGTACCGCGGTCGCATCATCAACATCCACCCTGCCCTCCTACCGGCATTCGGCGGGAAGGGGATGTACGGACGCCGGGTGCACCAGGCGGTCCTGGCCAGCGGCGCCCACGAGTCCGGAGCCACCGTTCATCTGGTAGACGAGGTGTACGATCGCGGGGCCGTGCTGGCCCAGGCCCGAGTCCCGGTCTTGCCTGGCGACACCGCGGACACGCTGGCTGCTCGGGTGCTTGTGGCGGAGCACCGACTGCTCCCTGCCGCAGTCCTCGCCGCGGCCGCCGCGGGCCGTCCAGTACCAGTGACCGATCCGGTGGTGTGCTCCTCGTGAAGCGCTCTCCGTGCCTCGTGCACTGATCTCGGTCAGCGACAAGCGCGGGGTCGTCGCCTTTGCCCGCGGACTGGTGGACCTCGGCTGGGAGATTCTGTCCACCGGCGGGACCGCGGCCGCGCTCCGAGCCGCCCAGGTGCCCGTGCTCGACGTGGAGCAGGTCACCGGCTTTCCCGAGCTGCTCGACGGCCGGGTCAAGACGCTACACCCAGCCGTCCATGGAGCCCTTCTGGCTCGGCGCGACCTGGCCGAGCACGTTGGAGCCCTGAAGAAGCACGGGATCGTGCCGATCGACCTGGTGGCAGTCAATCTGTATCCCTTTCAGGTGACCATCGCGCAGCCGGACGCCTCCTTCGAAGATGCGCTGGAAAACATCGACGTCGGGGGACCGTCCATGCTCCGGTCTGCGGCCAAGAACCACCAGTCGGTGCTGGCGGTGGTCGACCCCACGGACTATCCCGTTGTCCTGGATCTGCTGAAGAAAGGCGACGTCGACCAGGAGACCCGCCGCGAATTCGCGGCCAAGGTCTTTGCCCACACCGCGGACTACGACGCCGCGGTGGCGGGATACATGACGCCCAAGGGAGAGGGGTTGCCCGGCCGGATCGGCCTGGCGATGGAGCGAGTGCAGTCGCTGCGCTACGGCGAGAATCCGGTCCAGCGCGCCGCGCTCTATGTGACCGAGGAGCCGCGCGGGATGCGGGACCTCACCCAACGGCAGGGGAAGGAGCTTTCGTTCAATAATCTGCTGGACATCGATGCCGCCATCTGGACCGTGGGGTGCTGGACCAACCGGCCGGCCTGCGCCGTGATCAAGCACACGACGCCGTGTGGTATCGCCATCGCGCCCTCGGCGGTCGAGGCGTTCCGGAAGGCTCGAGCCACCGATCCGGTCTCGGCCTTTGGATCGGTGATCGCATTCAACACCGTGGTCGACAAGGCGACCGCGAGCACCATGAGCGATCTGTTCGTCGAGGTCGTCGTCGCGCCTTCCTTTCACGCCGACGCCCTGGAGGTTTTTTCCGCCAAGAAGCAGCTCCGGGTGGTGGAGCTCCCCGTTGGAGAGGGCGCCGGCTCGCTGGACTTCAAGCGGGTGCGCGGCGGCTTCCTGGTCCAGGACCGATTTCAGTTCGATTCCTCGGAGCAAGGTTGGCAGGTTGCAACCGGACGGCAGCCGAGTGAATCGGAGTGGAATGACCTTCGGTTCGCCTGGGCCGCGGTGGCCTCGGTCAAGTCGAATGCCATTCTCCTTGCCCGGGACGAGATGGCCATCGGCATCGGCGCCGGCCAGATGAGCCGGGTGGACAGCGTCTTTCTGGCAGTGCACAAGGCGCGGCAGCAGAGCCATGCAACGCGAGGGAGCGTCCTGGCATCTGATGGGTTCTTCCCCTTTGCCGACAACGTCGAGCTGGCTGGTGAGGCTGGAGTGAAGGCGATCATTCAGCCGGGGGGGTCGGTCCGGGATGCGGAGGTGGTCGAGGCCGCCAACCGCCACGGGATCAGCATGGTGATGACCGGGAAGCGGCAGTTCAGACATTAGGGGCTAGTAAGAAGGTCCCTCTCACCTCTCACTTCTTACTTCTCACACTATGACCACTGACCGCGAACAGCCGCCCTACGTTGCCGCGTTTCTGACCGCCGTGGTGGTCTTCCTTATTTATCTCGCCACCCTGGCGCCGACCACGGCCTTCTGGGACACCTCCGAATACATTGCCGCGGCCAAGGTGCTGGGCATTCCCCATCCGCCGGGCAATCCCCTCTTCGTCATCCTCGCGCACACCTTCGGGTTGCTGCCGCTGGCGACATCGTATGCCGAACGGATCAACCTCTTCGCGGCGGTCACCAGCGCCGCCGCCGCCGGGTTCTGGTTCCTGGTGGCCGAGCGTTGGCTCCGCGGCATCGTGTCCCATCGGTGGGTCCGGTATGGCGCCGCGTTTGGTGGCGTGCTGGTCGGGGCCACCTCCTGGACGGTTTGGAACCAGTCCACGGTGAACGAGAAGGTGTACACGGTCTCTCTGCTCTCGATCGCGCTGGTGATGTGGCTCGTGGTGCGCTGGGGTGATGACGAGCCGGGCACCCACCGGGACCGGTGGCTGGTGCTCATCGCCTACGTGCTGGCGCTGACCTCGACCAATCACATGATGGGCGTGCTCGCGCTTCCCGCGCTGGCCGTATACGTCCTCTGGACCGACTGGCGGACAGTGCTGCGGCCCTGGGCCATCGTGACGTTCTACGGCCTGCTGCTGGCGGTGAGCGGCGAGTGGATCGCCATGCTCCACGGCGGCGCCGTCGGAGGGCTCCTGATCCTCCTCAGCCTATCGGTCCTGGGTTACGCACTGTGGAAGTCGCCCAAAGATCCACTGGTCTATCTCGGGCTGCTCGCTGTGGTGGTGGGGATCTCCCTGAATTACCTGTGGCTGCCGATTCGTGCCGCTCAGTTTCCGCCCATCAATGAGGGCGAGCCGGTCGGCTTCCTGAGTCAGGCGCTGCAGGACGTGCTGAACCGGGTGCAATACGGGAAGGTGCCGCTTTCCCAGCGGCAGGCCAGCTTCGGCGCCCAACTGGCGAACTTCTGGCAGTACTTCTCCTGGCAGTTCGCCCGCGACTGGGGCCGTCTGGGCGCGGCAGCCACCGGACTGTTCACCGTGCTGGGGCTCACCGGCCTGTGGGAACTGTGGAAGCGGGATCGACGGGCCGGGCTCGCCGGCCTCGCGCTGCTGGGCACGCTGTCGGTCGGTCTGGTGTACTACATGAACTTCAAGTACGGGTTCTCCCAGTACCCCGATCAGCCCAGCCTGCCGCGTGAGGTGCGCGAGCGGGATTACTTCTTCGTCGGCTCGTTTGCGGTCTACGGCGCCTTCGTGGCCCTCGGGTTTGGCGCGGTGATGCGAAGGATCGTCGAATTCTTCGGCGACCGGGGAACGCCGGCGGGCAGATGGGCCATCGCCACTCCCATTCTCGCGTTGGCGCTCATCCCTCTGCTCGGAAACCGGATCACCGCCAGCCGGGCGCACGAGACCACCCCGCGCGACTTCGCCCGCGACATTCTCCAGTCGGTCGAGCCCTACGGAATCCTGATCACCGCGGGGGACAACGACACCTTCCCCTTGTGGTACGCCCAGGAAGTCGAAGGGGTGCGGCGGGACGTCACCCTGGCCAATCTCTCGCTGATGAACACCCGCTGGCATCTGCGCCAGCTGCGCCGGCGGCAGACGCCGGTCTTCGATCCTTCCGCGGCCGCTGCGCTCTGGAAGCCGAAACCGGAGGAGGCGGGCGTAGCGCTCACCGACTCCACGAAGAAGACCAAAGCTCCCCCACCGGCCTGGCCCTACCCGACCGGGTCGGTGTTGAGCCTGACCGAGGCGCAGCTCGACAGCCTGCCCGAGGCGATGCAGGTGCCTTCGAAGGGCGGCGTTTCGTTCGATAGCCTCAAGATCGGCTTCGGGCAGGATGTCCTGCTGCTCCAGGACCTGGCCACCGTCTTCCTCATTCGCGACAACATGGGAAAGCGGCCGGTCTACTTCAGCTGGAGCGACGGTGGTTATCCCGACCAGACCCTCGGCCTCAGCCCCTATCTCGTCTCCCAGGGCTTCGTGCGGAAGCTGATGCCCACGCCCGTGGTCCCCAATGATTCGATTGTCCTCAACCCGAGCCTCGGCTTCCTCAACGTGCCCCGAACTCAGAAGCTTCTCTGGGACGTGTACCACTGGAAATCGGCCACCCGCGACCGGCCTCGCGGCTGGGTGGACCTGCCGTCGGGGTCGATCCTTCAGCTCTACGCGGTGGTGTACGGAGGGGCGTCCAAGACTTTTGCGGCGGAAGGGCGAAAGGATCTGGCGGCCAGGGCTGACTCGGTGGCCAACGCGGTGGCCCGCAATCTGGGGCGGGGTCCGATCTAGTCGATATCGTGGGGCGGAGCCGGAGCCGGGACCGCACTCATTTGCGCGCCGGCGCCGGCACCCCGGTTCCAGGTCGCCCAGGTCAACGGGCATCCCTTCCCGAATGGCGGAGCCGGATGCCCCGGCAGTCCGATGAGGTCATGCAGCATTTCGTGGCGCACGACCATTTCGTCGGACGCCCAATCCCCGGCCAGGAAAATGTGGTGATCCTTCCGCCAGTGACCCGCACATTGACCGCTGGAGCAGGCAAAGCTCGGCCCATCTATCACCGACCAGCTGATCCGGTCGAAGTTTCCCTGGAGCCCGGAGCACGCCTGCGTCTTGTCCCACCATTCCCGGAACACGGGAGGGGGATCCAGCGGCACGTCTCCCTGGGGATCGAAGCCGCATCCGCTCGCAGCGCTCAGCAGTCCTGCCGCGCATACCAGCGCGACCGGAACCCATCTCCGTGCCATTGACCTCCCCTTCGCTCTTGAACCGGGTCATTTCTGGGTATCGGCCGAAGGGCAGCGAAACTGAAGCTGTTGACCGCAAGATCTTTCGAGTGTAGCTCTGAGGGCCATCAGACTTCTGAAGAGAGGACGTATGCGGAACAACCCAGCAGGACGCACGATACTGCCTATGGGGATTGCGCTGTTAGTGGGCCTCGGCGCATGCGGGGGCGGGAGCAACGCCGCGCGGGACCAGAGTGCCGCCGCAGCCAGCGACAGCGCGGCCGCGGCAAAGACCGCGGCAACTCCAGCCACACCTCCCAAAGGTGGTCTGACCGATTCCAATATCGTCGCCATCCTCGACGAGGCCAACAAGGCAGACAGCGCCGCGGGCGCGCTCGCGCTCAAGAAAGCAACCCGTCCAGACGTGAAGGCATTTGCCAAGCTGATGATGGCGGAGCACCATGCGCTCCGGGTCGCTGGCCAGGAGCTGGCGAAACAGCTCAACGTTACGCCCAAGCCGCCGGAGCATGACCCGCTCGCGGGCTACACTCGCAATGAGGCGGCCACCCTTCAGAAAACGCCCAAGGGACCCGATTTCGACCGGACCTACATCGACAACGAGGTTTCGGTACACCAGGCGGTGCTCGACTTTGCCAATCAGGCCCGGGTGACCACCCAGACGCCTGAGCTCAAGGCACTGATCGAAAAGGCAATTTCGGTCATTCGGAAGCACTTGGATCAGGCGGAATCGATACAAAAGCAGATCACGCCGGCGGCTTAAATCCTGAGAAGGTCAACGGAGCCTTCGCCCGGTTGGCTGGGCTCCGTTTCATTTGAGACACCAGGCGAGCTCACATCTGTAACCGTCGGCCAGTCATGGGCCTGTGAAACTTCATTGTGAACCGTTGTAGCTCACCCTCCAAATCGTTCCCTGCTGGTCGTCCGTGACATAGAGCGCGCCGTCCGGCCCCACGGCAAGCCCGGCGGGCCGATGTGCCGCCAGCCCCGGCTCCTTCCGGGGACCGGCAAAGCCATCGGCAAATACCTGGTAGGGTCCCGTAGCCTTCCCATTGGCCATCGGCTGGAACACCACGTTGTAACCGCCCTGGGGCTCCGGCGCCCGGTTCCAGGATCCGTGAAAGGCGATGAACGCCCCTCCTCGGTAAGATGAGGGGAACGTCTTTCCATCATAGAAGACCAGAGCGTCGGGGGCCCAGTGGGCCGGAAACGCCGCCACCGGTCCCAGCTTCTTGCTGCACTCCCCCACCTTCTTCCCGTCCCCACCGTATTCGGGCGCCAGCACCAGCCCAGCGGCGGTACTGTCGTAGTAGCAGTAGGGCCACCCGTAGTCGCCACCGGGACGGATTCGCAGCAGCTCCTCGGCCGGAAGGTTGGCTCCCTGTTTCCAGTTGTAGAGCTTGGGCCAGTTCTCGGCCAGCTGATCGCGGCCGTGCTGCGTGGTGTAAAGCGTTCCATCCCCAGGGTAGATCGCCATGCCCACCGCGTTGCGGATGCCGGTGGCGTAGCGTCGCGACTGACTAAACCGCCGAGCGTTCACCTTCTCAAATCGCCAGATGCCGGCTCGCTCGTCCAGCTCACGGCAGGGCCGCTGCCCGGGAGACTCTTTCTCCCGATCCTTCACCTGGCATGCGTTGGTGGCCGAGCCCATGTTGACGAACAGGCTGCGGTCATCAACCGCAATGGGGTGCATAGGGTGGCCCCCCTGGGTCGTCAAACCGGAAACCATCACCTCAGGCCCTTCGATCGGCACCAGCTCTTTGGACGACACCGGGTACATCACGATCTCACTGTCCGCCTCGACGAAGAGCCACGTCTTCCCCAGCGCAATGCCGGTGCCTCCGTGGCTTCCCGATTCACTGGTGCTGCCGAACCGGTGAATCAGGTCCGCCTTCCCGTCATTGTTCGTGTCGCGCAGGGCGACGACGAAGCCGCCCGGAGGAGGCCGGCGGGTAGTGTCGTACGGTGAGCGCCAGGTGTTGACGTAAATAGTGCCGTTGGGCGCAGCCACAATGTGCCGGGTGGATCCCAGGCCCTCGGCGAACACGGTCGCACTAAAGCCGGAGGGAAGCTTCAGCGACACGTCGGCTGTCGGCGCTGTTGCTGCGGTGGCAGTCGAGTCGGAGGTGGACTTCCCCCGGTCGGTCCGGCCGCAAGCCGCAGCCATCCCGGCTGCGGTGACCAGCATGATGGTCCTCATCCGAATTCCTTTCTTTGACGCAGTGGGTAGATCCGATGCCCAGTATAATCGGCTGGAGGCCCTGACAGGCGCGGGACTACGGGCGTGGGCCGGACTTAGGAAGGTCGAGACGCGCGGAGCAGGATATGCGTCGCTGCATCGCGCTCGTTGTTGCCGGACAGAAACTCGGGGCGGATGCGAGCTCGAACGGCGCGAAAGGCGGGCAAATCGGAGTAGAGGGTTTCGACCTTGACCTGGCCGAACCTCTCGGCAAACAGACGCTCGTAATCCCCGGCGCGGAGCCGGTTCAGATTGCTTCCCGGGTTGAGAAACCGGCGCCATTGCCGTTCGGAGTAACACAGCATCTCGAACGGGTGCCGGAAGAAGTGGTCGCGCAGGTCGATGAAATGGAAGTGCTGTCCCCTGGGAGCAGTAGCTCGTGCCAGGTCCTTGACCGCTCGGGCCACATCGCCCACGTGCTCCATCACCGAGTTGGAGAAGACCAGGTCGACCGGTTTTCCCCCACTACAGGGGTAGCTATCGAGGGGCGCGCTGACGACCGTGAGGGCCGGCTCGGCTTTGAGCTTCGAGGCCGGTGGAGGGGAGACGTACGGATCCACCAGGACAACGTGCCCTGCCCCGGCCCGGAGCAGCCCGACCCCCACATCGAAGCGTCCGCCATAGCCGAAGATCATGACCCGCCGGCCGGTGATGGTATCCCCCGCCGTCTTGAGCACGTCCAGGAAACGACGAGAGGCGGCCTGGGGCGCTCTGGTTTCCAGCCCCGGTCGGATGATGAGGCCGCGTCGCAGCAGAGCCCGAATGGCCCGGTCGGGGAGGTGGCGCCGGATGAGGCGAAGAACCAGGTAGTCCAGTGGAGGCATAGGAGAAGATAGTGCTTGCGTAAGCCGAGGGGCCTGAAGAGTTTTTAGCCTCCGGGCGTGGTGGCAGAGTGGTTGAATGCAGCGGTCTTGAAAACCGCCGAACGGGAAACCGTTCCGTGAGTTCGAATCTCACCCACGCCGCTGGAACGTTCACCTCGCCTGCCACCGGGCGCTAGTTACGAAGCAGCGGGGCTGCTGATGCCTGCCTCATCGGCTCTTGGTGCAGGCCCTACTCAGGTGCTGCCGGGCCTTGTCACCCAACCCGGCGATCGCCGACTTGATATCCGCCCGCCCAAAATATCTCTCATCGTACTTCCAGCCAATGAAGGCGCAAACGTACGGTTCGGCCAGGAGCGCAGTTCCCCAGGAACGCACCTGCCAGGCATTCATCGCATACCGCCTGCCCGAGTAGCCCTGGATACCTTGGGCCTTCCCTCCCCCTCCCAACAGATTCAAGCCCACCACCAGCGCCAGTCCAGTGGATTTGGCGTCCCTGACGTTCGCGCGGATGAAATCGTTGATGGGGCCAAATCGCTCGGAGTACTGGGCCCAGGCGGCATCCAGATACTGATACTGATAGCCCTTGAGGTAGGCCGGCCAGCCCCGCACCAGCGTCGGCATGTTCGGCCACAGCTGCTTGCTGTAGCGCGCCAGCTGGTCGACCTCGGCGCGGGTCACCAAAGTCCCACCCCAGTTCGTGCGATCGTGCGGCTCGTCCAGGATGTAATGCCCGACGATAGTGCCGTCCTGGATGTAGGGCGAGAAGTTCAGACCCCGAAACCGGTCGACCCGTGCCATCCACAGGGCAGAGCTGAAGTGTCCCTTGGCGTCGCGGTAACGTCGCTCGTTCCCGACTAAACCCAGGACCACCCGGGCGCCGACCCGGCGCGCCGCCGCCAGATCCGCCATGATGGTCAGTGGGTTCGCCGTGCGGAGTGTCGCTGAGGTCAACCCCAGCAGAACCGTCGGCAGATGCGAGGGCCCGAACGGGATGCCGACGTGCTGCAGCGAGGGAAGCGATCCAGCCGAATTCAGGCCCGGGGAATCGGGAGGGACGCCCGCGGTGGGACTGGACGAATTGGGCGCCAGTGGGCTTTCCAGCGAGCTTGGGCCCGGACCGTCGACGCAAGCGGAAGCAAGCGGGATCAGCACGAGCCAGGTACCCCTGAAACGAGACCTCATACGTGGATCCTTTGACCGGTTCGGATGCAATATTCTGCAGTCCATCGCCGCTGTCAGGAATCCACATCACAAATATGGCCCCAGCCCTGCCCAAGAGCTGGGCTGGGGCCATGGGGAAGTGCCGCTCACTCAGACGTTTAGGACTCGACGGCTTGGGGCCTCAATGAGAAAGTTTTCCACTCCTCCCGGAGCGCGTGGGCCAGATCCGGCCCCAAGGGTACCTCCCGGTAGAGCTCCCGGGCCACCCCGCCCTCCGGCATGCCCAGCCGGCGGCGAGCCTCGGCCACCGGCAGATTCCACAGCTCCCGTACTGGAATCTCGAACAGATTGGTCAACCGGGTCCGCCTGGCATAGTCGTATGCCCGGCTGAAGATGCCGAGCTGGATGCCGCGGCCGACCTGACGGAAGGAAGCGATCCCACGGGCGCACTCCACCAAGGCTCCGCCGTAGAACAGCACCCACCCCACGGCCTTCGGCACGCGTCGGGACGCAAAGTAGAGCCCCTGCTCCGCCGCTTCACCCGCAAGCAGCACCAACTGCGGCTCATTATGAGTGAACGTCGTCCCGGTGAGCACATGGGAGGCGTCGTGCACCAAATAGATCTGCTCGGGCTCCCGCGAGCCGTTGATCAGCTTCCGAAACAGCTTGAGAAAGTGCGGCTTGGCCGGCACCGGTAGTCCCACGTACCCATTTACGTCCCGGAATCGCTGGATGGCGTCGCCGACGGTGATGGTCTCCCGGTCGCTCTCCCAGTCGTATGATGACAGGAGCAGCGCGTCGCCGGCCGAAGCAGGCTGGGCCATCAGGCGCTCGCCACCACGGCCCGCGGCTCGGCCAGCCGATCCTGCAGCTCACTCTCCAGATCGGCCTGCGACCGCCGGGCGATGTAGCGACGATACCAGACCTCGGCGCTCAGCAGCAGCCAAATCCGGTTGCCGTGATCGTACCGGCGGGAGAGGTGTTCATCGACCAGCTGCTTCACCCGTTCGGCCCGAAGATAGCCCGCCCGTACCAGCTCGCTCTCCAACAGGAGCCGGGGAGCCAGGGCCCTGACCTCGCCCTCGAGGATATACATCAGGGGTGAGGCGAATCCCTGCTTCCGGCGGGCGAGCACTTCGGGCGGCAGATAGCGCTCGCCCAGCTTCCGCTCCAGGTAGCGCAACCGCTGTCCCTTGATCTTGAGCGAGGTGGGAACCCGGGCCATGAACTCGGCGAACCGGGGATCGAGGAACGGGGAGCGCGACTCCAGGCTGTACGCCATGGTCGCCCGGTCCAGAATCGTGAGCGACTGTCCCGGCAGGCGCGACATGCAGTCGACATACATCATCCGGTCGATCGGAGCGTCGGCGTTGGGCGTGGCGTACAGATCGATCAGACAGGCGTCGGGCCGCTCGCCCAACAACTGCCGACGGAACTCCGGCGCATACAGCTCGGCCCGATGCGCCTCATTGAACCAGAAGAACTGCAGGCTCTCGGCATAGCGCTCGCCGCCCGTCTTCCGCGCCATCAGGTCCACCCAGCGGAGCTTGTGGGTGAAGCTTTTGAAGGTGAACTGGTCGGGCAACCGGCGGATCACCTGTTGGGCGACGAGATTGCGAACCGCCTCCGGCACCGCTCGGTACGAATCGAGCCAGCGGTCGGCGGCGTAGCGGTCGTAGCCACCGAACAGCTCGTCTCCGCCGTCGCCACCCAGCACGACCTTCACGTGACGCGCGGTCATCTTCGCCAGGTGCAGCAGGCAGATCGACAGCGGATCGGCCGGCTCGTCCAGGGCGGAGACCAGCCGGGGTAGATCGTCCACCACGCTCGGCGTCACCTCTTGAGCGTAGTGCTGAGTGCCGTACCGAGCCGCGACGGCCGCCGCATAGGGCAGCTCGTTCAGGTCGCGATACGGGATGCCCATCGAGAAGGTGCGCAGCTCGGAGCCCAGCGTCTTGGCGGCGTAGGAGGCTATCAGCGTCGAATCCAGACCGCCGCTGAGGAAGGCGCCAACCGGAACATCGCTCAACAGGTGGAGCTTGACCGTCTCCGCCAGGAGCGAATCGATCCGGTCCAGGGTCTCCGCCTCGGAGTAGGTCCACTTGGGCCCGTAGCTCAGGTCCCAATAGCGCTCGATCCGGGCGCGGCCATTCTCCCACACCAGGTAGTGCGCGGGAGGCAGCGCCCGAACCCGGGAGAAGAACGTCTCCGGCGGGTGCACGAACCGCATGGTCAGGTACTGGTCGAGGGCTCGGGGTGACAGCTCCGCCAGCGAGGGATCGTCGGCCAGCAGGGCTTTGATCTCGGAGGCAAAGGCGAGCCGCCCACCGCTATCAGTATAGAAGAGGGGCTTCTGGCCGAAGTGGTCCCGGGCAACCAGCAGTCGTCGCCGGGTTCGATCCCAGATAGCAAAGGCGAACATGCCCTGCAGCCGGGCGACCATCCCTTCCCCATACTCCTCGTACAGGTGCACCAGAGCCTCGGTATCAGACCGGGTGCGGAACTGGTGGCCCTTGGCGATCAGCTCGGCGTACAGGCTCGGGAAGTTGTAAATCTCGCCATTGAATACGACGACAACACTCCCGTCTTCGTTGGCCATCGGCTGGTGTCCGCCGGCCAGGTCGATGATGCTGAGCCGGCGCATACCCAGGCCGACCCCCCCTTCGACAAAGGTGCCCCAGTCGTCCGGCCCCCGGTGGGCAATGGCGTTACACATCCGAAGGATCTCGGTTTCGCTAACTGGTGCAGCTCCAACCTTACCGGCTATCCCACACATCTCAGGCTGCCTTTTTCCTGCCCCAGGCGACCATCATATAGCCCGGAGAGAACGGGATGAGGTTATCCAGCATGGTCCAGGCGCGCAGCGCGGGATAGACCGCGGAGTACAGTTTGTAGGCGGTACCCACCTTGTTCAGGGCTTCAGCCGACATCGGCGCCGTATCGCCGTGGAAGTCCTGCTGTTGGGTATCCTTGCCCTTCATCGATTTC
This sequence comes from Gemmatimonadales bacterium, assembly GCA_035997125.1. GTDB lineage: Bacteria > Gemmatimonadota > Gemmatimonadetes > Gemmatimonadales > GWC2-71-9 > CAVVWJ01. The sequence continues at coordinate 20,996 of DASYIX010000010.1, forward strand.
CGGTGGTACGCGTAGTTGAGCAGGTCCTCGATCGACTCGGTGAAGAACCGGCAGTAGCTATCCATCCCAGTCACCTCCAGCCCGTGCCGTTCCATGAGGGCCCGAGCGGCGCCCGGGGGGTATCCGTCGCGGGCATGGCCGAATCCCTCCTGGTCGGCGGTGAAACCCAGCAGCCGCTTGAGGGCGTACCCCGGCCGGCCGCTCTCGCCCTTGGGGGCCATGAAGAGGAAGTCGCCGCCCGGCTTGAGCACCCGCACCATTTCCCGGAAGAACCGGTCGTCGTCCTCGATGTGCTCCAGGAAGTTGATGGCCGCGATCAGATCGAAGGCGGAGCTGCGAAAGGGCAGCTCGGCGTCGCTGGTCTGCAGCACCCGGTCGCCCACCAATTGCTTGGCAGACCGGACGTGATCCCGCTCGAAGTCGGTGCTGACCCAGGTGCCGCCCCGCTCCCGCAGGAAGTGCGAGGTGAGGCCGGTGCCGCAGCCGACTTCCAGGCAGAGCCGGCCCTGAGCCGGGGGAAGCCGGTCCATGAGCGCGCCGACGGTTTGCTTCTTCTTCAGCGATCGACGGTAGAGCTGCAATTGCCACGGCTCAGTCAAGATACGTCCTTTTCTTCCGTGTTTTCGTGATTGTTGTTATCAATCCATACCACCAATCAATGCTCACTGTCGCGGACGCTACATCACCTGACCAGCGGCACGATAGTCCTCGAGGGTTCGGCGGATCCCTTCACGGAGGCCGACCTTCGGTTCCCAATCGAGCACCCGGCGTGCGCGGCTCGTGTCGAACTCGGAATCGCTGTGAAAGAAATCCATTCTCCGCCGGTAAATCGGCGGGTCGACCTTGAGCGCCGCGCAGGCGTCCTCGACCACCGCGGCCAGTCCGAGCATCGGAGCCAGCGGCAGCCGCACGCCAAACCGCTTGCTGCCGGTGGCGTGAGCGATCTCGTCGATCAGCTCCCGAAGGGTACACGCCTGGGGTCCCGCCACGATGAGTCCTTCTCCCAGGGCCTCGTCCCGCTCGCAGGCCTGGAAGAACGCCGACACCACATCGTCCACGTAGACCATGTGCCGGCGTCCATCACCGGGTCCGAAGAGTGGGAACCGACCCCGGCTCACGCCTTTGAACAGCTTGAGCAGCCGCTGGTCCCTCGGCCCATAGACATCGGCCGGCCGGAGCACCACCGCCGGAAGCCCGCACTGCTCGGCGAACTCGCGGACCAGGCGCTCGGCCGCCACCTTGGTGCGCTCGTAGATGTTGCCCGGAGCGAGGGGTGAATCTTCCCGGGTAATCCCGGGGGCTCGATGGCCATAGATCCCGATGGTGCCGCAATACACGAATCGCTCAACTCGCTGCTGGCTCGCCGCCTCCAGCAGCCGCCGGGTCCCGTCGAGATTGATCGACTCGAAGAACTCATCGCTCTTGCCGCCCTCCCGCATGGCCACGGCAAGATGGAAAATGTGAGTCGCTCCTTTTGCCGCGCGATGACAGAGCTCGGCGTCGGTGATGCTCCCGGAGAAGACCTCCGCACCCAGTCCGGATAACAGGTCGGCGTTGGCCCGCTCCTCCGGTCGGTCGGTCAGCCCCAGCACCACTACCTCGGCTCCGCGGCACCTGCCCTCCGCTGCCAGATGGGACCCGATGAACCCGGTGCCGCCCGTTACCAGCAATCTCATCCGAAGCGCTGCTCCAGCGCGGCCACGATCCGACCGCTCGCGCGTCCGTCGCCATAGGGGTTCACCGCGTTGGCCATTCGAACATACGCCGCTTTTGAGGTCAGCAGCTCGCTGGCCACGCTCACGATCCGATCGCGATCGGTGCCCACTACCACCGCGGTGCCCGCCGCCACCCCTTCGGGGCGCTCGGTGACCTCGCGCAGCACCAGAACCGGCTTGCCCAGCGATGGCGCCTCTTCCTGCACGCCGCCACTGTCGGTGAGCACCAGGTAGGCCCGATTCATCAGGTGCACGAACTCGACGTAATCTACCGGCGGTATCAAATACATCCCCGGAAGATCGCAGAGCAGCTGTTCCACCGTCCCCTTCACCTCGGGATTGGGATGCACCGGCAGCACGAACTGCAGATCGGGGAAGCGCCCGGCCAGCTCCCGGATCGCCGCGCAGGTGGAGCGGAGCGGCGCGCCGAAGCTCTCTCTCCGATGGGTGGTAACCAGCACCACCCGCCGGCGTGGATCCAGGGAGGCGAGCTGGGGCAGCCGGAAGGTGTAATCCTTTCGGACCGTCCGAAGCAGCGCATCGATCACGGTGTTACCGGTAAGGTGCACGTCGGCCGCCGGAACGCCTTCGGCGAGGAGTGCCGCCCGGGCCTGCTCGGTGGGCGCGAAATGAATGGACGCGAGCCGGCTGGTCATGACCCGGTTCATCTCCTCCGGAAACGGCTGGTACCGGTCGCCGGTGCGGAGTCCGGCTTCGACATGGCCGGAGGGGATTCGCTCCAGGTAGGCAGCGAAGGCCGCGGCGAACGTGGTCATGGTGTCGCCCTGCACCAGCAGGACGTCGGGCTTGATCTGGCGGAGGAGGGGCGGCAGGGCCTGGAGGACTCTGGCGGTGACCTCGGCGGGTGACTGGCCCGCGGTCATCAGATCGAGGTCGTGATCGGCCTTGAGACCGAAGACGCCGAGGACCTGGTCGAGCATGGCGCGGTGCTGGGCCGAGACGCAGAGAACGCTCTCGAAGCGGCGGGGCGCCTTCTGCAGCGCGTCTACCACCGGGGCCATCTTGATCGCCTCCGGGCGGGTCCCGAAGACGCTGAGGACCCGGATCATCGCCCGGCCGCGACCATCCGCAGCTGCTCGGCCATGGTCTGCAGGGTCACGAAACGGAAGCCTCGCTCCACCACGGCGGCGAAGACCTGGCGCAGCAGTCGGTCGCGCACTCCTTCATAGCAGGGATGGCCGTAGAGCACGACGGACTCGTTCTGGTCCAGATGCTCGCCCAGCAGGCGAAGCACCTCGGGCTCGGGAGTGCCACGGGCCCCATGATACTCCAGGAAGGGAATAGTTCGGGGACCGGACAGCGTCACCGGGATCGTCCAGTGGCCCACCGGGAGGCCGTCCACCGTGGCGCGGCGGGGACTCCCATCGATGGCATCCCCGTTGTAGCGGAATCCCAACCGGTCGAGGAGAGCCATCACCCTCTCATCGGAGTAGAATCCGGGTGAGGAAAAGCCGGCCGGCTTGCCGAAGTGTCGCACGAAGTGTCCGTACGATTTCTCGACGTCCGCCCGCAGCACGTCGTCGGGCAGCTGGTGGAAGCGGCGGCTCCAGATCACGTGATCCATGCCGCCGTGGAGTCCCAGCTCATGCCCCTCTGCCTGCAGCGCCTGCAGCAGGGGAACGAAGGACAACCCGACCGGGCGGGACAGCGCGGTCTCGAGCAGAAATCGGGGCCACCCGGTCTTCTTGATGAGGTGCACCGCCTCGCGATCGGCGAGCTTGGCCTTGGTTCGCGCGGTCCCCGGCCCGATCCACTCCAGCAGATTGGTGGACCGGCCCATGTTCACGAAGAAGGTGTTGGGCACTCCGAAATCGCGGCACACGCACCGGATGCGAGGCAGGCCATCGGTAGCGCAGACCCGATGGTCCACATCCCAGCGGAAGGCAAACAGCCGCTCGCTCATCGCTTCATCCGCCCGGCGACTTCCCGGTAGAGCTCCTCAAACTGCTCGGCCGAGCGGTCCCAATCGAACAGGCGCAGCGCGCGCTCCCGTCCAGCTTGTCCCATGGTTCGGCGGCGCTCGGGATCAGCCAGCAGCGAACCGATGGCGTCGGCCAGTGCGGCGGAGTCGCCGCGAGGAACCACCAGCCCGGTGACGCCGTTTTCCACCACCTCCGGCAGGCCGCCCGCATCGCTGGCGACCACGGCGACCTCGCAGCCCATCGCCTCCGCCGCCGGGATGCCGAAGCCTTCCTCCAGCGAGGGAATCACCGACACCGCGGCCGCGCGGTAATACGGAGGCAGCTCTGCATTGGGCACCCATCCGAGGAAGGTCACATCCGGGCCAATACCCAGATCAGCGGCAAGCTGGGCCAGCTCGGGGCGCTCGAACCCATCCCCGGCCAGCACGATCTGGAGATCAGGGAACCGCGGCTTCAGCTGAGCGCCAGCTTCGAGCAGGAAGCGGATTCCCTTCCGAGGGAATAGCTGGCGGCAGGCGAAGATCATGTGCTGCCCAAAGCCCCGCGAGCCCGCGCCGTTCTCGCCCGGACTGAACCGGCGGAGATCCGTCCCATTGAACACCAGCCGGATGTTTTCGGCGGGCGCGCCCGCGCGCAGAGCGTGCTGCCGGCAGTCCTCAGTGATCGCGGTGAGCGCCCCTGCCTGGCGCAAGGTCCAATGCAGCACGGGACGCACGTACCACCGGGTGGGGAAATCGTATCCCTGCTCCGGATTCACGTACACATCGCCACCATGCATGGTGATGACGCTGGGAACCCCGAGCCGCTTTGCCGCCAGGACTGCGGCCGGCCCGGTGGGAATGGCCCAGTGCGCATGTACCACGTCGGCGTCGTTCTCTCCCGCCTCCGCCATGATCGCGCGATACTGCGCCGCCAGGTACCGGGCCATCACAGCCAGCCGGGAGAATTTGCCCAGCCAGCTCACCTGGCTCTGAGCCACCCGCCCATAGGTCAGATCAGCGGGCAGATCGAGCGGGAAGCGGACGATTCTCACGCCGTCAAACAGGTCGGAGCTGGGAAGCGAGCGGTCGCCCGGCGTCACCACCGTGACCGAATGCCCCCGGCGCACGAGGTGCCGGTTTATGTCGTGGACGTAGGTGGCTTGGGTGTCAGTGGCGTGCTGCGGGTACCAATAGGTAGGACAAACGATTCGCAACGAAGTTCCCTGGCCCCCGGTTTTACGCGGGGGCCGCTGCGGTGCCGCAACCACCAGACCCCCTGCTGTCATAGCCCGTTCATTTCAGAAGACAGGTACTTGGGTAAGGCTAGAAGAACAGCCCCTAAAGATCAACATTTATGCCACTTGGAGCCCTTCCCCTCACGGGAGTTAGCCGCTCCTAAAGCGTATCTGCCGAGCCCTCGCAACAGGGATCTGCTGACCCGGTGCCGCGATTACGGTCTGGGGTTTCCGGCAATAGTCAGGTTGAAATTAAGCGGGGGAGGCGCCGGGTTCGGTACGATTGGCCTGCAACAGGGACCGCACCTTGATGACCAGGTCTTCCTGGGTAAACGGCTTGCCCAGAAAGGGGGCCCCGCGCTCGAGGAGGCCGCCTTGAAAGACCTCCGAGGCAAAGCCGGACATGTAGAGGATCGGCTTTCCCGGCCAGCGTTGCTCCACCTGCCGGCCCAGCTCCCGGCCGTTCATGCCCGGCATCTTGATGTCGGTGAGCACCAAGTGGATGCCGCCAGCATGCTGTTCCAAAGTCGCGATGGCTTCGCGCCCATGGGTGGCCTCGAGCGCCTGGTATCCGGTCCACGTCAGCATCCGGCAGGCCAATCGCCGCACCGCCTCTTCATCGTCTACCACCAGAACCGTATAGCCGCCGGGCGGGCGTTCGGGCGGACCCGAGTTGGCTCTGGTAGACACGTGCGACATTCCCATGGCCGATGCCTGAGACGGAAAGAAGGCGGTGTCTGCGAAAGTATGCCCGGGCCGGTAAGAGCCGCAAGTTTGGGTGTCTCCCCTCTGGTGTCGGTCGGCGGCCCTGGCCAGGTGACCGGCGACACAAAAACCCAGCGGCCCGGCCGCTATGTTGACCGCTCGGCCAAAGTCGAGCACCGTGCGCAGGTTGCCTCGTCGGAGGTGGGTTCTTAGGTTCCGTCGGCTACGAGCCGTTTGCATTCCAGCTGTCGTCTTATTGAGGTACCCATGTCGTCGTGCGCAGAACTTCTCGATCGGCTGGAACCGGAAGAGCATGTAGTCCAGCTCTACGGCGATGATGACCGGCTACTCACTCAGAACGTTGGCCGCTTTCTCAGCGAAGGACTGAAGCGGGGAGACGGCCTCATTGTGATTGCCACCCCGGAGCATCGGGGCACGCTGGCTCGTCACCTCAGCGAAGAGCGGGGCTATTCCAAAGCGGTGCTTGAAGGCCGCCTGGTCTTTCATGACGCTGAGAACACACTCAATCGCTTCATCGTTGCCGGGACTCCCGACCCAGAACTGTTCATGAGCGTGGTGGGCGAGGCTCTGCGGGGAGTCCAGGCCCGAGCCGGGCATACTGGCTCTCGCGCGTACGGCGAAATGGTAGGCCTGCTGTGGAAGGCGGGCGAGTACTCCGCCGCCGTCCGACTCGAGGGGCTCTGGAACGAACTGCTGAAGTCGAACGACGTCAGTCTGTTCTGTGGCTATCCCATCGACATCTTCAGTCCGGACTTCCAGGCTGACAAAGTGGATGCCCTGCTCTGCGCCCATACTCACCTCCTGCCCTTGAACACGGCGTTGGAGGGAGCGCTGAACCGGGCCATGGATGAAGTGCTCGGCGCCAGGGTTGACGGACTCAGGCGCCTGATCCAGACCAATCACCGGCCCTCCTGGGCGGAAATCCCGCGGGCGGAGGCTCTGGTCCTCTGGCTGCGGAATAATCTGCCGGGCTCGGCCGATCAGATCATCAACCTCGCCCGGCAGTACTACCGGCCACAGCTCTAAGCCACGGACAAGCCGGACCCATGTTCCGGCAGTCGTAGAGCGACTGCCGGGCCTGCGGCCGTTTCCATCGATATCCCTTTGCATCCGCCCCACGGCTCGTCGGACACCTTCACCGGTGTGTCCAGCACGAACCAGCGCACGCGCTCGGTGCACGGTGGGGTGGTGAGCGAACCCAGATACCGGACGTGGTACCGAGCGTCCGGCAGGAACCTGGCCGGGTTGAATGGTGCCTCCAGCTCGTGATGCACGTTCACGTCGTTGGGCAGCTGGTTGAAGATCGGGGACAATGCTCCGCTCGACCCGCCCCGGTGCAGGAAGACCGCGACCACCGCGTTGGCACCGGCGGCATTGCTGTGCACCAAGAGGTTCCATTAATGACCCGCTGCCGCCGGACTGCCAGTGGACTTTGGTGCAGTGCCCTTGCCCATCCCCAGCTGACCCGCGAATTTACCGGCTCGCTGGAGTGGTGGCCGAGTGGCTGAAGGCACCGGTTTGCTAAACCGGCATAGGGGGTCAACCCCTATCGAGGGTTCGAATCCCTCCCGCTCCGTATCATAGGTGAGAGGTAAAGGTGAGAGGTGAGAGGGCCCACCCTTCCCCACCTCTTACTGCTTACCTCTCACTTCTTACATGTCCAAACCTCGCGTCCGTTTCGCTCCGTCGCCGACCGGGTACCTCCACGTTGGAGGCGCCCGCACCGCCCTCTTCAACTGGTTGTACGCCCAGCATACTGGCGGCACCCACGTCCTCCGCATCGAAGACACCGACCGGGAGCGCAGCACCGAAGAGCACACCCGGATCATTCTGGATGGGCTTCGGTGGCTGGGCATTACCTGGGACGAGGGGCCCTACTTCCAGGGCGAGTACGCAGCCCGGCACCAGGCGGACGCCGAACGGCTCCTGGCGGAGGGCAAGGCATACCGCTGTTTCTGCACCAAGGAAGAGCTCGAAGCTGAGCGGGCCAAAGCCGAGGCTGCCGGGACCGGATATCGATATAGCCGTCGCTGCTTCAAGCTGGGCGCCGAGCAAGTGCAGGAGCGGATCCGGAAGGGGACTCCCTCGACGATCCGTTTCATCATGCCCGACGGCGAGATAGCGTGGGACGACGCGGTGCACGAGAGGATCAGCTTTCAGGGCCGCGATCTCGACGACTTCGTGATCCTGCGCAGCGACAACAGCGCCATCTACAACCTCGCCGTGGTGTCCGACGATATCGCGATGCGAATCAGCCACGTGATCCGGGGCGACGACCACATCTCTAATACCCCGAAGCAGATCGCCCTGTATCGCGCGCTGGGTCAGGAGCCTCCGGTGTTTGCCCACGTCCCCATGATTCTCGGGGCCGATGGCAAGAAACTGTCCAAGCGGCACGGCGCCACCGCCGTGGGCGACTACCAGGAACAGGGCATCCTTCCCGCGGCCATGCGGAATTTTCTTGCTCTGCTAGGTTGGTCTCCCGGCGGCGACCGGGAGATCCTGAAGGGAGACGAGATGATCCGTCTCTTCACTCTCGAGGGTATTCAAAAGAAGGCCGCCGTCTTCGACACCACCAAGCTCGAATGGATGAACGGCCAGTATCTCTCGGCTCTCCCCGCGGACGAGCTGCTCGAGCCGGTGCGCCGGCAGCTCGAGCACATGAAGGTGAAGATCGACCGTGACATCGTGCCCATGATTGAATCGGTAAAGGCTCGATCTCGCACCATTCTGCATGTGGCCGAGCAGGTGGCGGTGCGCCTCGACCCCGACCGCTCGGTCCTCGATGCCAAGGGCGAGGCTTTAATCCGGAAGATGGGCTCCGCCTTTGCCCGCAACCTCGTCCTTGCGTCGGGCCCACTGGAGGCAATCGGACCCCAAGAGTGGACTGCGGATAAACTGCTGGAGACTCTGCGCACGGTAGCCGAGAGCCATGGGCTCAAGCTCGGCGATGTGATGCAACCGGTGCGGGTGGCGCTTACCGGATCGACCGTCTCCGAACCAGTGAACGAGCTGCTGGCCGTCGTCGGCCGCGAGCGGGCACTACGCCGACTAGAGGAGACGGCTCGGCGCTGGGGAGGCGGGGAGAGCGCCGCGTGAGACGAAGGGTCGGGTGGTTGGTGTTCGTTCTCGGATTTGCCTGCGCCAAGGCCCCCCCGCCCGCCCAACCGCGACCGGCCCCTTCGCCCCAGCGCTCCGACACGCTCCCTCTGCCCCCTTCGCCGCTGCTCGAGCCGACTCCGCCTCTTGCCGCTCGCGTCTACGCTCCGGTCCGGCTGGCCTTCGTCGGGGACATCAACCTGGGCACTGCGACCCTGCCGGACGGGGTTCCACCGGACGGCGGCCGTGGTCTCCTCGATCGGGCACGGCCGAGTCTGACCGGTGATCTCGTAGTCGGAAACTTCGAGGGGGTCCTGGCCGACACCGGAACATCGATCAAGTGTCTGATCCGCAATCCGAAGCCTCGACCCCGGCGGGTCCACCATCAGCAGCAGCCGTGGGATTCCCTGGTCCCCCGCCCCAACTGCTACGCCTTCCGCACTCCGACGCTGCTCGCTCCGCGGCTGGTTGAGGCCGGTTTTACCCACCTCAACCTGGCCAACAACCACGCGAACGATCTGGGAATCGCCGGCCGGCAATCCACCGAGCGGATCCTCGACAGTCTGGGAATCGGCCGGTATGGGCCGCTCGGTCGCATCATCGTGGATACCATCCGGCGAGGAGACAGTCTCACCACCGTGGGCCTGATCGGGTTTACCACCTATCCGTTTGCGTACGATCTTCTGGACATCGCGCGCAGCGCGGCGGTGGTCGACTCGGTACGTCCGCTCGTTGACCTGCTGGTGGTGACCTTCCATGGGGGAACCGAAGGGGTGAAGGCGCTGCGCACCGGCGAAGCCGCCGAATCACTCGGCGCCGAGCCCCGCGGCGATCTCCGGCGATGGGCTCGGGCCGTGATCGACGCCGGCGCCGACGCCGTCGTGGGCCACGGGCCCCACGTGCTGCGCGGAATGGAGTTTTACCGGGGACGCCTGATCGCGTACTCGCTGGGCAACTTTCTCACCTATCGCGGATTCAACCTGACCGGACCACTGGGGATCACCGGCGTGCTGCAGTTGGAGTTCACCGGTCAGCGCAATCTCCGGCGCGCTCGGCTGGTGCCGATGGTCCAGATTCCTCAGGAGGGACCAGTACCAGATACCGATGGCACGGCGGTTCAACTGGTGCGCCGGCTCTCTGCCGAAGACTTTGGGCCAAACGCCGCGGTCATCACCGGCAGCGGAGAGATCAGGCCGCCCGCCACAACTCCTGATTCCACATGACATCAGAAAGAACCGAGCCGGGGGAGGGCAACCCCGCTCCCGAGCCCACGGCCATCGCCGCCACCGCGGAGCCGGTGCAGTTGAACGTGGCTCTGATCGAAGACGAACGAATCCCGGCCGAGATGGTGTGCATGGGGACGTATCGCAACGGGCGGCTGGTGGCGCGCACCGTTCTGGCGCCGGAGGCCTGGGAACAGATCCAGGAGCAGGGCTACTTTCAGCACCCGTTGCAGGTCGTCTTGGTGGCTCGCCTGGCGCCTCCCGGGCTCCAGTGCCAGCTCTTTGCGATGGTACCGCTTCCGGAAGACGAGTCTGACGCCGAGGAGCCCTGGTCCGCCAGCGTTCCCAGCTCCTCCTACGAGTCGTCGGTGGAAGCAGGGACCGGTCAGGAAGACGACCCGCGAGTAGCGCCGGTCCCGCTGGGGAACATCGTCCGCTTCCAACGGGATCGAGCCCATCCCAACAGTCTGCCGCTGGAAGCGGCGGACGTGCTCCAGAAGATCATCGAGGGCGATGCGTCAGAAGTGGTGGACCGGGCGCTGGCGGATCTGCTGGGACTGGAAGACGGTGAGAAGTGAGAAGTGAGTGAGAGGACATCGCAACCTCTTACCTCTTACGGCGTCAGCGGCTTCTCCGGCGGCGGCGCGGTCCGCTGGTTTTTTTCGAACTCCCGTTCCCGCTCCTTGCGCTCCCTGATCTCGCGGATGACCTGCTTGAACTCATCCAGAGTCTGGGCCCGCTGCGCCGCATAGATGAGATCCGCCCGAAGATCCATGAAGTGATTGTAGGCGCGGTTCTGATCGATGTTCCCCGCGGGAATCGGCAGCAGCGCCAGCACCGCAGCCGGGATCTTGAGCCCCGCGATGTAGATGTTCTTGGAGTCCAGCCCGAATTTCTTCCCCGCGACCTCGGTGGTCCAGCTCGGCAGGTCCTGATTTTTCGTGGCCGGGTCGTTGGCGATAGAGTCGAGGTAGGCCTGCACGATGGCGGTGACGGCGCTGTCCACCAGTTGCGCACGGCTCCGGGTCAGCCGCTGGGCCAGCTCCTCGGGAGGAAGCGGAAGCGGCCGCACCCAGAGCCTGCCTTCGGCCAGACCGGGCCCGATCCTTTCCCACCACGCCTGTGGCTGGGTTCTGGGAACGCTGCCAGTATCGGCCATCACCCTCTGGGGCCTTTTTTCGGGCAACATAGTGACTGCATCAGGCGGATTACGTAGCTCGGGCCTGATCGCGCGGGGACCCGGCGTCCCCCGGCGAGCATCCGCCAGCTTGCGCCCGGTGCGTTCGGCCGCAGCCTCAGGCAGCTGGTACCGCATGGGCACCTCTTCGGCGCCTTGCGACGGCGGAGCCAGCACGATCAACTGACGGGGCCGGTGGGGCACACTGGGCAGCCGGCCGCCGACCCAGCCAAACAAGAGGAAGCTGTGCAGCACCACGCTGACCACGATGGCGATCCATGGCCAGGGCCGGCGTTTGGGCAGCCCGAGGTCAAACAGTGGTGGCAAGCGGTCCTCTGCCTACCCGCTGGAGCGCTCGTCCCAACCGCTCGGCGGCCACCCGAAGCCGTTCGGGACCAACGGTCAGCGCAATGCGGAAGAAGCCTTCCCCCGCCGGCCCAAACCCACTGCCGGGCAAAACGACCACCCCGTCTTCCTCCAAGGCCTGCTTGGCAAAGCCGGCGGATGCCACACCTGGAGGCAGGGGGACCCACAAGTACATCGCGGCCTTCGGCGACTCCACGGTGAAGCCGGCTTTCCGCAGCGCATCCACTCCAGCATCGCGCCGTCGCTGCAGCTCGGTTCGAATCGGGGCCACCAACTCGTCACTCCGGTCGAGAGCGGCCGTCCCCGCCTTCTGCACCGCCAGGAACGGTCCAGTATCGACGTACGACTTCACCCGGGTCAATGCGCCGACGAACTCCGAGCGGCCGGCCGCAAAGCCCAGTCGCCAGCCCGTCATGGAGTAGCTCTTCGACAGCGAGAAGAATTCGAGCGCCACATCGGATGCCCCATCAGTCTCGAAGATGCTGGGTGCGCGGTACCCATCGAATGTCAGCTCGCAGTACGCGTTGTCGTACGCCAGCAGGATCCCGTGCGCCCGGCACACGGCCACACTACGCTCAAGATACCCCGGGGTGGCCACGGCCGCTGTCGGATTATTGGGATAGTTCAGGAATGCAACCTTGGCCCGGCGGAGGACCTCCGGTGGCAAGCGATCGAGCTGGAGCAGAAAGCCGTCCTCCGGCCGAAGGGGAGCAATGTACGGCTCGGCCCCCGCCAACAGAGCGCCGCCGAGGTAGGCCTGGTAGCCCGGCTCGGGCACGATGGCGACGTCCCCCGGGTTGATCACCGTGAGCGGCAGGTGCGACAGCCCCTCTTTGGAGCCGATCAACGGCAGAATTTCTGTCGCGGGGTCGAACCGGATGCCGAAGCGCCGCTCGATCCAGCGCGAGGCAGCCTGGCGGAACTCCGGCAAGCCCTGCTGGAATCCGTACTTGCTCAGTGCCGGATTGTGGAGCGCTGCGGTCATGCTCTCGACTGCGACGGCTGGCGGCGGGGTGTCGTTGTCTCCGGCGCCAAGGTCGATGACATCGACCCCGGCTTCGAGCAGACGCCGCTTTATAGTAGGGATCTCCGCGAGGGGGTAGCCGGGCAGGCTTTGGAGCCGTTTGCTGAAGTGGATCATTGTCCGTCCAGACGAACCGGGTTGGAAAGAATGCCGACCCCGGGGATCTCGACTTCCACTACATCGCCGTCATGTAGCGGTGCGGTGCCCGCAGGGGTGCCGGTGGCGATCAGGTCGCCGACCTCCAGGGTCATGATTCCACTCAGGAATGAAACCAGCTGCGGAATCGAGAAGTGCATGTCCGTAGCCTTGGCCCGCTGCCGCTCGACCCCATTCACCCGACAGACCAGCTCGAGCTCTCGCCAGTCGAGTCCGGTTGCGAGCCTCGGTCCCACCGGACAGAAGCTGTCGAACCCCTTGGCCCTGCCCCACTGGCCGTCGACCTTCTGGAGATCGCGACAGGTCACATCGTTGACGCACACGTATCCCCCGATGGCTCGCTCGGCCAGGGCGGGATCGGCGTTCCGAATCCGCCGTCCAACGACCACCCCGATCTCCGCCTCGAACTCCACCCGTTGGGAGACGTTGGGCAGCAGAATCGGATCACCCGGACCGATCAGCGCGGTGGGCGGCTTGAAGAAGAGGATTGGCACCTCGGGCACTTCATTGCCGAGCTCCCGGGCATGCTCTAAGTAATTGCGGCCGATTCCGATGATCTTCGACGGTTTGAGTGGCATCATACGGGCGCACCGATCCCCTGCCGGGCAAAGAAGTCCTCACACTTGATTCGCACCTCACGCCAGCTGCCCACTACCCGCTCAGCCCGCGGCAGTCCGCTCAGCAGGAGATGGCCATAGCGCTTGGTCACCACCCGGCTATCGAGCAGCACGACCACGCCGGTATCCTGCCGGCTGCGAATGAGCCTTCCGAATCCCTGCTTCAGCTTGAGCGCCGCATGGGGCAACAGGTAGTTCATGAACCCGTCGAGCCCTTCTTCGGCCAGCCGTTCCAGCCGCGCCGCCGTGATCGGCTCCGACGGCACCTTGAAGGGCAATTTGTTCAGCACCAGGGTCCGGAGCGCGCGACCCGGCACATCTACCCCTTCCCAGAATGAATCGGTGCCGAGGAGAATGGCGTTCTCTGCCTCCCGGAAACGCCGCAGCAGCAGGTCGCGAGGCAACTCTCCCTGCACCAGGATCGGCCACCGTTCGCCGAGCCCGGCCCGCAGCTCTTGCGCAGCGCGGCGCAGGGCGGCGTGGCTGGTGAACAGCACGAACATACCGCCGTCCGACGCGTAGGCCAGGTCGCTCACCACCTGCACCACCGCGGCACCATGCCCCGGCTCATCGTCTCTGGGTTCGGGCAGATCGTTGGGCACGCCGAACACACACTGCGACGGATAGTCGAAGGGTGAAGGGAAGATTTCTCGTACCGTGACCGGGGACGACTCACCGTTCAATCCCAGCCGAGACTCGAGGAAGTCGAATTCTCCCGCGGCAGCCAGGGTGGCGCTGGTCAATACGACCGTGTCGAGCCGATCGAACAACAGCTCCCGGAGAATCGGAGCGAGATCCAGCGGCACCACCGAGAGGCTCACGTTCTGACCCCGCGAGCTCCGCTCCATCCATCGAACGGTGGGAGTGCCGCCACCGGCCGGGCGGAGCGAGCGATTGAGCCCGTCGGACAACGAGTCGAGCCGCCGTATCACTCCTCTGAGCTCCTGGAGCAGTTGGATCCGGCGCTCGCTCTCTTCCCCTTGTGCAAGACGGTCGGCGATGGTCTCGACTGTCTCACGCAGGGAGCGGAACGCGCCCAACGTGGCGTCCAGTTCGAAGCCGAGCCCTTCCTGCCAGACCCGGTCCTCCGGAAACGAGTCGTCCAGCCGCAGCTGCCTGCCGGGCACATCCTCCAGGCGCTGGAGGAGCCGGAGAAAGAGCGCATCGGTGGCGCGACGGGCATCCCCGATGGCAGGCAGGAGGCGCTGCTGGAGCAGATCCAGGCTGGCTTGGCTCAGCAGATCGCTTCGGCCGCTGAGCTCATGGAAGAGAGTCGGTGCCAGGCCCCGTCCGTTGCGCTCGAACCGGGCGAGCAGCCGCCGGGCCGCCCGGCTGCTCACCTGAATGCCGAGGTGATTGGCGGCCACGTCTTCCAGATGATGAGCCTCGTCCAGGATCAGCCGCCGGTATGGTGGAAGGACGGCGGCCTCCTGCCAATTGTCCTGCGCCTGGCGGACCGACAAGTCGGCAGCCAGGAGGTGATGGTTCACCACTACGACGTCGGCTTCCGCCGCACGGCGCCGGGCCCGAAACAGGAAACAGCGATCGAAGTGAGGACACTTGAGGCGGGTGCAGAGATCCGGCTCGGCGCTCACCTCGTCCCAAACCTCCGCGCTGGGCGTGACTGGCAGGTCGCTCAAGGTTCCGTCGGCCGTGTGGCCGGCCCATTCGGCAATGCCGATGAGCTCATCGAGCTTGTCCTGTTCCAGCAGCGTGCGCTGCGCCGACACCGCCTGGTGCATGCGCGCGAGGCAGAGGTAGTTCCGCCAGCCTTTGAGCAACGCAAAAGTGGGCGCATAGTCGTCGGTCGCCAGCGCCCGGCGGAGCAGCGGCAAGTCCTTGCCGACGAGCTGCTCCTGGAGATTGATGGTGTTGGTGCTCACCACCGTCCGCTCGCCGTTGGCACGGGCCCAGGCGAGAGCCGGGACGAGATAGGCAAAGGACTTGCCTACCCCGGTGCCCGCCTCCAGCAGCTGCACGCCGCCGTCGTTGTAGCCATCGGTAATGTGTGCCGCCATGTCTCGCTGGCAGCGGCGATCCTCGTACCGATTGAGTTGGGCGGCGATGGGACCGCTCTCGCCCAATGTGTCAATGATGTCGAACGGATCGACCCGCACGACGGGGCGGTCCCGGGGAACCTCGACCACGACGTAGAGCTCGGTTGCCTCGTTGTTCAGAATGCCGAACCCGACGCCGGCATCATGCAGGTGGGCTGCCACGTTGAGGTCGGCCACGGAAGGATCCAGCATTCCGCTGGGATGGTTGTGGAGCAGGATCTCGCCTCGCACCGCTGCGGCCGGCAGCGCGAGGACCGCGTCCACCGTCCCGCGGGCCGCAACCCGGGCGCCGGTGATGACCCCGTCGCGGTCCACCTGGGCCAGGAAGGAAACCTCCCGGCCTCCCGCGGCGGCGATTTCGCTCGCGAGATAAGCCCGGATACCCGGGGCAATACGCTCGCTCAAGTCTTGAGCTCTTTCTTCTTGGCCGCGGGAAACAGGACGTTATTCAGAATCAGCCGGTATCCCGGCGAATGGGGGTGCAGCGAAAGGTCAGTCGGCACGTCACCGATCTGGTGCTGAGGGTCCTCCGGGTCGTGCCCGCCGAAAAAAGTCCACGTCCCTTGTCCATGCTCGCCGTGGATGTATTTCACCCAGGGAGCGCCCGGCTCCTCTGCCAGCACGGTGACGCTCGGTTTGAGCGTCTTGCGGGTGAACGAGGTGGTGAGGCCGTAAAAGTCGGGAATGACCTGACGGTGGTTTTGCACCAGCATGGTGGCGACCGGATCGATCTTGGCGCTGAAGTTGAACAAGGTGAAAGAACCGAGCGGCTGGCGCCGGTCGGGAGAGTTCACTTGATGCCCGTCTATATCGGAGTACACCGGAATGGTGGGGCTGAGCTCCAAATGCGCGTCGTGGAACGCGAGGGCGCGACTCCACTTCATCTTTGCGCTGGCATTCGGATCCATAGGACTGCCGTCGGCGTAGGATGCGGCGATGTCCACCCCATCGGCAGCCAGTGCAAGGTCCAGAGTCTCCGTGGCGGTGCACATGGCGAACAGAAATCCACCCCGGTCGACAAAATTCGCGATGGCCACGGCCACAGCCTGCTTCTCCGCCGGGACAGAGGCAAGACCCTGCGAGCGCGCCATGGCCCGGTTTTCCTCGATCATCTGGACCAGCCAGGGAGCGCCGGCATAGTTCAGGAAGAACTTAGAGTACTGGCCGGTGAAGTCCTCATGGTGCAGATGAAGCCAGTCGTAGTTCGCCAGCTTGCGGGAGAGGACCTCCCCATCCCAGACCTTCTCGAAGTCAATGCCGGCGTAATTGAGCGCCATGGTGACGGCGTCATCCCAAGGTGGCGCGTTGGGAGGAGCATAGACCGCCACTTTGGGAGACTTCTCCAGCGGCACGGCGTCCATGTTTCCGCCCTGCAGCTGTCCCCGGATGGCCACCAACTGCTCGTCCTCCAAGGGCTCTACCTGCACACCGGCCAGCGCCGCGTCTCGGGCAGTGGCCGCATCACTCGGCAGCAGGAAAGCACCGTTGCGGTAGTTCAGAAACCACTCCGCCCGCACCCCCCGTTTGAGGGCGCGAAAAGTGAGGCCATAGGCTTTGAGGTGATCGGTCTGGGCATCGTCCATGGGAACCAGGAGCCACGGCGCCGCACCCCATCGCCGGGACCAGGACCACGCCGGAGAAATTGCGACCAGACCCAGGCCGCTGCGCCAAACGAATTCTCTTCGTTTCACGTCTTGGGGACCGCCCCACGTGCCTCATCCAGCTTGCGTCGAGCCTGCGGCACGAGGGCGCTCTGGGGATAACTCAGGATGAGGTGCTCCAGGACCTCTACCGCTTCGCCCGCACGATGGGTCGAGACCAGGAGCTCGGCCAGCGCCAGTTCTGCTGCCGGCGCGGTGGCCGACGCGTCCCGCACCGCAGCCGCGCGGAGCAGCCGCTCCGCGTCCGCGGGCTTTCCCGCAGCGAGAAGCAGGCGGCCGGCGAGTAGATTCACCTCCGCGCCCCCGAAAGGCGGCGGCAAGTGCGCGGCCACCTGTTCCAGCGAGGTGGCTGCCTGCACGGTGTCGCCCTGCTCCAAGTGAAGCAGAGCCCGACCCAGCTCGGGCAAGCTGTCCGCCTGCAATGGCTGCAGCAGGACCAGCAGCGCAGTCCGGCCGGTGGCCTCCACCCGATCACCGGTGTACGGACCCGCGGCCTTGAAGCGGTCCAGTGCGCCTCGAATGTCGCCGCGGTAGAGATGAATCCGACCGCTGAGAGCCAGACCCTCCACGCTGCTGTCAGCTGCGATGGTGGAATCGGCCCGCGCCAGCTCACCGGCACGCATCAGCCCCACGGCGATCTTGCGCCGGAGGCTATCGTACTCGTCAGCGGCGACGTTGGGGCGTAGATCGGCCAGGCGCTTCTGCGCTTCATCCAGCTTGTTCTCACTGATGAGCACTCCCACCAGCGTGGCCGCGGCGCCGGAAGAGATAGCAGCCGGTGCGCCGCGGTCATCGGCCAGGCCTCCCAACATCCGGCGAGCCGCGTCTCGATCGCCCGCCGCCGAGTACACCTGCGCCGCCTCCAGCCGAAGGCGGGCGGCCTGGGCGGGCGGCAATCGCTCGGCCAGCAACTCGAGTACTCGTCCCTGGACCAGCTTGGCTTCGGCGGTGCGCAAGGTCCGCAGCTGATCCAACAGCCCTCGCAGCGCTGCGATCGACTGGACCGGATCGGGAGGCATGGCCGCGCTCAGTACCCGGAGGCCTCCGGCCGGGTCACCCCAACGCACCCGCAGCTCGGCCTCGAGCCGGCGCGCGACCAGATCGGATTCCCCGGCCAGCTCGTGAAGCAGCTCCGGACGGGACGATTCGGGTGCCTGCCCCAGAGTAGACACCGCTGTTGGCCGATAGCCCGGCAGCCGCCGGACCGCGAAGAGCCACTCGCGCAGCGCCTTGGGGTAGTCATTTTCCGCGAGCGCGAGCTGCGCCAGTTCCGCAGCCATGGCGTCCGGTCGCCCCAGTCGCTGACGGCCCCGCAGGTAGGCGGCGCGGGCGCCTGCGCGATTTTGCCGGCCCAGCTCGGCGGCGCCCCACTCGCGGTAGGGAGTCTCGTCGGTGGGAGCGATCCGGGCCCACCGCTCTGCCATACTCCGAACCGAGTCCAGCTGGTCGGCGGCAGCCCAGGTCCTTAGTGCGATGCCGTAGACGGCCGGGCTCGTGGGTGCAGCCGCCAGTGCGGTGCGAAGCGCCGGCAGCATCTCGTTGCTTCGATTCAGAGGTAGGAGGGATCGCTCCAGGCCGAGCAGCGCCGAGGGATCAGCAGGCCTGGAGCTCAGCACGGCCCGATAGGCCTCGACCGCTGCGGCGTAGTCGCCCCGGCGCTCCAGGTCCAGAGCCCGGGTCATACCCGGTTGTTGCGCACCGAGCGAAACTGGCAGCAACAGGCCGGCGATGATGACAAGCGACGTGATCACGGCGGCCATCAGGTCTACCTCGTGGACGGCTGGGACAGGCGGCGGAAGTAATCTACCACCAGTCGCCGCTCCTCCGGGGAGAGCTGTTGCAGCTCCTCCCAGGTGGGAACCCGGAGCCGCTGATCCTCGTCCTGGAGTCGGGCTCGGAGCGCCGGCGGCAGATGGACGCTGTCGTCGGTAGCGGTCATGCTCTGACGCTCCTTCTTCAGGTCTTCCTCCCGGCCCTGGAGGGTCCGTCCGGCGTCGAGCATCCGGCGGAAGAGTCTTTCCTGGCGTTCTACCACCTGCCGATCGAGCCGCCCGGCCTCGAGTCTGCGGGACAGCTCCTTGGCTTCGTCGGCCATCTGCCCCGCACCAGAGATGTTCCCCTGTCCTTGCAACTTCTCGAGCTCCTGCGCCAAGGCGCGCTGGCGCGCAGCGAGACGCTGAAGCTGCTCTCGGATAGCTCCGCTTCCGGCCATAGGCAGCAGCCCGGCGCCCTGGTTCCCGAGACCGCCCTGCTGCTGGGCCAGTTTGGCCAGTCGCTCGAGAGCCTCCGCGAGACCAGAACCGGACTCCGAGCCGGAGACGTCGTCGCGTGCCCGCAGCAGCTGATGCGCGGCCGCATTGAGATCGTCCACCGCCCCACCAGCCTGCTCCGCCGCTTCGCCGGCGTTGGGGGCGCCGGAGGAGATGGCCTCTCGCGCCTGCTTCATTTGGAGCTGGGCGGCCCCCAGCGCCGCAGCGATCTGAGGCGACACCAGCGCATTCTTGCCGCCGGCCTGCTTCATCTGGTCCAGCACCTTCTTGACCCCTTCTTCGATGGCCGCCTGTTCGGCCCTCGTGGATGCCCCGGCTTCACCGTCCTGCAGTTTCTCCTGTATTTGGAGCTGACGCTCGGCGAGCCGACTGGTTTCCGCCATGGCTTGATCCATGGCCTCGACCACCTCCCGGCGCCAATCCCGCTGCAGCTCCTGGCGCCGCTGCTGTAGCTGCTCGGCCAACGGGTCTAATGAACGAGAGGCTTCCTCACCCCGTTGCCGGGCAGCCGGTCGCTCACCCTGCTGCGCCGATTGAGCCGCCTGCTGCATCTGGCCGGCGGCCTTCCCGGCTTGCTCCGCAGACGTCTGCAGCTTGGGCTGGGCGGCCTCCGCCGCCGCATCGGTAGAAACCCGGCTCAACGCGCTGGAGAGCGAGTCGGTACGGACTGCGAGCTGTCGCTCGGCGACCGCGGCCCGGACACTGTCCGCCGCCCCGACCTGCTGGTTCCACTGCCGTTGTTCCCTCGCCACGTCTTTCGACTCCTCTATCAGGTTGGCGAGATCGCCCTCCAGAGCGGCGCGGCGGAACAGCTCGCGACTGCGCTCGAGCGCTTCACGCAGCTGCTTCTGCACTTCAGCCAGCTGCTCGAGCGCGTCCTTGGCCCGCTCTGCGTCCAGGTTTCGGAGAGCCTGCTGCAAGCCGGCGAGCTTCTCCCGAAGCTCAGGTGAGATCGCACGGTCGAGCTGATCCCGAATCTCCGCGAGCTGTCGCTGCCAGGTGGAATCGGTCAGCCCCGCGGCGTCGGCACTACGGCGCAAGGCCTCCAATGACTGCTTCAGCGTCTCGGCCTGACGAACCAGCTCCTCCTGAGATTTGGCGATCCCCTCGGCTCGTTGCGCCTGCTCGTAGGTCAGCGCTTCGGCGCTGCGCTCACCCTGGCCTCCGATGGGCCGGGGTCGTTCATGGGCCAGGTCATCGGTCTGCCGTTCCACTTGCTGGCTCGCCGTCATGACGGAGTCCAGCTGGCTGGAAATGGACGAGGTCGCCTGCCGCTGGGCCGCCCGCACTTCGCTCATCGTCGGCAACCGGAGCACGAACTCGCGCGATCGGCCGACGTGTCCCCGGGGAGCATTGTCGGTCGCGGTCGCGAAGTAGCGCACGGTGTCGCCGGGAAGCAGGCCGCGCTGGTTCAGATCCAGGATAAAGGTGAGGATGGCCCGATCCGGCCGCTCCGGTGGCACCGGCACGGTCTCCTTCCGAGCGGAGTCGGGCAGGCCCAGGCGGCTGATCCGCCGGCTCTCGAGAGCCACGGCGGCAACCGCATGATCGTCACGGGCATCGATTACCAGCGGGATCTTGAGACTGAGTGGAGCGAGAGTATCGGCGCCAGGGACCGGGATCTCGACGACTGGAGCGCTGTCGGCCACGACTCGAATCGGCAGCCGCACCGAATCACCGGCGACCGGGCCTCCAGTCGCCGTCGTCAGGGCAAGCCGATACTCCCCTGACCGGACCGGAACGAAGCTCCCCTGGAAGCGATTGGAGCGGACCTCCAGCGATTCGGTCCTCTCCCCCGCAACCCATGCGGCGCTGGCGACCCGTGCGGTCACCTCTCCCTGAGTGTCGAGCCGGGTGCCCGCTGGCAGAATGAGCGTGTCCCCGCCGGTGGGCACCGGCTCGCTCTCCAATCCTAGATACGACGGGTAGTGGGCAGTGACCGCGAGGGATCCGAGAAAAACCGGCAGCCGGACCCGGACGATCACGGTGTCGGAGGAGCGCCTCCCGCTGGTGAGCCGGGCGAACACGTCGCTCTGGAGTGGCGCGGTCGAGAAAGTAGCGTGACCCAAAGAGTCGAGTCGGAGCCCTACGGCTTTCCACGTTTCGCCCGGAGAGCGGAGCCAGAGAGTGGCGACTTTGCGGCCGACGGCCTCAAGCTGGAATTCGACCGGCTGTCCCCGGTTCACCACCTCGGCGCTGGCTCGGAGTCTCACCGGGGCAACGGTGGCCTCCCAGGCACGGCGGGGGTGCCACAGCGCGGCAGCGGGTCCCCGCACCGGCCCGGCGGAGGTAAAGGCGAGGGCGCCAAGGAAGAGGCAGGCCGCACCGGCGATCAGAAGCAGACGCACCGGCCGGGCGATCGGTTCGACAGCGGCGGAGCCGCGCCGCTCGATCTCTTGGGCGTGAGCTCGGTCGGCCAGGTCCAGCAAGGCCCCGCTGGTCCCCGCGGCGGAGGTATCCAGGAGAGAAGTCAGGGTGCCTCGACGCCAGGCCCCCAGCTCTTCGAGCCTGCCCGCCAGCCGGGGTGTCGAGAGCCTCCGCTGGGTTTCCCATGCGACGTAGCCAACGGCGAAGAGTCCCAGCAGTGCCAGACCCCAGGCCAGCAACACCCAGTAGGGCACGCTGAGCCATCCGAGCCTCACGGTCCAGGCCACCACGCCCAGCACCAGCGCAACGATGCCGAGCCCGAGCGCTGTCAGCCCGGCCTGATTGCGCCCCCGCAACGGGCGTCCCAGCCGATGGAGGGCTCGGTGGGTGGCGGGTGCCGTCATCCCCCGTAGCCGACTGCGAAGGCGAAGAGATTCACCCCCATCCTCAGCGCCGCTTCACGTTTCTCCGGTGTGTCGTGATGAACTTCAGGATCTTCCCATCCATCGCCCAGGTCCGATTGATAGGAGTAGTACACCGCCAACCGCCCATCCAGAAAAATCCCGAACCCCTGGGCCGGTTTGCCGTCGTGCACGTGGATCTTCGGAATACCCTTGGGAAAATCGTAGATCAGGTGGTAGATCGGATGGTCGAGCGGGACTTCTACCAGCGGATGATCGGGAAAGAGGCGCCCGAGCTCTCGACGGATCGACAGGTCCATCCCGTAGTTATCGTCGGCGTGGAGAAATCCCCCCTGCTGGAGGTAGCGGCGGAGGGTCGCGAGGTCGCGATCGCTCCAGTGCACGTTTCCGTGACCGGTCATATAGATGTAGGGAACGTTCCAGAGGTCATCATCACTCAGGGTGACGACTTTCTCCTCGGTGGCAACTCGTAGCGTGGTCCGGGTCCGAAGCGCGGAGAGCAAATTGGGCAGACTGGATGGGTTGGCATACCAGTCACCGCCTCCGTCGTAATGAAGACGTCCGATGGTCATCACCGGCGCCGGAGCCACCGGCGGGATCGCCGTGCCGGCAAGGAGGGTCAGGGCCAAAACAATTCGGGGGATCACGGCAGTCCCATCACCAGCTTGTAGGCTTCGTTCCGGGGGAGGCCCATCGACTCCGTCAACCGACGTGCCACCTCCCGCCGGGTGAGACCTTCGGCCAGGAGTGAGGTGGCCTGTTCCATCGCGTCCTCGGTCCGGTCCGGTGCCGGTGCTGGGCCACCGGTACCTTGAAGAACGACGGTCACCTCTCCCCTCGGGGGCACCATCCTATAATAGTCCGCCAGCTCGGCCAGGGTACCGGTTCGAATCTCCTCATGCATCTTGGTCAGCTCGCGCGCCACGGCCGCCTGCCGGTCCCCTCCAGCCAACGGCATCAGGTCCTCCAGGAGGGCGACCAACCTCGGCGGTGCCTCAAACAATACGACGCTCCACTCCTCCGCGGCGGCACGACTGAGGATCCGCGATCGCTCGCGGCCCTTGCGGGGGAGAAATCCGAGAAACAGGTGGCGGTCGGCGGGCAGGCCCGAGGCCGACAGAGCCGCCATGACCGCCGATGCGCCGGGGATCGGCACCACCAAAATGCCGGCGGCGCGGGCCTGCGCCACGAGGTCAGCGCCAGGATCGCTTACAGTGGGGGTTCCCGCGTCGGAGACCAAAGCCACGTCCCGGCCCGAGCCCAGGATTTCGAGCAAGGAGTCCAGCCGATGCTCGTTCGAATGAGCATGAAAGCTGAGCAGATTGGGAGCAGCGCCGAGATGACTCAATAGCCCGCGAGTGCGGCGGGTGTCCTCCGCGGCGACCACCGGAACCGTCCGCAGCACCTCAGCCGCTCGGGCCGAGAGGTCACCGAGGTTCCCCAGGGGAGTGGCGACGACGTAAAGGGTGCCAGCAGCCATGGTGACTAATAGACGGCGAAGACGCCTTCTCCGCCCTTACTGAAGATGCTGCTTGATCTTTCCTTCGAGCGTGGCTTTCGGCACCGCGCCGATCACGGTGTCGACGTGCTGGCCATTCTTGAAGAAGAGAATGCTGGGAATCGAGCGAACGTTAAATCGCATGGCGGTCCGCTGGTTGGCATCCACGTCAACCTTGGCGACCTTGGCCTTGCCGGCGTATTCCCCCGCAAGCTGGTCGAGGATCGGCGCTACCATGTGACATGGTCCGCACCAGGACGCCCAGAAGTCCACCAGCACGAGTCCGTTGGCCTGCTCGATCTCGAGGGCAAACGAGGCGTCGCTCACGTGCACGGTGGGAGTATTGGTAGCGCCGGGCGTGTTCGTTGCGTCCATGTGGTTTATTCTCCTGTATATGTCAATTCGTAATTCTCGGAGGTGATCGGTGCCTGACCGCCCCCGTATTGCTCATGTTGGAATTGCGGTCGCCGACCTCGGCGCCGCGTTAGCATTTTATCGCGATGTCTTCGGCCTGGAGCCTCATCCGCCGGAAGTCGTCGATGGGGCTCGCATTGTGTCGCTCCCCTTCGGCGAATCGGAGATCGAGTTGTTGTCTCCGATCAAGGCTGAGAGCCCAATTGGCAGGTTCCTGGCCAAACGAGGTCCCGGGATTCACCACGTGTGCTTTCGCGTTCCCGATCTTGACGCCGCCCTTCGAGCCTGCCGGGCGGCCGGTTACCGCCTCATCGACGAGACTCCCCGGACCGGGGCCGGCGGACAGAGAATTGCCTTTGTCCACCCCAAAACCACCGCTGGAATCTTGCTCGAACTCACCGAGTAAAGATAACAGCGCATGAGGAGGAAGGTTCCCGAGTTAGCCCTTGGCTGCGCTGTCCGCGCCGTCCAGGCAGGGACGAGCCGGATTGCCGGCGGCGGTCAGATCGACCTGGTTGATCACCCAGGAGCCGTTGCCGGTCTTGACGACCAGGAAGGGGACGCTCCAGGTACAGGTCTGTCGCTTGAGCTCGACCTGCAGGTCGCGCCGGTCGGCGGATGCGGGGACGTCAGAAGTGATGCGAAAGGATTCGTTTCGGAGGTAGGCCTGCATGATCACGATACGACGCTCATAGTCGGACGGCTGCCCGGTCTTTGCCGCTGGACCGCTGGAGGTGCCCCACAGAGTGGCCATCTTGGCCAGGTTGCTGTCGGCCACCGCCTGCATGAAGCCTTGAACCACACCGGCCGCGCTACCCGCTGGCTGAGCCGGCGCAGCCGGCTGGCCGCCACAGGCCGCCAGGAGGAGCGCCGTCATTCCGCACCATCGTTGCTTGATCACAAGTCGCTCACAGATCGGATGTTAGCCAGCGAACTTAACCGGCACCGAAGCGGCGAGCAATGACAGCCACGCGGCTCTACATCAATATCGACCATGTCGCCACTCTGCGGGAGGCTCGTAAGACCGATGAGCCCGACCCGGTCGCCGCCGCCTTACTGTGCCAGGAAGCAGGCGCGGATGGCATCACGGCGCACCTGCGGGAGGATCGACGGCACATTCAGGATGTCGATGTGGAGCGCCTGATGAAAGCCGTCCAGGTCCTCAACCTCGAGCTTGCCACCAGTTCAGACATCGTCGCGCTGGCGTGCAGCCTCCGGCCCTATCAGGCCACCCTGGTACCCGAGCGGCGGGAAGAGATCACCACCGAAGGCGGGCTGGACCTGAGCCGTCCCAATCCCAGGCTGCGAGAGTCGACTCGCCGGCTGGAGGAAGCGGGGATCCGGGTGAGCCTCTTCATCGATCCCGATCTCCCCACCATCGACGCGGCTAAGGATCTGGGCGTTCCTGCCATCGAGCTTCACACCGGGCGATATGCCCACTCCTGGCGCCAGAGCGACCGCGCGCTCGACGAGCTTCGCCGAGCCGCGCGGCACGCGGCGGACTTGGGGCTCTTCGTCCATGCCGGTCACGGACTCACTTCCGCCAATGTCGCCCCGGTGGCCGCGATCCCGGAGATCGAGGAGCTGAACATCGGACACAGCGTGGTGAGCCGGGCAATCACAGTCGGCATTGCTGGCGCGGTCAGGGAGATGCGAGCGGCAATGGGGAGACCGGCGATTGGCTCCGCGGAGTTGATACCAGGCCCCCCGCCCGGTAGCTTGTAGGCCATTGGATTTCACCCCCTGTATTTCCCTGGCTTCGGCCTCACGCCATAGCCAACAGCCCATAGCATATAGCCCACCATGACCAACCCGCTCGGGACGGCCGACTTCTTCGCGCTCGAAGCTGGGGAGTGCCTCGATCGGCTGGAGACCCTGGTCAACGCTCCGATACCACCGCCGGGCGACGAGTTCCTGCGGATGGCGCGAGTGCTTCGAGGCTCCGCCCTCATGGCGGCTCAGCCCCAGATCGCGCGAGCGGCTGCCGGCCTGGAGTCCCTCGCCCGAGCTCATCGCGATCACCGCCGGACTTGGGATGCGGCGACTCGCGAGCACGTCGCGCAGGCAGTTGAGGAGTTTCGGCTGCTGGTGCGCCGGGTGCGGGAGTGGAACGAGGCGGACACTGCCCGAACCGCGCGGCTGGGACGCGAGCTCGAGGCGCTGGCCGGGCGGCAGACTGAGGACGCGGGTACCAAACCGGCCGAGCCCGAGCAGAAGGAGCTGCATACCGGAGTTCGAGCGTTCGTGGCCCGGGAGGGAGCGCTGATTGCCAGCGCCCTCGATCGCGCCGCCCGGGCGCTGCGGGCTTCGCCTGCCGATCGGGAGCCGCTCTACAATGTGATCCGCCGGATGCAGTCGCTCCGAGGCCTGGCCGAGCTGGGTGAGCTCGCGCCGCTGCCCGACATCCTGGATGGCATCGAGCTCGCCGTCGGCGATCTTACCCGTTTGTTCGCGCCGCCTCCCGGTGTGGATGAGGTGATGGACGCAGCCGCTCACGCGCTCACCCGGATTTCCCGAGATGTGGCGGAGCAAGGACGGCCGGACCCCGAGGCGGAGGAGGCCCGGCGTTTCACCGAGCTTCTGCTCCGCGCGTTTGCCGTCGAGCGCGATGTCGTGCCGATCGAGTCGCTGTATTTCGCCGACGATCCCCAGCCCGTGAGCCACCCCCCATCTCAACCCCAATTCGCCTCCCCCGAACCGTTTGGTCCGTTGGAGCTGGTCAGCCATGGGGAGCACTTATGCCAGAGCGCCGACCTCATCGCGAGCGCGCGCTCCATCACCGAGCGCGACCTCCGACTGTATCACCTGCTCGGCGCACTGCGAACCGCCGCCGCGCCCAGCGCTGATCCGGTAGCCGGGGCCCTGGGCATCTTTGCCCGCTCCGCCCAAGAGGCGCTGGCAGCGGGAGTGGCCAGCCGGGCGGTGGAAGACCTGGTGGTCCGGTTGCGAGAGGCAGGGACTCTCCTTCGGCAAGTGGGAGAAGCCGACGACCGGATGCTCATATCCCGCCGCTTGCTCGACGTGGCCCACCGCATGGATGGTCTGCGAGCCTCTACCGAGCCGGTGGAAGAGCCAGTGCCAATCGAATCCCTCGACTATGCGTCCGAGACTGATGTGGTGCCCATCGAAAGCCTGGCGCCCGAGCCCGCGGTGTCCGCTGCACCAGTGGAGTCGAAGGCTCGCGCGACCGGTTTGGAGACCAGCTTCCGCACGCTGGAGAAGTTGGTCCGGGAGCGGGCCCCCACGGCAGCTGCTCTCAACTCTCTGCTCGGCCGCGCAGCTCCAGAGGAGCCAGCCGTGGCCATTGGGGCGCTGTGCTATTCGGGCTACGCGGCCCTCGAGCGCGCCAATGCGGTGCGACAGCAGATCACAGTTCAGCTCAGCGGAAACGCCAGTCTGGAAAGTCTGCAACCCTTGCTTCAGGAGCTGCTCGACCTCGTTCCGCTCGCGCTTGCCGAGTCCTGATCGGGAGCCGGCGGTGGGCGCTTCCCCGCTCCGCCGAGCCTTGCCTGCCATCGTCGGTATCGTACTGTCGCTGGCCCTGCTGGCCTGGGCGCTGCGCGGAGTCAGACTTGCCGACGTAGCACACCACCTCAGGGCGGCCGAGCCAGGGCCGCTCGCCGCTGCGGTCGTTCTCGCGACCCTCACCTTCCCGCTGCGACTGGTTCGCTGGCGTTTGCTCTTCCGTCGCGAGAATGGCCACCCGTACCCTTCAGGCCCACTGTGGCATGCCATCGCGGTCGGATTCATGGCCAACAATCTGCTGCCGCTTCGGGCTGGGGAGCTGGTCCGGTCTTACACGGCATCCCGCCTGGCCGGCGCCCGCTTCACCACCGTGCTCTCGTCGGTTGCAGTCGAGCGGATCTTCGATGCCATCACCATTGTCGCCCTGCTGACGCTCGCGCTGCTGAGCCCGGACCTGCCCTCTTCGGTGACGGTGGGCGGCACCTCGGTAGTGCATCTGGCCCGCGTGGCGGGTGTGGTCGCCGCAGTCGGGCTCCTCACCGCCATCGCCATCGTGGCTGCACCGCTCACGGCCGAGCGGCTGGTACGGCACCTGGTACGGTCCAGTCACGTGGCCGACCGGATCGTGAGCCTGATCGAGGCAATCCGACAGGGCCTCTCGGTGCTGCGAACCCCCGAGCGCCTCGCGGCTGTCGTTTTCTGGTCGCTGGTCTTATGGCTGATGAATGCGCTGGGCTTTTACGTTGGCTTTGCTGCATTTCATATTCCGGTGAGCTATCTCGGGGCGTTGCTGATGCAGGGACTCCTCATCCTGGGCATCTCGATCCCGTCCACTCCGGGGTTCTTCGGTCCCTTCGAGGCCGTCATCGTAGCGGTGCTGGCGCTGTACGGGATCCCTCATGACGTGGCGTTCTCCTACGCGATCGCGTTTCACGTCACCTCGTTCGTTCCAATTACACTGTTGGGCTTGTGGTCGCTGACCCGGATCCCCGGCGGATTCAAGGGGCTGCGCCGGATCGCGTCATGAGCGGCACGGTGGTGAGCCTGCCGGCCTTGGCCAAGGTCAACCTCTTCCTGCGGGTGCTCGCGCGAGAGGAAGACGGCTACCATAGCCTGGAAACCCTCCTGTGCCTCGTCAGCCTGGGCGACACCCTGCGCGCCGAGCGCCGGGACGGTCATGGGGTGACTATCGGGGTGTCGGGAGCCGAGGTCGGACCGCCGCAGCAAAATCTGGCGGTGCAAGCGGCAACCCGGGTCCTGGAGGCAACCGGCAACCGCTTCGCGATTCATCTCACGCTCACGAAACGGATCCCGGTGCGTGCCGGGCTCGGTGGCGGATCCAGCGACGCCGCCGCCGCACTGCACGCCACCAACCGGCTTGCGGGCGACGCCGTGCCGCGACATGAGCTGCTCCAGTTTGCCGCGCGCCTCGGCAGCGACGTCCCCTTCTTTTTCACGGGAGCACCGCTGGCGCTCGGGTGGGGTCGCGGCGAACGAATGCTCCGCCTGCCACCGCTCCCACCCTCACCCGCCCTCCTGCTGACCCCGCCGGCGCCCATTGCCACCGCGGACGCGTACGGCTGGATCGACGCGGGCAAGCCACCCTCCAGCCGCCGGGGTGCCGTTGCGCTGGACCTGGATGCGCTGTCGCGGTGGGGGGATATAGGACGAATGGCGGGGAATGACCTCGAGACGCCGGTGTTCGGCCGTCATCCGGAGATCCGCGCGGCCTTCGAAGCCTTGGTGACAACGCGGCCGCTGGTATGCCGGATGTCCGGCTCGGGCTCGACCCTGTTTGCTATCTACCGCTCCGAGCGAGACCGGGAAGACGGCGTCCTGATGCTGGGTCGGAAGCACGGCACCGTGACACCGGTTGAGACGGTCTCGGTAGCCGCCCCGGGTCCGGAGGTGGACCCAGCAACTACTTGAACACTACGGTGGCCTCGTTCGAGCAAGTCGTGGTTCCTGCCTGGCACACCTGATAGACGTAAGTAGCCGGCCCCGTGAAATTCCGGCTGTTTCCGTAATGACCGTCATTCTCCGTGGTGAGGAGGCGGACGCCGTTGCGGAAGACATCGACGGTGGCTCCTACGGCGCCGGTCCAGTCCAGGGTCATGTACTGCTTGGTGGCATCCGACCGCCCGACCACGGTGAGTGAGATCGCGGGCTTGATCACGGTCACCGATTGCGAGCTTTGATTCGTGGCCCCGCCGTTGTCGGTCACCGTGAGGGTCACGGGATAGGTCCCCGAGCCGGCGTACGTGCGACTTGGATTACGGGATGTCGAGATAGCGCCGTCACCAAAGGTCCAGCTCCAAGCGGCGACACTTCCATCCGAGTCGGTGCTTCGGTCGGTGAAGCTGCAGGTCAGCCCACTGCAGCTGAAGCTAAAAATCGAGCTCGGCGGCGCATTCGAGCCGGATGATGTTACGGTTACCGACTGGGTCACGCTTCCCGTCGCGCCGCCGTTATCGGTCACCTTCTGAGTCACAGAGTAGGTGCCTGATGCCGAGTAGATGTGACCAGGACTCTGCAGGGGAGACGACGACCCATCCCCGAAGTTCCACTGCCACCCTACCACGGTACCGTCCTCGTCCGAGCTCCCATCGCTAAAGCTGCAAGCCAGATCGGTGCAGCTGTCAGTGAAGGCGGCGGTCGGTGAACCATTCCCTGGTGGAGGCGCCCCAAACTGCACCGTTGCTTCGTTCGAGCAAACCGAGGTTCCGACTTCGCACACTTTGTAGACGTAGGTAGCGGGTCCCTGGAAGGTGCGGCTGTTGGTGTAATGCCCATCATTGGCGGTGTTGAGCAGCCGGGGACCATTCCGGTACACGTCTACCGCGGCCCCCTTGGCCCCGCTCCAGGCCAGGGTCATGTACTGCTTGGTGGCATCAACTCGACCGGTTGCGCTCAGGGTTATTGAGGCTGGAGGAGGCGGTGGCGGCGGCGCGGAGCCCGCTGACAGAAGAATGATCTTCGCAACCGACGGCACCCCATTCCCATCCAGCAGGAACAGCAGGTAATGACCCGGCGGCGTGCGCTCCCGACTGGTTGGCGCCGACACGGTTAACACCCCAGACCCGGGAACGAACGAAAGCCAGCGAAACCGCTGATTCATATCGAAGGCGTGGGTCACCGCACCGAGCCGAATCAGACTGATCTTGGCGATGCTGGCAGCCTCCGGGGTGGTGACCGTGAATGAGGTGCCATAGCCGATCTCCGAGGGTGCATCGGCGACGGTCGGACGGGGACCCTTGAAGAGATAGGGTGGCGAGAACAGCTCGGCGTTTCGCTCATCCGGCGCACCTGCGCCGTCACCGCTTCCGGAGTGCAGGACCCGTCCATCGGGCAACAGAAGCGAGGTCGAGTGATAGCCGCGATTGATTGTGTTGCTGGCCAGAGTGGTCCAGAGACCGGTCGTGGGATTCCACACCTCCGCCGCGTGCACCGCCTGGGTAAGATCATTGAAGTCGATTCCACTGGTTCCTCCGGTGACGAGCACTTCACCGGTGGGGAGCATGGTGGCGTTCATTTGCCTCCTGGGGAACGCCATCGACCCGGTCCACTGCCACGCGGGCGCGGCCGCGTTGAGATCGATGATCTCGGCGGTGTTCGTGGTGCGACCCCCGCCGGCGTAGAGAATCTTCCCCTCGTCATACATCACTGCGGAGCCGTAGTCCCGGAGGCCATAGAGCCGGTCGCCAACCGTGGTCCACGCACCACTTCCGCTCGGATCGAGGTAGCGTGAGGTTCGCTCGTCACCGGCGTAGAATAGCTTGCCATTGGGAGCCAGGAATGCCCGGGGATAGTAGCGGAACACCCGGCTGGCGGTGGTCAGCTGCCGGACGGTGCCCGAGCTCCACACCTCCGGTAGCGGCACATCGGTACCCGCCTCATCCCGTCCGGCCAGAATCACAACGTCGCCGTTGGCCATCATCGTGGTACTGGGGTACCAGCGACCGCGCTGCATGGACGCTGATCGGCTCCAACTCTGGGAGCCGGCCGAGAATAGCGTGATGTCGGGAAGACCGTGGTCGTCGGAGATGTGTCCCCCGGCGGTGATGACCCGGCCATCCGGGAGTAGGGTGTGGCCGGCGCAAAAGAGCAGCACCGGGCTGGGGACTGCGGTGAATGACCCGTTGCTCGGATCCCACAGCTGAGGGACTCCGCCATGTCCCCAGGACAGCACCTTGCCGCTCGGTAGGAGCATCAGGTGGAGGGCAACCACCGGCCAGGGGAGCGGCGCGCTCCAGCTCCCCGAGGTCTCCTCACTGCCCGCAGCGGCCGCGGACGCCAGGATGGACGACGACGCCCCGCACTGCAGTCCATCGTTGCGCCGGCGGGCCACCCTCTGGCCATTCAGGTGCAGCTCAACCACGCCTCGCTCGGTCGTTTCCAACTCGACCTCGGTGAAGCCCTGGTCTTCAGCCAGCCCCGCGGGCAGCCGCAGGCTGCCATTCTCGTCGGTGCCGGCCACTCGATACTCAACCTGCAGCGACCTTGAGGTCGAGTTGGTGGCCAGGAACCGGTTCCCGCAAACGTAGATCAGGTCGAGGGGCTTGAGGTTGCCTTCGCCCGTCGCGTCGCTCCCCGTCGGGGCTGCGGTCTCGGATCGCGTCGATGGAGATTGAGAATTGTCCTGGCAAGCGGAGAGAGCGAGTTGAGACCCAACTAGAAGAGCGGCGCTCAAGATCCGAAGACGCTTATACATATGCTCCCGAGTGATCATCCCAGGCGAACCATCACCGCCGGAGAGGGGACCCCGGCGCCGGTGAGGATAAATAGCATGTAAGGCCCGGGCGGAGCCAGCGTTCCTGCCTCGGGCCCGGTCAGCGTGACCCCGCCCGCGGTTCTTCGGACTGGTAACTCGACGAATCGCTCGTCCTGATCGAACCCGTGGGTTACCGAGGAGAGGCGCACCAGGGTCGCCCGGACCACCTGCCCCGCATCCGGGGTGGCCACGAAGAAGGCTTCGGTGTAGCCGATCACGTTGGGCGCCGCGGTGATTGTCGGGCGAGGTCCTCGAAAGAGATACGGGGGCGAGAAGATCTCGGCGTTCAGCTCTCTGGGGACTCCGGGCCCATCGCCGCTGCCGGTGTGGAGAATCCTGCCGTCGGGAAGCAGCAACGTCGTCGAGTGATACACCCGGGTAACCTGATTGCTCGCCATGACGCTCCACTTACCCGTGTCGGGGTCCCACAGCTCCGGGGCATGCACTGCGCCGGCACGGTCACTGAACCCGGCGGACCGGGTGCCCCCCGTCACCAGCACCTCCCCGCCGGGCAGCAGCGTCGCATTGAACTGACGACGAGCATAGGTCATGCCGTCGGTGTACCGCCAGGTTGGGTCGGGCTGGTTGAGGTCAATTAGCTCAGCGCTGCGCGTGGGCGCTCCGTCCGGCGGGTCGCTTCCGCCCACGATCATCACCTTCCCCGGCCGGTACATGATCGCCGAGCCGTAGTCCCGCCGGCCGTAGTGGCTGGTGGCGACCGGTATCCATTCGCCCGCGCCGCTGGGATCGAGGTAGGCGCTCTGGGCCAGCTCGCCGGCATAAAACACCAGGCCGTTGGGGGCCACGAAGGTGCGAGGGTAATAAGGAAGAATCCGCCCGGCCCGATCGAGGGATCGCCAACTGCTGCCGGTCCAGACCTCGGGTATCTCCACATCGAGACCGTGCTCGTCGGTTCCACCCAGCGTGAGAATCTCCCCGTCGGCCAGGGTGGTGCTAGTGGGATACCACCGTGCCCAGCTCATGGGTTGCACCGGAGTCCAGGCCTCGGCCGAGCCGTCGAAAACGTTCGCGTCACGCAGTCCGCGTCTATCGTCGAGGTGACCCCCCGTCACCAGCAGGCGGCCATCCGGCAAGGAGGCGTGCCCGCTGCAGAAGACCATGGTCGCGCTCGGTGTCTCCCGAAATTCGCCGGTCTCCGGGTCCCAAACCTGCGGCTGCCCTATGCGGCCCCAGGATAACACCCGGCCGCTGGGCAGCAGGTGGAGGTGCACCGCCACCACCGGCCAGGGAAACGGTGCTGTCCATTCACCGGAGACCGCTTGCGGTTGGTTGGCTGACGGCGGCGGGCAAGCCGTGGCGAGATTGCCGACCGGGGAGCTTTCCTGGTCGCCTTCGACCATCTGCACCGGACCGCGGTGCAGCGTCGTAAGACGGGTGATGCTCTCTGCTCCCTCGGTGCGGCCCGGCAGGATGAGCTCGCCGTCCTCGGCGGCCCCCATGACGCTATACCGAACCGTCAGAGCGGTCTGGCTCTGATTCTGAATGTCGAAGTCGTTGGCGCAGACATACCGAACCGTGATCTGGCTCAGCCCGCCTTCCAACGGGCCGGACCGGACATCATCGCGGCAACTCAGCAGGGAGAATGCGAGGAGGGTTACTGCGAGCCGTTCCTGCGGCATGACCGGTGTCCTGGCGCCCTACGGCACCGATGACCTCGCGTCTACCATCTCTCGAACCTTGCGAGCCAGGGCTTCCGGCTCGAGCGGCTTCTGAACGAACTCCCGGCCCTCTTCCAGGAGACCGCGGCGAACTACGTCGAGTCCGGTGTATCCCGAAGTGAACAACACGGGCACGTCGGGCCAGCGCTGGGCCACGCGGCTCGCCATCTCCCGACCACCCATGTCGGGCATCACTACGTCGGCCACGATGAGGTTCACCCGACCGCGGCGGGTTTCGACCAGCTCCAGCGCCTGGCGGCCGTCCGCAGCCTCCAGCACACCGTAGCCGCAGTCGCGGAGGGTGCGGGCCATGATGTCCCGTACCATGGGCTCGTCCTCCGCGATGAGGATGACCTCATCCGCTCGTCCCGCCTGAGCGCCGGTGGGGGGCGCCAGCTGGTCGGGTGAAGACGCCACCAGAGGGAGGTAGAGCTTGAAGGTGGTGCCCAGCCCGAGTTCGCTGTAAACCCAGATGAATCCGCCGCTCTGTTTCACGATGCCGTATACGGTGGAGAGGCCGAGGCCGGTGCCCTGCCCCACCGGCTTGGTGGTGAAGAACGGCTCGAAGATATGGCGCAAGGTGGCCCGATCCATTCCATGCCCGGTGTCGGTCACAACCAGCGCGGCATATTCTCCCGGCGTCAGCGTCTCCACCGGCTTGGCAGCGGCGTACGCTGCGTCGAGGACGACATTCATCGTCTCGATGGTAAGCCGGCCACCCTCCCCCATGGCATCGCGGGCATTGAGAGTGAGATTGAGCAGAACCTGCTCCAGCTGTCCCGGATCGGCCCGGATGGTGCCGAGCGTCGGGGACAGGTGCATGCGAAGTCCCCGGTTCTCACCCAGGGCACGAGCCAGAATCGGCTCCAGCTCGCGGACCGTGGTGTTGAGATCGAGCACCTGCGGCTGGAGCACCTGACGGCGACTGAATGCGAGAAGCTGTTGGGTGATCCCGGCCGTGCGCTTGGCTGCGCGCCAGATCTGGTCGACGTCCTGGCGCACCGGTTCGGCCAGATCGGTGCGCTGTAGCACGTAGTCGGCGCATCCCAGCACGACCGACATCATGTTGTTGGCTTCGTGGGCAATGCCACCGGCAAGCTGGCCCACCGAGTCCATGCGCTGGGCTTGTCGGAGCCTCTCCTCAGCCTGTTTGCGGTCGGTCACGTCGAGACAGACCCCCGTCATGTACAACAGCTTGCCGGAGGGATCGCGGACCACCCGGCCCTGATCGGCCAGCCAGCGAACCCGCCCATCGGGGGTCACAATCCGGAATTCGTAGTCCAGTCCCCCGCCGCCTTCGATGGCCCGCTCGATCGTCTTTTGGACGTATGGACGATCGTCCAGATGAATCCGATCCATGAACTGGTCGAACCGGGTGACGGGCTCGCCAGGGTCGACGCCGTAAAGCTGATTGAGGCCCTCGTCCCAGCTCAGTTCGTTGGTGGCCACCTCCCAGCGCCAGGTGCCCATCCGGGCGGCCTTCAGCGCCAGGTGCAGCCGCTCCTGACTCTGGGCCAGGGCCTCCTGCGCCTGCCTCCGCTCGGTGACATCACGCTTGATGGAGGAGGCTCCGGTCACCCGTCCGTGCACGTCGAGGATGGGTGAGACGCTGAGCGAGATGTAAATTCGCTGTCCATCTTTGCGAATGCGCTCGGTTTCCGAGAACTGCACCGCTTCTCCCCGGCGAATCCGCTCCAGCAAGTCACGCTCGGCATCATGGAGCTCTTCCGGGATCAGCCGAAACACGGATGCCCCGACCATCTCCTGCTCGCTGTATCCAAAGATTCGTTCAGCGGCCGCATTCCAACTGGTCACCACACCCCCCAGGGTCTTACCCACAATCGCGTCCGCCGACGAAGCCACGATCGCCGCCAGGCGCGCGGTGGCCTGTTCCACTCCTCTTTGCGCGGTGACGTCGCGGGTAAAGCAACGGGTATGAAGGAACTGCCCATCCTGGAAGTACCCACTCGAGTCGATCAGTACCTCCATGATCGAGCCGCTCTTGCACCGGAGCCGGGCCGGATAGTTGTGCAGGATTTCGCCACCCGTTAACCGGCGCAGGATATCGTGAATCACCGACGAGTCCTCGTGGAACTCGGTGATGTTCCGGCCTACATACTCGTCCCGGGTGTACCCCAGAAGGTCGAGCTCGGCCTGATTGGCTCGGAGGATGGTGCCGTCCGGCCCCACCCAATGAATGGGAACGGCGGCATTCTCGAAGAAGTCGTTCAGCTCGCGCTCCTGCTCACGGAGCGCGTTCTGGGTTGTCTTCAGATCATGGATGTCCACGGAGCTACCCAGCCATCCCTGTAGCTGCCCGTCCGGATTCCGGATCGGCACTACCCGCGCCAGCATCCAGCGGTATTCGCCGTCGTGGCGGCGGTACCGCAGCTCCATTTCAAATTGCTCGCCCGGTTTCGCCGCCCGGTTCCAGCGTTCCCGAACCTCGGCCACCTCGTCCGGATGATTGAATCGTTCCCAGCCCAAACGATTGAGCTGCTCCAGGTTGGATCCGGTAAACTGCTCCCAGGGGAGGTTGACATAGATGAAGCGGCCCTCGGTGTCGGCCAGCCAGAGAACCCCAGGCGCGAGATCGCCCAGTGCCCGGTACTGGTCCGCGCTCAGCGCCCCAGGATTCGGCGGAGACAGGAGCCCGCTGAGCACCTGCTCCATCTGGGCGTCAGTCTTTTTCGGAGTGGTTGTTCCACCAGAGGTCATTGGGTCAGGTACTGGAGGTGGCGTCGTGTCGGGAGTCCTGGCAAGCCCGGCTGGCGAGTCTACCTGACCAGGAAGCCGTAACTGTCGGTGCTTAGATGAATTGTCGGGGTCCATGTCGTCTAAGGCAAGCCCACCTTTCGCCCCCGCAGGCTGGCCGCTAGGCTTCAAGCCGGCACCAGCCAAGCATTTGACTGGCCCTTCGTCCAATGGCAGGACAGCGGACTTTGGATCCGTTAATGGTGGTTCGAATCCACCAGGGCCAACTCCACCATTCCGCCCGGGAGGGGGGCTCTGCCGCTTCGCCTGCTGACAAAGTCGTCCGCTCTTCGCACCACAGTGGGGTTTGGCCTCGGCGGCGTCGGCTTCGCCTTAGGCAACCTGCTGCTGGCGCGGGCACTTCCCCCCACCCAGTTCGGAGCCTTCACCCTTTTCCTAGCTCTGGTTCAGATCGGAGCGTCGCTCGCGCCGATCGGCCTCGAGGGTCAGGTGAACCGCCGGCCGGGCCGCGTAGTCTCTCCTGGTCGACCACTGCTCACCTCGCTGATCGTCGCGGCGGCAACCGCCATCCTGGCTGCGGCACTGTACCGCATGGACGTGGCGCTGATTGTCGCCCTGATCATCAGCATCGCTGCCGGAGGCTGCAGCTTCGTGGCGTCGGCAGTCTTCCAGAGCCGGCTCCGGTTCGGCCTTGCGCTGAGCCTTTCCCAAGGGCTTGCGATAGCGCTGCTCGGTATGGGAGCCGTCGCGGTGATTGCTGGAGGGGTCCAGCTGCGTCTTCTCGCAGCTCTCGTGGCGGGATACTACCTGTTCTCGGCGGCCCTGGGGTGGGGAATACTGGCCCGGGAGAAGCCTCAGGGTGGCAGCGAGGCTCACTCCTTGTTGGAGGGGCTGAGTCTGCTCGGCATCACCGCCGCCGCCCTGATCCTCATGCAACTGGAGCGGCTGCTGACTCCTCGACTGCTCACGCTCGAGGATCTGGCGACGTTCGCGGTGGTGGCTACCCTGGTCGGTTCACCATTCCGGATGCTGCAGATGGGAGCCGGATACACACTGCTGCCCCGGCTCAGCACGGCCTCGAATCCAGAGGAGCGCCGACAGCTGGTTCGCCGGGAAGCCGCGGCCG
Source organism: Gemmatimonadales bacterium (assembly GCA_035997125.1). Lineage (GTDB taxonomy): Bacteria > Gemmatimonadota > Gemmatimonadetes > Gemmatimonadales > GWC2-71-9 > CAVVWJ01. The sequence continues at coordinate 58,703 of DASYIX010000010.1, forward strand.
TCATGTTGATCGGGGGCGCTGCGGCATTGGCCATCCTGTTCGCGGCGCCGTGGATTGCCGGTTGGCTGCTGGCCGGCAAGTACCAGCTTTCAACCGCGCTGATGATCGCGGCATTGGTCAGCGCAACGGTCAAGCTGATTGACGGCTTCGCGACCACCATGGTTTGGGCACTCGCCAGCGCTCGGCAACTCGCCCTGCTCAATTGGGTGAGCTGGACCTGCGCCGGGGTTGGACTGGCGGGGGCCTGGGTGGGAGCCCGGTGGGGTCTGATCGGACTGATGTACGGCGTGACGCTGGGATGGGTGTGCCGGGGCGCGGTTGCGGGTGCGCTCGCCACGAAGCTCCTTCGCAGCGCGCCGACGAGCGCTCACCTGCCCCGACCGGCCCGGCTGACGCCATCGGAACCGGCTCCATAGGATGGGGGCATTGATGCCAGGACGTACCATCGGCGTCATGGGACGAGTGTTGGACCAGGAGGGCGGATTGGGCGTCTACGCCCGCTGCCTGCTGCCCGAGTTGTTGAGCCAGGATCCCGACTCGCGGTACGTGATCTTTCTCAACAGCGAGAAGTCACGGGATCTCCTGCGCCGGTTTCCCAATGCCGAGCCCCAGGTGCTGCCGGCGAAGAGCAAGTTGTATTGGGACCAGGTCACAGTTGCCCTCGCCGCACGCCGGCTGGGCGTGGACCTCATCTTCAACCCCAAGTTCTCCATTCCCCTGCTGTCCGGACGGCCTTGCGTGTTCGTGCAGCAAGGGTCGGACTGGTACGTCAATCCCCAGAATTACGAATGGTGGGACAACCTGTACATGCGGGTGATGCTTCCCCTGTTCAGCCGGAAGGCACGGCGTACGCTCGCCATTTCGCAGGCCACGCTCGACGATCTCGCGAAGTACGCCGGCATCGATGTGAGCCATTCCGTCGTCACCTACGCAGGCGTGGCCCCCAACATCACGGCCGAGCGTGACCCCCAGGCCCTCGCCCGGTTCCGCGCCACCCATCGGCTGCCGGAGCGTTTCATTCTCACCGTCACCCGGGCCTATCACAGCGCGCAGCGTCGGCTCATCCCCTATCCCGGCGGCAACGACGAAACCTTGATTCGGGCGTACCGGCGTTATCGGGAACTGGGCGGAGAGTTGCCGCTGGTGGTCGTCGGCTTTCGCATCGAGGAGTTTCTCCGTGACCGGGGCTTCTCGGATCGGGAGCTGGCGGATGTCCGTTTCCTCGGCTTGGTGCCCAACACCGAGATGCATCTCGCCTACCAGTCAGCCGAGTGCTTCGTGCTGGCAACCCTGTGCGAGAGCTTCGGAATCAAGATCCTGGAGGCCCTCGCCACCGGGTGTCCGGCGATCGTTCCCACGACCTGCGCCAGCCCGGAGATCGCGGGCGGCGCGGCCCGTCTGATTAACCCGCACAACCCGGAAGAGATCGCTCAGGCGCTCCTCGAGGTGACCGGCTCGGAGGAACTGCGTCGTACCATGCGGGAGAAAGGCCTGCAGCGGGCCCAGGCGATGACCTGGCGGGAAACCGCCCGGCGGACCCTGGCGGTATTCGATGAACTCATTCCGCGGTGAACATCTCCTCAAAAATTGTGTTGGCCGCCTGCTCCCAGCTCGCTTCGCGCGCCTGGGATAAGCAAAACGCCGAGGCGCGCTCGAGTTTCCCCGGCGATTTGAGCAGATCGATGATGGTGGTCGCGATTTCGCGGGTATTGGTGGGATCCACCAGCCAGCCGGATCGGCCTTCATCCACGGCCTCGGGGATGCCCCCGCTCCGTCCGCCAACCGATGGAAGGCCGCAGGCCGCCGCCTCGAGGAAGACCAGGCCGAAGCCCTCGACATCCGGCAGCTCCTCTCGAGACAGCAGCACAAATAGATCGGCCAGACTATACAGCTTCACGATTTCAGAGAACGGCAAACGCCCCAGGAACTTGACCCGGGCTTCCAGTCCCAGGCGGGCCGTCAGCTCCCGCAGGCGGGGGAGGTCCGGACCGACCCCGACGACCAGATATTTCACGTCGGGAACAGAACGGGAAATCTCGGGTAACGACTCCAGCATGCGGTCCACCCCTTTGTAGGGATGGAGCCGGGTCACGGTGAGAAGGATTCGTTCTTCGTGGGGCTTGTATTTGGCCCGCAAATCAGAAGTCACCGCCGTTCTCTGGAAGCTCTCGCAGTTAACCCCGTTGTTGACGGCGATGGTCTTGCTGTCATTGCCCGGTGCCCGCTGGAGTACGGCCTTCCGGGTGTAATGGCTGACCGGAAAGATCTTCCTGGCTCCATCAAACACCTTCCTTTCCAGCTTTCGCACCAGCACGGTTCGCACCGTGTTCTTGAGGCCGGAGAAGTTGTCGAAGACCTCCGTCCCATGGGCCGCCACACAATAGGGAATGGGCGCGCCCCTCAGAGCCCAACGGCACGCCGCTCCGTCGGGAAACCACATGGGGCAAAAAATGACATCTGGGGTTTCTCGCGGAATCCATCTTCGCAAAGCGTGGGCGAAAAGCGGGAAGCTGAGCAGACCGCTGTGCGGTGACCGGATGCGGGTGATTCGGTAGGGGAGACTCCGATCAAACTCCTCCATCCCGGGGAGCTGGCGGCTGATTACGTGGACCCGCGCCCGTTTGCTGAATTGCACCGCCAATTCGTGGCCGTAGTTGGCCACCCCTCCCAGGAGGGGCTTGAAGTCGTAGGCGGGGATGAGGATGGTTTTTTCTTGCATGGAGGGTACAAGCTACATGGTGTGATCTCCCTTCGCAGATGCTTTACTCACAGGCCGGCACCGAGTCCAGCTGGATGTTTACGCTCTGACCCAGCACCGAAGCCGAATCCGATCCCCCCTCGACGGTATCGGACGCCTCGGTATCGATCGAGGCCTGAACCTTTCCGTCGACGCATCGCAGCACCAGCCGGGGCCCTTCTTTGTCCAGCAGGCCTTCGATGTCCTGAGCTGCGGGGAGCTGCAGCGACGCCGTAGTTACCTCGCCGGTGGCCGACGTGTCCTCGAAGACGGTCCACTCCGCCGGTATCAACTCCTTCCCGCCGTTGGCTTGCCTAGCAGCGGCAGCCGGTGACCCCTCAACCGGAGGCGGCTTGACGCCGGAATCGACACCGCCATCGCTGCAGGCGAGGAGCGCTAACGAGGCGAGCAAACACACAGAGCGCACACATCCTCCGAATCTGAACGAAAGCATGCTGCCTAAGGGAAACAGCCGCGGGCCGCCAGGTCTGCTCTGGCCGCACCGAGGCTGTCCCCGAAACTGTTAAGATGTTTTGCGGAGCCGCTTAGTTCCCGGTCGGCAACGCCGTCAAGGTCATCTCGAGATCGTTGAAGTCGGCGTCGTAGCCGTCTTCATAAGTGAGATGCCACTCTGGATATGCACCGGCTACCCGGAGCTGGGGCGGATTAGAGAACAGAGGCGCCACTACCTCGGCGCTGATCTGGGTTCCCGCCGCAAACGGGCCCGCGATCGTCAGGGTCTTGCCGAGATGCTCGTAACAGCCATCGTTGGTGAGCGTCCCGGTCGTTGGGGCAGTGACTCGGAAGATGTTCCCGTGGGCCTGGCAGCTGGTGCCGTTCAACACCACCTTGAAGCCGGCCTCCTGCTCCAATTTCAGGGTGCAGGTGACAAACCCACCGGAAGCGGAGGGGTCCACGCAGCTGAGCGTGGTCACCACCGGCGCCTTCGGATCCACGGTCTTGGTGGCGGTGCTGCTCATCCCGTCGGCGTCGGTCACGGTCAGGCTGACCGGATAGTTGCCTTCGGCGTTATAGGTGTACACCGGGTTCTGCTGGCTCGATCCCTGGGCGCCAAAGTTCCAGGTCCAGGACGAGATGCCGTTATCGTCGGTGCTCGCGTCGTGGAAGTCGCATCTAAGGGCCGTGCAGGTGAAGGAAAAGTTCGCCGATGGACCGGCGTTGATCACCGTCGGACCTTGATCCTTGCAGGCCGTGACCAGGCCCGCACCAGCCACTACTACCGCGAGCCAAATCATCGCTCTCATGGTGCGCCTCAGGGGGTTTAGGGTACTCCGCGCTGCGGATCGGCCGCAGACTGCCGTCCTGCCCCGCCGGAGACACCCTCCGGCGAGGCACCTGCCGTCACTTTACGACTGATCTTGGTTGAGTCTTTGAGGTCCCTTCTAAACCCGCCGAAGGTTGCCCTCCGGCGGGGTACTGCGTCGTACTGCTGCCTTCTCTAAGCTCTCAAGCCTACTGGGGTGTCGCTATGACCGACACAACCGCGTCGTTGAAATCCGGCTCACCTTGCTGCCCTGCGAGACCACCATCATCCATGTTCAAAGTCCAGTTAACCTGCTGGTTTCCGGTGACCCGGACCCCAGCGTCACCCGCCGGTGGGTCGGTCGGACCGGGCGAGCCGGCCGAGAAACGGACTGTCACTGGAGTCCCCGGCTGGAGCACCAGCGGGTTGCCCGTAGCATCCGTAAGCACCTTCTCCTCGTTCGGAAGCCGGTTACAGAGATTGAAGAACACCGTCTGGTACGTGGCCCCCAGGGCCGGGGTGTTGGCGGTAAGCTTGTTGCCCGAGAACTGGCAGTCGTGACTCACCATCACGAACTTCAGCGTGACCGCCTTCGCGCCAGTGATCGTCAGGTGGCAATCGACGATCTTGCCCTGGGTCGTGCAGCCCTGGGCTGTCTGGGCCGCGACGGTCAGCGTCTTGCTCACCGGGGCGCTGGTGGCGCCACCGTTGTCGGTGACCGTCAGGGTCACCTGGTACGGCCCAGCGGTCGCAAAGGTGTGGGTCGCGTCGAGGTGCGTCGCGTCCGGGCTGTCAGCCGTGCCGAGATCACCGAACTCCCAGTGGGAGGAAGCGATCGTGCCGTCCGCATCTGAGCTGGTGGTGTGGAACCCACATGGGGTGCCGGCTGTGCAGGACGCGGGCAGATCAAAACTGGCCACCGGCGGCTGGTTGGCGGCGCCGGCCACAATCACGGCATTGGTCTTCGTGTTGTTGGCGCCAGTCGCGTCCGTCACCTTGAGCGAAACGTTGAAAGTGCCCGGTGCGCTAAAGGTGTGTGAGGGGTTCTGAATAGTCGCAGCGTTGTTCGCACCCGAGTTCGGATCGTTGAAGTCCCAGGCCCAGGTCAACCCGCTCGTGGGCGTGCTATGATCGGCGAAGGTACAGGCCAGAGCCGTACACTGTTGATCGAAAGCGGCCACCGGGTTATTGCTCTGGTTGGTGCCGCCGCCACCGCAGGACCACGCGGCAGCGAGGATGACAGTTGTTGCAGCCAGCAAGCGGATTGATCGCATAGAGTCTTCCCAGCCTAAGAGTGACGAAGTAGTCCCACTAGAATCGGCGGAGTGGTTGCGCGTGACTGTACGCGACCCGCACGCCGGTTGAGCCAGAGCCGTGCCAGTGAAGGGTCGGGTCAGGATCCCCCCTGCCCCGCACTGTCCAACAAGCGGCACCACATAGACCTACACCCTGCACCACCTACGCATCACAACGCTGCGGCGGACCCACAACTGTGGCGGCCGGCCCATACCCGGCACGTCAAACTATGGGAGGTGTAGCGGCTACGCTGGTCACCCATCACATTTGCCCTCGAACGCGCTGTTCTGGTTGACTCGACCTGCTTGGCTTGGCTACGTTTACGGGCTGTAACCATGACGGACCTGTCGCTGTCGCGCAGCCAGATGCTGCTCCTGAGCGGGTCGGCCAACCGCCCCCTCGCTACAGAGGTGGCTGCCCACTTGGGGCAGCCGCTCTGTCAGGTCACGCTCCGGCGATTCGCCGACGGCGAGATCTTCGTCAAGATCGACGAGAACGTTCGCGGCCGGGATGTCTACATCATCCAGCCCACCAACCCTCCGGCGGAGAACATGATGGAGCTCTTGCTCCTCATGGATGCCGCCCGGCGGGCCAGCGCGGCCCGGGTGACCTCGGTCATACCCTACTTCGGGTATGCCCGGCAGGATCGGAAGGACCAGCCGAGAGTCGCCATAAGTGCCAAGCTGATGGCCAATATGGTATCTATGGCGGGAGCGGACCGGGTACTGGCCATGGACTTCCACCAGCACCAGCTGCAGGGGTTCTTCGACCTGCCGGTGGATCACCTGTATGCCGCGCCGGTATTCGTGAACCACTACCGGCAGAAGACGTTGCGCGAGCTGGTCATCGTTGCCCCCGACGTCGGCTCGGCCAAGATGGCTCGCGGGTTTGCCAAACGGCTCAATGCGTCGCTGGCCATCATCGACAAGCGGCGGCCGTCGGCCAACATTGCCGAAGTGCTGAATGTGGTGGGTGAAGTTACCGGGAAGGACTGCATCATCCCGGACGATATGATCGATACGGCCGGCACCATGGCGGAGGCGGTCACCGCGTTGAAGCGGCTGGGAGCCGAAGACGTGTACTGCTGCGCCACCCACGCGCTGTTGTCGGGTCCGGCAGTCGACCGGCTCATGGGCTCGGGGGTAAAGGAAGTGGCGGTCACCAACACCATCGCCATTCCGCCGGAGCGCCGCTTCGACCGTCTCAAAGTGCTGTCGATCGCCGGGCTGCTGGCCAAGGCGATCGGGTACACCCACAGCGACCAGTCGGTCAGTTCCTTGTTTGATTAGACCTTAGACCTCGAAGGACAAAACGATGGCCCAACAAGCAAACCTCCAAGCCGCCATCCGGACCAACACCGGCAAGGGCGCGGCCCGCAGCCTCCGGCGCCAAGGCAAAGTCCCGGGTGTCATCTACGGGCACAACCGGCAAGCGGAGGCAGTCGCCATCGATACCGCCGCGCTGAACAAGATGCTGGTCGGCATCAGTGCCGGAACCACCGTGTTCGATGTGGTGGTGGACGGCAGGCCGGCAGTGAAGGCCCTGATCCGCGAGATCCAGCGGGATGCGGTCAAGCCGGCCGATATCCTCCATCTCGATCTCTACGAGGTCCGGGCCGACGAGAAGGTCACCCTGTCGATCCCGATCCATCTGGTTGGCATCCCGGACGGGGTGCGCAACTTCGGCGGCGTGCTCGACCACGTCCTGCGGGAGTTAGAGATTGAGGTGCTCCCGGTGGATATCCCCGAGCACGTCGAGCTCGACGTGACCGCGCTGACCATCGGCCACTCCCTCTTCGTGCGCGATCTCCGGGTCGAGAAGGCCGAGATCCTCAACGATCCCGACACGCCGGTGTGCACCGTGGTTGCGCCCCGTGCCGAGGAGGCCCCTGCCCCGGTTGAGGAAGTCGCGGTCCCGACTGAGCCGGAGCTGATCCGGAAGCCGAAGGCTGAGGCGGAGGGCGAGGGCGAAGTCGAGCCCAAAGCCTGAGCCCGCACACGATCGTGGGGCTGGGGAATCCCGGCCCGGAGTACGAGGACACCCGCCACAACGCCGGGTTTCGCCTCGCCGATCGACTGGCGGCACGGTGGCAGTTGGGGCAGTTCCGCCGGGGCGATCGCGCCCGGGAGGCGCGGGGAACCTGGCAGGATCTGCCGGTCAGGGTCCTCAAACCGCAGACCTATATGAATCGGAGTGGGGCCGCCGTCGCCCCGCTCCGAGCCCTTCCTGACTTCGATCCCAGTCAGCACCTCCTGATCCTGGTCGACGACGTGGCTTTGCCGGTCGGGAAGTTCCGACTGCGCGGCGCGGGGTCGGCCGGCGGCCACAACGGCCTCAAGAGCATCGAAGGCGTCCTTCAGCGGCAGGATTATGCTCGGCTCCGGATCGGCGTGGGCCCTGCCCCAGCGGGCCTGGATGATCTCGCTGACTTTGTGCTCGATGGGTTCAGCGCGGAGGAACGGGGCTTGATCACCGATCTCCTCGACCCGATGAGTGAGGCGGTAGAGTACTGGCTCGAGAATGGCATCGAGAAGGCCATGAATCAGTTCAATCGATGAGCAAAACAACAGCAAACACGAAAGCACGGAAAAAAACGATGTGTTTTCGTTTTTCTTCCGTGTTTCAGTGATTCAAAAACCAGAGACCTATGCTGCGGCTAGGAATTGTGGGACTGCCCAACGTCGGCAAATCAACCCTCTTCAACGCCCTGACATCCGCGAAGGCGCTGGTGGCGAATTATCCCTTTGCCACCATTGAGCCCAACACCGGCATCGTGCAGGTGCCCGACCCCCGCCTGGACGCCCTGGCCCAGATCGTGAAGCCCGAGCGCACGGTTCCCGCGGCCGTTGAGTTCGTGGACATCGCCGGCCTGGTCAAAGGCGCCAGTGAGGGCGAAGGATTAGGGAACCAGTTTCTGGCCAATATTCGCGAGGTGGACGCCATTCTCCACGTGGTGCGCTGCTTCGAAGACCCCGACGTCCAGCACGTGATGACCACCGTGGATCCGGCGCGAGATCGGGAGATCATCAACATCGAGCTCGGGCTGGCCGATCTGGCGAGCGTGGAGAAACGACTCGACAAGACCGCCCGCACCGCCAAATCCGGCGACCCCCAGGCCAAGCTGGAACAGCGGCTGCTTGAATCCGTTCAGCGGGCGCTCGCCGACGGCAAGCCGGCCAGAGCAGTGGCTCCCATCGAGGAGGAAGCGGCCACCTATCGGTCGTTCAATCTGCTGACTGCCAAGCCGGTGCTCTATGCCGCCAATGTCGCCGAGTCGGAGATCGGATCGGGAAACGCCTTCGTGGACGCGCTCCGCAATGCCCTCGCCAAGGATCAGGAGACGGCGGAGGTGGTCACCTTCTCGGCCAAGGTCGAGGCGGAGCTGGCAGAGCTCGCGCCCGAGGATCGCAGTGATTTCCTGGAGTCGTTGGGTTTGACCGAGTCCGGGTTGGACCGGCTGGCGCACGCGGCCTATCACCTCCTGGGCCTGCAGAGCTACTTCACGGCCGGTGAAAAGGAGGTGCGCGCGTGGACGGTCCATCGAGGGGACAAGGCGCCGGTCGCCGCGGGAGTGATCCACTCTGACTTTGAGAAGGGCTTCATCCGAGCCGAGACGGTGGCGTACGGCGACTTCATCCGGGTCGGCGGGTGGAAGCCTGCGCGGGAGCAGGGCCTCTCCCGGGCCGAGGGAAAGGAGTACGTGGTGCAGGACGGCGACGTCATGCTGTTCCGGTTCAATCCCTAGCCACATCTCTTGTCATCCGGCTTCCCCCCGTCCCCGCTTCCCCGCTATCTTTAGCCCCCACATATCCCCTCCCCGGGCCCACACCAGGCCCGGGGCTAACGAGCCGGCAGGAAAAGCCGCCGGCCAGTCCAAAGGAAGGTGTCATGACCCGTCAGTACGAGGTGGTCTATATCTTCGACAGCGCGCTCGAAGAGGCCGCCATCAACGAGCGCCTTGCGCGCTTCCATGCTCTCATCCAACAAGCAGGCGCCGAAGCACCCCAAGTCAATCACTGGGGCAAGCGCACCCTTGCCTATCCCGTGAAGAAGCGGGAGACCGGGTACTACGTCGTGGCCAAGTTCGACGCCGCCGCCACCGCGCTGCCCGAGTTCGAGCGAGCCATCAAGCTCGACGAAGGCGTGCTCCGGTTTCTGGTCGTCGTGAGCGAGGGCGCGCAGCCGGTGCCCGTGACTGCGGGCAAGAGTGACGAGGAGGACGACGAATGAGGCGGCCCCAGAAGACCTGCGCCATCTGTGAATCCGGCGTGCGGGTCGTCGATTTCAAGGACGAGCGTACCTTGTCCCGATTCCTGACTGAGCGGGGCAAGATCCTGCCCAGCCGGCTGTCAGGCACCTGTGCTCGACATCAACGTCAGCTCAGCACCGCCATCAAGCGGGCTCGCCAGCTGGCCCTGCTGCCGTACATCAAGGGATTCGGGAGCTGAATACGGCGGGGCAGCGGGTAGGCGGGGAGGTTGTAAAGCAATCGCCAGCGAGCTGGGGAGCGACCTTCCTTTTGGTTGCTTATCTCCTGCTCGCGCCTCCCGTGTTGTTTTTCGGCCCGCTGGCCGGCCTGCTGCTCCTCAGTCGCCCCGGAACCCTGCGTGAATGGCTCTGGGTCCTCGGCACTGCGGTCTGGACCGCCATCTGGCTGAATCAAGCGGGGGGGTTGGCGGCGCAGTTTGCCCGCGCCGCGGCCGTCCTCCTGACCGGGACCTTCCTGGCCTTGACGGTCTGGCGACCATCGGACCGGTTCTCCCGGGCTCTGGCCGCCACCGCCCTGGCTGGTGTGGCGCTGACCGTCTGGATGGCACATCTCGGGGTCGACTGGTCCGAGATTCGGCACGCCGTGGAGCATGATCTCTGGACCTACAATCGGGAGCTGATGACGCGGCTGGGAGAGGCCGTGCCAGCGTCCGGGGTGCAGGACCTGCTCGACGAGATGTCGGCGACAGTCCGCACCATCGGAGCGCTCTATCCGGCGCTGCTCACCATCGCCAGCGTGGCCGGCCTTCGCCTCGCGTGGAGCTGGCATCATCGAATCGCCCGCCGGCCGCTCGGCGCCCCACCGCCCGCCTTTTCGGCCTTCGCATTCAGCGACCAGCTGGTATGGGGATGGGTTGTGGGCCTGCTGCTCTGCGTCCTGCCGTTGCCGGATGTCTGGCGGGCAATGGGGATAAATCTCCTGATGGCCTGCGCGATTCTGTACGCGGTCAGAGGACTGGCGGTTTTCTCCGCCGGCTCCAAGCGGGTTCCGGGCGCGGTGATCGCGACACTCAGCGTGATCGCCATGTTTCTGTTTCCGTTCGTCGTGGGCGGGCTGACGTTGCTCGGCCTGGCGGACACCTGGCTAGATTTCCGACGTCGGCTCACCGCGTCGGCCACATGAGGGGACAGCTATGATCGAAGTGATACTTCGCGAGGACATCAAGACGCTGGGCCGGACCGGTGAGATGGTCCGGGTCAAGCCGGGCTACGCCCGCAACTATTTGCTACCCCAGGGGCTGGCCTATGAGGCCACCGAGGGTAACAAGAAGCGGATCGCGGCCGAGACGAGAGTCCGAACGGTCCGCGACCAGGCCGAGCGCACCGAGGCCGAGCGGTTCGCGGCCACCCTGCATGGGATTACCCTGACCCTCGCAGGAAAAGCTGGAGAAGAAGGAAAGCTCTTTGGTTCCATCACCTCGCAGGATATCGCGGATGCACTGGCCCGGCAGGGCCACACCGTGGACCGGCGCAAGATCGAGTTGGAACACCCGATCAAGACCACCGGGGCCCACAATGTCGCGGTACGCCTGCACCCCGAGGTCAATGCTGAGCTTCGCGTCTCCGTCGTCGCTGAGTAACCCGCCAGCGATGGCAGTCGGGATTACCTATCTCGATGGACCCCGACTCGCTGGTTCCGTCCTGGCCGCCGCGGATTGGGTAGCAGCCGGGCGGGACGAGATCAACCGGATCAACGTGTTTCCGGTCCCGGACGGAGATACCGGGACCAATTTCAGCCTGACTCTTCGCGCCGTCGCCGACGCCCTCCGCGGCCTCGGCGACGCGTCGCTTCCGGATACCGCCCGCACCATGGCCCGGGCTGCGGTACTCGGCGCGCGGGGAAATTCCGGGATGATCCTCGCCCACTTTCTGCTCGGCTTCACCGATGGACTGGGAAACCGGCCTATCGCCACGGCACCCGATGTCGCGCGAGCGATCCGGTGCGGGGCGGACCGGCTGTACGAATCTCTGGACGACCCCCGCGAGGGCACCATTCTTACCGTGGCCCGCGACGCCGCGGTAGCGGCTGCGCCGGTAGCGGGCACATCGCAGGACATTGGGACGTTCATGAAGCGTCTGCTCCAGGAGGGCGAGGCGGCCCTCGCCCGGACGCCCGAGCTCATGGCCGTCCTGAAAGAGGCAGGCGTCGTCGATGCCGGCGGCAAGGCCTTCGTCCGGATGCTCGAGGGTGTGGTCCGCTACATCCAGGGCGATCCGATCGCGGCCACCGAGGGACTCAGCGACCTGGAATCGGGTGGGCTCATGCCCGCGGCGATGATGGATGTGGCCGCCGAACGCGACTTTCAATACTGCACCGAAGTCCTGGTCCGAGGTGATCGACTCCCTCCTGCCAACGAAGTTCGCACCGCGATGCACGCCTTCGGCGGCTCCACCGTGGTGGCAGTGACCGGAGACATCCTCAAGATCCATGTGCACACCGATACCCCAGAGGCCGTCTTTACCTATGCGGCCCGGTGGGGGCGGGTCGACACCACCAAGGCCCAGGATATGCGGGCCCAGCACCGTCAGCTGGCCCACGCCGAGCGCCGTCCGGTTGCGGTGGTCACCGACAGCTCCTCCGATCTGCCCGATGAGGTCCTCGATCGACACCACATTGCCCTGGTCCCACTGCAAGTGGTGTTCGGCGAGGCCACCTTCCGGGATCGCGTGGAGCTTAAGCCGGAGGAGTTCTACCGCCGGTTGCGAACCTCGGGTGAGCTGCCCACCACCTCCCAGCCCGCTCCCGCGGACTTCATCCAGGCCTTTCGCGATGCGGGACAAGAAGCGGAGGAGGTCGTTGCCGTACTGCTTGGATCCGCGCTGTCGGGGACCTTCAACGCAGCCCAGGCCGCAATCCGGGCCGGTGGGGTGCAAGGGGTCCATCTGGTGGACAGTCGCTCGGCATCGCTCGGGGTCGGACTTCTCGCTCTCAGAGGGGCCGAGCTGGGGGAGTCTGGATGGTCCGGATCGCGGATTGTCACCGAGCTCAATCGGGTGCGAAATCAGGCCGGAATGCTGCTGACGGTGGACCAGTATGACAACCTGCTCCGGTCGGGCCGAGTCTCGCGGGGTAAGGCCTGGCTTGCCGGCATGCTCGACGTCAAGCCCATCCTCTCGCTGGACGCCGAGGGCAAGGTGGTGCCGTTGGAGCGGGTCAGGGGACGGGACCGGGTGGAGGCCCGAGTGCTGGCGCTGTTGGATCAGCGCCTCTCCCCCCGGCCGCGGGTGGTGCGATTCGGCATCGCGCACGCGGATGCACCCGAGGTGGCTCAGCGGATCCGGGCGGCCCTGGTCGAGAAATACCGGCCCAAGGATTGCTTCGTCGCTCTTGCGACCGGCGTGCTAGGCACCCACGTCGGACCTGGCGCCTGGGGCATCTTTTATCAGGTCGAGGACGGAGACGGTCCGGGATGATTCAAGATGCACCCGGCCGCAGAGGGATTGCACCGCCGCCTGAGGCTCTTCGTCTGGCTCTCGACGCCATCCAGGATCTCAAGGGCAACCACCTGGTGGTCCTCGATCTTCGAGGTTTGAACGATGCCACCGACTTTTTCGTGATCGCGTCCGGTACCTCGGACGCCCACGTTCGGGGTATCGCCGAATCGGTCATGGAGAAGCTGCATCGGCGCGGGCATCACACCCATCACGTTGAGGGTCTGACCGGCGGGCGGTGGGTGTTGCTCGACTTCGTGGACTTTGTGATCCACCTGTTTCACCCGGAGACCCGCTCGTTTTACCAGCTGGAGCGGCTCTGGGACGACGCACCAGAGTTGTTGATCAGCTCTTCCTAAATCTGAGGTCGTTATGCTGCGACGGGTCGTTCCAGCGCTTTTCCTCCTCCTGCTCGCGCCTGGACTCCTGCGAGCCCAGTACTTTGGGCGCAACAAGGTCCAGTACAGCTCGTTCGACTTCAAGATCATTCAGACCGAGCACTTCGACATCTACTACTACGAGCGTGAGCGGGTCGCGGCCATGGACGCGGCTCGGATGGCCGAACGCAGCTATGCCCGGCTTTCCAAGGTGCTGAACCACGACTTCCGGGAACGGAAGCCCATCATCCTCTACGCCTCGCATTCCGATTTCCAGCAAACCAACGCACTGGGTGGAGAGGGACCGAGCGAGGGCACGGGCGGTGTCACTGACTTCCAGCGGAACCGCGCGGTCCTGCCGTTTACCGGTTCCTACGCGGAGCTGGAGCACGTGCTGCAGCATGAAATGGCGCACCAGTTCCAGTACGACATCTGGTCGCGCGGGCGCGCTGGTGGAGGGTTGGCCACCATCATTGCCATCAATCCGCCGCTCTGGTTTGCCGAGGGTATGGCCGAATATCTGTCGCTCGGCCCGATCAACCCGGAGACCGCGATGTGGCTGCGGGACGCCTCGCTGGAGGGGAGCCTGCCCACCATCGAGCAGATGACGCTGGATCCTTACAAGTACTTCCCCTACCGCTTCGGCCATGCCCTGTGGTCCTACATCGGAGAGCGCTGGGGTGACGAGGCCGTGGGCGCCATCCTCAAGGCAACGCTGGCCGGCGGCGTAGAGGGTGCCTTCCGGCGGACCATCGGACTCTCTCTGGAGCAGCTCTCCAATCAGTGGCGCGACGCGGTGCTGAAGAAGTACCTGCCCGAGATCGGGACCCGGGCCCGGGCGCGCGCGGTGGCCGATGAGCTGCTGACCCAGAAGCGGTCGGAGGGGACCCTGCATCTGGCCCCGGCGCTGTCGCCCGATGGCTCCTGGGTGGCCTACTTCAGCGAGAAGGATTTCTACTTCGTCGACATGTACCTGGCCAACGGGACCACCGGCAAAGTCAAACGGCGGATCCTCAAGTCAGGTGTGAGTAGCAACTACGAGACCTACCGGTTCATCAACTCCCAGGCCAACTGGTCTCCCGATGGCAAGTATCTCGCGTTTGCCGCCAAGCGAGGCGGCCGGGACGACATCGTCATCGTGGACGTCGAGCGCAACAAGGAAGTCAAACGGATCGAGCCCAAGCTGAGCGGCATCACCACGCCGTCGTGGAGCCCCGATGGTCAGCAGCTCGTGTTCACCGGATATGACGGCGGACTCAGCGATCTGTTCGTCGTCCGGCGCGACGGGAAGGGATTGCGCAGGCTGACTCAGGACAAATACGCCGACCTACACCCGGTCTGGTCGCCTGATGGTCGGACCATCGCCTTTGCCACTGATCGCGGCCAGCAAACCGACTTCAAGACCCTCGCCATCGGCAGCTTTCGGATCGCGCTGTACGATCTCGATACCGGTTCGATCCAGGTCCTGGATCACATGGAACAGGGTAAGAACGTCAGCCCGCAATGGGCACCAGACGGCAAGTCGATTGCCTTCATCTCCGACCGGAACGGAGTCAGCAACATCTTCCTGTATGACCTCGGAGAGAAGGCGATCTATCAGCTGACCGACTTTTACACCGGGGCCCAGGGCATCACTCCCCTGTCACCAGTGTTGTCCTGGGCACCGAAGGCAGACCGTCTGGCCTTCGTGTACTTCGAGAAGGGCAAGTACGACGTCTACACGCTCTCGAATCCCCGGGCCTTGAAGCGCCAGCCGTACCGGCAGACTACGCCGGACAGCAGCGGTCTGCTCGCCAGCACTGCCGCCACGCCGGTGGATACCACCCCCTCCCTGCACGTGCCCGAAGACGTGCGCCCCCAGGTGGGCGAGGGTGGATCGATATACCGGACCCCGCAAGGATTCCGGTCATCCAGTGAGGTGAACCGCACTGGAGACACGGTGGTGGTCGCTCCGCCGATCTCAATCGCCGCCCTGCTCGACTCGGCCACCTACAGCTTGCCCGACACCAGCGAGTTCACGGTCAAGAAGTACCGGGTGCACTACACCCCGGATTACGTGGCCCGGCCCGCGATCGGGTACTCGCGCGACAACTTCGGGCGCGGATTCTTCGGTGGCACCTCGGTCTCACTCAGCGACATTCTGGGCAACCATCAACTGGTTTTTGCCGGATACATCAACGGCCGGGTCAGCGAGGCCCAGGTCCTCGCCGCTTACGCCAACTTGAGTCACCGTATCAACTGGATCACGGGGATCTCGCAGGAGCCTTATTACTTCTACGAGCCCAGCCAAATCCTCGTAGGCACGCCCAGCTCCGCGGAAAACACCTTCGTGACCAATGTCCGCCGGCTGATCATGCGCTCGGCGTTCGGACAGGCGCAGTATCCGCTCAGCCGGTTCCAGCGGCTCGAGGGCAGCATGAAGTTTGCCAACGTGGACGACGCGATTCTGAGCATCCTGGAGCCCTATGATCCCCAGTTCGGCTTTGCCACCGCCGACCCCCGACTGGTCACCAACAACCGGCCGGGCGTGACTTACGTCCAGCCTTCCATCGCGCTGGTCTTCGACAATTCGCTATTCGGATACACTGCCCCGTTCTACGGCCGGCGGTGGCGGCTGGACTACTCCAGGGCAATCGGTGATTGGAGTTTCACTCAGGCTACGGTGGATTATCGGCGGTATGACCCGCTCGTCGGTCCTCTCGTCTTCTCCACGAGACTGCTGTACTTCGGCCGCATCGGGCGGGACGCGGACCAGTTCCGCATTTTTGGTGGGAGCACCGATCTCATTCGAGGACATACGTCCAGCTCGTATCGCTCCCACGAATGCCGCATCGCCAACCCCACGAATACCCGGACCGGATGCGCCGCGCTGGACCGGCTGGTGGGCACCCAATTGGGAGTAGCCAGCGCCGAGCTTCGGTTCCCCATCCTCACTCCGGCAATGAACTTCCTTCCCCAGGGCTTCCCGCCGATCGAAGGGGCCCTCTTTTATGACGTCGGCATCGTTTGGGATGAGACCAGCACGCTCAAGTGGAGTCGCTCCCTCGGGGACGATCCGGTTCTGGTACGCACCCCGCTGCAAGCCCTCGGCGTCTCGATTCGCGCCAACCTGTTCGGCTTTGCCGTCGCTCGGGTGGATTACGCGAGACCCCGGGATCGTCGGGGGGTGTCGGGTGTGTGGACGTTTAGTCTGGGACCTGCCTTTTGATGAAGGCGGAGAAGGCGTGAAGGACCGCCCTCTCCGCCCTCCCCCTTCCCCTACCCTCCTGTCTATCTTGCAGCCGTGACCCTCCGAACTATCCTGTCCGGAGCCGCTACTCTGCTCCTGGCTTCGGCTTGCGGCGGCTCCCCGGATCTGGCCACCGGCAGTTTCCCGGCCACGTCCCGCAGCATGCCCAGCGTCACCGTCCTCCGAGTCCCCCGGGAGGGTGGCCTGGCCAGACTGTACCGGGTCCCCGCCCTGGATTCCGCGGCCTGGAAACTGGCCGAGCGACTCCCGCCGGTCGACCGGCCCATCGGGGCGGACGCGGAACAGGGTCTCGTCTTCGTGCTGGATCGCAAGAACAATGTGGTTGCCGTGGACCTCGACACCCGGCGGGTGCGAACCTTCCTCGAAAACATCCGGTACGCGACGCTGGGCCCCGATGGGGCGCTGTACGCGGTGGACACCGCAAGCGCGGTGACCCAGTTGGTGCGCCGCACCCCTGTCCGTTTCCGCTCCAAATTGCTGGGCAAGCCGGCCGAGCTGTATGGCACCACGGATGGTGCCCTGATCGCCCATCTCACCGGCAACCAATCCGCACTCGAATATCTTGGCTCGGACCAGGCCCCGACCTCTCGGCCCATTCCCGAGGGCCAGCTCGCCTCCACCTTCCTGGGAGACCTGGTGGCCGTGGCCGCCGACACCGCGGTGGTGTTGTATCCGCCGGAGAGCAAGTCCGAGCACCGCTCGATTCCCATCGCGGGCGATGCGCGCGCCGTCCTCTTCTCGCCATCGGGGCATCGGCTGTACGTGGCCCGCGCGGCAGCACCGTTGCTCGTCCTCGACCGTTTCGAGGGCACCAAGCTCCGCGAGATCGAGCTCCCCGGCCCGGCCCGCTCGCTTCGGGGAGATCTCTACGGCAACTGGCTGTTGGTCCGCCCGGAGACCGGCGACTCGGTCTGGGTCATCGATGTGGGAACCGGGCGGTACCTCGGCGCCACCGCCGCACGCTGGGGGGAGGACCTGCCCGCCGTCGCCCCGCCCCATACTCTGCTGGTGCGTCGGGGAACCGATCTGGTGGCGTTGGACCTGGCATCGAGCGGGTTCACCCAGACGGGTAGGATAGAGGGCGGCGCCGCCGACTACTGGTTGCCGCTGGCCTGGCACCCGGCCAACGAGACCGAGATCCCCATCGAGTCTGATTCATCGGCAATCGCCTCCGCCGACACCGGCCCGGGGCGGCCCACTATCTACCTCCAGGTGAGCAGCTCGCAAAACCCGACCTGGGCCAGCGAGCTATCGGAGAAGCTGCGAGCGGCCGGTCTTCCGGCCTCCGTGCTGACTCCCAAGCGCTCCGAAGATGCCTACCGCGTCGTATTAGGACCGTACGCTACCCGGGAACAGGCGGAGCAGACCGGCCGCACGCTCGGGATGCCATCGTTTATCGTCACAGCTCAGGACCAGTCGGCTCAATAGCGTCCACCCTTCGTGGGGGGTAGATCGCATGAAGCTCACCAAGCTGGAACTCACCGGCTTCAAATCCTTTGCGGATACCGTGACCCTCACGTTCGAGGAGGGCGTCACCGCGATCGTGGGACCCAACGGGTGCGGCAAGTCCAACGTCTCCGACTCGGTCCGCTGGGTCCTCGGCGAGCAAAGCGCTCGGCTGCTTCGCGGCGGCAAAATGGAGGACGTGATCTTCCAGGGGTCGGCCGCACGTCGCCCGGTCAACATCACCGAGGTCTCCCTCTTCCTCGATAACAGCGACGGCGACCTGCCCATCGCCTATCGGGAGGTGGTGGTCACCCGACGACTCTCCCGCTCCGGCCAGAGCGATTATTTGCTCAACGGCTCCCCGGTGCGGTTGCGGGACATCCAGGATCTGTTGCGGGGCACCGGACTGGGCAGCGACGCGGGAGTGGTGATCGAGGCCAAGATGATCGATCTGCTCCTCTCCGACCGCGCCGAGGAACGGCGCTCGCTGTTCGAAGAGGCGGCCGGCATCGGGCTATATCGCGACCGGAAGCACAGCACCGAGCGCAGGCTGGAGGAGACGGCGGTGGACCTCCAGCGAGTGGAGGATCTGATCGCCGAGGTGCAGTCCCAGATCCGAAGCCTCGCGCGCCAGCGGGGCAAGGCGGAGCGCCACGCCAAGCTCTCCGAAGAAAAGTTTGCGGTGCAGCTGACGCTGGCTCGCCGGCAGCTGGACCGGCTGGCCGAAGAGGCGGCTGGAATGGAGGCGCGCTACGCCGAGCTGGCGGAGGTGTTACCCGCCGCGCGCGAGCGGCTGGTCACCAGCGATGCGGCCCGCGACTCCTCCGCCCGCGCCCGGGCCGCAGCTGAAGCGCAGCGGACCGAGATCACTCGTCGGCTTGCCGCCGTCCAGGTAGAGATGGGCCGGCTGGAGGGCGATCTCGCGCTGGCAGCCGAGCGACTTTCCAATGCTTCGGCCCGCCGGCTCCGCGCCACCGAAGAGCGCGCGCAGATGGAACAACGCGCCGGCCAGGCCGCGATCGAGCAGGCTGCCGCGAGCGAAGATCATGACGCAGCGGCAGCCGAGCACGCCCGCATCGGTCGCGAGCTGACCGGACGGGCGGAGGCCGAGGAGGCCGTACGCCGGCGCCTGGGAGAGCAGCGCGCCGGGGTCCGCCAGCTCGAGCAAGAGCTTCAGGAGCACGCGCAAACCTTGAAATCGCTGGAAGGCGAGCGGCTGGCGCTCGAAGGCGAGCTGGCTGCGCTTCGGGAGCGTGCCGGGCAGGCGGAGGCCCACCGTTCCAGTCTTCAGGTCGAGCTGGCCGCGACGGAACGGCGGCGCGACAGCGCGTTGGAGCGGGCCGGCTTTCTGAGTCAGGAAGCCAAACGCGCCGCCGCTGCCGCCGAGCATGCGCGCCACGGCGTGGCCGAGGCCCGCGAGCGCGAGGCCATGAATCGAGCCGATCGCCGCCAGGCCGAAGAGTCGCTGGCGCAGATGACCGCCCGCCGGCAGGCCCTGGAAGAGCTGGAACGCGATCGCGTCGGGCTGGCGCCAGCCGCGGCTGCCCTGCTCGGAGCCCGGGAGCGTTTCGACGGCGGAATCCTTGGGCCGCTCAGCGACTTTGTCAGCACCGGCCGGGAGAACGCCGAGCTGGCGGAGCGCCTGTTGGGAGAATGGATGCACGCAGTGCTGGTCCGGGATGACGCCACCGTCCGTGCGGTGCAGGCGTGGCACGCAGAACATCAGCCCGGTGCGCTGGTGCTCCTGCCCCTGGAGCCGGGACCAGCGAGCACCCCGGGCGATCAGAGATTTGACGATCGGTTGCAAGCCCAGGGACCCGCGTCCGGGTGGGTGCGGGCCGCGCTTGCCGGCTCGGAGATTCTCGACGACACCGGCCGCGTCCTCCGTCGTGCGAGTGGGGCCATCTTCCTCTCGGGGGTCGGCGCCCCGTTCGGTCCCATCCGGCGCCGCGCCGAGCTGGCGACTCTGAGTCAGGAAGTAGATCAAAGCGAGGCGTTGCTCGCCACCGCTGAAACGGCCTTGCGCGCCACTGTAGATCGGCTGGCGCAGTTGGAGCAGGAGCTTGCCGATGTTACCACCGCAGCCGAACGGGCCCGCGAGGCCGAACGGCAGGGATTGGCGGCCCGGGAGGACGCGGCGCGGATGGTTGGCAATCTCACCCGCGAGGCCGCCGAATCAGAAATCCAGCTGGGGCGGGTCACCGAGCGATTGAAAGCCGCTGAGAGGCGCATGACTGAGATAGACGCGGCTCTCACGGCGGCCGAGCTGACCCGGGGACGAGTGGAGGATCAGCTCGGTGCGTCTCGCACTCTGCTGGCAGAGCTGGAGGCCGAGCAGGAGACCGTTCGCGAGCGGCGAGCCCAGTGGCAGGTCCAAGAGGCGCATCTGGCGGGAACCCTCCGCGCTGCCAGCGAGCGACTGGAACGGGCTGCCCGGACTCGCGCGGAAGGCGAGGAGGCGGCCCGCCTGCTGTCGACCGAGCTGGGTCAGCTCGAGGCCGATACGAACAGCGTGACCGCGCAGCAAGCCGAGTGGCTGGAATCACGATCCGAGCTTCAGGCCTCGCTGCAGGAGCTGGAGGCGGCCAGCGCCGGCGCGGAGACCGAGCTCGCTCGAGCCGAGGCTGCTCTGGCAGCGGCAGAGCGTGAGGTCGCGGCGGGCCGGTCCCAGCTGGAGTCGGCCACGGACGAGAGTCATGCCCTCCAAGTCCGCCTGACCGAAGCGGCGGGCAGCCGCCGCAGCATTCTGGAGCGCGTGGAGGCAGAGTGGCACCGGCCGCTGGATCAGCTGCTGGACACGGCGGTCATGCTCGATCTCGATCTGGAGACGCTGGAATCGGAGTCGGCCCGGATCCACGCCGCGCTCGAAGCCATCGGTCCGGTCAATCCGTTGGCGGTGGAGGAGCACGCGGAGGAGACCAAGCGACTCGACTTCCTGACCGCGCAGCGGGACGATCTGGTGAGCGCGCGCCAATCATTAATTCAGGCGATCCGGGAGATCGACGGTACCGCCCGCACCATGTTCGTGGAAACCTTCACCGCCATCCAGGCCAATTTCTCGAAGGTCTTTCACACCCTCTTCGGCGGTGGCGAGTGCGAGCTCCGGCTGGCCAGCCCTGATGACCCGCTGGAGAGCGAGATCGACATCCACGCCGCGCCCCGCGGCAAACGGACCCAGCGCATTCACCTGCTCTCCTCCGGCGAGCGCACGCTGGTGGCGGTCTCACTCCTGTTCAGCATCTATCTCACCAAGCCCAGCCCCTTCTGCCTCATGGATGAGGTCGACGCCCCGTTGGACGACGCCAACGTGGGTCGGTTCACCCGCCTGCTCGAGGAGTTCAAGAACGACACCCAGTTCCTAGTCATCACCCACAACCCCAGGACCATGCAGGCCGCCGACGCGGTATACGGCGTGACGATGCAGGAGCCCGGGGTGTCCACCATCGTGGGCGTGAGGTTGGGAGAGAAGGAGCACGTCTGAGGTCGGGAGTCCAGCGGAGGACGGCCTCGGGCCTGCCCAGGACATTGCTGACATGGCACGTTGCCTGCATCCTTCATCCACCGGCGTGATTTTCGACCCTAACCTTAGACTCCCGACTCCCGACTCCCGACTCCCATGCTGATCGTCATGCGCCACGGCGCACCCGAAGAGGACATCCGACGAGTAGCCGCCACCATTGAGGAGATGGGGTACCAGGCTCGCCCGATGCCGGGAAAGCAGCGCACCACGGTCGGGCTGGTCGGCAACGATGGTCGGGTTGACGCCTCGCGCCTGGCGGCCCTGCCCAGCGTTCAGGAGGTCATCCACGTCACCAAGCCGTACAAGCAGGTGTCCCGGGAGTGGAAGGCCGAGTCGACCATCGTCCGGCTTCCCGGCGGGCTCACCGTGGGCGGTGACGAGGTCGTGGTGATGGCAGGACCCTGCTCGGTAGAGAGTGAAGCACAGATTCTCGAGGCCGCGCGGGCAGTGCGAGAGGCGGGAGCTACCGTCCTGCGAGCTGGTGCGTTTAAGCCCAGAAGCTCGCCCTATTCCTTCCAGGGACTCGGCCGCGCCGGACTCAAATTGCTGGCCCGCGCGAGGGAAGAGACCGGGCTCCTGATCGTGACTGAGGCCATGGATGGCGAGGGAATGGACTTCGTGGCCGAAGTGGCTGACATCATTCAGATCGGCGCCCGGAACATGCAGAACTATTCGCTGCTGAAGCGGGCGGGCCGGGTGGGAAAGCCGATTCTGCTCAAGCGAGGCCTCTCCGCCACCATTCAGGAACTGCTGCTGTCAGCGGAATACATCCTCGCCGAAGGCAACCCCAATGTGATCCTGTGTGAGCGGGGGGTCCGCGGCTTCGATCCTGCCACTCGGAACCTGCTCGACCTGAGTGCCATCCCGGTGGTCCACGGGCTCTCCCACTTGCCGATCATCGCCGATCCGAGCCACGGGACCGGGCACCGCGACATGGTGATCCCGATGGCCCGTGCCGGGGTTGCCGCTGGGGCCGACGGCCTGCTGGTGGAAGTGCACCCGACTCCTGATCGGGCGCTATCTGATGGCGCACAAAGCCTTTACCCTGATCAGTTCGACCGGCTTATGAAGGAGATCCGCTGCATTGCGGAAGCCATCGGCCGCCGCATCGCCGAACCCGCGGGCATCCGCGCGTGAGTCGCCTCGTCCTGCTGCTTCTCGCTCTGGGCTTTGCCCCGCCGGCCCCCGCCCAGGATGCCGGGGCCATCATCGGCCGCGCCGCGAAGGTCTATCGTTCGCTGGGAAGCCTGCGAGCCGACTTCGATCAGGTGATCGACAATCCGATGATCGACAGCGCGGAGAGCAAAGGAATCCTGGCCCAGGCAGGCCCGGCCAAGTTCTCCATGCGCTTTAGCGATCCGCCCGGAGAAGCGATTGTGATCGATGGGCAGCACGTGTGGGTGTACACCCCGAGCACGGTCCCGGGGCAGGTTGTCCGACTGAAAGTGAGTGGCGGTTCGGCGTACGGTTACAACCTGCTCGGCTGGCTGCTCGACCGGCCGGCCGAGCGGTACCGGGCCTCCTACCTGCGCAGCGAGCGGATCGACGGCAGAACTGCGGATGTGGTGCAGCTAGTGCCTGCGGTCCCCGATCTCCCCTTCACCACGGCAATCGTGTGGCTCGACCGGCAGGACGCCCTGCCCCGCCGGTTGGAGATTCAGGAGCAGTCCGGCGCAACCCGGCGGCTCGATCTCAAGCACATCCGGGTCAACGAATCACTGTCCGGCAGCACCTTTACCTTCAAGGTGCCGGGCGGGGTCCGCGTCGTAGACCAGTAATTCACTCCCCCTCCAGAATCGCGTCCACCCGAGCCGCAGCCTCCCCGCTCAATCCGGCCTCGCGGGCCAGCGCCACAGCCGCCCGGCCGACCGTCTTGTAAAGCTTGCGATCGTCGCTGCTGAGAGCATCGAGGTGCGCCTGGAGCGTCTGAACGTCGCCCCGTCGCACGGCGCCGGTGAGAGAGGCGGCCGGTCCCAGTGAAGTGAGATTCGCTACCGCCCCACCCAGGAGGGGGAGGTAGATGCGAGAAGCAATGTCATCGGCAACGCCAGCCGAGCGAGCCAGTCGTTCAGCCACACCCACCAACGCCACCGTATAGTTGGCCACGAACGCCGCGCCGGCGTGATAGGCTGGCTTGGCTTCGGCCGGAATGCGGACCGGGATCATGCGCAGGGTGTTGGCCAGCCGCTCCGCCGCAATCAGGGCGCGCTCGTCACCCTCGACGCCGACATATGCGCCCTTGAGCCGCTCCGCCGCGGTGGCCGGCTCGGCGACAGACTGAAGCGGGTGAAAGGACCCCAGTCCAGCACCGCTCTCCTCCAAGGGAAGCAACGCGGTCCGGTCAAGCAGGCCCGAGAGATGGAGCACCACCTGATCCCGGGAGATGGCGCGCTCCGCCGCGAGGTCTGCCGCCACCGAGGCTATCGCGTCGTCGGGAGTGGCCAGGAGAATCAGCTCGGCGCCCGCGGTAGCCTCGGACCGGCTTCCCTGGTGCAGCACGAGAGGGGGGACGACGTCGCGGGGCCCGCGATTGACGAGCACTACTTTGTAACCTCGGCGCTTCAGGGCCAAGCCGAGACCCTGCCCCATTCGGCCGGCGCCGATGAGAGTCACTCGTGGCTGCGACACTGTGCTCCTCCAAGAGACCTATGTGTCAACACGCCAAGCCCGGCCGGCCACAATGAGGCCGACCGGGCTCGGACGAAACTCTGCGCTGACTGAGCCCTAATTCTGGGCGGTGGTTGCAGACCGGTTGGTCTGGGCCAGGCTCAGCAGATCCTTCGGGGTCTGGGCTTTCCGGAGCAGGCCCATCGCCGTCTGCATCTGCCGGTCATTCGCGGCCCGGCGACGGAACTCTGCCGGACGCCCGAACACGTAGCGCGCAACTTCGTAACCGAGCTGCTCGTCGACCAAGGGCCCGGCGCCGTTGAACACACTGGGGCTGATCTGCACATCGTGCGCTCTGAGCCGGCTATACACCTGCTGCCGCATTTCTGGAGTCACCTTGAATGACTCCGACTTCACGCCATGACTCTTCTTGGCCTCGAGCGCGATAGTGGTGAGCGCATCGCGATACTGGGGGAAACCGTTGCCCAGAGCCTTGGCAAAGTCGCGCTCCGACCCGGTCAGCGTGTCGGGACGGATGACGAGGTCAGGCACGATGCCACCTCCCCCTCTCACCACCCGGCCTGCATCGGTATGAAAGATCGGCCGCTCCTTGAGCGCTGAGTCACTGGATTCCTTGTCCGGGGCGCCGAGAATCGTGTCGGATACCACGGCCATCGCGGCTTGGGTCGCCTGATCTTCCTCGTCCTTGGCGATCCGTTGGATGGTGCGGCCGCTCGGCGTGAACCAGCGCGCGGTCGTCAGCTTGAGAGCCACGCCTTCTCCCAGCGGGAATAGCGTCTGCACCAGCCCCTTGCCGAACGTCGGCGCGCCGACAACCACGGCGCGGTCATGATCCTGCAGGGCGCCGGCAATGATCTCTGCCGCGCTCGCGGTCCCATCGTTCACCAGCACCACGATTGGGAGCGCGGGCCAGGCCTGTTTCGCCTCATCGTAGAATTCCTTGGTCGAGCCCCGGGCCCGGCCCCGGGTGGAGACGATCTCCTGCCTGGTGTCCAGGAAGAGGTCGGCGACCTTGACCCCCTGATCGAGCAGACCTCCAGGGTTGCCCCTCAGATCCATGATCAAGGACTTCATACCCTTGCTCTTCATCGAGGCGATCTCCTGACGGAGTTCCTCGGCGGAGGTCTCGCTCACCGGATTCAGGGAGATGTACCCGACGCCGCCATCGAACATTGCGCCCGGCGGCACCGAGCGCATGTGAATCTGGGCCCGAGTGAGGGAGTACTTGATCGGATCGGTGATGCCGGCCCGGCGAATAGTGATCGCGACCCTGGACCCGACCTCACCCCGAAGAGCCTTGACCGCCTGGTCGTTCTTCCATCCCTCGGTGGACTTGGCGTCGACTTCGATGATCTGGTCGCCGGTCTCGATCCCTGCCCGTTCGGCCGGAGTCTCCGGCAGCGGAGCCACCACCGTGATCCAGCCATCTCGCACATCGATCTGGATGCCAAGACCGGCGTAGTTGCCCGACGTCTGCTCGGTGAGCGCCTTGTAGTCATCACCGGTCAGCAACACCGAGTAGGGGTCCTTGAGCTGCTCCAGCATGCCCCGGGTGGCCTTCTGATACAGATCGGTCTCACCGATCGAATCCACATAGTACGTGCTGACGTGTCCGAGCACGTCATCGAACAGCCGCGCCTGCTGGTAAACGTTGCCATCGCTGGCCACGCCCCGCTGCAGCAGCCACCCGCCGCTCAGAAAAGAAATGATCGCCACCAGCACAATCAGACCCCAACGCTGCTTCATAATCTGCCTCCGCTCCCGCAGAATAGCTGACACATTGGCTCCGCGATCGGTGAGAAAATGCCTCACACCGGGGCCCGATCGGAAGGAGAACACAGGCTGGGACCCTACGGCTAGATCACAGAAAGATAAAGGCTTAGCCTACCGCGGCTGGAAACGCCTCAGGGGCGGCGGCTCGCACTTCCGACCATGCTGCCTGCAAGAGCTGGTCCGGCGGAAGGCGCCCATCTAAATGTCGCACCCCATCACCACTGACCGCTAGGTAGTAGTCGACGACGCGGCGGTGAAAATCGGCAGTCTCCCGATCCAAACGGTCCTGCCGCTTCCCGCCGGCGATCTGCCTGGCCTGACCGAGCTCGGGCGGCAGGTCCAGAATCAGGGTCAGGTCGGCCTTGAGATCATGGCTAGCGGCGCGGTTGGCGGCACGGACCATGGCCGGGTCGAGACCCCGGCCGGCCATCTGGTATGCCTCGGTGGAGAGGGCAAAACGATCGGAGAGCACCACCCTGCCCACGGCTAACGCCGGTCGAATCACCGTCTGAACCAGATCCGCGCGGGCAGCGAGATAAAGGAAGAGCTCGGCCACAGGGCCGACCGGGTGTTCCGGATCGAGCAACGCCTGACGGGCGATCTCGGCGGCCCGGGTACCGCCCGGCTCACGGGTCACCACCGGCTCGGTACCGGCCGCCCGCATGCGCTCGGCCAGCGGACCAATGAGCGTGGACTTGCCGGAGCCTTCGGGGCCCTCGAGGACAATGAAGAAGCCGCGGCGAGTCATCCCAGCGTGATGATGCTGCTGGTCACTCCCTTCTCCATGCCCTCGCTGATCTGCTGATTCACCCGTTGCATCAGCTTCTCGAAGTTGGAGCGGGCAACCACGTAGGCCTGGCCGGTGGGACTCATCTCCAGGTCGCGCACGGCGGTCTCGTAGGCCTCAGCCGTGGCCTGGTCGGGCATCTGGCCGGTGGAGACCACCTGATCGACCTTCCGGGCGAGGGTCTGGATCTGATCCAGCTTTGCCACGGTCTCCTTATCCTCGCGCAGCGTGGTCTCCGCCCGCCTGAGCGCCTGGTATTCCGCGGATTGGCCGATCTGGCGGCCGAGGTCCTGCGCTTTGTCCCAGATCACCGGGTTTCGCTCCTCCGCGCGAGCAGATACCGCTCGCGGCCAAATAAGTCCATATGAATGCTCACCTCTTCCCAGCCGAGACCGCGAGCACGATTGGCGGCCATCCCAGCTCGAGAGCAATCTACTTCAAGAGCCAGCCATCCTCCGGGCCGCAGCACCGCTCTGCCCTGGTCCATCAGCCGGGCCGTAGCCTCGAGACCGTCTTCCCCGCTCATCAGCGCGAGCTCCGGCTCCCAGTCGCGCACCGATCGGTCCAAGGACGCATACTCGGCTGCTGTAAGATATGGGGGATTCGAGATCAGCGCGTCGAGCGTTCCCTGACCCAGCGGCGCGCAGAGATCGGCCAGGACGAATTCCACCTCTCCTGCACCCACGACCTCGCGGTTCAGCCGCGCGAGCGCCAGCGCCTCCGGCGAGCGATCGATGGCTACGATCCGGCGGTAGCTGCCCTCTGTCGCCAGACTCAGGGCGATACAGCCGGTTCCAGTGCCGATCTCAGCGACCAGCCCCGAGCGCGTCCGCTGCAGCAGCAGGTCCACCAGTCCCTCGGTCTCGGGCCGGGGGATGAGGGCACGCCGGTCACACTTGAGGGACAGATGCCGGAACCCGGCCCAGCCGGTGACATAGGGCAGCGGCTCGCCCGCGAGCCGGCGGGAGATCGCACGTTCGAAGCGGGTCGCCTCCTCGGCTTCCACCGTTTCCTGGTGAAGAGCCGGACTGCTCCCACCGAGATCGGTCCAGAGGCGCAAGGCCTGGCGGCGAGGATCGGGAAGGCCCGCAGCCCGCAGCCGATCGGTGCCCGCTTCCAGGAGGCGCTGGAGCGGGAGAGCGATCTCAGGCATCGATGAGCTCCTGCCGGCTGGCCATTCGCAGCGCATCGATCAGCTCATCGAGATTCCCGTTCAACACCTCGGTCAGATTATGCACCGACCGATTGATCCGGTGATCGGTAATCCGGCTTTGGGGGAAGTTATAGGTCCTGATCTTGGCCGAGCGGTCCCCGGTTCCCACCATCGCGCGGCGGTCTCGAGCGCGAGCAGCCTCCTGTTCCGCCAGCATGCGATCGAGCAGCCGCGCCCGGAGCACTTCCATCGCCTTGATCTTGTTCTGGAGTTGGGATTTCTGATCCTGCTGGCTGACTACCATACCAGTCGGCAGGTGGGTGATGCGAACCGCGCTGTCGGTGGTGTTGACGCTTTGCCCGCCGGGACCCGAGGAGCGGAACACGTCGATCTTGAGATCCTGCGGCTCGATCTTGATGTCTACCTCTTCCGCTTCGGGAAGCACCGCCACGGTTGCGGCAGAGGTGTGAATCCTTCCCTGAGTCTCGGTGGCCGGCACCCGCTGGACCCGGTGCACCCCGGACTCGCGCCGGAGCAGGCCGTAGGCCTCATCGCCTCGCACGGCCACGATGGCCTCCTTGGTTCCGCCGAGGGTGCCGTCGCTCAGCGAGATCGGCTCCCAGGAGAGCCCGTGGCGGTCGCTGAACCGCTGGTACATGCGGTAGAGGTCGGCTGCGAAGAGGGCGGCCTCATCGCCACCGGTGCCGGCGCGAATCTCGATGATGGCGTCGCGATCGTCGTGTGGATCCCGGGGCAGCAGCAACTCGTGCAGCTCTTCAGTCAGTGCAGCGATTTCAGGCGGGAGGCGAGCCAGGTCGGCCTTGGCCAACGCAACCAACTCGGGATCACTCTCGGCGGCCATCTCGCGGGCCTGTTGCAGCTCGTCCTGGAGCCGGGCGAGACGTTCAGCCAGCCTCACCACCGGCGCGAGCCGGGTGTGCTCGCGCCCCAGCGATCTCAGCTTTCCCGGATCCCGGGCGACGTTGGGGTCCGCCAGGGCCCGACCGACCTCCTCCGCCCGGGTCAGCGCTTGGCGGAGGCGGGCCTCCACGGATCAGGCCTCGGGCGTCGTGGCCGCCGGTTCGGTCTGGTACCTTCGGCGGAATCGGTCGACCCGTCCGGCGGTGTCCACCAGACGCTGCTTCCCGGTGAAGAAAGGGTGGCACTGGGCGCACACCTCCACGTGAATCGACGCGGAAGTGGAGCGGGTCTCGAATTGATTGCCGCAGGCACACTGGACCATGAGCTTGCGGTAATTGGGATGTAGATCGGCCTTCATTGTTGCTCCTGAGTTTGGCGCTAAGCCGTTTAATTTAGCCGCTTTCCGGGATGGCATGCAAGGAGGAGGACGGAAGGACGGGAAGGTGGAGAATAGGAGAGAAAGACAGTAGGTAGAGCCGCTCAACTGATGTTCCTCCGGCCAGGAACTTTCCCGTCTTTCCCATCCTTCCCGTCCTGATTGACACTCCTTCCCGCTGCAAGTATGCTACCCCCAAACACTTCCATACTGCGAGGCAAGAGTGCCACTGTCCCCCATGGAGGTCCTGCGGAAGGTCCCTCTCTTCTCCGGTCTGGGGGAGCCCGACCTCGCCGCATTTGCCGATCTGACCCGCGAGCGCAGCTACCCCAAGGGTAGCGTGATCGTGTTCGAGGACGATCCGGGGGACGCACTCTTTCTCGTCGCGGCAGGACAGGTCAAAGTGGTGCTCATCGCAGAGGATGGCCGGGAGGTCATCCTTTCGGTGCTGGGAGAGGGCAGCTTCTTCGGCGAGATGGCGGTGATCGACGAAGAGCCTCGCTCGGCCCACGTGATCGCCATGGACGACTCCAGCCTGCTGGTGCTCCGGCGGGAAGACTTCCACGCCCGGCTGCGCAACTCCCCGGAGGTGGCGATCTCTTTGCTCAAGGAGATTTCCCGCCGCCTCCGCCGGGCCGACGAGAAAATCGGCAGCCTGGTGCTGCTCGACGTCAACGGACGAGT
The DNA here is from genome assembly GCA_035997125.1 of Gemmatimonadales bacterium. GTDB lineage: Bacteria > Gemmatimonadota > Gemmatimonadetes > Gemmatimonadales > GWC2-71-9 > CAVVWJ01. The sequence goes on from DASYIX010000010.1 coordinate 88,616, forward strand.
GGCCCACCTGATGCTGCGGATGGCCGAAGACGAGGGGGGCGACCGCATCACCCGGAAGCTCACCCATCACACCATCGCCCAGATGATTGGCTCCAGCCGGGAGACGGTCTCCCGTACCATGCGCAACCTGGTCGAACGGGGCATCATTCAGGTCACCCGAAAAGACATCACGCTGAAGGACCGCCGCTCGTTGATGTTGGCTGCTCGGCGGTCGTGATCGCTATCACCCTCCCACCGTGACTCGGGCCGCTGCCGCGCCGGCAGGCAGCGAAAGAGGTTGCGGGATGGCTTTGCCTCCCACCGGTCGTTTTTCGTGACTCACTCGGTCACCTTCTGGGGCACCCGGGGCTCGATCCCGACGCCGGGCCCCGATACCGCCCGCTACGGCGGTAACACCGCGTGCATCAGCATCGCGGGGTCGGATCGGCGGCTGGTGATTCTCGATGCCGGAAGCGGCCTGCGTCCACTGGGTCACGAGCTGATGAAACGAGGCCAGGGTGCGCTCACGGCCGATATTCTGCTCTCCCACACCCACTGGGATCACATCCAGGGACTTCCCTTCTTCAAGCCATTCAGCACCCGGGAGACCTCGGTGTCCGTCTACGGCGCCGCGCAGGAGGGGGTCCCGCTCAAGGAGATCCTCGGCCGGCAGATGGATCCCATGGTGTTTCCGGTTCCGTTGAACGCCCTCGCCGCATCGCTCACCGTCGTCGAAATCGAGGAAGGCGAATTCGAGATCGACGATTTCCGGATTTGTGCCTTTCGTCTGCGTCATCCCGGTACCACGCTGGGCTACCGGCTGACTCCGACGGGGGGCGGCAAGGAGGTCGCCTATGTGACCGACAATGAGCTGGGACCGGGAGGCACCTACGAGGTGGTTCCCAACTGGCGCGCGCGGATGGTCAAATTCGTCGAAGGCGCAGAAACCCTGATTCACGACGCCATGTATCTGGACCAGATCATTCAGGCCCGGGCCGGCTGGGGTCACTCCACTCCTCGGCAAGCGGTGGATCTCGCGCTGGAAGGCCGCTGCGCCCGGCTGATCCTGTTCCACCATGAGCCCGAGCATGACGACGCTGCGCTCGACCGGCTGCTCGCGGATACCCGGCAGTATGCAGCGCGCGTAGCCCCCCGGCTGCAGGTGGACGCCGCAGCGGAGGGGATGAAGTTCTCGCTATGAGGAGAGCAATGCCACGGTGGAGCATCGCCCGGGCGTTGAGCGTGGCCGTGTTCATCTCCGCGGGCCCGGTCGCCGGGCAGAACGGTCCGGCCGTGATCGCCATTCTGCCGTTCGAAGACCGGGGCTCATACGGCCAGGACAAAGAGATCTTTCGGGCCTTGGCGCTGGGCATTCCCGCGACGCTCGCCAGTGAATTGAGCGGACACTCCAACCTGCGACTGGCCGATCGCAATCGGGTGGTGCGGGCCCTGCGAAGTGAGAATCTCGGCCCCAATGCGAAGGTGGACGCGGCCACCGCAGCCCGGATCGCCAAACAGGTGGGCGCCCACTATGCCATCACCGGCACCTTCGCCGACTTCTACGGCACCTTCCGGCTCGACGGCAGGATCGTTGACGCCGAGAGCGGACAGATCCTTCGGGTAGTCACCAACAACGACCCCAAGCTTCAGGACCGGGCCGAGCTATACCGGATCATCCAGATGGTGGCGCACAAGCTCCTCGCGGAGGTGAGCCCCGCCGCTCTACGCGGTGGAACGCCCCAGGCCGAGATGCGCACCATTCCGACCGAAGCGCTCACCCAGTACAGCCTGGGATTGTGGTACGAAGGCAAGGGTGACCGGGAGAAGGCCGGCGAGCACTACGATCGCGCCGTCGCGGTGTTGCCCGACTATCCGGAAGCCAGGGAGGGATTGCGCCGGGTGCGGGGCTCCTGATCTCGGGTCCATCGCCAGAGGCCCCCGGCCACGCCGGCATGGATCGGCAGCGCCAGGGCGATGATGGCGCCGTTCACCTGGAAGAACGGCGGGAACAACTTCAGTACCAGTCCCAGGAAGGAAAGCGCGGCCACGACTCCAGCGAGACGCAGGGCAGACCGGGCCGCCCGTTGCGAGCCTGACGCCACCCGGGGCACCAGCCAGACCAGGGCCAGCGCCAGCAGATCGGCCTGCAAGAGGTTCTCATTATTATAGGCCGCGGCGTGGTCGGTGAGACCCCAGAGCCCCGCCAGGATCAGCCCGGCAATACCCGCCAGCAGCGCCCAGACGCACACCAGCAGAATGAAAGCCGTTCGCGCCCCTCTCTTACGCCGGGCCAGGCTGCCCAACCCGAATACGGCGCCTCCGATGCCGAGCCCGGCGATCAGGTCATAAGGCAACCAGAACGGCGGCTCCGCCGGCGGCGCCGGCTCGGTGGATTCGAAAAGGGTGCGCTCCGATCGCACCAGCGGCAATGCGGCTCCGCCGGGTCCGATGATGGTGATCTTCCTCAGATGTTCCCGCATCGCGAGCGGAAGGAACATCTCCTCCCAGGCGGAAATGGGCCGGTCTACCGGATGCCCCAACGCCAGCAGCAGGCCGGTGTAGATCGGGGGATCGTTGGCGGTGAGTCGAAGGGTGTGGAACCGATAGCTTCTGCCGGTCACCAAGTCGGCGGTGAGCTCGCGAATCCGGCCCCCCAATGCGCGGTCGAGCGCGTCTCGCACCCGGGTGGAACAGTTGTCTCGATAGTAGTCGTAATGATAGAAGCGATGTTCCGGCCGCTCGTTCCATTCCAGAAACTGCTGCAGCTGGAGCCGCGCCGTTGGAGCCATCTCCAATTCTTGGACCCACACCGATCGGTTGGCTCTCCGGTACGACTCCACGTACGATTGCGCCGGAAAGCCCTGCATCCAATACCACATGCGGCCCTGGATGAACCGGAGCAGGAAATTCTGTTGTCGGAAGTCGAACAGCCCGTAGTTGTAGGCTTGGTCGGTGCCTCGGACTGGATCGTGGACCCAGATGGCGTTGTGGCCGAACCGCTCCCAGACCCGCTTGCCGGGGCCCATGGTCATGAGATAGACGGTGAGGTCGGAACCAGGCGGGGCAGCGGGGCGGCGGGGCGGCGGGGCAG
>DASYIX010000011.1:0-4294 GCA_035997125.1 Gemmatimonadales bacterium
GGTACGAGCTGGTTTCCGGCCGGACCCCGTTCACCGGCCGGACTTCACAAGAAGTTCTTGCCATGCACGTCACCCAGCCGCCGGCGCTACTCTGTCTGCACCGCCCCGCCTGCCCGGCCGAGCTCGAAGCGGTGATCATGAAATGCCTGGCCAAGCGGCCGGCCGACCGTTGGCAGACGGCTGACGACCTGCTGGCGCAGCTGGAGCCGCTGGCGACGCCGAGTGGGGGCACGACGCCCACGACGACCCGACCGATGCGGGCGGTCACGCCGGCGACAGGCCGAGGGAGCTGGATCCGCTGGCTCGGCGTGGCCGGGGTCGTCGCCGCCATTCTGGTGGCCGTAGCCCTCGCATCGCGGAGACCGTTGGAGGTACGGCTGGGACGGCGGCTGCAGCTGACCCTCTCGCCCGGCCTGGAGCTGGATCCGGCGCTCTCTCCCGACGGGAGGCTCGTGGCCTACGTCGCGGGGCCGCTCTTCGGAACCCGGCTCTACGTTCGCCAGGTGGAAGGCGGGAGCACCATCGCCATCACCGCCGATCAGGCCGGCTTTGCCCGGATGCCGCGCTGGTCTCCCGACGGCCAGCGGCTGGTCTTCAGCTCGAATCGCGGGATCGAAGTGATCCCCGGGCTCGGTGGAGCATCCCGTCTGCTGGTTCCGCTCCCGCCCGAGGGTTGGCTCGATGCGGCGTGGTCACCGGACGGACAGTCGATCGTGTATGCATTGGGCGACTCGGTCTTCACCCGGCCGGTGAATGGAACGGCCAGCCGGCCCCTGGCGCGACTGGCGGAGGCGCACTCCTGCAGCTGGTCGCCCAACGGGCGGTGGATCGCGTGCGTCTCGGGGAACCGTCAGTTCATCAGAAACGGGGACTTTGGCAACATCGCGGCGAGCAGTGTTTGGGTCATCCCGGCGGCAGGTGGCCAGCCGGTCCGGGTGACCGACGAGGAGTCGTTGAACACCAGCCCCGCCTGGCTGCCGCGGCCCGCGGCATTGCTGTACGTCTCCAACCGCGAGGGTGGGCGCGACATCTATCAGGTGACCATCGCCTCTTCCGGACGTCCGGTGGGCAGCAGCGTCAGGCTCACCACCGGGCTCAACGCGGCCACGGTGAATGTCTCGGCCGATGGACGACGGCTGGTCTACGCCGCGTACAATCGGACAGCGAATGTGTGGTCGGCACCGATTACCGCGTCGGGCACCACCCGACCGAGCCAAGCCCAGCCGGTGACCAGTGGCAGCCAGGAGATCGAGGCGTTCGATGTCTCCGCTGATGAGCGTTGGCTGGTGTTCGATTCGGATCGCAGCGGGATCCAGCAGCTCTACCGAATGCCGGTCCAGGGTGGCGAGATTGAGCAGCTGACTAGCGACCCGGAGCCGTCCATGGCTCCTTCGATGTCCCGCGATGGTCGGGAGATCGTCTACCACACATTCCGCAACGGAAGCCGGCAGATATTCGTGCTGCCGTTCGAGGGTGGAGCGCCGCTGCAGGTCACCAGGGACAGCGCGCAGAACCGAATTGCCTTTTGGTCACCGGACGGCCGGTCCATCGTATTTCAGAAAGACGCCTTCGCTCCAACCCAGGCCAGCAGAATCGTGAGCCGGGACGCCGAAGGCAGGTGGGGTGCCCCGCGAACCCTGGTCCAGGGCGGCAGCATTGGGGTGCCGTCGCCGGACGGCCGGCGCGTGCTTACGCTCCTGCGACAGGGGGACCGGGATGCTCTCGTCGTCGTGCCTCTGACCGGCGGAGCTCCGCGCCCGATCGTGAGCCATGGAGCGGTGCCTACTCCGGACATGATCTGGAGATGGTCGCCCGATGGCCGGTTCGTCTATTACCTCGCGAAGGATCCGGTCGACAAGAGGAGGGGAATCTGGCGGCTGCCCGTGACCGGTGGAACTCCGCTGCTCGTCGTGCCATCAGGCGACCTGCTTCGCCCCTGGTTCGAGGTCCACAGGAACCGGATCTACTTCACCCGGGGTGATCAACAGAGCGATGTGTGGATGACGGAGATTCTGCAGTCACGGTAAGACCGGCAGTACGATCCGGGACACAGGTCCGATCCGGATCTCCCCCGCCCTGACGCTGTCGCTTTCGAACTCCTGCCCGCCGGTCTGCGGATTCACTGAGAACAGCGGATAGAACTGGGGGGTGACGACGACCCGGAGACGGTGACCGGGCAGGAAGCGGTTGGCCGTCACTAGCCGATCCATCCGAAGCCGCACCGTCTGACCAGGTCCACCTTGCCCGCCTTGAGCGCGTCGAGCACCCCGGCGATATCGTGTCCCTGGGTCTTCTTGTCGTACCCGCCGCTGGGACGGGCCGAGTAACCCATGCCCCTGAGATCGGGAACGATGACCGTATAGTGGGGGGCGAGCTTGGCGGCCAGCGCGGACCACATGTCCCCGGTCTCGCCGTAGCCGTGGAGCAACACCACCGGCGGCCCGCTGCCGCCGGTGCGGACATAGAGCGTGGTCCCGTTGGTAGCGATCCGCTGGCTGTGAAAGCCGGCGGGGAACGGCTGAACCTGAGCTCGCGCCGGCTGGCCACCCAGCGCCTGCAGCAATGCTAACCCCAGCCCCGCAACCCATGCGCGTGCGCATAAATCGATTCTCCATAGCTAACGCGGGAATGCTTCGGGACCGGCGTGGCCGCCTCGATTACTCCCCTTTCTGCTTCGCGGTCGGGGGCAGGAGTTGGTTGAGCCTCAGGTAATTCGCGAGCTGACTGTAGTGATCGGCCCAATCCTCCGCGGCCGCGAACATCATCTCTGCCCGGGAGACTTCCCGATTTCCGAAGAAGGGCACCTTCTGGCTCAGTCCTGAGTCATCGACCGGGCCCAGCGAGGACTCGCAGAACTGAAAGCTCTCCTTCAGCGCGCTGACGAGGGTTGCCTTCGGGGTGGTTCCGGAGATCTCGGACCGCTTCGGCGCCGCCACTCCGGAGACCGACGAGCACAGGAAATAGTTCCCTTTCGAGAGATGCGCGATGACGTCGCCGAAGCTCATCTGGGCCGGAGTCGGCTTGAAGCCGTATTTGCCGGCCGGCATCTCCTCTGCCGCGGCGACGAGATTGGTCCCTGAGCGCTTGGCGGTGGAACGAAGGGCGTCGGAGACCGGGGCCTGCGCTGCGGCAGTCGCCGTGAGGCCGCAGATGACGAGCGGGATCAAACGAAGTGGTGGTTTCATGGTGTGAATCCTGTTGGATGGTGATGGTGACGGACGACTACCGGGGAAACGCCTCCGGGAGCCCGCCGTCTACCGTCAGAATGTCCCCCGTGGTGAAGCGGAACTTCTCGCTCGCGAGCAGCACCGCGATATCCGCCACCGCCTCCGGCGGAATCAGCGTCGCACCCATCAGGTTCCGGCTGCGATACTGCTTCAGCTGCTCTTCCTCTGATACCCCGCGACTCGCCGCCCGCTCCCGCACAAACTGATGGAACAGCGGGGTCTCGATCTGATCGGCATTGATCGCGTTCACCCGAATCCCGTCGCCGCCGAGCTCCACCGCCGCCACCCGGAGCGCCTGCAGCAGTGCCGCCTTGCTTCCGCCGTAGGCGACCGCATCCCGACCCGGCACCAGCGCCGCCTTGGACACCGAGGCCACGATGGAACCGCCGAGTCCCTGGCGTTGCATGATCGCCGCCGCCCGGCCGATCGCCGCCACGGCGCCGAGGTAGTGGACCTCGAGCTGGCGCTGGAGATCCTCCCGCCGGATCTCGGTGATCGGCGCGAACTTGGGCGCGAGCCCCGCGGTGTAGAACAGGCAGTCGAGCCCGCCGAACTCGAGCACGGTCTGGCGAAACAGCGCGTCCAGGCTGGCATCGTCCCGCACATCAGTAGCCGCCGCGATCGCTCGGCCGGGAAACTTCGCGGCGACGTCGGTCGCTACAGCCTGGGACATGTCGCCATCCAAGTCCGCCACCACCACGTGCGCGCCCTCCTCGGCGAACCGCTGCGCCGCGGCCTTCCCAATGCCGCTGCCCCCGCCGATGATGACGGCGATATGGCGGGGCAGGAGCTTGGTCGCCCGCTCCTTGGCGACCTGCTCCTCGACCTTCCGCCGTTCCAGCGGCCAGTGCTCGAACTCGAAGACGTCCTTCTCGGGGATGAACTCGAAGCGGTCCACCGCCTCCGCGTTGGCGATGCTCTCCAGCGTCGCGCGGTAGCAGAGATTCGCCGTCACGGCGTTCCGCTTGTCGCTGAAGGCGGTGATGAGGCCGATCTTCGGCGCAATGACGACCTTGGCCCAGTCGTCGAGCGGGCGCTCCCCTGCCTCGGCGTAGCGGTGGTGGTAC
>DASYIX010000012.1:0-9690 GCA_035997125.1 Gemmatimonadales bacterium
ACCTCCTGGTCGGAGGTCGACACGACGAACGTGTCCTGCACCTGGCCGAGGACGCGCCCGAAGAGGACTCGCGGCTCGAGCGCGGCCGCCACGCCGAAGAGCGCCGTCTGCTCGGCGACGACTCCGAGCGCCGGCTGATCGAGACCACCGTCGCCCCCGCGTACGCCCACGTCGGGAATCACGGCCGGACGGCGGAGACCTCCGAGCGTGGCCGCCGCCACCATCTCGTAGATGAGCCGGGGATGGCGGAACCGCACCCACGCCTTCGTCGGATGGACGTTGACGTCCACGTCCGTCTCCGACAGGGTGATCGCGAGCAGCGCCAGCGGGAACCGGTCGCGCGGCAGCAGCGGCCGATACGCGTCGAGCGTCGCCTGCAGCAGCGCGGGATCGCGTACCGGCCGGCCGTTCACGATCAGGACGATCTGATCGCGATTGCCGCGGGCAAGATCCGGCGGGCTGATCAGCCCACGCACGCGGACGCCGTGCTCCGTCCGGTCGACCGCCAGCAGACGCTCGGCGACGTCGTGGCCCCACAAGGCGCCGACGCGCGGGCGCGGCTCGGTCGCGGCGGGCGCCGTCAGGACGGCGCGCCCGTTGTTGGCCACGCGCAGATGCGTTCCGGGATGCGCCAGCGCCAGCTGGGTCAGCGCGCGCAGGCTCGCCGACAGCTCCGTCGCCGACGACTTCAAGAACTTCAGCCGCGCGGGCGTATTGAAGAAGAGGTCCCGTACCTCGACGCTGGTGCCGGAGTCGGCCGGCACTTCGAGGTGCTGCTTGACCGTACCGCCTTCGCCGGCCAGACGCAGCCCGTGCGAGGCGCCGCGCGGGCAGCTCGTCAGCATGAAGCGTGAGACGGCGCAGATCGCGGCCAGGGCCTCGCCGCGGAACCCGAGCGTGGCGATGGCGTCGAGGTCCTCGTCGCGGGTAAGCTTGGACGTCGCGTGACGCTCGAGGGCCAGCGGCAGCTCGTCGGCCGTCATGCCGATCCCGTCGTCGGTCACCCGGATGAGCGCGGTCCCGCCGTCACGCAAGTCAACGGTCACCGTCAGCGCGCCGGCGTCGAGCGCGTTCTCGACCAGCTCCTTCACCACCGAGCCGGGACGCTCGACCACTTCGCCGGCGGCGATCTGGTCAGCCACGGCGTCGGGCAGGATAGCAATGCGTCGGGGCATGGCGGAAATCTACCCGCTGATGGGGGCGACCGCCTCCGACGTGACCCAACCTTCGCGCGATCCCGCAGCCTTCACCAGGACCCAGCCGCGATCCCGCCGCAGTATCTCCACCGCACCGCCGGCCTCGAGCGGCCCCACCGTGGGCGCCCGCCCGTGAGGCGAGAGTCGGAGCATGGTCTGATCGAGCACGATGGCGATGGGCCTCCGATACCAGGCCCGGAGGGCAAACCCGCCGGCCGCAGACATCGCCGCGAAAACGAGAAGGATCGTCCACCGATCCCGCAGCCGGGGACGCAGGACCCACCCGACCCATCCGAGGATCCAGCCTACCGCACCCAGCAGCAGCAGCTCTTCGGAGGTGACCGGCGGCGACCAGGTCCATCGGGCAGAGGTGGCATCGGGCGAGGGGGTAAGCCGGAGGGCGCGCAAGATGGTCGGTTCCCGTGGCTCGAGCCGACGCGCTCGGATCCAGGCTGCGGTCGCGCGGCCCTTGGCGCCAAGTCGATAGTATGCGGCGCCCAGATCATACCAGTGGGCGGCGACGGCAGGCTCTTGTTCTGCCCGCCGGGCAAACCCCTCCGCCGCGGCGCGCAGCGCTCCCGCTTCGTACAGGCCCTCGGGCGGAGGCGCTTGAGCAACGAGTCGTCCAGCAAAAAGCCCTACGAGCAGGGCCACGACAGCACCGCGTCCCCGCCATCCGCGGAGTGAATCGCCCAAACGACGGACCAGCTCCTCCACCTCTGCGATCAAGTTGGTGTCCTCCGCGGCGGGACCTGGCGGGCCGTAGCGGCGCGCAAGCAATCGCTCCCGCACCGCGGCCACTCGAGAGGCAGTTTCGGCATCGGCTCCAGCGGCCCGGACGGCGGCGGCAAGGCCGGGGCGCGAACGGTGATCGGGATCGGGAACCAGGCCTCGGACCACCGCGTCCAGCTTCTCTTCGGCCGCACGCAGCCCACTCGTTGGCTGCGGTTGTCGGCGCTGCTTCCGGTGAAACCGGCGGCCCCGGGTGAACACAGCCAGCGGCGGAATGGCGAAGATGGCCAACCAAACCCAGTCGGGGACTTCCCGCCCAATGCGCCAGGTCAGCGCGGGCGAGGCCGCCGGCAGCAAGCCGGGTGGCAGCGCAACCGAGGCAACCGCCTCACCCCCGGTGGCTACTGGGAGGGCGGAAGCAGGTACGCCGGCCGTGCGGTAGGCGCGGTCCTTGAGATCGTAGTAGCCGTAGTTCACCGCGGGCAGCGTGAGCGGTCCCGCCGAGTCTGGGACCACGAGATAGCGAAACGTCTTGGTCCCGCCGAGACGGCCGTCGGTCGTGCTCACCTGCTCTTCTACCCGATCGACGTACGCTCGGGCGGCGGCTGGCCAGCGGATTTCCGGGGGCGGCCACAGCGCGGTGTTCCCTTCGCCGGTCAGGGCGAGCTCCACGGCAACACCTTCACCGGCATGCGCCGTTGGAGGATTGATCCGGCGTTCAAGCCTGAGCCCCGATCCCACGGCTCCGTTGAAATCAGAGGGCCGACCCGCGCTGGGCAACGCTCGTACCATCAGCGTGTCGGGAAGACTGGTCAGCGCAAAGCGCTCCTCCTGGCTGAAGAACTGAAGCGCCAGCGGGGTACTGTATTTGAGCATCGCACCCGGGATGGGGATCGCCCCGGGCACCAGTGGGAAGACGACCTGATGGGAGACGAACAGGTCGTACGCGCTGCCTCCGATCATTCGGCTCACCGCGATCCCCGCCGGCGCCGCCTGCGGATAGCTCCAGACCCCGTCGATGACGGGAGGCTGGAGCGTGGGAGGGCGGCGGAGCTGCAGCCGGAGGTCGCGGGGAAACCACGCCGCGGTGACCACGTCGACCTGCTCGCCAACACTCACCGTGTCTGCCGATACCAGAAGTGCGACGGCGGCCTTTCCCCGGGGCGGCGGCGGGGCCCGCTCGAGCAGCGCCCGCAGCCGCGGGTTCATGGTTGGAGCGCTGGCGTTCGCGTTGGCATCCACATCCACCACGAGCGCCGAGGCCTCGGCGACCTGCCGTCCCTGCGCCACTCGGGCGGGACCGATCGGCCAGCGACCCGGCCGGACCGCGCGGAGACGGATCTCGAGAGTCGTGGTGCGAGTGGGTCCGCCGGAAAAGGAAACCTCGGTGCGCTCGCTCCGGGAAATGATCTCGAAGCCATTGACGGGGGTAATGGAGATATCCATCGGCTCTGACGAGTGGCTGACCGCCCGCACGGTGTACACCACCTCCTGGCCCACCGAGACCCGGTCCTGGTCGACCGAGACGTGCAGCTCCGGGCCGGGGGCCTGCAAGATTGCGAGCCAGAGCAGAGGTGTCACCAATCTTTCACGCCTCCCGCCGATCGTCCTTGAAGACGGCGCTGTTGTTCTTCTCGGGTCTGCCGCTCGCGCCGTTCCATCGAATTGAGGATCTGCTCGGCCTGGCTCTGACTCAGCCCTTGGCGCTGTGGTTCGGGCCTGCTGGGTGGGGGCGCCTGCGGTGGCGCTCCTCCTCCAGATGGAGGCTTTCCACCGCCCCCGCCGCCACTGCTCGGCGGTGGTGGCGGCTGCTGCCGCTCGGCGAGCTCGAGATTCCACTTCGCCCGGGCCGAAGACGGCTCCAGCCGCAGCGCCTCCCGCAGGCGATCGGCGGCGTCGCTAAGCAGCTCCTGCCGTCTGGTACTGTCGGCTGCCGCGGCCAGGAGGCCCAGCACGCCCAGATTGTAGAGTGCCCGGTATCGTAGATCGGGATCCAGGGACTTGGCCGCCTGCTCCAGCGCTCCACGGGCCACATCGTACCGGCCCGCCGCGAGGGCCGCGGTGCCGGCGTTGTAAAAGGCGGTGTCCCGAGCGCTGCGGCTCGAGGTCTCCTTGAGGAATTCCGCTGCTGCCCGGGCTGGATCTCCCGCCGCCATGGCGCGGGTGCCTGGGGTTGGGCGTTGAGCCTCGACCGGACGCCAGAGGAGCAGCCCGACGAGACCCACCAGCGCGGGGCCGGGCCGAACCACGGTATAACCCAGGAGGAGCAGGGCCGCCGCGAGAGCAGGAATCCACGCGCGGGGCACCAGGTCGGCGGTCCTTGCTTCCGAGGTAGGACTTCGCTTCATGGCGGCGACCAGATCGCGCACCGCACCGGCCTGATCGGGCAACTCAGAGGGGACGAGGGTCCCTTCGGCGGCATCGACGACCGCCCGAAGGACGTCGTCGCGCCGCTGGGTGCGTACTACATTCCCATCCTCGTCCTGCTTGTACTCCATCAGGGTGCCGGCTGAGTCTCGAATCGGAATCCGGGTTGGAAGCGCCCGACCCTCGGCCACCATGATCAGACGGACACCCTCCTCTTTGAGCGCCTCGGCCCGGGCAACCACGTCGGGCAGCGTGTCGTGGGCCTCTCCGTCGGTGAACACGACCAGAACCCGGTCTGCCGCGTCGGTTGCCGCGCCGAGAAGGTCCGCGCCTTGCGCCAGCACCGCGCTCAAGCTGGTGCCGCCTTCGCTGGCGAGATCCGGATCCAGCGCGTCGAGATACATACGCACCGCGCCGCCATCCACAGTGAGCGGCGCCAGGATGTAGCTCCTCCCGGCAAAGGCGATGAGGCCGAGCCGGTCTCCTTCCAGATCCTGAATCAGGCGACGGGCTTCCCGGTCCGCACGCTGCAACCGGCTCGGTGCCACATCCTCCGCCAGCATGGAACGGGAGATGTCGATCGCGAACACCAGACTCAGCGCCCGGGTGTGGGTCGTCACCTCAGTACGCCCTGCGCGGGGGCCAGCCAGACCGATTGCAGCCAGCAGGGCGCACAGCCCCAGCACGAACGGAGCCCAGCCGCCGCGCGAGCGGGCCAGTCGCCCCAGCGAGATCGACCACCGCCGCGCCAGCCGGATCCGCTGCCGCCGTGCGAGCCAGGCGCCGAAGCCAAACGCGAGCCCGAGGAACGGCGCGATGAACAGAAGCAGCGGCGTATCGAAGCTCACGGGACCCGGACCACCAGGGTGGTCCCCAGCAGGAGTTCGAGGCCCAGCGCGGCCAAGCCAAGCAGAATCAGGGGACGGGTGGTCTCATCGTAGCGGGTGTAGCGGGTCACCTGGATCGGCGTCTTCTCCAGGGCGTCGATCTGCCGGAAGATGCGGCTGAGCGCTTCGCTGTCCTTGGCGCGGAAGTATCTGCCGCCGGTCTTCTGGGCGATCTCTTGCAGCAGCGGCTCGTCGATGCGGACCGGGAGCATCTCGTAGCGAAAGCCGCCCAGACCCCGCCCGGTTGGAATCGGCGCTTCACCGATGGTGCCGACACCGATGGTGTACACCTTGATGCCGAACGCAGCGGCGGTGGCTGCGGCGGTGCGGGGATCGATGAGTCCCTTGTTGTTCTCCCCATCGGTCAGAAGCAGGATGACCTTCGACTTGTCGGGCGCCCGCCGGAGACGGTTGACCGCCGTGGCCAGTCCGCTGCCGATGGCGGTGCCGTCCTCCAGACTGCCGATCTTGAGATCCATCACCGCCTGCTCAATCACCGGGTAATCGAGAGTGACCGGCACCTGGGTGAGCGCCTCGCCGGCAAAGGCCACCAAACCGATCCGGTCGGCCGAACGTCCCCGGATGAATCCAACCGCTTGTCGCTTGGCCACCTCCAGTCGGTTTGACGGCGCGAAGTCTTCGGCCAACATGCTGCTGGAGATGTCGATAGTGATGACGATCGCGATCCCCTCTTGTTTGATCTCAACGGTATCGCCCCCGAAGCGCGGGCCGGCGGCGGCGAGGCCCAGGGCGCCCAGCGCGAGCGCCCGAAAGATGGGCGGGAGTTTTACCCACCAGTGCCGTCGGGTGGCCATGGCCGGAAGGGTCACATCACTGTAGCGGGCACCGGGGACATCCCGCCGGCGCCGCAACCACCACCAGATCGGGATCGCGAGCAGTAGCAGGAGCAGCCAGGGGCGGGCCAGGCTCATGCGGCTTCCCGCAGCAGTCGGTCGCGCAGCTCCAGCGTGGAGCGCGACAGCTCCAAGGCATCGGACGACGTGGTCAGGCCGAAGCGCGCGTTGTCCAGCGCCACCAGGAGCTTGCCCAGCTCATCCAGTGGCCAATGGGGGCGCGCCGCCGCGAGCTCGGCCATGAGGCGCTCAGTATCGAGCCCCGGGTGGGCCGATGCCACGCGTTCGGCCACAGCCGCACGCAGCCGCGCAGCCGCGACACTCGCCACCGCGCGGTACTCCCCGGCGTCGGCCCAGCGGGACAGCGGAGGCTCGGGTAGCTCAGGGCCAAGAGCCGGAAGGCGGGCCGGTTTTCCTCGGCGGCGCCACCAGATCTGCAGCGGAACCAGGAACACGAGGGCGATAACCCAGAGGACCAGTAGCGGCACCAGGCTCAGCTCCTGGCGATTCACCAGTCCCGCCCGGGGTTGCGGGACCAAGACCGAATCAGGCGCGTTGGCGGGCAGCACGCTGCTGACGTCGAGGTGCACTCGTTCTCCGGACAGAGAGTCCACTGTTCCGCCCGGACCCAGCAAGAGCGGACCGGGAAGCTCGATGAGCTGGGACCCCGGGTGCCAGATCACCACGGGATAGGCGATCTCCGCCGAGTCGCCAGTGACGACGACTCGCGGTCGTCCCAACAGCTCGATAGGGTCGGCGGGATCCCAGTCGGCAGCGCGCACCACATGGCCCGGCGGCAGGGCGACGGTGCGGCTCAGCCAGACGGTGTCGCCGACCGTTGGGTGCGGAGCCTGAGCCTCGAGCCCGGCAGCGAGACACGCCGGCAGACCCAGGCCCAGCCGCAAGGCAATACTTCGTCTCATCCGCGGTGGATCCGACGGGCCCGGAGCGCAAAGGCGCGCCGCAGCGGAATGGCGTAGTCGGTACCGGTCTCGAGCCGCACGTGGTCGGCGCCGGACGCGGCAAGGGACCGCGCCCGCTCCTCCCGACGCCGGTCGGCCAATTGGGCGACCCGGTGCCGGACCTGACGGCTTCCGGTATCCAGCAACACCCGGCGGCCCGACTCGGCATCCACAATCTCGATCCACCCGGACTCGGGGAGGTCGTGTTCCCGGGGGTCGTCCACCGTGACGGCGACGACTTCATGGCGGGCAGCCAGGCGGCTGAGTGGCTTTTCCCAGCCTTCGGCGATGAAATCCGAGAGCACCACCACGATGCTGCGGTGGCGCAGGAGCCGGCTGGCGTAGGAGAGGCTCGCGCCCAGGTTGGTGCGGCGGCCGGCGGGCTCGAATGCCACCAGATCACGAATGACCCGAAGGGCATGCCGCCGGCCTTTGCGGGGGGGAATCACCCGCTCGACCGCGTCGGAAAAGAGAATCGCGCCGACCCGGTCATTGTGATAGGCAGCGGCGAGCGCGAGCACGGCACCTACCTCGACCGCGAGACCAGCCTTGGTGACCGGCTCCCCGAACCGGGTCGAGCCTGACTGGTCGACCACCAACATCAGGGTGAGCTCGCGCTCCTCCGTGAAAGTCTTGACGAAGGGACTCGCGAGTCGGGCGGAGACGTTCCAGTCGATGGCCCGGAAGTCGTCGCCGTGCTCGTAGGCTCGGACCTCCGCGAACTCCATCCCCTGTCCCCGAAACACCGAGCGGTACTCGCCGGCAAAGAGCGACCCGACCAGGCCCCGGGTACGGAGCTCGATGGATTTGACTTGCTTGAGGATTTCCGGAGTGACGGCGGACATAGCTGTAACAGGTCTAGAGTCTAGGGTCTAGAGTCTAGAATGAATACTGAGGTGGGAGAGTCATGTAGGCTCAAGACTTTAGCTCTCGACTCTTCTCAAGGCACCTTCACCGCGCCAAGGACGCGACTTACCACTTCGTCGGTGGTCACGTCCTCGGCCTCGGCCTCGAACGTGAGCACGATGCGGTGGCGGAGGACGTCGGGTGCCAGCGCCCGCACGTCCTCCGGGATGACGTACGCCCGGTCACGGAGGAAGGCGTGGGCCCGGGCGGCCTGAGCCAGGGCGATCGACGCCCGGGGCGAGCCGCCGAAGGCAACCAGCGGCTTGAGATCGGTGAGCCCAACGAGGCCGGGATCTCGAGTGGCCCGCACCAGGTCCACGATGTAGTCCACCACCTTTTGATCCATGTACAGGCCCGCAATGGCAGCGCGAGCGGAGAGGATTGCGTCGGGGTCCAGCAGCCGCTCCACCGTGATCTCCTTGCCGCCGCTCATGCGCAGCAACACTTCCTTTTCTTCATCCCGGCTGGGGTAGCCGACTCGCACCTTGAGCATGAACCGGTCGAGCTGCGCTTCCGGCAGCGGATAGGTGCCCTCGCTCTCGATCGGGTTCTGGGTGGCGAGCACCATGAACGGCTCTTCCAACGGATAGGTGGTGCCGCCGATCGTCACCTGATGTTCCTGCATTCCCTCCAGCAGCGCCGCCTGCACCTTGGCCGGGGCGCGATTGATCTCGTCGGCCAGGATGATCTGGGCGAAGAGCGGCCCCTTCTTGACGTGGAATTCCTGGCTCTTCTGGTTGAAGACCATGGTGCCGATCACGTCCGCCGGCAGCAGATCGGGAGTGAATTGAATACGGGAGAACGACGCGTGAATGATCTCGGCCAGGGTGCGCACCGCCAGAGTCTTGGCCAGCCCGGGCACGCCCTCCAGCAAAATGTGCCCGCCAGTGAGCAGCCCGATCAGAAGCCGCTCCACCATGGCGTCCTGACCCACGATGCGGCGCGATACTTCTTTGAGAATCCGCGGGACCGGCAGCAGCTCCGCGGGCTTTTTGGTGAGCTTGGGGGCGCTCATTTCTGGGTGGCTCCTCGGGATGGCTTTCCGGACGCCCCAGGGCGGGCGCCGGTTTCACTGCTATCGGGATCGAGCCGGACTGCTTTATACAGCGCTGCTTCCTCGCGGGGAGTGAGCGGCCGGTACTTCCCTGGCGCCAGATCGCCCAACCGAACCGGCCCGTAGGAGAGCCGGGCCAGGCGATCGACCTTGAGCCCCATGGCCTCACACCAGCGTCGTACGATCCGGTTGCGGCCTTCCGCCAGGGTGAGATCCAGGATGCTGCGCCCGGCGGTGCCCGGACGTACTTTGACCTCAGTGGGGACTACCGGCCGGCCATCGATCAGGATTCGCTGCTTCACCGACTGGGCGATCTCGGCGGTGGGACGACCATGCACCAGCGCAGTATAGTGGCGCGGTATCCGGTAGCGTGGATGCGTAAGCCGGTGCACCGCCTCCCCGTCGGTGGTCAGCAGCAAGAGCCCGGTGGTCATCACGTCCAGCCGCCCCACATAGGTGAGTGCCGTTGAGTCGGGGATGAAGTCGAGCACCGTGCGGCGACCCTCCTCGTCGTCCGCGGTGGTCACAACACCCAGCGGCTTATGAAATGCCAGCCAGCGCCGCTCCTTCAGCCTCACCGCCCGGTTCCCCACTGTGATCCGTTGCCGTTCGGGATCGACCTTCATACCCAGGGTGGCGGGCTTCCCGTCCACCCGCACCCGGCCATCCTCGATCAGCTTCTCCGCGGCGCGGCGCGAGGCGACCCCCGCTCGGGCCAGGGCCCGTTGGAGT
>DASYIX010000013.1:0-32774 GCA_035997125.1 Gemmatimonadales bacterium
GCTGTACTTGAAGGGCAAGCGCCTAAGTGGAGTCAACCGGCTGCGAAGGACGAGAGTCCCACCGTTGGAGAGCATCACATCCAGACTCACTGCGGCATCGGACCCGCTGCCCTGAATCCGCCCTTTCAGCCGGGCGCTTTCCTCCCAATCAGCGCCTGAGTGAAAGCTGCGAAGGTCGCGGAACGCCAGCGGGCTTGCTTCCAAATCGAGATTCAGCGCAGCGAGATTCAGCGGCTCCCCGCCTCGAGGCAGGGTGACTGACCCCTTGCCGGTGACCGTACTGGAGTCCGATTGCAGTGTCAGGGTGTCGACAGTCAGGCGCCCCCCGGCAAGCGAGCCCGCACCGGCGAAACCAATGGTCAGCCCCTGCTGGTTGACGGACCGAACGCTGGCGATCCCCCCGACGATCGAGAAGTGCTCGATGGTTACGGCGGAACTCTTGGAAGGCGAAGGCGCTGGAGCGGGCTTACGGGGCCGTGATGGGAAGGGGTTCCAGGAACCCTTCGATGACCGATGGAGAGTAACGGTGGGACCCACCAGTTGGATCCGATGGAGTACGACGTCTCCCGACAGCAACTGCCTCAGGCTATAGCCGATCCTGACGGTATCAGCGTGCAGCGGCACAGCTCCGTCGTCGCGCACGACCCGCAGGTCCCGGAGCTCGACGCCGGAGAGATAGTTGCCGGCAACATCGGCCACGGAGATCGTAGCTCCGGGAACAGCGGCTCGGACCAGAGAGTTGACTGCCCAGGTCCCGGCCCCGACATGAAGCGCGCCCAGTGCAGCGAGCAGGAGCAAGACTCCGCCCGCGACCAGGAATAGCACAACACGGCAAGCGGTGCGGATCACGGGTACGCCTCAGCCGCTCCTCTCCCAATCGGCGATGGGAAAAGTTGCCGCCGCGGGCCAGACACGAGTGGGTGATTCGGAGCAGTGAATTGACGGTAGGTGCTTATGCAGCGGAGGGTTACTAGACCTTAGGCCAGGATCCCACCAACCGAAGGACGGGGGGTATCTGGCGACACCCAGTCCTTCTGTCCATACTACAGCACTCCAGTGAGGTTCACCGCCCACCCCGGTCAGGTCCTTACCGTGACTCGCCCCGGTTATAACGCACTCATAGGGACCCGGGTGAGTTCCCCTGCTATCCCGGATATCCGAGCCCTCAGGACGGCGCTGATCGTCGGCCTGGCCTACTACCTGGGCGCAAAGTTAGGGTTCGCGCTCACCTTGCGACCCAGCCCGATCTCGACCCTCTGGCTCCCCAACTCGATCCTGCTCTCAGCCCTCCTGCTTACGCCGGTACGGTGGTGGTGGATCATCCTGTTGGGCGCTTTGCCGGCGCATTTGGCGGTGGAGTTGGGGAGTGGCTTCCCTCCCCGATTGGTCATGGGCTGGTTCGTCAGCAACTGCAGCGAAGCTTTAATCGGTGCCGCAGTCGTGCGGCACCTCCTCAAGGGTCCCCTTCGGTTCGACCGGTCGCGTGACGTCGGGGTCTTCATCTTCGGAGGCGCGTTCCTGGCAACCTTCCTGTCCAGCTTCTTGGATGCGGGGTTCGTGACCCATAATGGCGCGGCACCGAACGGGTTTTGGCATCTGTGGCAAACCCGGCTCTTCTCCAATGTGCTGACCTCGTTGACGTTGGTGCCGGTGATCGTGAGCTGGGGCACGGAGGGCTTTGCCGACCTGAGACACGCCCCCCCGAGACGCTACCTGGAGGCCGGGCTCCTCGGTGCCGCTCTCCTCGCCGTGGTCATCCTCGTCTTCAACGGCCAGAAAGCTGGGCTCAACACTTCTCCAGCCCTGCTCTATGCGCCTTTACCCTTCGTACTCTGGGCGGCGGTCCGATTTGGTAGTCGGGGAACCGGCACCGCTCTTCTGCTGGTCACCGCTCTGGCGATCTGGGGAGCGGTGCACGGGCACGGTCCCTTTCTGACCCGCTCCCCGGCCGAGAACGCGGTCTCCATTCAGCTGTTCCTGATCGTCTTTGCCATTCCGTTCCTGGTCCTGGCAGCGGTGATCCAGGAACGGCGCCATGCCGAAGCGCTGTCGCGAGACAATGAGGAGCGGCTCAACCTGGCGTTGGGGGCGGCCCAGGTCGGTACCTGGGAGTGGCGCATTCCGGAGGACGCCGTATCGTGGTCTCCCAAATCCAAAGAGATCCTGGGCCTGGGTGTCCCCGACACGGATATCACTTTAGGCCACTTCCTCGACTCGGTCATCCCTGAGGACCGGGCCCAAGTCAGGCTGGCGATCCAGGGGGCAATCGAGCATGGCACGCCATACGAGTGTGAATTCCGCATCATCCGCGCGGATGGGGAGGTGCGCTGGGTGCTGGGGAAGGGAGAAGTCCTGTACGACGACTCGGGCAGGCCGATCAGAATGCTCGGGGTCCACGTTGACATCACCGAACGGAAGACCTCGGAAGCTTTGCGCCAGGAGGAATCCACCCTGCGGGAGAGCGAAGCCCACTTCCGCGAGGCAGGCCATCAGCTGGAAGAGCGGGTCGTGCAGCGAACGGCCGATCTGTCAGCCGCCATTGTGGCTCTTCGGGGTGAGATCTCAGATCGGGTCGCGGCGGAGCGGGCGCTGCGGAGCTCGGAGGAGCGCTTCGGCAAGGCGTTTCACTCCAGTCCCGACGCCATCGCGATCGTCACTCAGAACGACCACCGCTTCATCGAGGTCAATGAGAAGTGGGAGGCGATGTTTGGTTACTCCCGGGCGGAGGCCATTGGCCGTTCGTCTGATGAGCTGAATCTCGTTGTAGATGGGGAGCGGCAGCAGCGAGGACGCGAAGAGCTGGAGAACCAGGGCTATCTCCACGACTACGAGCTGGACGTGCGCACCCGCTCCGGTGCCATCCTCCAGGTGCTCCTGGTGACCGACACGATGGAAATGTCGGGCGAGCCGTGTTACATCATCAACATCCGGGACGTGACCGCACGGAAGCGGGCCGAGACGGAAGCGGAAGAACAGCGGCAGGAGCTGGCGCACCTGAGCCGGGTGGCGTCGCTGGGTGAGCTGTCAGGTGCACTGGCCCACGAGCTGAACCAACCGCTGGCCGCCATTCTGGCCAACACCCGGGCGGCGCAGCGCATCTTGATGCGGGGCAGTCCCGACCTGGCCGAGGTGCGGACTATTCTCGAGGACATTGCCCTCGACGACCGGCGAGCCGGTGAAGTCATCGGCCGGCTCCGCGCTCTCTTGAAGAAGGGACAGGCGCGGCTGTCCGAGGTGGACCTGAATGAGTTGGTGGCGGAGGTGAGAACCTTGCTGCACAGCGATCTGATCCGGCGAAGGGTAGCCACCGAGACCGAGCTTGCGCCCTCGCTCCCGCCGGTTCTGGGAGACCGAGTACAGTTACAGCAGGTGTTGTTGAATCTGGTGGCCAATGCCTGCGACGCCATGGCCGGCACCGCCGCCCATCAGCGAGTGGTCACCATCGCGACGAGCCTCACCGCGGAAGGATGGGTCCAGCTCTCGGTCCGAGATGGGGGGGACGGCATCCCGGAGGAGCGCCTGGATCAGATCTTCGATGCCTTCTTCACCACCAAAGAGCAGGGTCTCGGGCTGGGGCTGGCGATCTGCCGCTCCATCGCCACCGCCCACGGCGGCCGGCTGTCGGCAGCGAATCACCCTTCGGGGGGTGCAACCTTCCATCTGGTGCTGAACCCGGCCTATCCGAAGCGTCGCCCGACCCAGGCCGCAGCAGGACCAGCGGCTCACTCCGACCGGTAATCGATCACCCGGGACAGAACCTCGAGCAGGCGGTGTTGGTCGAAGGGCTTCTCCAGAAAACCGGCCGCACCTGCCTCCAACGCCCGCAGGCGAATACCGGAATCTTCCGTGGCGGTGACGAACACGATCGGAACCGGCCTGCCCTCCTCCGCCAGACGAGCCTGAAGCTCCAGCCCGCTCATCCCGCCCAGATGGAGATCCAGCACGATACAGTGTGCGCTGGTGGGTTGCCGCAGAAATGCTTCGGCGGACGCAAAGCTCTGGGTCCGGAATCCCCAGAGCCGAAGCAGTCGCCCGATGGCGGTGTTGAAGGAGACATCGTCGTCTATCACTACGATAAGCGGCGATTCAGCCGAGTCCTCCGGCCTGGTGGAGCTGGCATGCTCCACTACAACCGCCTGGTTACCATGCACCGGGAACCGTAGACCTGACCATGGCCATCCCGCCGATAGCTGGATAGCGCGAAGGTATCTCCACGGTTGCCCTACCGGCCACTACACTTTGGTCGAGGACGAACGGAGGGAGGGGTCCTAGGCGGACACCTGGATCGCAGAGGTGGGTGGGGCAGCATGATGTCTCAGACGGTCCGACATCCGCACCAGATCGGTGACCGAACGGGCTTCGAGCTTCCGCACCAGGTTGGCGCGGTGCAGCTTCACGGTGCCTTCCTTGGTGCCCAGGCGCCCGGCGATCTGCTTGTTCAATAGCCCCTCCGACACCAGGTTGAACACCTGACGCTCCCGCTGGGTGAGCAGGTCGAATCGCCGGAGCAGCGCTCGATATTCTGCGCGGGCTTGGCGGACGTCCTGACTTCGGCGGAGCGCGGAACCCACCGCGCTGAGGAGCTGATGGTCGTCGAACGGCTTGAGCAGGAAGTCGGCCGCGCCCGCTTTCATCCCCGCTACGCAAGTGTCGATGTCGGCAAAGCCGGTCATCAGGATGACGGGCAGCGCCCGGTCAGCCGCATTCACGGCTCGCTGCACGTCGAGTCCGGTGAGCTGGGGCATTCGGATATCGAGAAGCAGGCAGCAGGGACCATCCGGATCCGGATGGTCCAAGAATGCGGCGGCGGACGCGAAGGATCGCACCGGATGGCCACTGACTCGGAGCAGTCGCTCCAGGCTGCGTCGGAGCGACTCGTCGTCATCCACCACGAACACAATGGAAGTTGAATCGGGCATATGGCCTATGGTTAAAATTGGCTATGTCGAAGATGCAACAATATGCAGGGGAGCGGAAGATGTAATCCGCCCCGGATCGTAACGCGACGGTCACAGGTCCGGGGTCGGGAGGCAGCCTGGGTGCCCCCGACCTACTTCACAAAGGGGATGACCGAAGCGGTTTCGTTGGCGACGGCCGCATCCATCTTGCGCTCGATCTGATAGTAGCGCGCCGTTTTCTTCCAGGGTAACACCTTCTCGAACTTGCCCAGATAGGACTTCTTCAGCTTCAGTCGATCTTCCTCGATGCCCAGTTGCTGCTTGAGCAGCTGCTGGGCCTTGTCGTCGGTCATGGCGTCGTAGTTGGCCGCATAATCCTGGACCAGCGCCAGGGCCCGGTCATCCAGCTTGCTCCACTGGGCGCGGTACTCGTTATAGAGGGGCCAGAACTTTTGCGCCTCCGCTTCGGTCAGCGGCAGGTTGTCGGCGACGATCGCGGTGCGCTTGGCCTGGAGGTCGGCCCGGGCCGATGGGACATCATTGTTGCCCTGGGCGGTCAGGGCAGGGGCGTGGACCAGTGCGATCGACGCAAGGAGGGCAAGAGTGCGCATGAACGACTCCTGAGCTGCGAGCTCGAGAGAGGCCAAGATCCAGAGAGAATCAACCGCTGCTACTCTGCGCCGGAGCACCCAAGGTTGCAAGCTGTCACAACTGACAGTTTCGGCTGGGGCACCGGTCCTCCAACTTGCGCAAGCATCCCCACGCAGGATCGCGCTTATGCCCCGGGTCCGGGTTCTCCTTGCCGACGATCATCCGCCACTGCTGGCAGCCATACGCAGGCTGTTGGCAGAGGAGTTTGATGTCGTGGGCGAAGCCCCGGATGGCGCCGAGGCGGTCAGGTTAGCGCGGGCTCTGCAACCCGATGTCCTGGTGATTGACCTGGCCATGCCGCGACTCAGGGGGATCGAGGCGATCCGGCAGGTTCAGGCGGAGGGCTCCGGCGCTGCTATCGTGGCGCTCACCGTCCTGTCTGACCCCGCCGTGATGGCGGCGACGCTCGAGGCCGGGGCCCGCGGGTATGTGCTGAAGTCCCAGGCGGGTAGCGATCTCATCCCCGCCATCCGGGCGGCGCTGGCCGGGCAATCCCAGGTGCCGGCGATCCACCCGACCAGTAGTTGGCGCACGGACACTGCTGACTAGCCTAAGGTCCAGTTACTCCCCCCTCAGCACATCCCTAGCGTAGACCGTAATCCTTCGCCGAACGCTACCCCTTATAGCCCGTTGAGCTCCCATGAGTGCACCGGCTCTTTCTTGGCACAACGCCCCCCCGGAGCGGTGGCCCAGCAGCCATTCCAGACCGTCGGTCGGACGCCCGCGACTGCTGCTGGCCGACGATCACGATCTGATCCTGGCTGCGCTGCACCACCTGCTCGAGCGCGAATTCACTGTCCTGCGGGGCGTCACCGACGGCGAGGCTCTGGTGGCTGCTGCCCTCGAGCTCCGGCCGGATGTGGTGCTCTGCGACGTCACCATGCCCCGCCTCAGTGGATTTCAAGCCACTCAGCAGGTCCGCCAGCGACTGCCTCAGGTTCGCTTCATCTTTCTTACGATGCACGATGACCCGGAGCTCGCCGCCGAGGCGTTCCGGGCCGGCGCCTCGGCCTACATCCTCAAGAGCGCCCCCCCCTCGGAGCTCCTGCATGCCATCCGCACGGTGGTGGTGGGGGGCTCGTGTCCTCCGAAAGTCCAGGCTCAGGCGGAACGCCCAGCGCCGACCCGCCGGATAACCGACGTCTGCGAGCCGGAGAACCTTTCCCCGCGGGAACGCGAGGTAGTCCGACTGGTGGCCGGCGGACGAACCATGAAGGAAGCAGCCGCTGCCCTGGGAATCACCCCGCGGACGGTCGCCTTCCACAAGTACCGGATCATGCGACAGCTCTCGATGCGCTCGAGCGCCGAGCTGGTCCAATTTGCCGTCAAGCGGCGTTTGATATGAGAGTGGTCTCCACATCGACATGAGCACCTGGCTTCCATGGTTGGGAAGTGCAGGGCTCCTGGGTGTTGTCGCATTCGCATTCGTTCCCGCCGGCGAGGCGCAAGCGACCCGGGTCCCGGAGGCGCAGGTAGAAGCCCCCGGATGGCGAGTCACCTTTACGCCGCATCTCTGGGCCGCCGGCCTCGCTGGCAGGGTCGGGGTGAGGGGAGTGGTCACGGAGGTCAGCCTCAGCATCGGCGACGTCATCGATCAGTTCGATATCGGCGTTATGGGATTGCTCGAGGCCCGCCGAGCCCCCTGGGTCCTCAGGGGAGACGTATTCTTCGTGAACCTGGGCGATGAGCCAGGTGGAGTGACGGTGGGCCAGGAGCAGCTCATGCTGCAGCCGGAGATCGGGCGCACCGTGGTGACTCGAGCTTGGGGGAGTGTCGACCTCCTGGTCGGGGTGCGCTACTGGCATCTGAGCGTAGACCTGACGGCTCCGCCGGAAACATTGTCCGGGAGTCAGGACTGGGCTGATGCGACCTTCGGTGCCGCCTGGCGGGTTCAGCCGGGCCAGGACTGGCACCTCTTCGCCAAGGGAGACCTGGGTGGTGGAGGGGCGAAATTCACCTGGCAGGGGCTCGGCGGCGCCGGATACGATCTGGCTCGCTGCTGCACCCTGGTAGCGGCTTATCGTTATCTCGACGTCGACTACGAAAAAGCCAATGGCCTCGTCTATGACGTGCATTTGTACGGGCCCGCGGTCGGGGTAACCCTGAACTTCTAAGCGTCCAATCCAACTTCTCATGTCCCTCGTGGAGTTCGTTACCGCCCTCTTCACCCCAACCGCGCTGGTCGTGGCGGTGTGGGCCGCAGTCCGAGCGGCTGCGGGTCGCAAGGCGGCGGAAACCGACCTGACACGACTCAGCGGGGGCCTCCTCAAGATGCTGGAGGCCGAACGGACCCGGATCGCGCGGGAGCTGCACGACGACATCAGTCAGCAGCTGGCGGTCCTGGCCCTGGAGCTGGATGCGCTCGCATCAGTGCCCTCGAATGCCCCGGCTGAGTCCCGTACCGCCATTGCCAGCTTGGCCCAGCGAGTCCGCGCCGTCGCGGCCGACGTGGAGCACGTCACCCGGGGACTGCACCCGGTGCGACTGAAGTACCTCGGGTTGGTGCCGGCGGTGCGGGCCCTGGGCCACGACATGGAGCACTACGGCCTGAGAATCGACGTGTCCCGCAGCCATTGGCCGGACGAGCTCCCGGCAGCGGTGGCGCTGTCGTTGTACCGGGTGACCCAGGAGGCGCTGCACAACGCGGCAAAGCACAGTGGCGCGGATGCGGTACGAGTCACGTTCCAGGGCAGTGAGACTACGCTGCGGCTCACTGTCACCGATGCCGGCGTCGGGTTCGAGCCTCACCGCATGGACACGGTCAACGGTCTCGGGCTGATGAGCATGCGCCAGCGACTGCGCGGGATCGGGGGGGCGCTGCTCGTGCATAGCGCTCCGGGACACGGCGCCCGGATTGAGGCGGTGCTTCCTCGCTCCATGTCCCTTCCGGAGGTCGAGCAGCCGGCCATCGGCCTCGAGGAAAAACCCAGCCTGACGGCTGTTCCCTGAGCCGTCCATTGGGTTTCCGGCCGGGATTGCATGCGCTGGGTGGCTGGGTGCTCCTCTCAGTTCTGCCAGGGGGGATTGCGGCGCAGCAGCCCGGCGCACCAGGAGCGCGGGACACGGTTCGTCAACGCGACCTCATGGACGTGCTTTCTCGGGTGCTGCACGGGAAGCCCAAGCTGAGCGACAGCATCGTCATCCCGCCCAAGATGGTATTGACGATTCTGCCTGCGATCTCCGCCAACCCGACGAACGGTCTCCTGCTCGGCGTATCCGGCAATGCCGTCACCCGGTTCGGCCCCGAGGAGAACACGAACCTCTCGACCGTCTCCGCGTCGGTCAACTACACCACCAAGAAACAGTTCAATGTCCTGCTTCGCTCCAATGTGTACACTCCCCGCAATGGCTGGAAGTTCGAGGGCGACTGGCGTTACCTCGACAGTAACCAGCCTACCTACGGACTCGGCCCCGCCCTACCTGAAGACCGGAAGTCGCCGATGGACTACAACCTCATTCGCTTCTATGAGACGGTCTATCGCGGCATCTCCCAGGATTTCCTGGTGGGACTGGGATACCACCTGAACTACTATTTCGGTATTGTGGACCACAATGCGGCTCAGGGGATCGTGACGCCGTACGTTCAGTACTCCGGGGGCCAGCCGACCAGCTCCACGTCATCGGGCCTTTCCTTCAACGTACTGAGCGACACCCGGGACAACCCCCTCAACACCCGGAACGGGCTCCTGGCTCGAGGGAGCCTGCATTTCCTCCCGAGGTGGATGGGCAGCGATGCCACGTGGCAGTCGCTCGAAACCGAGCTGAAGACCTACCACAAGGTGGGGGGACGGAATGTGCTGGCGTTCTGGGGGCTGGCCTGGCTCACCATGGGGCAACCTCCCTACCTCGATCTCCCGGCGATCGGATGGGACTACAATAATCGAAGCGGACGCGGGTACGCGCAGGGGAGAATCCGGGCCCGGGATATGGTGTACGGAGAAGCGGAATACAGGATGACGCTCTCTCGCGATGGTCTGTTGGGCGCGGTGGCGTTCTTCAACGTGACCTCAACCAACGATGCCGTGACCGGCGCCTTACAGACGCCGGATCCCGGCGGCGGCGTCGGACTCCGCCTCAAGCTCAACAAGAACTCCAACACCAACATCGGCATCGACTTCGGAGTCGGGGCGGAAGGATCGAAAGGCGTCTTCTTCGGCACCGGCGAAGCTTTCTAGGGACGGCCGGATCACTTCACGGTGTAGCCCTTCCCTTCGATACAGGCGCTGAACGCCTTCTTGAAGGTGTCGATCTGCTGTGCGGCCCAGGCGTTGGTTTGCGCTACCGCTTGCTGTTCCGCCTGGCTCTTGGCCTGCTTCTTTGCCTTTCTGCCCGCGGCAACCCCTACGACCGCGCCCACACCAGCGCCGGTGCCGGCGTCGCCGGCAACTGCTCCCACGATTGCGCCCCCGGCAGCGCCACGGGCCGCGCCCTTGACCGCCGCACCCTGGGTGGCAGTGTCGGCCTTGGCCCCGGCCGCCTTCCTGGCTGAATCGGGGTTGGCTTTGACCGAAGCGGGATCGATGCCCGACTGGTCCTTGGCCCAGCCGTAGCACGCCTGCTCGTCCTGGCTCTGTTGTACGGGTGTTTGACCCTTGGAGGGAAAGACGTACAGCCCGAGTGAGGCAGAAGGTCCCGGCTGGGCGGCCGCCGCGGGGACAGGTTGTCCAGCCGCTGGAGCAGTTGGTTGTGCGGCGGAAGCAGGTGCCGGCTGGGCCGCCGGTGGTGCTGTCGGTGACGCCTTTGCGGTGGAGTCTTGCGCGGCCAACTGGGTGGCAAGACCGCCGACGAGGGCCATGGTAGACATCAATGTGATTCGCATACCGCCTCCTGAATGGAAAAAATCACTGTCTCAGTAACACTCCGAACAGCGCCCCGCCGCTACTGTCACAATTAACAGTTTCCTTCGAACATCAAAACGCTAGCGTGGAGCGAGGCAGCGAAACTGGAGGCGCCGACGTTGGCTGCGGCACGGTGGAGACGATTCTTGAATCTTGGAACGGCATCCGCATGGCGTATAGGCAGCCCCTTCCTCAAAATGACCCTGTTCCGGCGGGCGCCCCAACTGATTTTGGCAGATCAGCCCAGCCGGAGCCTCACCGGGCGCGCACCAAGGATCTCCTGAGGCGCCACCCGGAGATCCGAACGCTTATGGGCCCGAGCCAGCGCACCTTCTGGTACACCATGGTGATCGTGCTGCTGCAGTTCGGAATGGCTTGGTTCGCGGTATCGCGGTCATGGTGGCTGATTGTCGCGCTCGCGTATACGGTGGGGGCGTTCGCCAGCCACGCGCTGTTCGTCGCGATCCACGAGTGCGCGCACCGGCTCGTGTTCCGTCGGAAGCTGTTCAATATCCTCGCGGGCCTATTAGCCAATCTGCCCCTGTTCACTCCAGGAACGGTGTCCTTCCAGAAGTACCACCTCAAACATCACGCCTTCCAGGGGGTGTACGAGCTCGATGCGGACATTCCCAGTCGGTGGGAAGCCCGGCTAGTCGGACGTTCCCCGATCGGTAAGGCGTTGTGGCTCCTGCTCTACCCTCTATTCCAGATGATCAGGTCGTTCCGGGTGAAGGAAGTCGCCGTCTTCGACCGGTGGACCCTGACCAATCTGGCGATTCAGATCGGGGTCAACACGGCACTGTATCTGACCTGGGGACCCAAGGCTCTCGCGTATCTTGCCCTGTCGCTCTTTTTCTCCATCGGCCTTCATCCGCTGGGGGCCCGATGGATCCAGCGGCATTACCTCGTCAGTGGGGGGGAACAGGAGACATTCAGCTACTACGGGTGGTTGAATGCGGTGACGTTCAACGTGGGTTACCATAACGAACACCACGATTTTCCCTCGGTCTCCTGGAATCGTCTGCCCCAAGTTCGTGCCGCCGCACCGGAGACGTACGACGATCTATCCGCCCATACGTCGTGGACCCGACTACTGGGGCGGTTTCTGTTCGATCGGAACATCTCGCTCTATTCGCGCATGATCCGGGAAAAACCAAATCCAAGTCCATCGGCGACCCAGCGGCCGACCTCGGGGGGTGCCGAGTGACGTGCAGCGTGATGCCTCGTCCCGCCAGCGCAGCGCCGATCAAGCTGGCTTCAGCGCCCGGCAAGGTGGGGGCAGTCGGCCTCCCCCTCGCCGCTAGCAGCGGAACAGCGACGCGCGGTCTTCACCCCGGCAGCTAGTACCGGGTCTGCACTCCTGTAAGAACTAACAGTTTCGGCGCAGCGCACCTCCTCGTAGCCTTTAGACACGGTTTAGCCCTCACCCGCTAGAAATCGGGAGCAGAGCTATGCGGAACACCCGCGGCCTCCGCACGGATGCGAGCCTGCGCCGGGCGGCCGAGGGCGAGCTGGGCAAGGCGGTGCCGGCGTATACATACGGCGAGGCAGGTAGGCCTGGCGCTTTCCCATGAGACTGGACTTGGCTTGCTTCGTGACCGGCCTCGCCGGCACGGCGCTGATTCTGGGGGGGTGCGGTCCTTCCACCTCCACCGTCCTTCTAGCCGGCGGGCCGGCCCCGGTGAGACTTGGCGTATATCCCGCCGTTGCGCGATCGGGAGAAGCGCTGCAGGTGAGCGTCGCCAGCCCCAACGCGGACAGCATCGAGCTACGTTCGGCCAATGGCATGGATCGGTATTCCAGTGCCGGCCCAGCGCTGCAAGTCTCCCTGCCGAGTAATTTCGGAGACAGTGCGTCCGAGACCCGCTTCGCCGTGCGATCCCACGGGCGTCTTCTCAACGTTCTCAAGAAGCCGCTGAACGTTTCCGTCTGCCGCAATCGGATCTGTCAGTCGTACTATCACGAACTTTCGGTCCTGCTGCCGGAACGGAACCGGCGCCGGATTGCGGTCACCGGGAGTTGGGGCACGGCATTCACCACCCGAGCCGCCGGGGGTACCGATCTGCCGGTGTCTCGGCGGGCGCGTAGCCGCTCGGAGTGGAACCTGCAAGCCGAGTTGGCTGCCGGTGCCGTCAGTGCGCGGCTCCAGGGGTATTCCGGTCCTGACGGGCTGGGAGCTTCCCTCGATGCGTCGCGCCAGCTCAAGCGCGGCGATGGATTGAGCTACGGCCTCGCAGTGCATCTTGAGGGGGTAGAAGCGCAGTGGCACCCCGCCGGGATCTCCCCCTCGGGCGGCGGAATGGGTTATCGCGCGAGTATCGGGCCGGCGATCATGCTGAAAGGGATCACCGCCAGCACCCAGCTCGGGATCTACGCCGACGGAGGGGCGATCCTGCAGGAGTTGAGCACCTTCATCTCGATCAACGGTGGCCTCACCGAAGTCCGCGTACCGGTCACCGTTACCCTGGACAAGACCTTCTCGTTCGGGGACCAGTCGATGATGCCGCGTCGCCAGGAGCAGCTCGAGCGGTTGACCATTGCCTGGGAGTTCCTCCCCAGCGTGGCGCTCCGCCTGCGAGTAGCCTCCCGCCGGAGCACCTGGCCGACCGGGCAGCTGGCCAGTGACCTGTACGCGAGCGAGGCGGGTTACACCCTGGGGGCGCAGTACACCCTCGGCTGGTAGACGCGGTCCACCAGGCCACTCCTGTAAGAACTAACAGTTTCCCGCACTCGGCCCAGGTCATAGCCTGAACCTGCGGGGCCAACGTTAGTGTATCGGCCCGGGGCCGAGGTCTCCGGCCATCCATCTCCGAACCAAGTGAGGGAGCTCATGAGACGCCCGTCATTCCTGATCCTGCTTGCCGGTGCCGGCATTGCGCTGGGGTTCTCGGCGGCGCCGGTTGCAGCCCAGCTGATGGAAGCGCCGACCCCCAAACGTTTCGAGATCACCCCATTCGCCGGCTACCAATGGGGCGGTTCCTTCGATACCCAGGGCTCGGGCGCAATTCCGGCAGGAACCCTGCGACTCAAGGATTCCTTTGCCTGGGGCGCTGTGTTGAGCTTCCTGACGTTCGGCAACAGCGCGGTGGAGCTCACTTATCTGCGGCAGGATACCGACATCGAGTTCGATCGCGCCGGGGGTGGCGGCAACACGAACCTGGGCGGATTCTCCATGAACTATATCCAGATCGGCGGGCGCCAGCACTTCGGCCGCCACGACGCACCCTTGAGGCCCTTCGCGAGCGTTTCGCTTGGGATCAATATTCTCGATCCCGCGGCGGCGGGGATCGGGTCTGCGACCCGGTTCTCCTGGAACTTCGGCGGCGGCGCCCAGTACATGTTCGCCAGCGGCCGAGCCGGACTCCGCACTGACCTCAAGTTCTGGATGACCCCGGTTCCGTCCGGCACCTACGGCACCTGGTGTGACTTCTATGGCTGCTTTGTGGCCGAGGGGACCGCCTGGGTTACCCAGGGCCAGGTATCGGGTGGACTGGTCTTGGCGTTCTGACGTTCTCTTAGGAGGTCGATATGCCTACCCTCGCGGCTCTGGTGCTGCTCCTTGTTGCCGCCCCGCTCGCAGCTCAGGAAGTCAGTGCCGATTCGGCTACTCCCCCAGCCCAGGGGTACGCGCCGGGAGGGCCACCGCCTCCGACTCCGGCCGTCTCGGAGCGCCCTTCGGCCGATCCATCGGTAGTGGCCCGCGCGATCACTCTGCCCCTGCAGTCGGAGAGCCAAATCCAAGAGGCGATGAGTGCGGCAGAAACCGACTTGCGGCGGGCCCAGGCCCGGCTCGCCACGGCCAACGAGAACCGCGCCCGGTTAAAGGCAATGGCGGAGCAGCAGAGGGCGAGGCTACGGGAGATCGAGGTCAGGAGGAAACAGGCCGAGAAGGAGAAGCGAAAGACCGACCAGTCCGTGCTCGAGGCCGAGAAGAGGGCAGGGGAGCGGCAGCAGCGCTGGGCCGAAGAGGTCCAGTCGGTGGGGGATGCCGAGCTGGATGCCGCCCGGCAGGCCTGCCTCGTGGCATTCGCGAAGCACCAGGCCCTCGACCGCGAGTTGCAGCTGGCCCAAATGCGCAACCATCCTCGGGCTGACGAAGGTTCGCGGATGGTGAGGGGCGAGCTGGAGCGGCAGACCCTGGAGGCACAGCTGAAGTACCGCAAGCTGGCCCACGAATTGGCGCGAAAAGAAGAGGACGTAGCGGACAAACGCATCCAGCTGTATAAGGCCGCTCTACCCTGACCGCGTCGCTGTGGGCGTCCGCTTGAGGCCTTCCGCCTGCACCAAGGTGCAGTAGCCCGATAGCGGGCCGGTCATATGGTATCTAACTGGGCAACCTCGGCCCGAACCAACCAAGGGGAGGAGTTAGAGATGGAACTGAGATATGGGGTCCTTACCGCCGTTCTCCTGGCCGGCTGCGCCACGACCAGCACGGAGCTGGTGAACAGCTGGAAGGATCCCACGGCCAGTGGCGTCCGCTTCAAGAAGGTCCTGACCGTCTGCGCCTGTAAAGACGACGGCACGCGGCGCACGGTCGAGGACCGGCTGGCGGCTGCCATCAAAGGCTCGCAACCCGCGTATGCCGTCCTCTCGGATGACCAGCTCGGCGACAAGGCACGGACCGGGGCTGCGCTTCGGGATGGAGGCTTCGATGGAGTCGTCATACTGCGGCTGGTCAGCGTCGACAAGTCCGCCACCTACGTCCCGGGGTCGGCCTACGTCGTGCCCGCGGGGTACCACAGCATGTACGGAGGGTGGGGCTACGGCGGCTACGCCGCCTATGGCGCCGTCTACGACCCCGGATATGTACGAGAGGATCAGCTGGTGAACTTCGACACCAACATTTATTCCGTGGCGGACGGGAAGCTCTTGTGGGCCAGCCGGAGCCAGACCACCAATCCCAGCTCGGTCAATGAAATGATTGACAACATCATTACGGAGACGACCAAAGAGATGAAGCGGCAGAAGGTGATCAGCTAGGTTGCGATCCACTTGAGCCTAGGGGGGCCCCACGACAACGAAAGCGAAGCTTCTCGCCGTCGCCCTCGTGGCGGCACTGGCACCCGGGCTCCTTGAGGCTCAGGAGCTGCCCCGGAGCCATCTGTACGATCGGTTTCAGTTCTCCGCCTCGGGTACCCTGCTGGTCTTGGCAACCAAGGTCCGCATCGATCCCGATAGCGGGGAGGCTACCGAGATCAATCTCGAGAACAACCTGGGCATTGGCAGCACCACCCTGCAGCCGCGGCTTGCTCTGCGCTGGCGGCCCGGACGGCGGCACGAGCTGGAGGGCGGCTACCAATGGGCCAAGCGTTCGGGGGAGGCCGTTCTCCGGGACACGATCGTGTTTCGGGATACGACGTATGATGCGGGGCTCCGGGTCAGCTCGTCGGCGGGAACCAGCCAGATGTTTCTGACGTACCGATACGCCATCTCGGCGAAGGAGAAGACCCAGATAGGGGCGGCGCTGGGGCTCGGCATCATTTTCTTATCAACTAAGATCACCGCTACGGCCGGAGCCACCGCCGGCGGCCCCGATACCGCCATCGCCCAGTTCTCCCGTAGTGGAGGCTTCAACGGACCGGAAGCATCTCTCGGTGGCTACGGTCGTTTCCAGCTGGGCGACAAATGGTACCTGGATAGTGACCTGCGGGCCATCTTCATCAAGATCGACAACATCAAGGCCGGCGTGGTAGAGCTCGGGCTTGCAGGACGCTACTTCCTCTCGAACAAAGTTGGACTCGAACTGGGATATGGGCTCGGCTTCTACGGAGTGAGAATCGACGGAACGCACAACTTTGCCGGCATCAACCGCACCGGCAAGATCAGCTACACAGTCAACGGCTGGCGCATTGGCGGGGTATACGCGTTCTAAACGGCCAGCGCGTAATGCCCCTTTCGGTAGCTGTCACAAGTGACAGTTACGCGCTCCTCTCGAACTCCCTCTATTACGGGCCAGCGGAACACATACACACAACGGAGGTCTTATGGGTGCACGGACGTTACTGAGCGCTGGAATGGTAGGAGTCGCCCTGTTCGGCTTGGGGTGCTCCAAGTCCCAGCCCGAAACGGCCCCTCAGGCAGCTGCTCACCCGGCGGCCGACACGACGACAGCAGGCGCGGGTGCGGCCCGGGACTCCACCACGGCAGCCACGGCTGCCCCGCGCGACTCCGCGGCAGCGCCCGGTGCGGCGGTTGACTCGGCCGTGACAGCTCCGGATTCCGTCAAGCGAGACTCGATGTAGTCAGCCCCAATTTGGAGGAATGCATGCGCCCATTGTCGGTGGTCCTCTCCGTCTGCGCCGGCCTCACTCTCTGCCTCGCGGCCGCGCCGGTTGAAGCCCAGTTAGCGGAGGTGAGGGACAAACGTTTTGAGATCACGCCGTTTGCCGGCTACCAGTGGGGCGGTTCCTTCGACACCCAAGCCGGGGGTACATTTGGCGCAGGCGCGCTGCGGCTCAAGCCCTCCTTCGCCTGGGGGGCCGTCGTCAGCTTCCTCGCAGCCATGGGGTCCGCCATAGAGCTGACCTACCTGCGGCAGGACACCGATATCGAATTCGATCCCGCGACGGGTGGCACGAAGACGAACCTGGGCGGGTTCGCCGTCAACTACCTCCAGTTCGGCGGCCGCCAGGAGTTTGGCCATTCGGTCCAATTCCGCCCATTCATCGACGGCTCGCTCGGCATCGGGATCCTGGATCCGAAGGCGGCCCAGCTCGGCTCCTCAACCCGCTTTTCCTGGAGTATCGGCGGCGGCGCCAAGTACCTGTTCGCCAGCGAGCGGGCCGGAATCCGGGCCGACCTCAAGCTCTGGTCGACTCCGGTTCCCTCCGGGGAGATCGGGGTCTGGTGCGGCTTCTACTCCTGCGTGGCGTCGCAAGGCACCGAGTGGATTACCCAGGGCCAGGTATCAGGTGGACTGACGTTTCTGTTCTGAGGAAGCGACCGTTCGACTGGTAGAACTCCACGCTCATCCGGGTGTGTAGAGCAGAAGTGGGTTTCCCTCGGGTCTACCCTGGGGTTGACCTTTAGGTTACGCTTACCGGTCGGCAGATCCACAGCTGCTCATCGTGGCGGTGTGGGCTTGCCCTGGTGCGCCTCGTAGCCTTCGGCACCGTGGCATTGCGGACTGCGCAGGGCTGAGTCGAGCGCTCGCTTTAGCCGACCCCAGTCGCCGCGGCTCTCTCACCGGTCAGAACTGCCAGTTTCCGCCTCGACGGGCGTTCTAGCGTACATCGATGTCGAGACTTGTCGCTCAATCGAAGTGAGTCATCATGGTGCCGTCCTTAAGCCCGGTCAGCAGCGTGAGCGGGATTCTTCCGAGGTTCCTCAGGGGACACGTGTTGTCTCCTGCCTTTTCGCGCATTCGACGCCGCGGCGTTCTCTTGCTGGCTCTGGGGGCCTGCGTCGTAGGTGTCCTCGCCAGCGTTAGCCCGGCTCCATCCGAATACGTGATCGAAATCGGCCCTATCGCCATGCCTGCGAATGGCGGGCATGGCGACGTCGATCAGCCATCTCCACTCGCACTCGCACTGCCGGTAGACGGTTGGCTACGAGGCCTCACGTTCGAGTTGGTCGATGAGAAGGGCGAGCGACTGCCGACCGGTCTGCTGCATCACCTGAATCTCATAATGCCGGACCATCGGGAGCTCTTCAGTCAGATCATGCTGCGCATTGGCGCGGCCGGGCCGGAGACGCGGCCCTACAGCCTTCCGTGGTTCCTGGGCTACCGGGTGCGTCCCGGCGACAGCCTCCTGGTGACGGCGATGCTGCACAATCCCACGCCGAAGGAGTACCGGGGCGTCCGGCTGCGCGTGCAGCTCGAGCTGAGCCCGGCAACGACCTGGCTCCGGCCGCTTGCCATCCAGCCGCTGTATCTGGACGTGATGCCGCCGGCCGGTCAGCACGCCTTCGACTTGCCACCCGGCCGCTCGGTCAGAAGCTGGGAAGGACGGCCGGCGGTCGCAGCCCGGCTGCTCGCGGCGGGCAGCCACCTGCACAAATATGGAACGGCGCTGCGTTTGGAGGACATCTCGACCGGGAAGGTGATCTGGGAGGCACACCCCAAGATCGGTGACCGGGGCGAGGTCGTGGGCATGCCGCGCCGGTACTTCCTCCCGTTCGGTGTCCTTCTGTCCCCCGATCACCGTTATCGTCTCACGGCCGAGTACAACAACCCGACCGGGAAGGTCCTCGAGGGCGGAGGCATGGGCGCGCTCGGGGGGATCGTGCTGCCGGCCTCCGGGAACGCGTGGCCCGGCGTCGAGCGGGGTGATTCGGTGTACCGGCGCGATGTCTGGGTTACCACGGGCGAGGGGTCCTCGCACCACGGGGCATCTCACCACGGTGGGCACCACTAATCAACCGCCAGATCAAGCTCAACTATCAGGGTCGATCCGGCTCCCCCTAGTCAATCCAGCAGCTACCCTGCGGCCGGCACGTCACCGGAGCGACGGGCCGTCGTCATCCCCCCAACGCGATCGTGGCCCAGACCAGCACAACACCGACGGTGAATGTGAGCAAGCCGCTCCGCTCAGCGGTCGGCTTTGCCTACGAACGGGCAGCCGGCGGCGGCTCACCCATCAGAACCGGTAGAACCTGCTTGAGCGTGAGCGTCAGGGGGATTGCCAGCAGCGCTCCCATCGGCCCCAGCACCACGCCCCAGCCGAGCAGCCCCAGGATGATGACCAGGGGCGAGAGTCCCAGGCCGCCTCCCATGATCTTGGGTTTGATCACGTTGTCGCCGATGAAGTTCACCGCGAAGAAGATCCCGAAGAGCAGCATGGCCCGGCCGATGCCGTATTCCAGCAGGGTGATCAGGAAGGGGGGAATCAGCGAGATCAGGAAGCCGAAGGGGACGAACGCGAATAGAAAGGCGATCACCGCCCAAAGCACGGCGGCATCGGTGCCCAGCAGCCACATGATGAGGAAGTCCGCCAGCGCGATGACGGCGCCGATCATCCCGTTGAGCCCCACGTACCGTCGCACCAACCGCATGGCCTCGTCCAGCCGGTGCCGGAGGGAACCGGGCCCGGAGTCGGCGCTCTTGAGCAAGGGGATCTCTGCCAGGAAGAGCACGACGAGCACGAGCGCGAAGAGGCCGTACCCGATCAGGCTGAGCGCCCCTCCCACCAGCATACCGACCCTGCCCATGATCCGCGCCGGGTTGGGCTTGAGGGCCTCATCCAGCACGATGCCCCGGGCCGCCAGCTTCTGGGTCACCCCATCCACCAGGTTCGCGAGAGCGCTCTGATACTGGGGGAGATTCTGCGACAGGTTGCTGAGGGAACGAGCGAGCACCAGCATCAGGACCGACCCTCCCAGCAGGGCGAGCAGGACCGTGATCGCAATGGCGGTGCCGCGGCCGATCCCGCGCTGCGCCAGAATAAACGGTAGCGGGGATAAGGTGGCCGCGATCAGGAGGGAGAGCAGGACCAGGTTCAGTACCGGCGCGGCGGCCTGCATCCCCGCCGCGATGATGCACAGGCCCGCACCCAGGAGCACTAGTCGGAGGAGCGGCGATCCTTGATCGATGGACGTCATAGGCCCTCGGAATGAGGCGGAAACGGAGCGCTTTGCTGCTTCCCGGTCGGATTGGACGGGTAACCGGAGGCGTGGCCTTCGGGTTTTGAACCCCCTACGGCTTCCTCACGAGCTTGAGCTTGATCACTCCCTTCGTGATGTCCAAGGAGCGTGGGTACGCCTGCCTCGAATGCTCGAGCACGTACGCCACGGTCAGGGTATCGTCGGCGAGCCGGTAGATCTGACGGCGAATCAGGGTGCCGGCCGACGTGGAATCCCGGCGGAGAAAGAAGTCCAGGCGGGCCGGCGAGGACGTGGTGTCGATACGCACTGTCCCCCGCTGGTCGATCTTCCCGTCGGCAGCAGTGGCGATCGTGCTGTCCTGGAAGGTCCAGCTCCGTCCCTTCACATTGATAGCGGACGGCCGTCCCTGCACCCACGCCCCGACGACTCGCCAGGTTCCCTGCAAGTTGCCGGCGTCAGGCCTGGACGCCGGCTGCGCATCAGCCTCGGACGCCGGCTGCGCGTTAGCCCCGGACGCCGGCTGCGCGTCCGGGCGGGCCGTGCACGACAGAGCCCCGGCCAGCACGATTAGAGCGCTTCCTCTCCCCATCTTTCTCCTCCTCCACTGGAATGCTGCCTGAGCATCTGGGACGGGCGACGGCCCGTACGGCCCCGCCGGTGTCCTCGTACACATCGTCCTCTAGGTTAGCGAACGAGATCCGAACCCACCAGTCCGGACACCACCGTGCCCCGGCAACTCGAACGACGTCGCCAAAGGCGACGGCATTGGGGCTAGCGAACCCCTAGCCGCCCAGCGCGATGGTCGCGCCCACCAACGCGGTGCCGAGCACTACCATCGCGACGCCGCTCAGCCACGGGCGGTACCCCACGATGCGGCCAAACGCGTAGCCGGTGAGAAACAGGAGCGCGATGGCGATGCCGTTCGAGAAGCGCATGGCGCGCTCGACGGAGTGCATGAAGATGAAGGGGATCGACACCGGGAACGTGGTCACGAACACCCACAGGAACACCGCGAGACCCCCCAGCCACTCCCCCTTCTCCAGCCGTGGGCGCGACGGGGGCTCGGGCAACTGCACCAGCTTCCGGCGCACCGACTCATATTCGGCGGGGCCCAGCGTGGCCGCCACCACCGGCGGGAGCGCATCGGCGATGACGCGATGCGCCTGCTCCGGGGCTGTGGCCTTGCGCACGGCCCGCAACGCGCGAATGTCGCGCCCCTTGTCGTCCAGGCAAGCCATGAGATACAGGATCCCGTCAATGACGCCCCAGGCGATGTTGCACCCGAGGGCGCCGATGAGCATGGTGCGTACGTCATCGCGCCCGGCATCGGCCACACTGAGCGAGCCGGTGAAGGTGAGCACCATGATCAACCCAAAGAGCACCTCGGCGACGCGGTCGCCCGGTTCGAGTACGCGCCTGGAGGATGTTGGGGATTCGTCCAGCACGGGGGTGGCGAGTGGCAGTCTCACAATGGTCGATGCCCTGCGGTTATTGGACTCGGGGCGGCAACAGGTAGAGCGTCATGGCGAAAATCAGATAGACCATCAAAACGAACACCCCGACGAACCACGCCGACTGCCCGCTGCCCGTCACCAGCGACGCCGTAAGCGCGGCGATGAGCATCATCACCACGGCGCCAGGCCAGAATTGCAGGTCCATCGGCGTTGGCCCAATGACGTAGCTCAAGAGCACCAGCACCGGCGCGACAAACAACGCGATTTGGGACGCGCTGCCCAGCGCGATGCCCACGCTCAGGTCCAGCCGGTCCTTGCGCGCGCCCGAAAACGCCGTGGGCATCGCCGACGCGCCACCGACCAGCGCCACGATGATGAATCCCACGAACGCGGGAGTCATCCCGAACGCCGCCGCCGCCTTCTGCACCGACTCGACGAAAATCTCGCTCACCATCGCCACCAGCACCGTGACGGCGGCCAGCGTGCCCAGCGCCAGGCCCAACGGCCACGGCGCTCCGCCGCCGCCGTGGGACACGCTGATAAACAGCTCGCGGTGCGTCTTGAGCGAGAACAACAGGTTCAGCGCGTAGGTGACAATCAGCAGGACCGCCAAGCCCAGGCTCAACTTGTGGGTGAACGCCACCCCCGCCGTGGAGGCGGAGTCGGCTTGCGAGATCGCCGAGGGCACGAGCAGGGCGACCGTGGCCAGAAAGAGCAGGCCCGCTTGCAGGCGGGCGCCGGCCACGTTGTATTCCTGCTTGTGGTGCTTGAGTCCGCCCAACAGAAACGACGTTCCCAGGATGAACAACGAATTGGTGACAATCGGGCCGGCAATGGACGCCTTCACCAGCATGTATTGCCCGGCGCGCAGTGCGGTGAGCGCGATGATGAGCTCCGCCATGTTTCCCAGCGTGGCGTTGAGCAGGCCGCCGACCGCATCGCCGGTCTTGGCGGCCACCGATTCGGTGGCGTGACTCAGCAGCACGGTCAGCGGCACGATGGCCAGCACCGACAGCACGAAGAGCAGTGTTTCCGCCTCTGGTTTGAGCTTCGCGGC
This sequence comes from Gemmatimonadales bacterium, assembly GCA_035997125.1. GTDB lineage: Bacteria > Gemmatimonadota > Gemmatimonadetes > Gemmatimonadales > GWC2-71-9 > CAVVWJ01. The sequence continues at coordinate 22,442 of DASYIX010000013.1, forward strand.
GAAAAACACCACCGGCACGAAGGCCAGCAGCCAGAGCAGCGGCGTCTGTCGGATGTCTTTGAGCAGGGCGTTCATAGGCCTCCTGATTCCGTCAAACGATGCTCAACTGTGACTGGTCCTCGACCGTGATGCCCTTCCGAGCTGGCGACGGTACCAGGCCGGCAACGTCGAAGACGTGATACTGCCAGGGACCCACGTCCAGGTAGAGCCCGCGCGATTGTAGCTCGCCCCCGTCACGCTCATACGTCGCGCCACCGATCAGATCCTCGAGACGCCATTGGCGCGTCGCGAGATCCGGGAACGGCACCCGCAGGTAGCACTGGCTCCGGTGAGGGGAGTAGTTCACCACTATCAGCAGCGGCTCGCCGCCGGCGCCTCGCCACCCGAAGGCCACGAAGCGATCCCAGGTCCAGTTGCCGTCCCAGGCGGGCGAGCACTCCAGGAGCTGCCACTGGCCGTTGCGAACCGCCGGGCGACGCAGCACCTCGAGGAGCCGCCGGTAAAACCGGCCCAGCCCTTGGTCGACCGGTTCGTCGGGAGCACGGCACAGATGGGGGCTGATCCGCTTGGTTCGTCCTTCGAATTGCCCCTGATGGAAGAAGCGCAGCCCCGGGGACAGAAAGGTGAGGACCGCAGCCGCCTCGTGAACGCCGGGGGCAAAGGTGGCGGCGGCGCGTGGCTCGTCGTGGTTTTCCAGAAAGCGGGCCAGCTTGTTCTGATAATCGAGCCCCGCCCTGAAGTGGTCCCGCACCGGCTCGCTATGGCCTTCCCGAAGGCGATCGTACAGCCGCTTGTCGTAGGTGTAATCGAATCCCTGCTGTTGCAGCGTCCATTCCAGGTCCCAGTAGACCTCCGCCATGAACCGAAAGTCCGGGAAGCGCTTCCGGACACGTCGGGTCGCCTTGGGCCAGAAGGACTCCGCCTGGATGCCCCAGGTCCGCTCGAAGATCTCCGGGAGCACCAGCATGGCCATATCGCAGCGTACCCCGTCGCATTGCCCGGCGATCTTCACCAGCTCTCCGATCATCGCCTCCTGGGTGCCCCGATGGCCGTGGTCGAGCTGGATGGTATCCGGCCAGCCCGGGAAGTAGGGGTCCCTGCCGTGGGCCAGCAGGAGATCGCGCCCGGCCCGCTTGAGCCGGAGGTAGTTGAGCGGGGCCCGGGTCAGGTCAAGTTCGGTGCCGGCGACGTAATACTCCGGATGAACTTCGGTCCAGGGATGGTCCAGCCCGGTGTGGTTTGGCACGAAATCGAGCATCAGTCGGAGGCCTCGACTCCGGAGTCGCTCGCGCAATCGCGCCAGCGCCGGGTCCCCGCCGAGACCAGGATGCACGCCATACCCAGTGATCGCAAACCCGGAACCGCCGATGTCGTCGTCGGTCAGGTCCGGCAGGGTGTGCCGGAATTCCTCCCGCCACTCCGGGTTGGTGAGGGAGACCTGTCGCCCGGCCGGACCGGTCTGCCAGACGCTCAGCAGCCAAACCCAGTCGAACCCCATCCCCGCCACCCGGTCCAGCTCGGCGTCGGGAATGTCATCCAGAGTGGCGGCGCGCCCCAAGGGGCCGGACAGCTCCCTCAACCAGACCCGAGTGTTGATCTGGTAGAGGGAGGGATAGATCGGGGCGGCCATCTCAGTCGCCATGGGCTCCGGCCGCGCTATGGGCCATGCCGCTCACCGCCAACTCCTCGATTTCCCGGACCGCAGCGACCTTGCCGAGCTCGAGAGCCTGTTCCCCCGTCGTAGTGGCAAACAGATGCATGATCCGGGCGATGATGCCGGTCCAGCCGGTCTGATGGCTGGCGCCGAGGCCGGCTCCATTGTCGCCGTGAAAGTATTCGTAAAACAGGAGGTAGTCGCGCCACTGCGGATCCTCCTGAAACTTCGCGGTCCCCCCGTACACCGGCCGGTGACCGTCCCTGTCGCGCAGGAAGATGCTCGACAGGCGCCGGCCGATCTCTTCGGCCACCTGGTAGAGGTTCATCGTTCGACCGGAGCCGGTCGGGCATTCGATGGTGAAATCGTCGCCATAAAAGAGGTGATACTGGAGCAGGGCTCGAATGATCAGCCCGTTGACCGGCAGCCAGATCGGTCCCCGCCAGTTGGAGTTGCCGCCGAACATGCCGCTGTCGGACTCGGCCGGAAGGTACGACACCACATGCGCCTCGCTTCCCACCTGGAACACATAGGGCTGCTCGGCGTGATGGCGGGAAAGCGCCCGGATCCCATACGGGCTCAGAAACTCGTTCTCGTCGAGCATCCTGCTCAGCACCCGGCGGAGCTTGGTTTCGTTCAGGCCCGCGCTCATCTGTCGGTCTCCCTTGCCGCGCTCGACCGGGTCGTGGATGAACATTCTGAGCTCCGGGCGGGCCGACAGAAACTCGCGCAATCGATCCCACACCTCGGGAATCTTTCCTCTGAGCTCCCCCTCGAAGACGGTGACGGCGCAGAGCGGAAGTAAGCCGACCATCGACCGGACCTTGAGCCGCTGAGCCTGCCCGTCAGGGAGCCGGAGCACGTCATAGAAGAACCCATCCTCTTCATCCCACATGCCGGTGCCCTCCCCGGCATGGAGCATGGAGGAGGTGATCAAGAGCGCATGCTCGGTGAACTTCTCGACCAGTCCCCCGTAGGCCGGCCGCGTCTGCGCCAGCTCCACCGCGATCTCGAGCATGTTCTGGCAGAAGAGCGCCATCCACGCGGTGCCATCGGCCTGCTCCAGATATCCGCCGGTGGGCAAGGGCGCGCTGCGATCGAACACCCCGATGTTGTCCAGACCCAGGAAGCCGCCCTCGAAGACGTTGCTCCCCGACCGGTCCTTGCGGTTCACCCACCAGGTGAAGTTCAACAGCAGTCTATGGAACGAGCGTTCCAGCCAGTCGAGGTCACCCTGACCCCGCTGGGCCTTCTCCAATCGATAGGTGAAGATCGTGGCCCAGGCATGCACCGGCGGGTTCACATCGCCGAAGTTCCACTCGTAGGCGGGGAGCTGGCCGTTGGGGTGGAGGTAGCGCGATTGCAGCATGAGATCCAGCTGCTCCTTGCCGAACTCCGAATCCACCAGCGTCAGCGCCAGGCAGTGGAAGGCGAGGTCCCAGGCCGCGTACCAGGGGTATTCCCACTTGTCCGGCATGGAGACGAGGTCGGCGTTCTGCATATGGTGCCAATGAGCGTTGCGAGCCGCCCGGTGGCGTGATTTGAACTGGTCGTCGCCGCGCTCCTCCAGCCACCGGTTGACATCATAGTGGAAGAACTGCTTGGACCAGAGCATGCCGGCGAGCGCCTGACGCATCACGTTGGCCTCGTCGGCGCCCAGAGAAGAGGGGATGACGGAGGCATAAAATTGGTCCGCTTCCTTGCGCCGGGCAGCCAGAACAGCGTCGAATGCCTGTCCGAAGGAGCCGCCGGATTTCACCCCTGACCGCGCCGATTCGACCGGCGCCATGTCGCTCAGTCGTAGCCGGATCGTGACCGAGCCACCGGCCTTCACTTCCAGCCGATAGTACGCCGATGCCTTGGTGCCGGTCTGGTCGGGGTTCACCGCCGCCCGGTCGCCGTGCACGATGTAGCTGTTGATCGCGTCCTTGACGTAAGGGGTCCGGCTGGGAACGTTCACCAGCCGCGCCGTGTTGGTCTCGTTTTCCGTGAAGAGGAGCGCCGTGGCGTCCTCGGCATAGAGAAACCGTTCGCCCAGATCCGGATGAGAGGCCGCGACGAGGCCGGGTGCCGCCTGGCGGAGCACCGGCCGGACGACGTCTCCACCCCAGGACCAGGTGTTGCGGAACCAAAGCGTCGGGAGCAGGTGGAGCGCCGCCGGCTTCGCGCCGCGGTTGTGCACGGTGACCTGAATGAGGATGTCCTCCGGGGCCGCCTTGGCGTATTCGACGAAGACGTCGAAGTAGCGGTCCTGGTCGAACACACCGGTGTCGAGGAGCTCATATTCCTGGTCGCCGCGTCCCCGGCTCCGGTTGGTCTGGACCAGGTCATCGTAGGGGTAGGCGGCCTGGGGGTACTTGTACAGATACTTCATGTAGGAGTGGGTCGGCGTGGAGTCGAGATAGAAGTAGTACTCCTTGACGTCCTCGCCATGGTTGCCCTCGCTGTTGGTCAGGCCGAAGAGCCGCTCCTTCAGGATCGGGTCCTCGCCGTTCCACAGGGCCATGCCGAAGCAGAGCAGCTGCCGGTCATCGGAGATCCCCGCGAGCCCGTCCTCGCCCCACCGATACGCCCGCGAGCGGGCATGATCATGACTGAAGTAATTCCAGGCGTCACCTGATTCGCTGTAGTCCTCGCGGACGGTGCCCCACTGGCGTTCGCTGAGGTAGGGTCCCCACTTCTTCCAGGGGAGCTTGCGCTCCCGCGCCTCTTCGAGGCGGCTTCGTTCGGCGTTCATACTGCAATCTCCATTGACCACGTTGAAAGTCTTGGCTAATCACGCGGAACAGAGGGCGAGCGAACCGCACGGCGACGCTCCCGCCCTTTCTTCCTATGCATGTTCAGGTGCAGGATCTTGATCCGCCGCGCCGGCCCGTTTCCGTGCCGCCGCTGTCTCCATTGAACGGATGAAGAAGGGGTAGAGTGGCACAGTCACGAGGAGGGCTATGAACGCGCCCACGACGGTCGGCGGATCGCCTCCCAGTACCGTCCAGAGACAGTAGACCACCGCGGCGATGCCGATCCATTTGAAGGTCCGGAAGGTCCGAGCCGGCAGCCCATGATCGTAGACCACCTTGACGACCGCTACCGAGGCATAGACGTAGGGGATGACCGCCAGGATCACCGCGAGATCGATGATGCGGCTGAACTGGCCGGCGATGGTTGGCGACATCGTGGCGAAGAGGACCACCGTCATGAGCACCCCGACGATCATAAGGCCTCGGCCGGGCACACCGTGGCGATTGAGCCGTCCGAACACCGCCGGGAACATGCCGTCGGAGGCGGCTGCCTTGGCGGACTGGCCCACCAGCAGCATCCACCCGCCGAGCGATCCGACCGACTTGAGGACCGCGCAGAGCGCCACGATCACCATGCCCGGCGTTCCAATCGCGAGCCGCGCCGCCTCGGCGAAGGGGGCGTGCGACTTCTGCAGCTCGGCGTTCGGGATGATGCCCATGATCACGGTCGAGCTCAGGATGTACACTACCGCGGAGAGCCCCAGGCCCATCAGGGTGGCCAGGGGGATGTTGCGCTTCGGGTTTTCGATGACGCCGGCGGAAACGGCCGCGCTTTCGATGCCCATGTAGGCCCAGAGCGCGATCGACGCCGCGCGGGTGATGGCCTGGCCGTTGGAACCGCCGCTGACATTCCAGCCGGTGAGAAACGTCTCGGGCTTGAACCAGATCCAGCCCAGAAACGCGATCCCCAGGATCGGAATCAGGGCCAGGCTCATGGTCCAGGTCTCGAGGGCCCCGACGACCCGCGGTCCCAGGATGTTGGCGAAGGTGAGAAGCCAGATCACCCCGGCGGTGGCGACGACGCTCGCCGGCGGTGCGCTGATCCCGGGAACGAGCTCCGCCAGGTAGCCCACCGCAGCCACCGCGATCGCGATATTCCCGATCCAGTTGCCGAACCAGTAGATGCAGTTGGTCTGGAAGCCCACGTAGGGCCCCAGAAAATCCCGGGCGTACGCGTAGGGCCCGCCTTCCTGCGGGTCCAGCTCCCCCAGCTTGGCGAAGACCAGGCCCAGGGCGCAGGCACCGGCGGTGGCCACCAGCCAGCCGAAGATGGCGATGCCGCCCACCGATGCGAGGGTGACGGGGAGCAGGAAGACGCCCGTGCCGATCATGTTGCCGGCCACCAGCATCGTGGCCTGAACCAGCGACATTTTGCGGGCCGGATCGCTCATGAGGCGTCTTCCTCGCGGCGATCAGGCCCGGGGCCGGGAAGCCTTCCTCAGACACTGGACGTAGTAGATCCCGTCCCGATTCTCCACCCCGTGCGTGTCGTGCCCGAATCCCGGGAACCGGGCGTCCCATTGGGCGAGGGCGCGCAGGTAGCCCAGGTAGGGACCGTCGTTCGGGCCGGTTGCCTCGCCCGGCATCAGCATGGGAATGCCTGGCGGATAGGGTACTACACTCGTGGCGAGAACGTGGTCGGCCAGATCTTCCAGAGGGACGTGCTCGATGTCATCGCGCACCAGGTGCTGGTAGGCGGCGTTCGGCGTCATGACCGCCTCCGGTAGCGTCGAGAAGGCTTCCGCCAGCCAGTGGGTCTGTCGGGTCTCTTTGAGCGTGGCAAACATGCGGTCGGCCAGGTCACGAAGCCCGAGACCGCCGTAGACCCCCGGGGATGCGGTCACCAGATCGGGCAGCACTTCCGTCAGCGGCGCGTTGGCATCATAGTCGCTCTTGAAGTCGAGCAACGCGTTGAGCAGGGTGCCCCATTTGCCCTTGGTAATGCCGATAGAAAAGAGGACGAGGATGGTGAAGTCGGTGGTCTTCTCGACTTCGACCCCGCGGCGATGGAGGTATGCCGTCACCAGCGTAGCCGGAATTCCTCGCTTATCGAGACCGCCTTTGTTGGCCACCCCAGGCGTCACCATCGAGACCTTGATCGGGTCCAACATGCAGTAGCCGTCTTCCAGGTCGCCGAATCCGTGCCAGCTATCGCCCGGATGCAACACCCAGGCGTCGGGCTGGGTGGCGAGGAACTCGGGCGTGGCGTCCGCGAACGCGACTTTCTTCCCGTCCTTGCCCTCTTTCACATAATCCGCGTTCCAGGTATTGAAGAACCACTCTCCCTTCTTCTGGAACTCACGGTAGACCCTTCCCATGGCCTGCCGGAAGGCGACCGCCTCATCGATGGACTCCTTGGTGAGGGCGATGCCACCGGGTCCGTCCATCATTGCCGCGGTCACGTCGTTGGAGACGATGATGGTGTAGAGCGGCGAGGTGGACGCCTGCATCATGTACGATTCGTTGAATCGGGAGTGGGGAATCGAGCTGCGTCCATCGCGGATGTGCAGGAACGAGGCCTGGGAAAGCGCGGCCAGCAGCTTGTGGGTGGAGTGGGTGGCGAAGACGGTCGGTCCCTTGTGGTCCTTGGGGTCGCCATGCATGGCATGGCGGTCGCGGTAGATCGGGTTGAACCGGGCGTAGGCGTACCACGCCTCGTCGAAGTGAATCCGGTCGACGGTGGGGTCGAGCAGCTCCTCCACCCGGCGGGCGTTATAGCAGAGCCCGTCGTAAGTGGAGTTGGTGATGATCGAGTGCACCGGCCGGGTATCGGCGCCCTTCGGCACCATCGGGTTGGCCTTGATAGCGGCCTTGAGCGCGGCCGCCTTGAGCCGTTCCGGCGGGATGGGGCCGATGATTCCGTAGCGATTGCGCAGAGGTACCAGGTAGCTCGGGATTGCGCCCGACATCACCAGACTGTGTTCGATCGACTTGTGGCAGTTCCGGTCGCAAAGCGCGATCTGGTCCCGGGCCACGGCGGCCATGAAGATGACCCGGTTCGACATCGACGTGCCGTTGGTCACCGAGTAGGTGCGGTGGGCGCCGAACACCTTGGCGGCATACTTCTCGTGCTCGCCCATGAGACCGGTGTGGTCGAGCAGTGAGCCCAGGGCACCCACGCTGATCGACAGGTCGGAGCGGAGCAGGTTTTCCCCGAAGTAGTCGAAGAAGATCCGTCCCACCGGCGACTTGAGAAAGGCGGTGCCGCCGGTATGGCCGGGCGTGTGCCAGGAGTACTCGTACTCCTGGCTGAACTTCATGAGGCCGGCGGCCAGAGGAGGAAGCATCACGTCCATGTAGCGCCGGATGGCCGCCACCACTCTTCCCCCGACGAACGCGGCGGTGTCTTCCAGGGTCCAGATGTACTCGTCCACCATCTGCATCACATCGATGGGGATCGAGGACACCGCACCCCGCTCCGCCATCAGGAAGATCGGGATCTTAGCGTTCCGGGAACGGACCAGCTTGAGCAGATCGATCGCGCCGGTATGCCCATTGTGAGGCTGCTTGCGCCCGTTATGATCTCCCTGATCTCCCAGGGTCCAGTCCACGAGCACCGCATGGATGGCGGAGTCGGATACCAAGACCGACGTGCCGTCCTCGGCGGACATTGCCTCCACCACCTGGACCGCGCGCTGCTGCAGCTCCTGCCCCAGGGCCCGTGCCGCCCGCCCTTCCGCCGTGGGGCTGCCGAACTCATCGTCCACTACCAGCGCCCGCATGCTCAGGCGCTTGATGCTTCGCTCAATCATGTTCAGGTCTCCCGATGGGCTGTCTCAGTCCGGCAGTGCGTTCCACCGGAAGAAGGTGATCGTCGTCTCGTCCGGTTCGCCGAACCACTTCTCATAAGCCTCGACGAACGCCGGTGAGGCGTAGAGATGACTTAGGGTTCGGTCCACCACGAGCCGGAAGTCCTCGTCGTCCCGCCCGATGGCCAACGCCAAAGGCTCGTAGGTGAACAGGCGATCGAGGACACTCAGGCTGCGGGCTGACTTGTTCCGTCGTGCCGCGTCCAAGAGAATGGCGCGCTCGCCGAAGAAGGCGCTCGCCTGCCGCTCCAGCACCGCCTGGACGCCCGCGTCATAGCTCGGCACCGGGATGATCTTGGATTCCACCTGGAGCTCCTTGCCCCGCTGCTTCACCCACTCTTCGGCGGTGGTCCCGGGAACCGTGGCGAAGACCTGCTCCCGGAGGATATTGAGCGCCACTGCTCGCCAAGTGGGGGTATAGTCCCTCGCTTTCCCTGCCAGAATGTTCCGTAGCTGTCGCGGAGCGTCGGAGCGAACCAGGACGCCGACTCCGCCTGGGAAAACCGGAATGGAGAACTCGACCTGCTTTCTCCGCTCCAGGGTCACGCTCTGTGCCCCGCACAAGATGTCAACGTCATGCTGCTGCACCGCGCGGAGCTGGTCTTCGCTGGACACTGTCACCCACTCGGCCTTTACCGGCTTGCCGAGCTCGCCGTTGACCGCCTCTGCTAGTGTCTGACACAGCTCGACCGAGTACCCCGCTGGCTTACCCGCCTCGTCCCGGTAGGAAAAGGGCCGCGCGTCGGTGCGGTATCCCAGCTTCAGAATTCCCGTCTTCTGGACCCGTGTCAGGGTGGGCTGTGGGCCCGCCGCCGGCGCAGTTTTCTTCGAGACCTGGCCGAAGGCATTGGATGTCATTGCCGTCAGCGCGATCGCCCAGGCAGCCATCCACCGCAGCTGTGACCTCGAGGGACTCGTTGGTAGAGCTCGCATGGTTTGTCTCCTTTGCCTCTGATCCCTCAGGCCGTGGGTGCCGCGGCGCGCGTCCCGGTGGTGAACCGGGAGGCGATGAATCCCCAGATGATGAAGCCGATGGCCATTACCAACGTGCCTCCGAGAACCGCGTCCTTGCCGGAGGCAAAGATCGCGTAGGTGCTGTACAGCATCGCCACCAGCGCGATCGCCGTGTTGGTGCGGTACTTCCGCCGGTCCACTCCGGCTCGCTGCATCATCAAGGGCAGCGCCGAGAGGGCGATGATGTAGGGAATGACGTTGGTGACCACGGCCAGGTTCACCAGCACACCGAACTGTTCGCTCAGGCTGGGTGAGATCGTGGTAAGGGCCAGGATCGACTGCACCACGCCCATCACGATCATTCCCATCACCGGCGCCCCCATCCGGTTCAGCCGGGTGAAGAGGGCGGGGAACATCCGCTGGTCTGCGGCCGACTTACCGGTCATGGCGATAGTGAACTGCCAGCCCAATAGCGAGCCGAGGCAGGCGAGAACCGCCAGACCCATCACGATGGTTCCGACCGTGGGGTTGAACATGTGGGCGTACGCCAGCGCGAACGGACCGGTTGATTTCGCCAGGTCCGCGTTAGGCACGATCCCCTGGATGACCGTGGTGGACAGGATGTAGATCACCGCGGCGCCGAGAGTCCCGAACAGACACGCCAGCGGCACATCGCGTTTCGGGTTTTCGACGGCTGCCGAGTTCTGAGCCGCGGACTCCATTCCCAGGAAGGCCCACAACGTGAGCGCGATGCTCGAGCCCATCCCTGCACCGAGGCTCAGTCCATGCGGATTCCAGGCGGCCGAGAAGATGGAGGAGCTGAACCAGAACCATCCGATGAGGGAGAGCAGGCCGACCGGCAGGATGACTCCCCAGACCGTCACCGACCCGATCTTACCGGTCACGCTCGGTCCCCCGAAGTTGGCAACGGTGGTGAGCCAGAGCAGCGCGATCACGCTCAGGGTGGTCGCGATCGGCGTCGCCGACATCGACGGGAAGAAGCCGGCGAGATACCCGACGGCGGATATGGCGATCGCCACGTTCCCGATGGCCAGCGACAGGAAGTACAGGTAGAACACGTTGAAGTATCCCGGCTTCCCGTACGCGTCCTCGGCGTA
>DASYIX010000014.1:0-13205 GCA_035997125.1 Gemmatimonadales bacterium
GACATGGTCGACTCGCCGACGTACGACTGCCAGTTCGTGTTGGTGGTAAACGACGCGGCGGTCTCGAAGGCCTGGCGATCGACCACCGCCGGAAGCTTCTGCGGATTCAAGGGGAGGAAATGCTGCATCCGAAGAACGGCGTAGGTCAGCAGCATCGACGCCAGGCTGAAAATCAGCATCGCTCCGGAATACGCGGTCCAGTGCTGGTCTTCGGCGGGGTCGATGCCCGCCGCGCGGTACAGCCCACGCTCCACCGGTGCGAGCCAGCGCATGCGACCTTCGTAGACCGCGACCAGGTAGAGCCCCAGCGGCTTCGTCACCACCAGCACCGCGAGCGTAAAGCACCCGATCTGGAGCCATCCGTTTGTGGTCACGTCAGAACTTCTCCGGCCGGAGGAGGCTGTAGACGAGATACACCAGAATCCCGAGCGTAATGAGGCCCGTCACCAACCACTCGGCGATCAATGCGAGCTCCCCTCGCCTGCCCGGCCTCGGCCCAGCCGGTTGCACCCTCGCACGTAGAGGAGCATCGCCAAGAAGAAGACCAGGGTCGTCAGCACATAGACCAAATCGAGCACTTCGTCTCCAGGAAAAGCCTGAGATCGAAGCTAGGCCAGCGAGGCGTTAAGAAGGGGTAAGGAAAGCAGGCGGGCTTGTTAGGGCGGTGTTAAGATGCGCTAGAACTGCTGTTCCGTCGGCCGAACCAGCATCTCGTTGACGGCCATCCGGCGAGGCCGGGTCACGATGTAGGTGATGGCATCCGCGATGTCTTCCGCGTGCAGGCGCTCCACCCCCTCGAACCGCTCCAACATCCGGGCTTGAACCTCGGGCCGCACATGGGAGAACAGCTCGGTGTCCACCGCGCCGGGCTCGACCAGGGAGATACGCAGGTGGCGGCCTGTGACCTCCTGCCGGAGCGACTCGCTGAAGGCGCCGACCCCGAATTTGGTGAGATTGTAGATGCCGGAGCCCTCCCGCGCCACCCGCCCCGCCACCGAGCTGACGTTGATCATGTCGGACACCCCACGGCCGGAGTCTTCAGCGGCCCGGAGCAGGTGGGGCAACGCCGCATGGGCCACGTAGAGCACGCCGAGGAGGTTGAGCTGGATCATCCGCTCCCATTCCTCCAGCGGCGCGCCTTCGATCGGCCCCAGGAGCATCACCCCGGCGTTGTTGACCAGAATGTCGAGCCGGCCCAGCTCGGCAACCGTCCGCTCCACGGCGGCTTCGGCCTCGGCTCGCTGAGTGACGTCGGCTTCGATGGCGAGCGCGCGCGCCCACTTGCCCGTGATCTCGTCCGCCAGCGCGTCCAGGCGCTCCTTGCGCCGGGCTACCAGTGCCACCTCGGCGCCCGCCGCGGCGAGGGCGCGAGCACTGGCTTCACCGATGCCACTGCTGGCGCCGGTTACCAGGGCTACCGTTCCTTCCAGCGGGCGGGCCATAGACGATTACTTGCTCCCTTTGGTGATCCGCGCCCGGTCGATCTCCTGCCCTTGCTCGTCGACTTGCCGCAGGGTGAGCACAGGTCCTTCGATATCGATGACGCTGAGCGAGTATCGATCGGCGACCAGACGGTCGACATACTTCACATTGCCATCCTCCGGACGGAGCCACTTGGAGGGCGAATTGGTGAAGTCCGGGTCATACAGGCTTTTGCCGCCGGCCCCGGTGGTCAGATAGATCACACCGTGAGCACGGGTGACTCTCCGCCCATCGAACTCGGTATCGACGGTGAAGCTGCCAGGCACCAGCCGATCGCTCGAGTTCAGCCGGGCCGCCGCACCCGGGCCCGAGGGCGCAAACCGGAAGGGCCGGGTGCGCTGGTAGTTGTGCTCATGACCGTGGAACACGACGTCCACGCTATGGCGCTCGAAAATCGGGGCCAGGACTCGCATATGCTGCTCGGTATAGTGCTCGAGGCCGACGTTGAAGCAGGGGTGATGGAACACCACGAATTTCCAGAGGGCATCGGTGCTCGAGAGGTCCCGGCCAATCCAGGTCTGCCAGCCGGCATCGGTGGGGTCGAGATAGACATTGGAGTCAAGGCAGAGAAAGTGCGCGTCCCCGTAGTCGAAGGAGTAATTCGCCATCCGGGGGAATCGCGCTCCGGCACAGGTCCGGAAGGCCGCCAATCTGGCCGGGACACCGACGATGGGAGTTGGCTGGGGGTGAACCGGCGCGTTTAGCGGCAGATGCATGCTGGTGAAATAGGCCAGCGAATCCGGCTCCCGGTCGAAGTCGGCTACCGGGTGTTTGTCCACCGTCTCGCGGTGGACATCATGGTTGGCGATCACCGTATAGAACGGCACCGAGCGCAAGAGCGGCGCGCCGGTCCGCTGGCCGGCGACGTCCGCGTTGTACACCGGGAAGAAGAAGCGGGCATACTCGGTGTCCCGGCCGCCGTCGTAGACGTTGTCGCCGGTATTCATCACGAAGTCGGGTCGAGCCCGGTAGGCCTGAAAGGCGATCGCCCGATCGCTGCTCCTACCAAAGGAGTTGTCGCCGAACGCCACAAAACGAATGGAGGCCCCGCGTGGCTTCCGAGTCGTGAAGTAGCCTTCCGCGATCCGCTGGTGCCCCATGGTGACGCGGTATTGATACGTGGTGCCCAGCCGGAGACCGGGAAAGACGACCGAATAGTTAAGCCGCGCTTCCCCGTCCTCTGTATCTCCCGACCAGCGCCGGGAGACTGCTACCTCAGCATTCTTCCCGTACTTGGCCGAAGTACCGTATACAACGGTGAAATCGGCTGCTTTGACGTCGGTCTGCCACGCCAGAACCGCCCGCTCCTCACCCTGGACCAGCCGGCTATTGTTGCCCGGTTGCACGTAGGGTAGCGCAGTGAACAACGGCAGATCGCCGCTGAGCCGAAGCGCCGGCTCCAGCGCAAAGCGCCCCCGAGTAACCGGCACCAATGCAAGAAATGTCAGGCCGCCGGCGGCCTTGAGCAGCTCGCGGCGGCTGATCTCCCCATTCATTCAGCATCTCCCGGTCAGGGCAAAGACAGCCGGTCCGACATGATGCCCGAACCGGTGGGGGGCGCTGAATGGTATTTCGTGAGCCGGCGTTATAGAAGCGCAGGGGTGTCGCCGGTCGTAGCGATGTTCGTCTAGGGCGTCACGGTCACCGTTCCGGTGAACCCGGGATACAGTGATGGCGGGTGCAGGCTGCAGTGGTAGGCGTACGTGCCCGGCTGGGTGAAAGTAAAGTCGAAGGTGCCGGCTGCGGTTCCGTTTCCGCCGTACCCCCCGCCGCCCGAAGGAGCATTGAGAGTGGGGCTGCTCCAGAAGCCTCCGTCACTGGTAGTCGTGTGAGCTGACGGACCGCTGTTGGTCCAGCGCACGGTAGTCCCGGCCTTGATCGTGAGAGTGGCGGGCGAAAAGGTGAAGTCCTGAATGCTCACGGCCGCCGAGCCTGCCGGAGGCGGGCTCGACATCTGCCCACCGCCCGTTGGAGACGTGGGAGTGGAGTAGCCGCCGCATGCGAGCGTTGCGGTGACGAGCGCGAGCGGTACAACGCGAGAGAGATACATGGTTTCCCCTTCCTGGCTGAGCAAGCTGCCGGTTATATGCGCGACGGGCTCCGGCTGCCTCTCGGAGGGTAACCGGGTGGTCGCATCAATTCCAATCACAAGATGCGTCTGAAACGATCTGAAACGTGACCCAGCGGAATTGATTCGCTTGATTCGCTTCCCGGCTTTCACTATATAGTCCCTATCCACTATCAAACATCTGTGTCTTTCGCCGGCGACTGCGATGATCCCGCGCCCCGTCTTCATCCTTTTGCTGTTGGCGATGGGCTCGCTGCTTCTTACCTGCACTCCCGACCAACCCACCGGTCCGGCTCACAGTCCCGAGCTCTTGAGAATCCGCTCGTCATCCGACACTGTGCTCTTCATTGGCGCAGGGGACATCGCAGGGTGTTCGTCCGGCTATAAAGACGAAGCCACCGCGGCGATCCTGGCCAGGTCTCCCACTGCCCTCGTGTTTGCTGCCGGGGATTTGGCTTACCACAACGGGAGCGAGGCAGACTTCGCCTGCTATAACGCCTCATGGGGCAGGGCCAAGAAGCGCACCTACCCGGTGCCGGGAAACCATGAATACAACACCCCGAACGCCCGGGACTACTTCGATTACTGGAACGGCGAAGGAGTTGACTCGGGGCGGGCTGGGCATCGGGCCCGGGGCTATTACGCCTTCGACTACGGGGCGTGGCGCATCTACGCGCTCAATAGCCAGGTCAGCATCTCCGCCCAGACCGCGTGGCTCCGGGCTGACCTGGCGGCGAATCCCCACCGCTGTCAGCTCGCCATCATGCACGTGCCTTACTACTCGTCCACCAGGCTCGGCACCGTGCCTCGGTACAAGCCCTGGTGGGATGCAATGCTTCGGGGAAGGGTCGAGCTGGTGCTATCCGGGGACAATCACGTCTACGAGCGCTTTGACCCGCAGGACGCCGCTGGCCAAGAGACGGCGAACGGCGTGCTGCAGTTTGTAGTGGGGACGGGCGGAGCTGGATTGGGGCATACTCCCCGGCCGATCGATAACAGCGAGAAGATAGTCAATACCTACGGAGTGCTTCGGCTGAAGCTTTACCCCCTCAAGTACAGCTTCCAGTTCTTGCCGGCGAGTGGGGATCCCAGTCTCGATTCGGGCGAACGGACCTGCCGCTAAAGGCCGCTGGTCACACCGGCCGCGCGATGTGCTCGTGGACGAAGCTCACCGCCATCGCACCTTCGCCCACTGCGGCCGCTACCCGCTTAGCCGATCCGGCTCGCACATCGCCGGCGGCGAAGACGCCCGGCAGACTGGTCTCCAACAGGAAGGGCGCTCGTCCGGCGCTCCGCCACCGTTCAGTGTCTCGCAGCGACCCGGGGAGTGTGGTGCCGGTCAGCACGAATCCTTTCAGGTCCAGCTCCACGCAGCCACGCAGCCATGCGGTGTTGGGATCGGCGCCTATAAATAGGAAGAGCGAGGCGGTCTCGATTCGCTGCGGTTCTCCGCCCCCGGTCTGAACCTCCACCGCGCCCAGGTGGCCGTTTCCCTCCAGTGCGGTTACTCTGGCTCCCTTGTGGATGGTCACGTTCCCGGTCTGCTCGATCCGATCCACCAGGTAGCGTGACATGCGGGCCCCCAGATCCTGTCCCCTGAGCACCACGTGGACCTGCCGGGCAAAGCGAGCCAGATACACGATCGCCTGACCCGCCGAGTTGCCGCCGCCGACCACGACCGCATGCTCATCCCGGCACTGCCGCGCTTCCATGTTGGTGGCGGCGTAGTAGACCCCCGCGCCCTCGAACTCGCCCAGCCGGGGCACGTCGAGTCTTCGGTACTGGACCCCGCTCGCCACCAGCACGCAACGGGTGCGGAGCCGGGTGCCGTCGGTCAGGGTGACCATCCGCTCTCCGCCATCGATGCCCAGCGATCTGACCGTAGTGGGAACCGAGATGCGGGCGCCGAACCGCTGGGCCTGGAGAGTGGCGTTGCGGGTGAGATCCGCGCCGGAGATACCGGCGGGAAAGCCGAGATAGTTCTCGATCCGGGAGCTGGTGCCAGCCTGGCCACCTGCCGCCAGTTTGTCGATGGTGAGGACATCGAGTCCCTCGGAGGCGGCATACACCGAGGCCGCCAGGCCGGTGGGCCCGGCGCCGACGACGACGAGGTCGTAGACGTGGTCTGCCTCCAGCGGTGTCTCCAGACCGAGGCAATGGGCAAAGTCGGCGTTGGACGGATTGCTGACCCATTGCCCCGCGCGGCCCAGGACGATCGGGGTGGCGGACGCCGGAACGTTGAACTGGCGGAGCAGGCTGTCGGCCTCGGCGTCGGAATCGAGATCGATCCACTGAACCGGGACCTCGTTCCGGGTGGCGAAGTCCCGGAGCCGGTGAGTGTCCGGAGAAAAGCGGGAGCCCACGATTCTGACGCCGACGAACTCGTCGCCCAGAAGCAGGCTCCGCCGCATCAGGAACGCCTTGATGATGGTCTCCCCCAGCTCGGGCAGCTCGTCCACCGCCCGGCGCAGATCGGCGGGGCTCAGCACCAGCACTTGTCCGTCCTTCACCACCCGGCCGGACACCAGCACTCCCCGCCCGCTGAGCAGGTCGATATCACCGCTGAACTGTCTCGCCTGATGAACGACTACGAGGTGCGGAGTGTCTCGCGACTGCGCCACGATCTCCACCGCACCCTCGAGCACCACGTAGAAGGGCCGATCGCGGTCGCCTTCGCGAAAGAGCATGTCGCCCGCCCTGATCTCCCTGATCTGGCCTCGGGCGCGCAGGGCATCCAAGTCCCGGTCGTCGAGCACCGGAAAGGCAACTTCGCGATCGGCCGGGGGAAGCGCGTCCGCGGCGGATGCGGAGGCCGGAGAAGCGGGAGACGTCGGAGCGGACAAGGACCTAGTACCCATAAGGAAAGGAGACCTGCTGTCGGGGGGCCTGGTAAGTGTTCACGTAGGTGATGGTATAGGGGCCAATGAAGCTCACGGAGACAACCGTGGTTCCCCGGGCGATGGAATAATGATGCATACCGGCGGGGGCCAGGATGGTATCGCCGACGCCTAACGGCAATGTTCGCCTGGGGTCCAGCCGGTCTCCCACACCTACGAGAAGTGTACCCTCTTTCACCTCGACTCGTTCGTACGACGGGTGGTAGTGGGGCGGCATCCGGTACCCGTCGGGCATCGACAGGGCAATCGCCGCCGGCCCGGTCCCCGCGGGATTGCCGGAGATCACTGCGATCCTGGCGCCCGGCGGAAGCAGCGAAGGCGCGACGGTCCATTGCAGTGAGTCGGTCGCAGCCTCGCTCTGGGCGGCGAGACCTGACGCCCCTAGAAGCAGGGCGGCGACGATGAGCCGGGTCATCGGTGCGGGACGGCAGCAGCCGGCATGCCAGCTTTCCTGGCCGACACCACCACCTGGGGACGGAAGCGCCGGAAGGCCGCGAACCCCAGCGGGACAAACAGCGCCATGACGATGAGCTGCGTGAGCAGGTACGGCGGCTCCTTGTGAGTCGGCGCCAGGACGATCAGGGCCGGGATCCGCTTGAACAGCTGGTCCACCAGGACGAAGACGTTGAGATAGAGCACGAGCACCGATCCGACCACGTAGACCCCCCGCCAGGCGGCTTCGAGGTGCTTCCGGTACCGCGCGAGGAGCACGGGAACCAGAACAATCAGGGAGATGATCCCGATGTACTGCGACGGCAGCAACTTGGTGAAGGGAAAGCCGAACCCGGTGACGCTGGTCAGCGCAGTGGTCACCAGGAAGAGCCCGGTCCAGCCGTCGAGCCGGGCTCCGGCCATGAGTCCTCCCAGCACCACCAGTCCTGTCACGATCGCGACCAGACTGATCAGCGTGTGAATCAGCGTGAACGTCGTGATGCTCACGATTCGCCTCCTGTTGGAGTCAGACTGCCACCGTCTCCCGCGACGCGGGCGACCGTTCCTTGATGAACGCGAGCAGGTCGGCGTTGATGGTGTCGGCCTCAGTCGTGGGCATGCCGTGGGGAAAGCCCTTGTAGGTCTTCAAGGTCCCATTCTTCAGCAACTTTGCCGACAGCGGTCCCGCATCGGCATAGGGCACGATCTGGTCGTCATCGCCGTGCATCACCAGGACCGGCACAGTGATCTTCTTCAGGTCGGGGGTGAAGTCGGTCTGAGAAAAGGCGACGATGCCGTCATAGTGCGCCTTGGCGCCTCCCATCATTCCCTGGCGCCACCAGTTCCAGATCACAGCCGGAGAGGGCTTTGCTCCCGGCCGGTTGTAGCCATAGAACGGTCCAGCCGGCAGATCGTAATAGAACTGGGACCGGTTGGCGGCGAGCTGGGCCTGCAACCCGTCGAACACTTCCTTCGGTAGCCCGCCCGGGTTTGCCGCCGTCTTGACCATCAGCGGCGGCACCGCGCTAATGATCGCCGCTTTGGCCACCCGGCTCTCACCATGACGGCCGAGGTAGTGGACCACTTCCCCGCCGCCGGTCGAGTGGCCCACATGGATCGCCTCCCGAAGGTCGAGCTGTTCGGTGAGTGTGGCCAGGTCGGCGGCGTAATGGTCCATGTCATGGCCGCCGCCGGTCTGGGTCGAGCGGCCATGCCCCCGCCGGTCGTGCGCGATGACGCGATAGCCGCGGTTGAGAAATAACAACATCTGGGTGTCCCAGTCATCGGCCGACAGCGGCCAGCCGTGGCTGAACACGATCGGCTGTCCCGTGCCCCAGTCCTTGTAAAAGATCTCGGTGCCGTCGGTGGTAGTGATCGTCGGCATAAGGCTTAGCTCCAAAGGTGAGAGGTGAGAGGCTGAGAGGTGAGAGGGAAGACCTCTTACCGCCGTTTCGCGACCGACAAGGCGTACACCGCCGAGCGGAGTGGCGGGAACGGATCGTCCGAGAGCTGGATGCCGTCGGTGAGAAAGATCGGATTGAAGGTGAGTGAGCGTTGCAGCTCGTCGTTGTTGGGCGCGATCTTGGTGACACTGATGGTCCCCAGTAGCACTCGCTTTCGATCATCCGGCCAGACGATCGAGCCGTCGTTGGTGGGGTCGCCCGGATTGGCCAGCTGGACGTAGAGCCG
This sequence comes from Gemmatimonadales bacterium, assembly GCA_035997125.1. Lineage (GTDB taxonomy): Bacteria > Gemmatimonadota > Gemmatimonadetes > Gemmatimonadales > GWC2-71-9 > CAVVWJ01. Next base: position 8,569 of record DASYIX010000014.1, read on the forward strand.
ATATTTGATGGGCCCGCGAGCAATCCGCCGGCTGAGATCCTCGAACAGATAGTTGGGCGAGAGCTTCTTCTCGGCCGCCGGGCTGAGCTGCCGGATGCCCGCCACCGGGAGGATCTGGTACCGCCCCGCCCGCTTCGTCCCCGCCTGATCCACGAACACGAAGGCATTGTTGCCGAAGAAGCCCAGGTTAGCAAAGCTCACCGGGAGCGGCTTTGAGTCGGTGATCACCTTCAGCGCGCGGGGGTGGCCGCCGAGGAACTGCTCGATGGGCGAGGGGTGGGGGCTGTCGGGCTTTGTCGCGGCAACCCCTTTCAGGAAGGCCAGGAAGTCGTCGCCGGTGCCCACGAAGAAGCCGTTGTGGGAGTTGGCGACGATGTCGGTAAACCCGCCGCCCGGGAGGGCAAACCGCAGCGCCATGCCCCGGGGAGATGCCTTGGGATTGTCGTCGTTGATCTGGGGAACGCCGGTCCCGTCCGAGAACCGCACCGTCACCGGCACGGCGGGCCCCCTGAGGTGGGCCGCGCGGCTGATCGACGAGGCGCCCTTGTCTGGCGTGAACATCCCGGTCAGGACCGCTCCCTTGGCGTGAGCAAAGCGGAAGCCGGGATGGACCCCACCGTTGAGCTGCACCATGACGTCCGCGATCTGCTGCGGCAGGCTGGCCTCCTGGATTGGCGCCGCGGCCGCTGGTTGGGCTTGCTCACCTCCCGCTCGATCCGCCGGGGCGTTGCGACACGCCGCAATGACGGCCAGAGTCAGAGCTGCACTCCAACCCTGCGGACTCCGCACAAGCCTGGGCCTGAGCGCGGTTGCGAGCATCGCGGTAGCTGTCACAGATCTCTCTCGGTGTCTCTGGTCCAAGAGCTGGGGATGAGGCTATTTCAAACTGAGAATCCACTTGACGATGGCCTGGAGATCCGGGTCCGGCACCTGCGGGTTGGGCGGCATCGGGATCTCGCCCCAGACCCCGGATCCCCCGTTCTTGATCTTCCCGGACAGGACCGCCCCCACGTCCTTCCCCCGGTACTTCGCGGCCACATCCTTGAATGCCGGGCCCACCACCTTGTGATCAACCGCGTGACAGGCGGTGCAGCCGTACTTCGCCGGAAGTTGGTCCGGCGGCACCTCGGTCTCGGGGGCATTCGCCGCGGGGGCCGCGGGGGCCGGGGTCGCCGCCCCCGGCGCTTGCTCACCCTCGTGCGCCGCGGCGGGTGTCGCAGTGGCGTTGCCGCCCGCGAGCCATGAGGTGGTGGGAACCACGGTCGGCACCGCCTGCGCTTTTATGTAGGCCACCAGCTGCCATGCCCCATCGGTGCCGATGACCCCGCCGTAGGCCGGCATGCCTTTCGGTCGCCCGTAGAAGATCGAGGTGAATATTTCGTCATCCGCTCCACCATAGCGCCAGCGGCCGTCTACCAGACTGGGCCCGACCCATCCCACCGCGCCGCCACCATGACAGCCGTCACAGTTCATGGCGGCAAACAGAGTCCCTCCTGCGTCGGGGTTGGGGGTGGCAGGCCGCGGAGCACTGAGCGCATTGGCGGCCGGGACGGCCCCGCCGGCGGCGATCCGGTCCTCGGCCTTCGGCCCTGCGCCGGTGCCCTGTGCCGGAGTCGAGGTCTGGGGCTTGCAGCCCGCAACTGCAATCATCGTGGCCGCTACCAGCGCGATGACCTGTCCGGTGCTTGGCATGGCTTTCCCTTCTCGGTTAGAGCCCGAAGATCCAGACGATGCCACCCTGACTGGTGTGCCTGCCGATGTCCTTGTAGGGGTCCGACGGCGGGCGCACGTCCGCGGGATCGTCGGACCGCACGTCGCCCGCCAGCAGGAACCAGTCGCCGCCAATGCCGGCGTAGACCGCCACGTACTGCTTACCGTCGGGGCCGCGGTACGTGATCGGGTTGCCCACGATGCCGGAGCCGACCTTCTGTTTGTAGAGCAGCTTGCCGGTCTTCGCGTCCACCGCCTTGAACCAACCGTCGAGGGTACCGTAGAAGGCGACGTCGCCCGCGGTCACCAGCGCGCCGCTCCAGTTGGGGAAGTGCTCCTTCAGCTCCCACACCTTCTTACCGCTACTGGCATCCCACGCCATGAATGCGCCGAGATTGCCGCCCGGTCCGGCGTAGTAAGGCGTGCCGGCGCCAATGAAGGGTGTTCCCCGGAAGTGCTGCGCCTCCACCGCCGCGTAATCCATGCACATGTTGTTGGTCGAGGTGTAGAACAGCCGGGTCCGGGGCGAGTACGCCGCGGGGGATGCCGGGCTCACTCCGCCCTCGAGACTGGGGCAGACGCCCTTCACGTTCCCCTTGGACGCGCCGGTCTGCTTGGTGGAATCCAGCACCGGACGGCCGGTCTTGAGGTCGATGTTTTTGGCCCAGGTCACCTGAACAAAGGCCGGCGCCGCGAGCAGCTCTCCGGTGGCGCGGTCCAGGGTGTATTGGAAGCCGTTCTTATTGAAGGTGACCAGCGCCTTCCGCGGCTTCCCGCCGATGCTGACGTCGGCCAGGATCAGGGCGGAAACCGCGTCGTAGTCCCAGTTGTCGTGCGGCGTGGTCTGGTAGGCCCACACCAACGATCCGTCGGACGGCCGGCGGGCGAGGATGCTCGCGGTCCACTTGTTGTCGCCCACCCGCTGCTCGGCGTTGTAGGGCGACGGATTCCCCACCCCGTAGTAGAACAGGTCCAGCTGGGGATCGTAGGACATCCAACCCCACACCGGTCCACCCCCGGTCTTGTACGTCTCCCCTGCCCAGGTCGTCTTCCCCAGGTCAGTGCCCTTGTCGTAGAACGGCTTGAAGGTGGCCGGATTCACCAGCATGTCGGCGTCAGGGCCGAGGTTGCGCGCGGTCCAGAGCAGCTTGCCGGTCTTGAGGTCGAGCGCCTTCACGAACCCATAGATGCCGAACTCCCCGCCCGCGGCGCCGACGAGGACCCGGTCCTTCACCACGAAGGGCGCCATCGGCGTGGTCTCTCCCTCGCCGAGATCCGCGATCTGGGTTTTCCATACCTCCTGGCCGGTGGCCGCGTCCACCGCGACCGTGTGGCCATCGAGCAGGTTGTAGATGACCTTGCCGTCGGCGTAGAACGCTCCCCGGTTGATCACGTCGCAACAGGAGACGCCGATCGCATTCGGGTTCACGTCGGGCCGGTATTTCCACTTGAGAGGGTACCCTTCCTGGCTCAGGTCGAAGGCGTACAGGACGTTGGGCCACGGAGTGATCACGTACATCGTGTTCTTGACCACCAGCGGTTGCCCCTCGTGACCCGCGAGGACCCCGGTGGAGAACGTCCAGACTGGTTTCAATCGGGTGGCATTGGCCGGCGTGATCTCGGCCAGCTTGCTGAAGCGGGTGGAGGCGTAGTCCCTGGCCGGCATCGTCCACTCGCCATCTGCCGCCGTCTGTGCCACGGCCGCGCCGGTGAGCAGGACCGTGACACAAGCCACCACGGCGGGCACCCTGGCGGCAGCGGACCATCGAGACACCGCGGTTGAGCTAGGCATAGAACTCCTCACGGCCAGAGAGGTCTGCTGCCGGCTGGTTGATGCATGTGTGATGGAGAGAATAATGGAGAAGCGGCGCCGGGCGGGCTTGTACGTGCGTGCTGCGGATGGGAACGCCATACTATGGCGATCTGCCGCCGCCGACTCCAAATTCAGCTCCAAACCTGCCCTTCATGCGCGTACGGGGATGAAGACGTCCGGCCCCGGGTGGTCTCCGATGGCGCGGTGGAGTGCCTGCTCAAACCCTTCAGCGAGGAGGCGTTGCTCCAGGCCATCCGTACCGCCCTCCCAGCCAACTGACGTCAGTCCAGCGGGTTTCCGCTCGTCGTTATACCAACGTACAATGAGAGCCTATACCAACGTATAATAGGCTCCCTTGCCGCGAGCGCTGATTTTGTGGCAATGAAAGAGCTATCCCTGCGCCGACCGGAGCTTCGGCTCGTTGCTGACCGGGAAGATACCCGGCACCGTTTCCGGGGCGGCCTGCCGGGGGGCGCCCTTGGCCGGGTGCGGGCCTACATAGACGCGCACATCGGCGAGCGCATCTCCCTCAACGAGCTGGCCCGGCAGGCGGGCGTCAGCCGGTTTCACTTTGCCCGCCAGTTCCGCCTGAGTATCGGTGAGAGTCCGATGGGGTATCTACGCCGGCTACGGATCGAGCGGTCCAAGAGCATCCTGCAGAGCCGCGGCAGCACCATCGCCGAAGTGGCGGCGGGACTCGGATTTTCGGACCAGAGTCACTTCACCCGAACGTTTGGACGGCTGGTGGGGGTATCACCGGGCAGCTTTGTGCGGTCGGTGGACTGGACCCTGCATCCTCTCACGGGCGAGCAGGCCTGTCCGGTTCGGTCGGCACTGGCCGAGCTCGCCACGAGCTCCGACGGCGCCTGACGGCCACAGAAAGTTAGCCCTATGCGCAGAAGTCTCTTCGCGACCGCGCTCGTCCTACAATCGATCGTCACACTCGGCGGTCCGCCCGCCGCGGCTCAGGTCAAGCCGTTTCCCGCCGGCTTTCATACCCAGCGCATCCCCACCAACGGCACCAGCCTCTATGTGCGCGTCGGCGGCACTGGCCCGGCGGTAGTACTGTTGCACGGCTACGGCGAGACCGGCGACATGTGGGCCCCGTTGGCCG
>DASYIX010000015.1:0-20995 GCA_035997125.1 Gemmatimonadales bacterium
CGAGCTGGTTATCCGCCGGCGAGACCAGCTTGGTGCTGAGCCGGTGATAGTAGGCCAGATTGGTAATGAGCCCGATGAGCCAGACGAGCACGTAGGCCACCAAAGCGCTGATCAGACCCACAACCACCGCCATGGGGGTGATCAGAAGCAGTCGTTTGTTCGTGCTGAAGTCGCCGAGCCGGGTTTCGTGGGGCAGGGTTGCGGCGGCCGGATGGGCCGCTTCAGGAGTCGACATGGTTCAGGGGGTTGGGAGAGATTTACCGAAGGGCATGTACGAGGATATGAGCGTTCGATAGCGCCGACAAGGCAAAGCGTCGATCAGCCGAGAGGTAACTGCTTGATCTTTGCATTTTTCAGGTCCATTCTCCACCCGTGAAACTGGCTCATATCGCCGATCCGCATCTCGGAATCCGGCAGTATCATCGGCAGACCTCGAGCGGCATCAACCAGCGGGAGGCGGACGTCGCCCAGGCCTTCCGTGCCGCCATCGACGGCGTGATTGCTGCCCACCCGGACGCGGTGGTCGTCGCTGGGGACCTGTTTCACTCCGTGCGCCCCACCAATTACGCGATCGTCTTTGCGTTCAGGCAGTTCCAGCGGTTGCGTGAAGCCCTCCCCAACGCACCGATTATTCTCATCGCCGGCAACCACGACACCCCTCGTACCGTCGAAACCGGCTCGATCCTCCGACTATTCGAGGAGCTGGGTGTCGCTGTGGCGACCGATGAACCCCGCCGGCTGATCTATCCCGAGCTGGACCTCAGCGTCTTTGCCGTACCTCGGCAGGCGACTCTATCGCCCGAGGCTCCGGCCCTCGAGCCCGAGCAATCTCAGAAGTATCAGGTCCTCGTCGCCCACTTCGAAGTCGAGGGAGAATATCCGCTGGGCCACATCGCCACCGATTACGGCGGCACCGTCGTCAGCCGGCGAGAACTGCACTTGGAAGATTGGACCTATGTCGCGCTGGGGCATTACCACACCCAGCATCAGGTGGCCACCAATGCCTGGTACGCCGGATCGCTCGACTTCATAGGACCAAATATCTGGGGTGAGGCGGCCGACGAGTCCGACCACGGCTCCCATGGAAAGGGCTGGCTGCTCATCGATCTCGACACCGGCCGGGTCGAGCGCAGGCCGGTACCGCCAGCACGAAGAATCCTGGACCTGGAGCCGGTCAACGCCGAGGGGAAGTCCGCGGATGCGGTGGATGACCTCATCGCCGACCGGGTTGCCTCCATTCCCGGGGGCATATCCAATCAGATCGTGCGGTTGCGGGTGTTTGATGTTCCGCGGCACGTCGCTCGGGAAGTGAACCACGCCTCCATACGGGCATTAAAAGCTCATGCCCTGCATTTCCGACTGGATCTCCGCCGTCCGGAGACGCACCGGACAACCGGCGTAGGGTCTCCAGGCCGGAGGCAGACGCTGCCCGAGCTGGTGAGCTCATATCTGGAGCGCCGGCCATTGCCAGCCGAGCTCGAGCGTGACGCCTTCGTCCGCTTGGGGCGGGAGCTGATGGAAAGCGTCGAACGCGACCTGGCGGGGGGCTGATGCAGATCAACCGGCTCCGCCTGGTGAATTTCCGGCAACACGCCGACACCGAGATCGAGTTCGGGCCGGGTCTGACGGGGATCATCGGTCCCAACGGCGCGGGTAAAACCACGCTGCTGGAGGCCATCGCCTGGGCCATGTACGGCATGCCGGCGGCGCGGGGAAGTCGGGAGACACTTCGGCGCCGCGGTGCTCCGGTCAAGGCCAGGGTCGAGGTGGAAATCGAGTTCACCCTCGGCGCCCACCAGTACCGCATCCTCCGCTCCCTCAACCACGCCGAGCTGTACCAGGACGGGGATCCGGCGGCCATCGCCAACAGCATCGGGAGCGTTACGGAGCGGGTCACCCGGCTCCTCGGCATGACTCGCGACGAGTTTTTCAACACCTACTTCACCGGGCAGAAGGAGCTTGCGGTGATGGCGGCCATGAGCGCTCCGGAGCGGGCCCAGTTCCTTTCTCGGGTGCTGGGGTATGAACGACTCCGTGTGGCTCAGGACCGGCTCAAGGAGAGGCGTTCCGTTTTGCGTGCCCGCCTCGATGCGCTGCGGGCGGGCCTGCCCGATCTGGCCGAGCTGGATGAGGCCCAGCGCTTGGCGGGGGAGCGGTTGGGTGCCGCGCAGAAAGTCGAGCACGCGGCCGCAAGCTCGAAGGAGGTGGCCGAAAAACGTCTGGCGGAGATCCGTCCGCAGTGGGAGCGGTTGCAGCAACTCCGGGAGACCGCAGTTGCGCTCGCGACCGAGTTGCGCGTCGCCGACCATCAGGCCACCGCCGCGGCGCAACGGATCGCCCGCATGGAGCAGGAAACGTTGGAGCTGGATGCCGCTCGTGAGCAGCTCGATGAGCTTGCCCGGCAACTGGGCCCTCTGCCGACGCTGCGGGAAGAGGTCAGATTCCTCGAGCGTGAGGCGGAATCCGACGCCAGCCGGAGAGGGTATCGGGCTCAACTGGATGAGGTTCAGTCCCACCTTACCTCTATCGAAGACCGGGTGTCGCACCTTCCCTCCCTGCGGACAATCGAGGCGGCCACCGAGCGGGTCAATGAGGCCCGCGCCGCGCTCACCGCTGCCACCCTGGAGGTGGAAGAGCAGCGAACGGTGTGGGTGCGGGACGCGCAAGACGCGAAGACCAAGCGGCAGGGATTGCTGGATCAGTATCAGGACTTGAAGGAACAGCGCCAGCGGATCGTGAACGCCGGTGCCGACGGCATCTGTCCGACCTGCGCCCGCCCACTGGGGGCCGAATTTGCCAAAGTCTTGGATCTCCTCGACCGGCAGATCGAAGAGGTTCGGTCCAACGGGAACTTCTACAAGCAGCGCATCGAGCAGCTCCAGCAAGAGCCAGCCTCGCTTACGGAGATCGAGCGCCGCCGCCTCGATCTGGAGCACGAGCTATCCCAGGCCACCGGCGAGCTGGGTCGGCTCAACGCGCAGGCGCACGATGCCGGTCCGCTCCGGGAGGAGCAGAACCGGCTGGTCCTGCGGGTTGGTGAGCTTCAGGGGATGCTCAACCAGCTGAGCGGGTCCTACGACCAGGAGCGACACCAGACTGTGCTTCGCGAGACCCGGGCTCTGGAACCGCTCGCGCTTCAGGCCGAACGCTTTCGCGCCGTGGTCGAGCGCAGCGCAGAAGTAGCCGCGGAGCTGGAGACCGCCCGTGCCGCCGGAGCCGAGATCGGAGCCCGGATCGAGGACCTCCGGTCGCGGGTCGCCGCTTTGGGCTACAGCGAGTCCGCGTTTCACCAATTCCGCGACGCCGAGGCCGCCGCTGAGCGCGCTCGCCAGGAGGCGGAGCTAGCCCTGGTCCGGGCTCGAGCAGAAAGTGCCTCGGCGCGGGAGGCAGTCGAGGCGGTTGCCCGCCGCCGGGCCGAGCGGGTGGAGCGAGAGCGGGCCGCTAACCAGACCGCCAACGAGCTCGCCCTGCACCAGGAGCTGGACCGGGCGCTCACCGATCTGCGCAACGAGCTCAATGCCAGCCTCCGTCCTGATCTTTCGGAGCTCGCTTCCGGTTTTCTCAGCGATCTCACCGACGGCCGCTTTGGCGAGCTCGAGCTCGATGAGGACTATTCCGCCACGGTCCTAGACGATGGGAACCCCCAGGCCGTTATCTCCGGCGGCGAGGAGGACGTAACCAATCTCGCCTTCCGGCTGGCCATCAGTCAGATGATCGCCGAGCGAGCCGGCCAGCCGCTTTCGTTGCTGATACTGGATGAGATCTTCGGCTCACTCGATGAGAGCCGCCGCAGTGCGGTCATCGATCTCCTCCGCGGCCTGGCCGACCGCTTTTCTCAGGTCATTCTCGTCACCCATATCGAGTCGGTGCGGGAGGGATTCGATCGCGTGGTCCGGGTCGGCTATGATCAGGCCAGCGGGGTGGCGACGGTACGGGACGAGCCCCTGGGGGATCACGATGTGGCGGCCTGATCGAAGCGTCCGCGGCCCCGACCGGCCCACCCTGCGCGACATCGAGTCCCTGAACCGGGTCTTCGCCGACGCGTTCACCGATCGATACAGCCGCGATGGGCTGGTAGGGGTCAGGGTGCCGCAGCTAAACAACCTGGTCTGGCGCTACGCGCTGGAGGACGCGGGAGACGGCTCGATGGTATGGCGGGATGGCGACGGCCAAATGGTGGCCTTCAACATGGTGCATCGCTCGGGCACGGAAGGCTGGATGGGTCCGTTGGCGGTACGGCCCGACCGCCAGGGCGAGGGCTTGGGATCCGTCATGGTGCGAACCGGTATCGACTGGCTCCGAAGTCAAGGTGCGTCCACCATCGGACTCGAGACCATGCCGCGCACCGTGGACAATATCGGGTTCTACAGTCGGCTCGGCCTGGTCCCGAGCCATCTCACGGTGACCCTGGTCCATGATGTGGCCCGCCGGCCCGCCGGCGCACCGGAGCTGCTCTCTGCTGCCGGAACCGCTGGGGACGAGCAATTGGAGGAGTGTCGCGAGCTAGCCGATCGGGTCCTTCCCGGAGTCGATTTTACCCGGGAGCTGGCGCTCACCCAGGATCTCGGAATCGGAGACACCACTTTGGTCCGGGACGGTGTCCGCCTCACCGGTTTTGCCCTGTGGCATTCGACTCCTCTCGCGGCAGGCCGGCCCAAGGATGAGCTGCGAGTGCTCAAGCTGGTGGCGGCAACCCCGGAGGCCTTCGATCGTCTGGTCCAGGCCCTCCAGCTATCCGCCGTAGGCGAGCGAGTGAGCCGGATGGCCATCCGGTGCCAGACTGAGTTCTCCCACGCGTATCTTCGGCTCGTCGAGCTGGGCTACCGGGTTCACTGGACCGATCTGAGAATGCTCCTGCAGGGCTACCCCCAACGGATCCCCACGGAGGGGATCCTCATGTCGAACTGGGAGATCTGACCGCCAGTCCCACTCTTCCGCTAGTGCCCGAGGTGGCGTCGCACCGCTGCCATGAGCTCGTCGTTCCGGAACGGCTTGGCCAGGAACGCGAGATCCGGTGAGATCAGCCGCATATCCATCAACTGCGCCGTGTATCCGGACATGAAGACAATGGGGAGGTTGGGGCGGACCCGGGCCAGGGCCGCCGCGAGCTGGCGTCCGTCCATAACCGGCATGCGGAGGTCGGTCAGCACCAGGGCCACCTCGCTCGAGGCAGGGTCCTCCAACAACTGGAGGGCCCGGGCCCCGTTCTGGGCCTCAAGCACGGTGTAGCCCTCGGCCTGAAGCAGCCGGCGGATAGAGGTCCGCAGGGCATCCTCGTCCTCGACCAGAAGGACCGTACGCCCCAATGGTGGCCCGCGTCGCGGCCGGGAGCTGCCCTGCTCGGCTGGGTCGGTCACGGAATGGGTAATTGGCCGTTCTGAGGAGGAGAAGGAGGTGAATGTAGGCCGTTGGGCCGGAGCGTCCAGTGGGACCAAAGTAGGCGGGGAGGGACGGCGTGCATTTTGTCGCGCCTAAATGACAAGTTTTATACAGTTTTTCGTTACAATTAGCACTTTCTCTGCACCGGAACACCTCATGCAGCAATGTATTACAACATTCTAGCTCCGTTACCTGTCAATACGCTGTCAAAGATTTGACAATTGAGCATGGCCTCGGCTCGGCCTATAGTACTTTTAGCCCAAGGGTGGCGGTGGACTAAGGGGAACGGTTGGGACTCATGCAAGGAGAGCGATGAAAGGGTAGAGAAAAATGACGTACACCTTCAAGCTTGCGCGGAGACTGGCAGTCTCACGACACTTGAGCATGCTGCCCGTCATCCTTCTGTTCGCGGCGTGTAGTGGCGGCGACGCCACTGCCCCAGAAGGCTCTCAGTCCGAACCCCCAGCAGGCACAGAGTGGAGACCTCGCGATATCACCCCGGTGGCGGTGCAGGTTGAACCCAGCAGCGTCACCCTCGAAACCAACCAACTGATTCATTTCCGAGCGCACGCTCGTAACGCGAGCGGTGACAGCGTCGGTGCAGCGGTAACCTGGAGCACCACGGGCGGCACCATCCTGCCCGATGGACGATTCTCCGCCGCTGCCATCGGCACCTACAAGGTCATCGGTCGCAACCGCGCTCGCGGCGAGGTCCACGTCGACACATCGATCGTTGTGGTAGTCCGGCGCCAGCCCAGGCTTGCGTCGGTCGAGATCAATCCGGTCAGCTCCAGCCTGACGCCTGGGGTCAAGCAGACCTTCAATGCGGTAGGGCACCTCTCCAGCGGCACCGCGGTTCCCATTGGTGCCAATTGGTCCGCCACCGGCGGCACCATCGACGGCGGCGGGTCCTACACCGCCGGCGACACGGCTGGCACCTTCCAGGTGATCGCGACCAATACCGGAGGGACGCTGGCAGATACTGCCACCATCAGCATTACCGTGCCGCCTGCTCCGGTCCCACCTCCGTCCCCGGGACCGCCGCCGTCTCCGCCGCCGTCTCCCCCACCGCCGCCTCCGGCTCCGGTGGTCGATAGGGTGACGCTGGTTCCTGCCACCGCTACCCTGGCCGCCTCAACCAAGCGGCAGTTCCAGGCGTTTGGCCGGACTACCGCTGGTGACAGCGTGGCCGTTCCTGTGGTCTTCACGGCCACCGGCGGGACGGTGACCTCGAACGGACTGTTTACCGCCGGCACCAGCGCCGGCACCTTCCGGGTGATCGCCACCTCGGGAGTGTTGGCCGACACGTCTTCCGTTAGCATCACCGTTTCCTCCGGTGGTGGAACTGCTTCGGGACTGGCCTTTGGTGCCTTCCACGTCCCCCCGGACAGCCTTAATCGGCCAAGTCTTGGCTACACCGGCGCGGTCATGGTCGCCCAATCTTCCACTCTAAGGGCTGATCTGGATAAAGCCCGGGCGCGCGGGGGCCGCATTGTGCTCGGCCTTTCTCGCTCGAGGACAAAAGACGCCAATGGGCTGAGTGTCGCAGCAACCGACGCTGAGCTGGCAAGGTGGCAAGCGGCGGCCGATCTCGACCCTTACATCGCCGACGGGACTATCATCGCGATCTATGTATCCGATGACATCACCAGCAAGGAATGGGGACCTGCCCCCCCCTACCTGGCCCGGATCGACTCGCTGGCCGGGGCGGTCAAGGCCCGGTGGCCATCAGCACCGACCATCGTCCGAGCCAAGCCGACCGAGCTCAGCGGCCATACCTGGCGGTGGCTCGACGCGGGTTGGGCTCAGTACCGCGGCCCCTATCGGGATGGTACGCCGGGGCAATTCCGTGACGTTCAGGTTGCCAGCGCCAAGGCTCAGAAGCTCGGCCTTGTAATCGCGCTCAATGTGCTCGACGGCGGGTGCGGCCTGACGCCCGCCTGTCTGCCGGGTGTCCCGGGCACTGGGATTCTGGGAACCTTTGCCGACGCCGCGAGCGTCCGGCGCTTCCAGATGAGCGCCGCTGAGGTACTGGCCTATGGCAAGGTGTTCGTGGCCGAGCCCTACAACTGTGGCTTCATTGGCTGGCGCTGGAGCCCCTCGTATCCCACTACCAGTCTTCCTGCCGCTCAGTTGGGCGCGATACGGGCCTTCGACACCCGGGCTGATGTGCGGGCCGCCATGGGCGATCTGAGCATCCAGGCCGGTCAGCGTTCGAGTACCAGCTGCAAACAGCGATGATGGACGTGGTCTGATCCAGGAGTGAAAAGAACGACGACAAAGCCCTGCGCCGGCGAACGGTCGCAGGGCTTTGTTGTTAAGCGACTTCGGTTGCGTTGCCGGCTCGACCGTTACTACGGGACCGGGGCCGGTTCCCTCCGAGAGTCTCCTGATACACCGCAAGGGTCTTTTCGACCGTGTGCTCCAGTGTAAAGTGGCCCACGTATCGTTCCCGTCCCTTCCGCCCCATCTTGGTGCGCAATCCAGGATCGGCCAGCAACTGCCGCAGACGCCCTCGCAGAGCCTCTACATCCCCTCGGGGGACAACGAACCCGGTCTCGCCATCCTGCACCGACTCGGCGATCCCGCCCACGGCGGACGCGACTACCGGAAGTCCCGCCCGCATGGCCTCGAGGATACTGCGAGGAAACCCCTCCCAGTTGGTGATCAGGACCGCCGCCTGTGCCTCGGCCAGGCGCTGGGCGACATCCATGCGCTGCCCCCAGAACTGGACCCGGTCGGCCAGGCCCAAATCACGGACCATCGCTTGTGCCTCCGGCAGGAGTGGCCCGTCGCCTATGAGATCGAGTTGCCAGAGCTCTGGAATCCTGGCAAGTGCGCGGAAGAGGGTCGGGTGATCCTTCTGCTGCTCGAAGCGAGCGATCATGACGAGGCGGGCCGGTGAGCGTGCAGGGTCCGCGGCCAGACCTGAATCGATGTCGGGCATGCCGTTGTGTACCGTCACCACTCGTTCGGCTGGAGCCAGCCGGTAGGCCAGCGCCAGCTGGCGGTCGAATTCCGACACTGTGATGATGCGGGACGCAAGCGGCGCCGCCAGCCGCTCGATCCATCGGTAGACCGAAGCTTTGCGCCTGGGTATTCCCGGAGTGAACGACCAACCATGTGCGGTGTGGATTACCGGCAGACCCAGTACCCGACCAGCCACCCGACCCAGCACGCCGGCCTTGGAAGAGTGGACCGAGACCAGGTCTGGTTTCACCTCACGGAGCACGGAGCACATCTCGGCCAACGCCAGGGCATCACGGTGAGGGCTGATCGGAACCCCGAGATGCTTAAGCGAGACCGTGTGGACGCCGGCGTCTCCGATGACCTCCATGTAGGGCCCGCTTCCCCCCGCGAGAACCACGGGTTCGTGCCCGTGTCCCACCAGCGCCGCGGCCAGATCACGCACGTGCACCTGCGCGCCGCCGATGTGGTCGGAGCGAGTGACGACGTAAGCGATCTTCAAAGCGTCACGTTCAGCATCGGAAGTACGTTCCTCCTTGACGTGGGCGAAGCAATACCCACCATGTTGGTCGCGCGCAACACATCATGGGTCGAGGCGACGGGAGCAGCAATCACCCGACCGGGTCATGCGTCACATTTGAGGGTCGAAGAGAGACCACACTGCCACCCGGGTGCACTTCGGAAACGATTCTGGTACATTGCGTTGCCTGCCTGAGACCGTGCCGAAGCCCAGGCTCGGACCCATGGTGGGCATACTTCGTGCGCCTTGGACGCCGAATGTTCTACTCTGGGTCAGGCGGGATGGGTTTCGCACCTTCTGCGCCGCCAGCCTTTGACACACCGGTGAGGATCATGCAAAACCTGCTCCGACGGCCTCTGCCTTTTGTCCTTCTCGGCTTTCTCGGCGCAGTCCTGCCGGGCGGAATTCTCGCCCAGGCTCCCCAAACCAAAGTTGAACAAGTCACTCTGGCTCCTGGTGATTCAGTCCGGGTGGTGGTGTGGCGAAAGCCCGAACTGAGCGGTGACTTCATCGTCGCTCCGGACGGATCGATCACCCATCCTCTTTATCGAACGGTGCGGGTCGGCGGGATTCCCTTCGCCACCGCGGAGGCCAATCTGCGGGCGTTCCTGTCCCGCTTCGAGCAGGACCCGCAGTTCTCGCTGGAGCCTCTGGTGCGGGTAGCCATCTCGGGCGAGGTGGGGAGACCGCAGGTGTTTGCCGTGCGGCCCGAGACTTCGATTGCCGAAGCCGTAGCCCAGGCCGGGGGGCCCACGGCGGTCGGCAAACGGGATCAGGTCAGGGTCTTGCGAAGAGACGCGGGGGGACGCCAGCAGGAATTTTATGTGAACCTCCTCGATCCCGCCGGTAACTCGTCGAATGAGCGGGTCCACTCTGGCGACCAGATCATCATCGATCGCCGGAAATCGTTCTTCAAAGACATCTTCATGCCGGCGCTCAGTGTCCTCGGGTCGGCGGCTTCTATCTATCTCGTCATCGACCGGGCCAACCGGCTCAAGTAGACTCTACCAATGGCAGACTCCTACTACCCAGCGCGCCAGCTTCCTCCCGGTCCCGGCCAGATGAATGGCGGGTTCGAGCGTCCCTCCAGCGATAACCTCTCACTGGGTCACATTTTCGGGGTCCTGAAGCGGCGCTATCGGCTGGTTCTGATCCTGACGCTCATCGGACTCGCGGCCGGAGCGTATATCGCGGCCAAGGCTCCTGCGACCTATCAGGCAGTCGCAACCATCCGATTGGCCGGGGAACGTCGGGCGCTCACCGGCCAGATCGAGAGTCCGACACCCGAGCTCGGCCGGACCGCGGACCCGCTCGCGTCGCTGACGCAGCTGATTTACAGCCGGAGTGTGCTGGGTGCGGTGGTCGATTCCCTCGGCCTTCGGCTCCGCTCCGCAACCCCGGAGTTTGGTCCGGGCCGGCTGGAGGGCATCAAGGTCGACTCGTTGGCGCCGGGTGACACCATCCTGGTGACTTTCTATCAGAACGGTGTGAAGGCCAAGCTCGGCAACCGGGAGGCGCGGGCTCACTACGGTCAAATCCTGGATCTGGGCCCGGTGCGCTTCGCCGTGCCTTCCGTCCCCGACGTACCGAACGCGGGCCTGTACGTGATCAATCGGGAGAAGGCGATCGACAATCTGCTCGACGCCATCTTCGTGAACCAGCGGCTGGGCACCGACATCGTCGATGTCAAATATCTGGCAACCAGCCCTCGCACGGCGCAGCGGGTAGTGAATACCACGGTGCTGGAGTTTCAACGGCTGAACGTTCGCTCCGCCAAGGAGAAGTCTCAGCGCCGCCGCGCGTTTCTCGAGGACCAGCTGCACCAGACGGACAGCATGCTGGCTCGGGCCCAGGCCGAGCTGGCGTTATTCCGGAGCCGGCAACAGCTGGCCAGCTCTGGAACAGCCATGGAGGCCCTGCAGACCTACCGGGCAACGCTCGACGCCAGGGCCAGCGAGATCGAGGCCGATCGGAGCACCTTTAGCGGCTTACTCTCCCAGATGAAGAGGAGTGGCACCGAAAACGAGGCTGAAGCGCTCCGCGCTCTTGCGGCGTCGCCCGGGATCGCCACCAATCCGACGGTGAGCAACTACTACCGCGAGCTCGACGACTATCAGTACAAGCTGGACTCGATGACGACCGGGCCATGGCGGGCCGCTCCCACCAATCCCGATCTGATTCGGCTGAAGAGCCTCATGACTTCCAAGAAGGCGCAGTTGAAGCAGGCGGTGGCGAGCCACGTCGCCACGCTGAACGGCCAGATTGCGTCGCTGCGGACTCTTCGGGCGCGAAGCGGGGCATCGCTCCAGGTGCTCCCCGCCATGGCCGAGGAAGAGGCTCGGCTCACCGGCCGAGTCCAGACCCTGACCTCCAGCAGCGACAATGTCCGCCAGGAGTACCAGAAGGCACGCATGGCGGAGGAGGTTGAGGCGGGTGACGTCGACATCATCAACCTCGCAGACACTCCGTACGCGCCGGTCTGGGCCACGGCTCCGCTCAAGCTTGGCATAGGCCTCCTCCTCGGTCTGCTGTTCGGAGCCGGCGGGGCCTTCCTCCTCGAAGCCCTGAACACCTCGATCCGGAAGCCCGAGGATCTGGAGGTTGCGTTGCATGTGCCCGGGTTGGCCGTCATCCCGCGGCTTACCACCGGTTCGGCACCGGCCCCTCGGCGCTTGGGCGGTCTCCTGGGCCCCGGTAAAAGAGCCGAGCTGGATGCGAAGCGTCCGACTGCCTCATCCCTGGGGACGGTGGCCCAGCCGTTCTCGATAGGGGTGGAAGCGTTCCGGATGCTGCGCACCAGCCTGGTGTGGTGCGAGCAGGGTGACAACATGAAGACCCTGGTCGTGACCAGCGCCGCGCCGGGGGAGGGGAAGACCCTCACGTCGGCCAATCTTTCCGTCACCTTCGCCTACGATGGGCTCCGGGTCCTGCTGATCGATTGTGACGTACGCCGCCCCCGGCTCCATGGCCTCTTCCAGGTACCCCGCTCCCCCGGGTTGATGGAGCTGTTGACGCCGTCCCATAACGGGTCCGACGCTGCGCAGTCACTCACCTTCAATCCCAGCGCCGGCCGCACCGACTCCGGCCGGCCCATTACCGACGTGATTCGGCCGACCAACGTGAGGGGGCTCTCGCTCCTCACCTGTGGAGCGTTGCCGACCAACGCGTCGAACCTGCTGAGCGGAGTCCGGATGCGGGTTCTGCTTCAGGAGCTTGCGAAGAGCTTTGATCTGGTCATTCTGGATACGCCTCCGGTGCTTGCGACCGCGGACGCCGGAATTCTGGCCTCCCTGGCTGACGGGGTTCTGCTGGTCGTGCGGGCGGGGCAGACCGATCGCGTAGCGGCAAAGCGAGCGCACCAACAGCTGGTCAACGTCGGGGCGACCATCGTGGGCACGGTGCTCAACGATCCGGGTGGTGAAGTCTCGCAATATGGGGATTACTACTACCCGTACGACTACGCGGCGGAGCGCGAGTGAGCCAGGGGATGGGCACCTTCCCGTGGCACAGCGTCCTGGAGTGAGCGAGGAACCTACCAGTCTCACCCGCAGCACCATGTCAGGGATGTTTTGGACGGCGTCGAGCAATGGATTGAACGCTGTCCTCAAGATCCTGGTGCTGGTAGTTCTCACCCGGCTGCTGACGCCGGCCGACTTCGGCATCGTCAGCGCCGCCCTGATCGTCATCGGCTTCTCGGTCACCTTCTCTCAGCTGGGTCTCGGGCCGGCGCTGGTCCAACGGCGGCAGCTCGATGACCGGCACGTCCAGACGGCCTTCGCCGCCTCGGTGACCCTCGGCGTGCTGCTCGCGGGGATCATCTGGCTCGCCGCGCCCCTCATTGCCCGGTTCTTCCACATCGAAGCGTCGGTGAACGTGCTCCGCGCGCTCGCCTGGATTTTCCCGTTCAAGGGTCTCTCCGGGGTTGCCGAGTGTCTGGTGCAACGTGATCTGCGCTTTCGCTGGCTGGCTACCCGCGACGTGATGACCTATGTGCTGGGCTATGGCGTAGTAGGAATCCTGCTTGCTTGGGCAGGGCTGGGCGTGTGGTCGCTGGTGGCGGCCCAGATGACCCAGACCCTCCTCAACAGCATTATTCTGCTGGCCGCTCGTCCGCCGGCACTACGGCCAGCGCCCACCTGGCGTGCATTCCTCGATCTGCTCGATTTCGGGGCTGGATTCACGGCGGCGCGAGTGGCGAACTTCATGGCCAACCAGGGTGACAATCTCGTGGTCGGCCGAGTCCTGGGTCCGGTGCCGTTGGGTATTTATACCCGGGCATACCAGCTGATGGCGGTGCCGACTACACTTTTCGGAGACGTGCTCGATCGGGTGCTGTTCCCTACCATGGCACGGGTTCAGGGTGACACGCAGCGCCTGGCCAACGCCTATTTGCAAGCAGTCGCGTCGATCGCGCTGGTGATGCTTCCGGTTGGGGTCGTTCTCACGGTGGTGGCGCCAGAATTCATCACCGTGCTGCTCGGCCCTCGCTGGGGTGACGTGGTCTTGCCGTTCCAGGTTTTCGCCATCGCGCTGCTGTTCCGGACCAGCTACAAGATGAGCGATTCGATCAGCCGGGCCACCGGTGCCGTGTACCGGCGAGCGTGGCGGCAGGTGATCTATGCGGCGCTCGTGTTCGGCGGAGCATGGATAGGAACCCGGTGGGGAGTGCGGGGGGTTGCGATCGGGGTCCTGGTAAGCCTCACGATCAATTTTTTCCTGATGGCGCATCTGAGTCTGGCCGTGGCGCACGCCAGCTGGCGGCGCTTTGCCGAGGCCCACCTGCCGGCCATTCGCACCGCGGCCCTGGCAGGCGCTTTCGCGCTGCTCTCGATCACCGCCCTCCGTCACAGCGGCGTGGGCCCGTTTATCCGGCTTGCCGGGGCGCTCCTGGTGACCGGGACGGGCATGGCGCTGGTGCTGTGGCAAGCCCCTCGCCCCCTGCTTGGTCCGTACGGGCTCAAGATGATCGCCCTGCTGGGGAGCTTTGTTCCCCGGAGAGTGCGGTTAGGTGCCCAGGGATAGCGCTGTGACCGCCCAGTTGGAGCCCGCCCCGACTCGCTCGTCCCGCCCGCTCCCAGCCGTCACGGAGCTCTGCCGCCGCCTTACGGCAGCGGAGGTGTCGTATTGCCACTGGAAGAGCAACGAGCATCTCCGCCCGGCTACAATCGGCGAAACCGACCTGGACCTCCTGGTCGCGCGAGACTCTGCCCCTCTGGTCGAGGAAATACTGGCGGAGACCGGCTACCGGCGGATGACGGCTCCGCCCGCCCGGTCCTACATTGGCATCGAAGACTATCTCGCCATGGACGGGGCTACCGGGAAGCTGATCCACCTGCACCTGCACTATCGTCTCGTGCTGGGCGAGAAGTTTCTCAAAGGGTACCGGCTTCCCTGGGAGGAGCGGCTCCTCTCCAGTCGGCGGCTCGATGCCGAGACCGGACTCTACGTCAGCGCTCCGGAGCTGGAATTGATCGTGCTGTTGGTGCGCGGGGCCCTCAAGCACCGCCGGCGTGATACGCTCGGGTTCGGATCGGGCCCTCTCGACGGCGACTTCCTCCGCGAATTCCGCTGGCTGGCCAAGCGCATCGACCCGGTAAAGTTGCGGACCGAAACAACTGAGCTCTTGGGAGCTCCGGCGGCCGCGCTCCTGGAGCAGATAGTAGCCCGGGGAGTGGACTCACCCGGCTTGGCGCGGTTCCGGGTAGCCATCAGGAACGTCACCGACAGTTACCGAACCTATTCCCCGGCCGAGGCCACCCGACGGCGCTGGAGCCGGGAATGGCAAGCCCGCTGGGCCCGCTTTCGCTCGCGCTGGTCCGGCCGACGCCCGATCGTGCGCTTCTCCAATCCTCGGGGCGGCCTCATCATCGCGTTTCTGGGGGCGGACGGCTCCGGCAAGTCGACCGTCACCAGCGTCATCGCGTCCTGGCTTTCCTGGCGAATGGAGGTCGTCCCGCTCTACTTCGGATTCGGTGACGGCCCGGTCAGCCCCATGCGCCGGCCGCTCCAATCTCTGAAGTCGCTGTACTCCCGCCGGGCTTCGGAGAGCAAGGCCGGGAGCGAGGGAAACGTCACCCGGACGACCACCTCGTGGCGCGGCGTTCCCAGGGCGATGTGGCGCACGCTGTGGAGCTGGTCGATAGTTCGGGAAAAGGAAGGCCGTCTCCGGGAGGCCCAACGGGCGCGCAATCTCGGCCTGATAGCCATCTGCGATCGCTATCCGCAGGGACAGATCATGGGGCTTGGCGATGGTCCCTTGCTCGGTCATTGGAACCAACACCCGTGGGGATGGCTGCGAGCGGCGGCCCGGTGGGAGCTCTCGGCGTACCGCAGTATGGAAGCGGTCGTACCGGATCTCGTTATCAAGCTGCAGGTCTCGCCGGAAGTGTCGGCCGGTCGTAAGGAGGACGTCTCGCTCGAGTCTCTGGCCCGCCGGATAGAGGTGGTGAATCGAGTCGAGTTCCCCTCCGGCGCGAAGGTGGTGGCGGTGGATTCGAACCGGCCCCTGGAGCAGGTGCTGCTCGACGTCAAGCGACTGGTCTGGGAGGCGCTGTGACCGTGTTCGAGCTCGTGGGACTTCCTGGTTCGGGCAAGACGACGCTCGCGCAGCGGCTGCTTGCCTGGCTGGCGGCACAGGGAGCCACCTGCGGTGAGCGGGAACTCATAGGTCGGCTGGGAAGCAGCCGCGCGGCTCACTATGCCCGCTTGGCCGGCTTCACCGTGCGGAAGGGGCGCTACATCCCTGCAACCTTCCAGCTGGCCAGGTCAGTCAGTCCTCCGAGTGTCCTCCGGGCTCGATTTGCCGCAAAGCTCGCGGTCTGGCCCTACCGGCTGTCGGTCGCACGGGCCAAGGGCTACCAGACCGTCGTGCTCGATCAAGGGATTCTCCAGAGCGCCTGGTGTGTCCTGCTGGAGGGGTCGCTCAGCCGACCTCGCGCGCTGGACCAGGCCATCGGCGATGTTCTCTCGGGGTGTGATGCCAACTTCGGGTTCATCTCCCTCGATCTCGATCCCCAGCTGGCCGCCGACCGCATACGGGCGCGGGGGCCGATGGCGGCTCCATTCCATCGCGGCAATCCGGAGACGGTTCGACTCCTGACCGAGCACCGCGATCATCTGGAGCAGGTCGTTGCGGCCGGCGTGCGCGCGACTGGCGCGCCCCATCTGCGGCTCGATGCCCGCAGCCCGATCGCGGAGAACGCGGCACAGATCGAGAGCTTCGCGGAATCAATCCTCGCCCTGCCGGTATCCCGATGACACCTGGTGAACCGTGGAAAGTGTCTGAATGACAAACCTCGCCTACGCCGCCCTCTGGCTCTTCTGCTTTGCCGTGCCCATGGAGAACGTGGTCGTGATCCCGGGGTTCGGCACCATCAGTAAGCTCATGGGCATGGTGGCTCTGCTGCTTGCCGCCTTGGCCACCGTGATCAACGCGCGGGTGCGGCCGCTGCAGACCTTTCACATCCTCGCGGTGCTCTTCGTGATCTTGGCCGGCCTGGGAGTGTTTCGTTCCATCGACGAGCCCCGGGCGGTCTCAAAGTTCCTGACCTATGTTCAGCTGGTGCTGGTGCTCTGGATGATCTGGGAGCTTGCCCCGAATTTCCAGCGGCAACGCGGTCTGCTACTGGCCTACGTCTGCGGGGCCTACGTGTCTGCCATCAGTACCTTCATCGACTACCGGGAGGGCCTCCACATCTCGAAGGCGGCCTCTCGATTTGCGACTGGAGCCTTCGACCCCAACGATCTGGGCATGACCCTCGCGCTGGGGATTCCGATGGCCTGGTATCTCGCGGTGACCTACCGGCAGCCCCTCCTCCGCTGGCTGTGCCGGGGATATGTCCCCATGGGCGTGCTCGCCATCGGGCTCACCGCATCGCGCGGCGCCATGATTGCCATGATTGTCGCCTTGCTGATCATACCGGCAGCCATGACTCGACTGTCTCCGGTGAAAATGGTGGGGACAATCCTGGTGCTGGCGGTCGTGGGCACCGTAGCGGTTTCCTACATCCCGGAGACCACCTGGAAACGATGGAGCACGACCAAGAGCGAGGTGGAGACCGGCACCATGAACAGCCGGCTCAACACCTGGAGGGTGGCGGTGAGAGTCTTCACCTTCAAGCCGATCCTGGGATACGGAACCAGCGGCTTCAACTGGGCGGTGAAGGGCCAGTCACACAATTCCTATCTGGCCATCCTGATCGAACAGGGTGTGGTAGGGTTCATCTTGTATTTCGGGATGTTCGTGGCCGTGCTGGCCAACGTATTGCGGCTCCCTCCGCTGGAGCGACGCTTCGCGCTGATCCTGGTCGCGACGTTAGCCATCGCCATGCTGCCGCTCGGATGGGACGACCGCAAGCCGGTGTGGATCATCCTGGCAGTGCTGAGCGCCATGACCGCTGCTCTCAACAGTCCTACCCTCTCACCCCAGGCACTCCCACGTCCGGTCCCCCGCAGGCCGGTGCCGATCGCCAGGCAGCCGGCCTCATCCTGACTGCAGCATCCCGGCCGGCCACAGGTCCTCCCACTCGAGCCAGGACGTCCTGACGTGGCGCCCCGGGTGAGCGTGGTCAGCACCGTGTACAACGGAGAGCCCTTTTTCGAACGGGCCATCCCCGGAATCCTGGCGCAGACGTACGAGGACTTCGAATTCATTGTGGTGGACGACGGCTCCACCGACCGGACGCCGGAGCTCCTGCGCCAAGTGGCCGCGAAAGACCCCAGGGTTCGGGTACTATCTCCCGGGCGCCTGGGACCAGCTGCCGCCTCGAACTACGGAACCGCACACGCCCTGGGGGAGTTTGTCGCCCGCCAGGACTTCGATGATGTCAGCTACTCCGACCGGCTCCGGCTCCAGGTCGCCCGTCTGGACGCCGAGCCGGAGCTCGGCGTGGTCGGCGGTTCCTATGTCCTGGTGGATGAGGACCGCCACGAGCGGTACATCCGCGTACTCCCGAAAGACCATCGTTCGATAATTCGAGCCATGGCCCGGCGCATTCCTCTGGCCCACACCGTCGCGACGTTTCGGCGGAAGGCCTGGGAGGAAGCCGGGGGTTATCCCCAGGTCGACAACCTGATCGATCTGCGGTTCTGGCTCCGGGTGGCAAAGCTGGGCTGGCGCTTCGCCAACCTCCCCGATGTCATCGGCGAGCACTACGTCTATCAGAACAGTTTCTTTGTGAGCTCCTTTCGATACCTTGACCGGCAGCGCGATCTTGCGCAGGTGCAGGCCGAGATCATCCGCGAGCTACGCCTGCCGGCTTGGATGTACGTCTATCCAATCGGCCGGTTTGGCTACGCCCGACTTCCCAATCGACTGAAACGCGTCGTGCGTCGAACGCTGGGTGGGTCCGAGGAACGGGATCTGTGAGGGTGCTCATCCTCTCCACCAGCATGGGCATGGGGGGTGCCGACCAGCAGATCCTCTCGGTGACAGGGGCCCTCCGCGCGCGGGGGTGGGATGTCCGGATCGTCTCCATGACGGCGCTCGGTCCGATGGGTCTCCAGGCCCAGCGGCTGGGCATCCCGACCGAGTCGCTCGAGATGCCGCGGGGAGTGCCCGACCCCCGGGGCGCGATGCGACTGGCCGCCCTGATCCGTTCCTGGAAGCCGGACATCCTGCACAGCCAGCTGGCCCACGCGAATCTGATGGCTCGCCTGCTGCGGCCGCTGGTGCCGGTTCCCATCCTCATTTCTACCATTCACAGCAGTTACGACGGCGGCCGCTTTCGGCTCCTAAGCTATCGCCTCACCGATCGCCTGGCGGACTACACTACCATCATCAGTGAGACCTCAGCTGAGCGCTATCTGGCGGCCGGGGCGGTACCGCGGGATCGCTTGAGGGTGATCCCCAACGGAGTCGATACCACCCGGTTTCGGCCGCTGCCCGAGGTCCGGGGCCGGCTCCGGAGCGAGCTGGGGCTGGGGGAAACGTTCGCCTGGCTGGCAGTGGGACGGTTCGAGACGGCGAAGGATTACCCGACGATGTTGGCCGCGTTCGACCGGGTCCTCGCGCGCCGGCCTGATGCGGTGCTCCTACTGGTGGGCCGGGGGTCGCTCCAGCAGGAGACCGAAGAGCTTACCCGCTCGATGGGCCTCGGCGATCGGGTCAGATTCCTGGGAGTGCGAGGGGACATCCCCGAGCTCCTGAGTGCGGCCGACGGCTACATCCTCTCATCCGCGTGGGAGGGAATGCCGATGGTTCTGCTGGAAGCGGGGGCGGCCGGAATCCCTATTGTGGCCACGGCGGTCGGCGGCACAGGGGAAGTGGTGCTCGATGGCGAGACCGGATTCCTCGCCCCGCCGGGAAACCCGGCAGCGCTGGGTGACGCTATGCTACGACTCTCTGATTTGTCCCCCGATGACCGGAGAAGGCTGGGCCGCCGCGGCCGGGAGCACATCGAGGCCCGCTACGCGCTTCCCCGCATTGTTGATCTGTGGGAGCAGATGTATCTCGAGCTGCTGCGACAGAAGGGCAGGACGATCCCTGGATCCGCCGCCAGTCAGGGAGGAGTGGTCCCAGCCGGAAGCTCGGGAGGGCAGCGGTAGATCTGGAGCAGGTTTTGTCTGAAATCCAGACGACCCACTCCGATGGTGTTGCGAAGTTGGCAGTTCTGGTACAGCCACCCCTTCAGCGCCCCGAGCTTGGGGTTGGTGCGAAAGGCATGGGACGGCCCGGGCATCACGATCCACAGAGCATTCCTGCCACCTGCGTCCCTGAGCTCCCGTGCCGCCTGCATGACCGGAGCCGCATCGCCCCGAAGCCGTTGGATCTCGGTTCCGGGCAGGTAATGCTGCAGAACCTGATACTGATCCGAATAGATCACGTCGCCCGACGCCTGCTGTTCCTCGAGCCACCGCGCCGCCCCCCGGAAATCCCAGCGGCGACCATCGCGATACTGGGAGATGAGAGTTGGCATATCATGGGCGATCATGATGGTCATCACCGCGGCGGCGAGCAGCCAGCGGGGACGCAGGTTCCAGTCTACACTGGCCAGTCGATCGAGAAGGACGCCGGTCCCGATGAAGAAAACTGGAGCCGCGGCAATCATGTAGACTATCGAAACCGCGGTACGGAAAGAAAGCAGAAAGATGAAGGCGACCGGGAAAATCCAGAGCCAGGTCAGCAGCCGCGCCAGCGGCCGATCCCGTTGCCATAGCAGATTAATGCCGAGGAGGCCGGCCAGGACCACCGGGATCGTCACCATGTCCACAAAGCCCAGCAGGAGGACCAGTTGCTTCACCCCAGGCGTGGTGGGGGCATGCAGCAGAAACTGCCCGCCTTTTCCGGTGTCGCGCTCGGAGATCCAGTTCCGTAGCACCGGGATGTACCGCACGGCAATGGCCAGACCGATAATCACGACCACCAGCGTACCCCAGCGGACCGCCTTCTGGCTCCACAGCCGGGTCAACTGGTCGAGCCGCACGTAGCTCGCCAGCAACCACAGGAACAGCCCGCCCGCCAGCAGTACGGCGACGGGGTGGGCCATGACCGCTAAGACTCCGGTGACCAACCCCACCGCCAGTGCTTTCCGATTGCGCTCGCGCAGCCCCAGATAGATCGCATAGGGGTACACCGCAGAGAGCAGAAAGACCAGCGTCCAGTAGCGCGCGTACTGCGAGTAATAGACGTGGAAGCTGCTGACGGTGAGCATGGCCGTGCCGAAGAGCGCAGCCCGGGCCCCGACCAGACGCCGGCTTACCAGGTAAAACGTGGGGATCGCGAGCACTCCAAAGAGCGCCGGGAGCAGTCGCAGGCCGAACTCGTTCAGCGGTGTGAGCGGCTGTACCAGGTAGTAGTTGAGCAGGTACACCAACGGCCGCGGATTGTTGGGGCGGAGCTGGATCGAGTCCCGGAGGGTAAACATCTCGGTCGCCTCGAACCCCCAGGCGCCGAGCCGGTAAAAGCGCAGCGCGAAGGCGAGGAGGATCAAACCGACGAGCAGAGCTACTGCGACCGGCCGGTGTCGCCGGTCGGCTGTTTCGGAGCTCACCAGCCGCCGCGGCGGAGGAGGATGACGGGAAGGGTCTTCAGCATGATGCGGAAGTCTTCGCTCACCGACTGGCGCCGGATGTACTCCAGGTCGTAGTGCACCTTGGTGCGCACATCCTCCAGCGAGCGGTCGTAGTGAT
>DASYIX010000016.1:0-10595 GCA_035997125.1 Gemmatimonadales bacterium
GAACGAGATATGGACCGCGCTCACCCGCGGCTATCTCAGGATCCGCCCCCATCCGGAGCTCTCCTGGTGGGCCATGCGGGCCCAGCTGATCGATGCGCCCGGCTACATGATGAATTACGCCGCCGGAGCCATCCTCATTGCGGCCATACGGGCTCGTACCCGGGAGGTGCACGGACCTTTCATCACCGGGGACTCGACCTGGTACCGCTGGATGGCGCCCCGGCTGTACCGCTTCGGCCTGGAGCGGCCGACGCGGGAAGTGATCGAGGAGTTCCTTGGGGGACCGGTCTCCCCGGCGGCGATTCTGGCGGATATGAGACGGATGAAGTAAGTGAGCTAGGAGCTGGGACCTAGGAGTAAAAATTTTCATCCTGAGCGCAGCGAAGGAACCGGAGTCCGAAGGTTTGTCGAACGCCTGAGGTCTGGCCCCCTCGCTTCGCTCAGGGTGACAACGGATCGAGCCCCCAGCTCCCAGCTATTCGGCATCGGTCCGGATCGTAGTGTCACCCCGGTCTGTCCCACCCTCCTCAGCGATTGTCAACCAACTCCAGGCGGGCCATGTTAGAGAGGCCCTCATGTTTACCCCTCGCGGTTCGCTGATTCTGATCCTCTGCCTTTCGGGCTGCGGTTCCGCGCCGCACCCCTCGCGCGATCTCCGGGTCTGCGCCGATCCCAATAACCTCCCCTTCTCCAATCAGCGACAGGAAGGATTCGAGAACCGGCTGGCGGAGCTGATCGCCAAGGAAGAGGGCGCGACCGTTCGATACACCTGGTGGCCCCAACGCCGGGGATTCATCCGAAACACCCTCGGCGCCGGCAAGTGTGACCTGGTGATGGGCATGACCACCGGGGCCGAGCGGGTCCTGACTACCCGTCCCTACTATCGCTCGACCTACGTCTTCGTGTCCCGCAAGGACCGCCACCTCACGGTCACATCGTTGGACGATCCGGTGCTGCGGACGGTGAAGATCGGAGTCCAGCTGATAGGCGACGACTATGCCAATACTCCGCCGGTCCATGCTTTGAGCCGCCGAGGTATCACCGGCAACCTGGTCGGATACAGCGTGTTCGGCGATTACTCGCAGCAGAATCCGCCGGCGCGCGTCATCGACGCGGTGGTGGCGCGCGATGTCGACCTCGCCGTGGCCTGGGGACCGCTCGCCGGCTACTTCGCGAAGCGCTCCGGAGTCCCCCTCGTGCTCACACCGGTCCTCCCCGCAATCGATCCCCCCGGCTTACGCTTCACCTTCGACATCTCCCTCGCCGTGCGGCCGGGGGATGGGGAGCGGAAGCAGGAGCTCGAGGGCGTGCTCGACAAGCGCAAGAAAGAGATCGATCGCATTCTGGCGGAATACGGGGTACCGGTCGTCCTCCCGTCGCCCGGCAATCCCTGAAGCGGTGATACCTGCTTGCCAGAGTCGGGTTTGCACCATATGATCGCTGAATCCACCCGCCCGATGAGGTTCTCATGATGCACCGTCGCCTCGCGTTCAATGTGGCTCTTCCTGTCGCCCTGCTCGCTGCCGGCGCAACGGCGCTGATGGCTCAGACGAGTCCCAAGGGAAAGGGGATGGCGACGAAGGAGGATGGGCAGTGGACCATGCCGGGCAAGGATTACGGGAGCACCCGCTACAGCGGACTCGCCCAGATCACCGCGACCAACGCCAAAGGATTGCGGCCGGTGTGGAGCTTCTCGACCGGGGTGCTGGGCGGTCACGAGGGGCAGCCGCTAGTAGTCGGCACCATGATGTACGTGGTGACGCCCTATCCCAACGTGGTCTACGCGTTCGACCTGACCAAGGAAGGCTATCCCCTGAAGTGGAAGTACCGGCCCTGGGTCAGCCCCTCGGCCATCGGCATTGCCTGCTGTGACGTGGTCAATCGGGGCGCGTTCTACTCGGACGGCAAGCTGGTGTACAACCTGCTCGACGGCAACACCGTCGCGCTCGATGCGGCCAACGGTAAAGAGCTCTGGAAGACCAAGGTGGCCGACGTGAATCGGGGCGAGTCCACGCCGATGGCGCCCATCGTGGTCAAGGACCGGGTCATCGTCGGCACCGCAGGCGGTGAGTACGGAGTGCGGGGATGGGTCAAGGGACTCGATCTCAACAGCGGCAAGATCGTCTGGACCGGCTATAACGTCGGGCCGGACAATGAGCTGCTGGCCAATCCGGAGACCTTTAAGTCCTTCTATGAAAAGGGGAACGACCTCTCGGTCAAGAGCTGGCCCAAGGACGGATGGAAAAACGGCGGCGCCCCGGTGTGGGGCTGGATGTCGTACGATCCCGAGCTCGATCTGGTGTATTACGGCACCGGCAACCCGGCGCCGTGGAACACCGACCAGCGTCCGGGCGACAACCGCTGGGCCACCAGCGTGCTGGCTCGCAGCCCGGGCGACGGCTCGCTGCGCTGGGCCTACCAATTCACTCCGGCCGACAACTGGGACTTTGATTCAACCCAGGAGATGATTCTCACCGAACTGAGCATTGGGGGCCGGATGCGGAAGGTCCTGGCTCACTTCGACAAAAACGGCTACGCCTTTGCCCTCGACCGGACCACCGGAGAGCTCCTGACCGCTCACCCCTACGTGCCGGTGAACTGGACCAAGGGGTACGACATGAAGACCGGACGTCCGATGGTCGATACCACCAAGATGACCGGGGAGTCCAAGGGCAACGTGAAGAACATCTGCCCCACTCTCGAGGGTGGAAAGAACCAGCAGCCCGCGGCGTACTCGCCGGTGACCAAGCTGTTCTACGTCCCGACCAACAACATGTGCATGGACTACGCCGGGGCGAAGGTCTCCTACATCGCAGGAGCACCGTATATCGGCGCCACCACCCCGTACTATCCCGGTGAGGGCGGCAACATGGGTGCGTTCATCGCCTATGACCTGGCCAGCGGCAAGAAAGTGTGGCAGGTCAAGGAGCCGTATCCGGTCTGGAGCGGCGCCCTCGTGACCGCGGGAGGGGTGGCCTTCTACGGCACGCTCGACGGCTGGTTCAAGTCGGTCGACGCCAAAACCGGAAAGGTGCTCTCTAAATTCAAGGTGGGGTCCGGCGTCATCGGCAATCCTATCACGTTCCGCGGGCCCGATGGCAAGCAGTATGTGGCCATTTATGCCGGCTTCGGCGGCGACTGGTTCCTCCTCTCCGGTGACGTGTTGTCGAGTGACCCCGCGGACATCCGGCCGCCCGCCACGTTCATGCCGGATATCGCGAGGCATACCAGTCAGGGTGGCATCGTTTGGATTTTCGGCCTCTAGCGAAGGGGAACACACCATGAGAGCGATCCTGACGCTGGCCTCGAGTGCAACCCTGCTCGTTACCCTGGCCAACTCGGCGAATGCCCAGCGGATTGCGCCGCCCGCCATCGTTTACGGCGAGTACATTCCGGTCGGTGGGAATCTCCCGCCGGGCGACACCCTGAAGAATCCCTTGAAGGACGATAAGAAGGCGGCGGAAGACGGCGGAAAGATGTTCGGCGCATTCAACTGCGATGGCTGCCACGCCGGCGGTGCCGTGGGATTTGTGGGCCCCAGCCTGGCCGACGGCCGCTGGCGCTACGGCGGGTCCGACGGTGAGATCTACACGTCCATCTTCTACGGACGCCCGAAGGGGATGCCGGCCTGGGGCGGAACGCTACCGTCTGACGCGATCTGGCGGCTGGTGACGTACATCCAGTCGCTCCAGCCGGCCAAGGACACGCTGTCGACGACGAGCTGGTGAAGAGTCAGGAGTCGGGAGTCAGGAGTCAGGTGAAACTCGCTTTTCCCGACCCCTGACTCCCGACTCCTGACTCCTCCGCGCAAACCGCCCCAGTCTGAAAAACCCAATGTCGTGCCTCGTCTCACCCCGCTGCGCCAGATCCGCCATTATCTCGCCCACCACGCTACAAAACTTGTAACCATGCCCAGAGAAGCCGGCGGCGATCGCTACCTCGGGGTGATCCGGGTGCAGGTCCAGAATGAAGTGCCGGTCAGGACTGTTGGTGAAGAGACAGGACTTGAGCATCAGCGTGGCCCCGGCGCCCTCGGGGAAGTACCGGCGGGCAAAGCTTCGAAGTAGCTCCTCATCGTCCTGGTCCGGCTCCCGGTTTACTCCGTCGGGATCCACCACCTCTCCCCGGTGGTGGTACTTCCCGAACTTGAACCCGGGCACCAGAAAACTGGGGAAACCGTAGTAGCGCCCTTCCTCCACCTCGAGATTGAAAACCGGAAAGGCTCCCAGCTGGAAAAGCTGGGGCCGAGTCGGCTGGAGCCACGCCAGCACCTGCCGCTCCGCCACTGCCAGTCCGTTCAGCTCGGGAATCAGCTTGGCGGCCCAGGGTCCGGCACAAATCACCAGCCGCCCGGCCTCGTAGCGTCCTCTCGTCGTCCGCACCGAGACTTTCCCCCCGGCCGCGCCCCATTCGAGCACCGGCTCCCGGAAATGGGTTTCTGCCCCTTCCGCCTGGGCCCGCGCAACGTGGGCGACATTGCATCGCTCGGGCAGGAGGAATCCCCCGTCGGGCTGGTACAGGCACTGCAGCTCGGCCGGAAGCCCGTAGCCGGGGAAGCGCCGGTGCAGCTCGCTTCCATCCATGACTTCGTGGGGCAGGCCATGCAGCTGGCTGGATTTGAGGGCGCCCTTGAAGACCATCCCGTCCGGGGGGCCGCCATCCACGCTGCCGGTGATGTAGAGGAGTTGCTCGTCTGCGAGGCCCTCCAGCTCGCGCCACAGCTCGTACGAGCGCCGCAGGAGGGCCACGTAGGTGGGGTGTTCCCAGTATGCCAGGCGGATGATGCGGGTGAGGCCGTGGGAGGAGCCGTGTTCGTGCAGCAGGTCGTACCGTTCGAGCCCCAGCACCCGGAGGCCCCGGCGGGCGAGATGGAACAGCGTGGCGCTGCCCATCCCGCCCAGGCCGAGCACGATTACATCGTATGGTCGGACGATCCCATCCCCCATCGGCTACTGCGCGCGCGAGCCCCCACCGTCATCATGGTCATCATCCGAATTTCCTCCGTTCTCGAAGCTGACCTTGATGATCCGCCCCCCGGTTCCGACCAGCCATCCGGCCCTGTGGTTGGCGAATGCCACCGCCCAGAAGCCCTTCAGATCGGGTATGAGCTGCCACGAGCGGCGCCCTTCATTCGAGGACCAGGCGGTGCCGCCGGGGCCGGTGACTACCACGGTCTGGTCGCCCCTGCCGGGCACATAGCTCAGGCCAAACACGCTGCCCCCGAAGTCTCCAGCGTTCGTGGTCGAAAGCGGCGGCGGCTTGACCAGCGACCAGGTCCGCCCCCCATCGCTCGAGACTGCCGCTCTCTTGGCGGAGGGTGGATCAGTCGGGAGCGCGGCCAGATCTCCGCCCGCAATGATTCCGTG
This sequence comes from Gemmatimonadales bacterium, assembly GCA_035997125.1. Classification (GTDB taxonomy): domain Bacteria; phylum Gemmatimonadota; class Gemmatimonadetes; order Gemmatimonadales; family GWC2-71-9; genus CAVVWJ01. The sequence goes on from DASYIX010000016.1 coordinate 5,367, forward strand.
GAAGCGATCCCGGAAAGCGACCGTCGTTCCACCCGCCGAGCTACCGCCAACGAGCGGCGTGTTGTAGGCGTTCCAGCTATTCCCTCCGTCGGTGGTGACCAGGACCCTTGGGGTGGCAGTGCCTCCTGTAGCGATCCAGGCATTTTGGTCTCCCTGGGTGGCCACACAGGTTCCGCTGGCGGCGAACCCGGCCTCGCCCGGCAGGGCTGCCGGCAACCTATTCCCTATGTCCTGCCAGGTCTGGCCGTTGGTGGTGCGGATCACCGGAAAGCGGCCGGCCACCGCGTCGCTGAAGGTGATACCCCGATTCGGGTTCCAGAAGTCGAAGCAGTCGTAGAATGCCCCAGGATTATGATTCTGGAACTGCATGGCCCAGGTATGCCCCCCGTTCACGGTCTTGTAGATGCGAAAGTCCTCAGGTAAGTCGCCGATGGACATAAGGTAGGCGACCCTGGCGTTGACGCCGTGGACATCGCGGAACTGGAGCGCCTCCGCGCCCGGCACGACCCCGGGCGTCCAGGTCCGGCCGCCGTCGGTGGTAACCACGAAGGTGCCGTTCACCCCGCTGGCCCAAACGATCTGGGAATTGACCGGACTGACCGCCTGCAGGCGGCTGGTCGTCCCGCTCGACTGCGTGGTCAAGGTGGGAACATTCCCGCTCTTCGAGGACGACGGTATCGGTTCGCGGGAGATGGCGGTCGTCGGCTCGAAGGTACCCGAACAGGCGAGGGTTAGGACGCCGGCCGCACCGGCCGCAATGGCGAGGATGGATAGAGAGCGAAGCATGGGGTCTCCAAAGATGGGGGACTTCAGAGGTTTCCCGTCAGAATTACCGCTCGCCGGGAGGGTCCGCAAGTCGAGCGTTCCATGCATCCCCGCCGGACTACCAGCAATAGTCCCAGCCTACGGCACTGAACCGGTCCCGTCAGCATTCAGCGCCTAACCGGAGGGCCATGCCAGCGCCGGCTGCGCCGGGCCCGGGATGGGGCGGTTGCCGGCCAACGCTCCTGCTCGCGGGCGGGACGCTACTACTGATCGTGCGTGAAAAACGTGATGATCATCGATGCGATCATCGTCGCGGCCAGAAAGACGATGACGCCGAACACCCCACTCCGAATTCCCCTGAGCCAGCCCCGTCCCCATCCTCCCACCATCCCGACAACCGCGCCGCCCAGCATCGCGAACAAGAAGAGTGTCCACGCAATCCAATGAGGCAGCGCGATGGGGTAGAAAGTATATGGAACGGTAAGATCCATCGATCGCCTACCGGCGTTTACTTACCAATGCCACTCAACAGGTGCAGGAAGATGCCGCACGCCACCAGGTTGAGAAGGAAGGTGACGATGGCGCCGATCGCGAACACCTTCGCCGTACGCTTCCAGCCCGCCAACAGAAACACGACACCCAGCGGCAGGACGTACCAGAGCTGAACTACACCGATTAATAACGGTTCAGCATTCGGCTTCAGAGATGTCACACCTTGCAGCGGCCCGAGAATAAGCAGCGCATGCAGCGTGAGCAGCGTGCCGAGTGCGACAAAACTCGGGTGGCGCTCGGTCCACGGGACGGTTTGCGGCTCGGTGGTCGGGTCCGAGGCTGGAGAATCAGGCGGCAGTGTCATGGGATGCGCTCCATTGTGTAGCCGCCACCCCCCGCGGGAGTCCAGATATTTCGGGTGCACCGTCCAGAGTCGCATTCCCAGAGCTCCGGTCGTCGATGACGTAGGTTCCTCAACGCTTCATCGACGCGCTTGATCGTACTCCTTCACCAAGCGTCTGGGAGCTTGCAGCCTCCACGCCTGCTCCAGGACGTCCTGCAGGTCGGCCTCGGTCACGCGGGCCAGGCGCACCAGGACGGTGGGGTACCCTCGGTAATGGTCGGTGATGAAGAAGGTCTCGGGATCGGCCTTCATCCGGAAGTCGCGCTCGTCGTCACCGCACTTGACCACAAGGGTCACGCCATCCTCCCACAGCCGCGCCAAAAACTTGCCCCGGACCCGGAAACCAGGGGTGCCATAGGACAAGCCTTCCTCAACGCCGGGAAATCCGAGCGACAGGCGTCGCACAGTCGCTAGGGTGACTCGAGAACGTTTGGGCATTGTGCGTCGCCTAGAGCGAAGCGCCTTCAGCTGCGTGTGCCAGTTAGACTAGAGCTGCTCAGGAGGCAGGCCCCGCGACCGACGCGCCGCCGCCTCCAACTCCCCGACGACTGGATGAGCTCGCCAAAAGCTCCACCAGCGGGTCTTCGGCATGAACGTGATCCGGGGTCCGAAATCCGTGTCGCGACGAAACTCCACGGTGACTGGGCGAATATTGATCCACCGATTCTCGGTGACCTCTTCGATGTCGCGCAACGGGACCCGCACCTCGCGGAGATAGTTGGAGATGTAGAGCGCGTCCTCGTCGAGGTCGACTCGCTTGAGGCGCATGCAGCCCCAATACAGGAAGAGCCCGCCGAGCACTGTTGCACCGAGAAACAGCCATTTCATCTCGGCCGGAAACTCAGGACCGCCGCGATTCGAGCTTCCATCCCCAGCGAAAAGGCCAACCGTCACCGCAGCGAACCCCGCCAGCCACACACTGGGGAGCACGAACTTCATTAAGAATGTTTGGCGAGAGGAAACTGTGTGCCGCATTAGCGCCCCAGCGTGATCCCGAACGATATGGGCACGAAGGTGTCAGCGTTGCTTACCTCGTCAAACCGGCTCGTCACCCGGTGGTAGCGGACTTCGGCGACAGCCGAACCGGCCCCACCCGACGACGCACTCCCGCACCAGCATTGAGGCCGAAACGATACGGCTGAATCGCACTCACTTGGCGCCGCCGAAATGTCCACACGAAATTACCGGTGAAGGCCACCAGATCCGAGATCGGCACACAGGTATACATCGCCTCGAGCCGGATGCCGACGCCCTCCTTCTGATATCCCAACCAGAAAAGCCCCTGCCAATCGGCGCTCGCACCGGACCCGGGCAAGAATACCGGGCCGCCGGCGACGGCGACCGAGAGCGTCGCGGATGCTCGCGGGTCAGGGCCCTCAGTCAACGGAGTGAGTCCATGACGACCAGAACAACCGCACTCGCAACGACGATCGCCAGCGCCAGCCACACTTGGCGCTGAGCTGGCCGGTCGCCCCTACTTGCGGCACTGCAAACCCGGCGATAGTGAATGCCCGCGCTGATCATCGCGATAATGCACGTTCCGCCGACAAGTCGCTCAATCACGGCAGCCTCCTTACAGCAGCAGGGCCCCAAGTACACTTGAGACGACCCCCACCAGCCAGGCCGCCGCCCACCGGCGCAGATACGGCTGCCCTGCCGGCTGAAGCTGATCCACCGTGAGGACAATCCCATAATGGGGGAGGCCCCGGCGTCGAAAGCGGAACGCCTGCACGTAGCAGTAGATCCCGTAGATCCACGAGCCGATGTTGGTGATGACGAGCACGAGCGCAAGCAGGGTCGCTGTCATCCGAAGCCTCGCACAAGAATGGACAGCCGGGCCGCCTAACGGACCGCGCATCAGCCGCGGGACATTCTACTTCTCGCTGCGATTTTCTTCGGAATGTTTGCCGTGGATGGATAGAAGGTACTACCCGATTTCACAGGGGGGAACTGCGGCGGCAGCCTTCGCCGTCACTTCGGGCTCGCTCGACGCGCCTTCCCCGCCAGGATCGCCGCCAATTTGTCGTGCGCCTTCCGCTCTGCCGCCTGGCGGGTCTGACCCGACTCCGTGCTGGACAGCCGGGTCGGAAGATGGATCACCGTCACGAGAACCTCACCATCGCCATTCAGGCTGACGTCCACCTCCAGCTCTTCATCCGGAACCCGGTTGGGCCTTCTCCGCTCCTTTTCGATCCGGGGTGCAGCTGGACCACTCGGCCGGCGAAGCACCAGATACAGCATCGGGAGGTACATGGCGCCCAGCGAGACGGTCCAGCTGGTCGGGGTCCACCCCGCGATGCTGTGGCCGAGCTGCATCCAGTTGGCCGCCACCGCCACCGCGATCCAGCTCCCGGCCACGAAGATCCCCATCTCGACGAGCGTGGCCGGGATGAGCACCAGCGAGACCAGCTCGTAGGGCAGCGTGGTCTGGGGGACGCAGGCGATAGCGAGCAGGAGCCGCGATTCCGGGGCCCGCCACCTGACCGCCGCGAGCAACAGGAGGAACCCAAAGGGACGCATTAAAGGTGGCCTCAATTCTTTGAGGTCCACCGGCAGTGCCATCCACCACTCCTGGGGCCACGATGGCCGAACCAGGAAGCTCAGGGCGACGAAAACGGTTGCTCCCAGGAGAGCCGTCCAGGAGGGCCGCGCGATCCAGAGCGGGACAGCGGTATTGGGCTTCCCCGCCAACAGAAAGCCGAGCGCCGGGACCAGAATCGCTGCGACCATGAGCGGGGTCGTCTGGCCGGTCGCCATCGCGTAGAGGTAGGCCCCCGATCCCAGCGCGAGCAGCGCGTAGGGGCCGCGGTATCGCCAGAGCGCATAGACGAACGCCCAACCCACCAGGACGTCGAAGAGCGGGCGCGCGAGCGCCAGCGGAATCGCCGTGAAAGGGGCCGCGAGCAGCACCGCCGGCAACACGTAGGGGAACCCCTGCGTCGCGGGCGGGTACGGGTTCTCGCCCCCGACCAGGCGGGTCGCCGCATCGTAGAGAAGATCGAAGTCGCTGGTCCGATCGGGCATCCAGACATACAGCAGGAGCCGGCATCCCAGCACGAACGCGAAGCCAAGGACCAGAACCAGCAGCCCCGGTTTCATTATGACGGATTTGTTCGCGGATTTCGTGATCCCCGGGAGCGCAGTATCGGTCACGCCAGCCGGCCCCTGAGTGGCTCCACGTGGACTTCCCCGGATCGGTAAAGACAAGCGGCACACCGGAGAACCGGGTTGCCGCGTTAAAGAGAAGCGCTGGACTATGGTCAACAGGCGACGTTCTGGGCAAACTACCGTCGCAAAATCGGTGCTAAGCACCCATCCAGGTCAGCGCCTCGCTAGGACAAAAGGAAGCGTTGCTCGCTGAAGCGGGGGTGACCGTCGGCCTCCAGATAGGAGACGATCTCCGTGGCTGGAGCGTCGGCGGGCCGGAGCTGGCCGTGGGCGGCCAAATCCTTAAAGACCTGGACAATGGGGACGGTCTCGGCTGAGGCGTTCCTCACGGAATCCTGCATCGGCGTCGCGACCACTCCGGGCTCGTAGGACCAGACCGTCGCATCCCGGGGAGCTCCTCC
>DASYIX010000017.1:0-19023 GCA_035997125.1 Gemmatimonadales bacterium
ATCGACATCCGCTTCGGGTCGCTGGTCCAGACGGCCGACCGGCTGCTGACCTATAAGTACATCGTCAAGAACGTGTGCCATAACCTGGGGCTCACGGCCACGTTCATGCCCAAGCCGCTGTTCGGCGACAACGGCTCCGGCATGCACGTGCACCAGTCGCTCTGGAAGGGCGACAAGCCGCTCTTCTTCGATGAGAATGGGTACGCGCTCATTTCGGAGATGGCCCGGCACTATATCGGCGGCCTGATTGCCCACGCGCCCGCGCTGCTGGGCCTGTGCGCTCCCACCACCAACAGCTATCGGCGACTGGTGCCCGGATTCGAGGCGCCGGTCAACCTGATGTACTCGGCCCGGAACCGCTCGGCCATCTGCCGGATCCCGATGTACTCGAGCAACCCGAAGGCCAAGCGGGTGGAGTTCCGGGCGCCGGATCCGACGGCCAACCCGTACCTCGCCTTTGCGGCAATGCTCATGGCCGGTCTCGACGGCATCAAGCGCAAGCTGGAGCCGCCGGCGCCGATCGACGAGGACCTGTACGAGATCCACGACGAGCGGAAGAAGCTGATCAAGCAGGTGCCGGGAAGCCTGGCGGAGTCGATCACCGCCCTGGAGAACGATCAGGAGTTCCTGCTGGAGGGTGATGTGTTCACCCCGGACGTGCTGGACACCTGGATCGCGATGAAGCGCGCGAAGGACATCGCGCCGGTGAACCTGCGGCCGCATCCGTTCGAGTTCTTCCTGTACTACGACGCGTGATAGAGGGCGAATAGCCCACAGCCACTGCCTTCATCCCTGGGAGCAAACGCCGTGATGACCTTACCCCTGCTCGCACTACAGACCGCCACACCACCGCCGGCCGTCGTTCCGGCCGATACGGCCTGGATGCTGACCTCGACCGCGCTGGTCCTGCTCATGACCCCCGCGCTCGCCTTCTTCTACGGCGGCCTGGTGCGGAACAAGAACTCGCTCAACACCATGATGATGAGCTTCGTGGCGTTGGGGATCGTCGGGGTCACCTGGGCCGTCGCGGCGTACAGCCTGGCCTTCAGCGACGGTGGCCCGTTCCTCGGCAGCCTGACCAACTTCGGCCTCAATGGAGTAGGCCTGGAGGCCAAGGGCACCATCCCGCACGTGCTCTTCATGGCCTATCAGGCCACGTTCGCCATCATCACCGCCGCGCTGATCTCGGGGGCGGTAGTGGAGCGCATGCGATTCGGGCCCTATGTCGCCTTCATTGCCCTCTGGACCCTGTTCGTCTACGCCCCGGTGGCGCACTGGGTCTGGGGCGGCGGATGGCTGATGACCCGCGGCGCGCTCGACTTCGCCGGCGGAACGGTGGTGCACATCAACGCCGGTGTGTCGGCCCTGGTCGCGGCGCTGGTGCTCGGTTCCCGGAAGGACTATGGGCGCACCGCGGTGCTGCCGCATAACGTCCCCTTCGTTCTCTTGGGCGCGGGGCTGCTCTGGTTCGGTTGGTTCGGGTTCAACGGCGGCAGCGCGCTTGCGGCCAATGAGCTCGCCGGCCTGGCCTTTACTAACACCTTCCTGGCCCCGGCGGCGACGCTGGTGGTGTGGACGCTGCTGGACTACTTCCGGACCGGTAAGGCCACGGCAGTCGGCGGGGCCACCGGAATCGTGGTGGGGTTGGTCGCTATCACTCCGGCGGCGGGCTTTGTGAGCCCGGCCAGTGCCCTCATCCTCGGCGCGGTGGCAGCGCTGCCCAGCTACTTCGTCATTTCGCTCCGTTCTCGCACCCGGATCGACGACTCGCTCGACGTCTTTGCCGGTCACGGGGTCGGCGGTCTCACCGGCGCGCTGCTCACCGGCGTGCTGGCCCAGAAGGTCTGGAACTCGGCGGGCAGTGACGGCCTGCTGTTCGGCAACCCGCATCAGCTTGCCATTCAGGCGCTGGCCTGTCTCAGCGTCGCGCTCTACGCCGGCATCATGACGTTCGTGGTCCTCAAGGTGCTCGGCCTGGTGATGGCGCTCCGCGCGGTGCCCCGCATCGAGGGCGTCGGCATGGACGTGAGCCAGCACGGCGAAGAGGCCTACGCCAGTGGCGAAGGCTCGATCCTGGTGCCCCCCGAGGCGGCGCTTGTCCCCGAGCCGTTGCCCGCGTTCACTCCACAAGTCGCGTCGAGGTAGGAGAGCGTATACCATGAAACTCATCGTAGCGATCATCCGCCCCGACCGTCTCAACGAGGTGCTGGAGGCGCTGTACCGTACCGAAGTCCGCGGCCTCACCGTGTCCCGGGTGCTGGGACACGGCGGCGAGACCGAGCACGTGGAGACCTACCGCGGCACCACGGTCAAGGTCGATCTGCAGGAGAAGGTGCGTCTCGAAATCGGGGTCTCCGAGCCGTTCGTGACGGTGACCGTCAACGCGATCCTCGGCAGCGCCCGCACCGGTGACGTCGGCGACGGCAAGATTTTCGTCCTCGACGTCGCCCAGGTCTTCCGAATCCGGACCGGGGAGCGGAACGAGGCGGCAGTGACGCCGGCGGTGGCTTCGTTGGCATAAGGCGGTAAGGCGGTAAGAAGTTGACGATGGCAAGAATATCACCCGGTATCAAGCGAGGGGCCGAGCAGGATTTCGGCCCCTTCGCTGCGCTCAGGGTGATAATCTATTTGCACCTGTACCGCCCTACCGCCTTACCGCCTTACCGCCTCTACTCGTACATTCCATCATGCCCGACCACCTAAAGAGCTCCGTCATCACCCAAGGCGTCCAGCGGGCCCCCAACCGCGCCATGCTCCGCGCCGTGGGGTTCGGCGACGACGATTTCCGGAAGCCGATCGTGGGAATCGCCAACGCGCACAGCACCATCACCCCCTGCAACGCCGGACTGGATGAGCTCGCCGGTGCGGCGGAGTCGGCGGTGCGGGCTGCGGGCGCCATGCCCCAGACCTTCGGGACCATCACGGTGAGCGACGGCATCAGCATGGGTACCGAGGGGATGAAGTACTCACTGGTCTCCCGCGAGGTCATCGCCGACTCCATCGAGACCGCCTGCAGTGCTCAGAGCATGGACGGCGTGCTGGCGGTGGGTGGCTGTGACAAGAACATGCCCGGCGCCATGATCGCGATCGCGCGCATGGACATCCCGGGGATCTTCGTCTACGGCGGAACGATCAAGCCGGGGCACTACGCCGGCCGCGATCTCACCGTCGTCAGCGCCTTCGAGGCGGTGGGGCAATACAGCGCAGGCAAGATCGACGATCGGGAGCTGCTGGAGGTGGAGCGAAGAGCCTGCCCCGGCAAGGGCTCCTGTGGCGGGATGTTCACCGCCAACACGATGTCCTCGGTGTTCGAGGCCATGGGGATGAGCCTGCCCTACTCCTCGACCATGGCCGCAGAGGACGCCGAGAAGGTCGAGAGTGCCGCCCGCTCTGGCCAGGTCCTGGTCCAGGCCATCAAGCAAAAGCTCCGGCCGCGCCAGATCCTCACCCGGAAGGCGTTCGAGAACGGGATCGCCGTCGTGATGGCGCTGGGCGGATCTACTAACGCCGTGCTGCACCTGCTGGCCATTGCCCGAGCCGCGGGCGTCTCGCTCAGCCTGGACGATTTCGAGACGATTCGCGCCCGGGTTCCGGTGCTCTGCGACCTCAAACCATCGGGACGCTTCGTGGCCACCGATCTGCATCAGGCGGGTGGAGTGCCTCAGGTCATGAAGATTCTCCTGGAGCACGGCGCGCTGCACGGCGACGCCCTCACCATCACCGGCGAGACCGTGGCCGAGACGCTGCGCCAGGTGCCGGCTGAGCCCCGGAGTGATCAGGAGGTGATCCGGCCGTGGAGCCGGCCAATCTATCCTCAGGGGCACCTGGCCATTCTCCGGGGAAACCTCGCCACCGAAGGTGCGGTCGCGAAGATCACTGGGGTGAAGACCCCGAAAATGACCGGCCCGGCCCGGGTATTCGATTCGGAGGAGAGCTGCCTCGAGGCCATCCTCGACGGGAAGATCAAGGCGGGCGACGTGATCGTGATTCGCTACGAGGGACCTCGCGGGGGACCGGGGATGCGGGAGATGCTCGCGCCCACCTCGGCGATCATCGGCGCCGGGCTGGGGGATTCGGTCGGCCTCATCACCGACGGCCGATTCTCCGGCGGCACCTACGGCATGGTGGTGGGCCACGTGGCGCCCGAGGCCGCGGTGGGAGGCGCCATCGCCCTGGTGAAGGAAGGCGACCGGATCACCATCGACGCCGAGCGTCGCCTGCTGCAGCTGGAGGTGAAGCCTGACGAGCTGGAGCGGAGACGAGGCGCCTGGAGCTCGCCCAAACCGAGGTATACGGCCGGAGTCCTCCACAAATACGCCCGCCAGGTCTCCAGTGCGAGTATCGGAGCAGTGACCGATCTCTAGAGGCTACGGAGCTCTCGCGCTCATCTGTCTGGTGCTCTTCCTGTTGCTGACCGTGGCCGTCATGACCGGCCGGACCGAGCAGTGGGACAGTCAGCTGATGCTGGCCATTGCGGCGGAGCGGCAGCCCTGGCTCACCTGGGTCATGAAGCTTCTGAGTGTAGCCGGCTCGGGAGCAATCGAAATTCCCCTTGCCCTGCTGCTTACGTTCGGGCTCTGGTTTCGGAACCGAAAGCCGGAGGCCCGCTGGTACGCCGCGGCGGTGCTGAGCGGCTGGGCGTTGTACGCGCTCGCCAAATTCGCGGTGCATCGTCCGCGCCCTCACGTCATCTCCCGTCTCATGCATGGCGCCGGCTGGTATTCCTACCCCTCGGGCCACGCCGTGCTCGCGCCGGTCGTCTTCGGGCTCGGTATCATCGCCTGGGCCGCCCCATGGCCGTCACCGGCCCTGCGCAGAGGAGCCCTGGCACTGGCCGCTCTGCTCGCTCTCGGTATCGGTTGCTCGCGGGTGTACCTGGGGGCCCACTACCCGACAGATGTTCTCGGCGGGCTTTTACTCGGAGCAGCGTGGAGCGCAATCTCGTTGCAGTGGCGTGAATGGCGTGGTGAGCGAGTGGATTAGCTGGGCCAACGCTACGGTATTCGGATCTGTTTGATCATGCCGTGCGCTACATGCGGCTTCCCATCGGCGGCGTCGGGCTCAAAGCATGCCAACCCGTAATTACCCGGCTTCAGGTCTACCTCGATGGTGTTCACCACGCCGGGACCCATCCCGGTGGTTCCTCCGAACGCCTTTCCGGGAGGCGCCCCCTCGCGTCGTACCGCCCAACGGAGGTAGTCGGCGGGGGTCTTGCCGGGCTCCAGCCGGAGGAACACCAGCATGTGCGATTGGCTGCCCGCGTTTTGCACTGAGATGATCTGATGTCCGTGTCGCAATGGAGCCGATAGAACGAAGTCGTAGTCGATCAGCTTGACTGTGGCATCGGGCCGGGGCGGAGCTCCGCGGCGCGCCGGGCCCACTACCGTGAGCTCCTTTACCATGCCCTTCATGAGATGCCGAACCCCATCCCGCCCCGCCCGCCAAGATCGTGGGCCCAGCTCGGTGTAGGCCGGCCTTCGTGGAACTCCTTGAGGACATCCACAGCTCTCAGGCGCCTGGAGTTCGTTAGCTGACTCTTGCCTAGCCTCTGGCCACCGTCTCCACCGCGTCTCCCTTGACGACGCGCCGCCCTACCTCGTCGCCCATCTCGCGGGTTGTCAACGTAGTCTCCCCAGGCCGGGCGATATCACGGGTGCGTGCACCAGCGGCGATGACGTCCGCAACGCCCTGCTCGACGAGATCGGCGGCCTCGGGCAGCTCGAGCCCGTACCGCAGCAGCATGGCTGCCGACGCGATCGCGCCGATCGGGTTGGCCACCCCGGATCCGGCGATATCCGGAGCCGAGCCGTGGACCGGCTCGAACAGGCCGGGTCCGTCTCCGATCGACGCCGAGGGCAGGAGGCCGAGCGAGCCCGCGAGCACCCCGGCCTCGTCGCTCAGGATGTCGCCGAACAGATTCTCGGTGAGCAGCACGTCGAATGACGCCGGATGGGAGATCAGGCGCATGGCGGCGAAATCGACGTACAGGTGCTCCAGGGTCACGTCGGGGAACTCCGCGCCGATCCGGCTCACCGTGTCCCGCCAGAGCTGGGAGACCTCGAGCACGTTCGCCTTGTCCACCGAAGTCACCTTGCGCTTTCGCTCCCGCGCAGCCTGGAACGCCACCCGCGCCACCCGCTCGATCTCGTCCACGCTGTAGCGCAGCGTATTGACCGCTCCCCGCTCGTCCCGGGAGCGCGGCTCGCCGTAGTAGAGGCCCCCGGTGAGTTCCCGCACGATGAGCAGGTCAACATTCTCCAGTCGCTCCGGTCGGAGGGGAGAGACCGGCCGCAGAGCCGGGTGCACCGACACCGGCCGCAGGTTGGCGTAGGCGCCGAGCAATTTCCGGAGCGCGAGGAGGCCGGCCTCCGGACGGCGGCTTCCGCTGGCGGCGGCAAGGGCCGGATCGCCGACCGCGCCGAGCAACACGGCGTCGGCATCCCGCACCGCATCCCGGGTCCGAGCCGGCAGCGCCTCACCTTCTCGAGCCACGGCGGCGGCGCCGATCAGATACTCCGGCGTTGCAATCCCATAGCCGTAGAGATCAGAGACGGCGGCGAGGATCCGCACGGCTTCAGCGGTGACTTCGGGACCGACGCCGTCACCGGGAAGGACTGCGACCGTAAACTGGGTCACGAGGCGCGTCCCCTCGCTGCTCTCGGGGCAAGCTGCGCGATGCGGCGGCGTTCAAAGGCCGCGATGCGCGGCTCAGCCAGCAAGGTGCGCCCGATCTCGTCCAACCCTCGCAGCATCATGTCGCGTCGGTAGGGATCGATCGCGAAGCGGGCTTCGAAGCCGTGCGAGTCGCGGACCGACTGCGACTCGAGGTTCACCGTGACCTCGTACCCATGGGTCTCCTGCTGCCGGCGAAAGAGCTCATCCACTTCGGGCTCGGCGAGCGCGACGGGCAAGAGCCCGTTCTGGCAGCAGTTGTTGAAGAAGATGTCGGCGAACGAAGGCGCGACGATGGCGCGGAATCCAAAGTCCGCGAGTGCCCAGGGCGCGTGCTCGCGCGACGAGCCGCAGCCGAAGTTCGCTCCGCTGAGCAGCACGGTCGCTCCCTGAGCCTCCGGCCGGTTGAGCTCGAAGTCAGGGTTAGGGCTGCCGTCAGGCAGATAACGCCAATCGTGGAAGAGGAACTGCCCGAAGCCCGAGCGCGCGATGCTCTTCAGGAACTGCTTGGGAATGATCTGATCGGTGTCCACGTTCGCTCGCTGCAAGGCCGCGACGCGTCCGCGATGAGCAGTGAATGGCTGCATACGCTTCCCTGATCTTTATGCGAGGCAGTCCGGCGACATGCCACGAAATGGCTTCAAGCTACGTTCGTAGTTCATTTATTGGCTTGCACTTATGAGAGTCAGATCAACCTCAATGCGAGCCCGCATACTCGCGAGGCCCGGACTCGCCCGCAGGGTTTCCGCTGCGCATATGTTCGCGCACATCCACCAGACATCCCGCCACCGCCGCCGCGGCGGCCATGGCCGGACTCATCAGATGCGTGCGACCTCCCCTGCCCTGGCGGCCTTCGAAGTTGCGGTTGGATGTAGAAGCGCAACGCTCGCCGGGGCCGAGCACGTCCTCGTTCATGCCGAGACACATGGAGCACCCGGGATTGCGCCATTCGAATCCGGCCGCGGTAAAGACTCGGTCGAGTCCTTCGCGCTCCGCCGCCACCTTCACCTGCTGCGAGCCGGGCACCACCATCGCCCGCACGCTGCTGGCGACCCGCCGCCCGCGCACCACTTCGGCCGCTTCGCGCAGATCCTCGAGTCGGGCGTTGGTGCAGGACCCGAGGAACACGCGGTCGACCCGCAGTCCTTCCAGCGGAGTTCCCGGCGCGAGATCCATGTACTCCAACGCCCGACGATACGACTGCCGTTCCGCATCGGACTCGGCGTCGGCGGGATCGGGCACCCGTCCGGTGATATCCACGGTCATGCCGGGGCTGGTGCCCCAGCTGACCTGAGGCTGCACCGAGCTCGCATCGATGACCATCTGCCGGTCGTACGCCGCGCCCGGATCGCTGGGGAGTGAGCGCCAGGATGCAACCGCCCGATCCCACTCGATTCCCCTGGGCGCACGGGGCCGGCCGGCCAGGTAGGCCAAGGTGGTCTCGTCCGGCGCGATCATCCCGGCTCGCGCGCCGGCTTCGATGGACATGTTGCACACTGTCATCCGGCCTTCCATCGACAGAGCGCGAATAGCCTCACCGGTGTACTCGATGACGTGGCCGGTGGCGCCGGCGGTGCCGATCCGCCGGATCAGAGCGAGGATCAAATCCTTGGCGGAAATGCCGGGCTCCGGGAGTCGGGAAAAGTGGATCTCCATCGTGCGGGGCCGAGCCTGCATCACGCACTGGGTCGCCAGCACATGCTCGACCTCGCTGGTGCCGATCCCGAAGGCGAGCGCGCCGAAGGCGCCGTGGGTGGAGGTATGGGAGTCGCCACAGACGATGGTCATCCCCGGATGGGTCAGTCCCAGCTCCGGCCCGATCACGTGCACGATCCCCTGCTCCGCCGAGTCCAAATCAAAAAGTTGAATGCCGAACTCGCGGGCGTTGCCTCTGAGCGCTTCGACCTGCCGGGCGGAGACCTGGTCGGCAATGGGAAGCCGGCGGTCGCCCGTGGGCACGTTGTGGTCCACCGTGGCGACGGTGAGCTCGGGCCGGCGCACCCGCCGACGGGCGAGCCGCAGCCCCTCGAACGCCTGGGGCGAGGTGACCTCGTGCACCAGGTGGAGGTCCACGTAGAGCAGCGCAGGTCCCCCTGGTACCTGGCTGACCACGTGGGCATCCCACACCTTCTCGAACAGCGTTCTCGGCATTCCTGATCCTTGAAAAGGACGCCCTACCTCGGCAACGGGTGGGCGGGACGCCGGGGCCGTTTTTCTTTCTTCTCCGTCTTTTCCGTCTGCTCCGCCTTCTCCGTCCTTTCCGCCTTCTCCGTCCTTTCCGCCTTCTTCCCCTCCTCCGACCACGGCATCATCGCACGGAGCTCCGCGCCCACCTGCTCGATCTGGTGATTCCGGTCCGCCAGGCGCAGCCGATCGAAGTTGGGGCGGCCGGCCCGATTCTCCGCCAGCCATTCGCGGGCAAAGGAGCCGTCCTGAATGGCGTCGAGAATCTTCTGCATGGCGGCCCGGGTCTCGTCGGTGATGACCCGAGGTCCCCGGGTGTAGTCGCCGTACTCCGCGGTGTCGCTGATCGAATAGCGCATGAACTGCATCCCGCCCCGATACATCAGGTCCACGATCAGCTTGAGCTCGTGCAGACACTCGAAGTAGGCCAGCTCCGGCCGGTAGCCTGCGGCCGTGAGCGTCTCGAACCCCGCCTTGACCAGCGCGGTGACGCCGCCGCAAAGCACCGCCTGTTCGCCGAAGAGGTCGGTCTCGGTCTCTTCCCGGAATGAGGTCTCGATGACTCCGGCGCGGGTACATCCGATGCCGGCCGCGTAGGCCAGCGCGTTGGCCAGAGCCTGGCCGCTCGCATCCTGATGGACCGCCACCAACCCGGGCACGCCTCGACCCGCCTGGTATTCGCTGCGCACCAGGTGACCGGGCGACTTGGGAGCAACCATCGAAACGTCCACCCCCGGCGGGGAGGCGATCTCGCCGTAGTGGATATTGAACCCATGGGCAAACATGAGCGTGTTGCCCGGGCGAAGACCGGAGGCAACGTCGGCGTCGTAGATGGCGCGGGCATCCTGATCCGGGACCAGCATCATGATCACGTCGGCCAGCTGCGTAGCTTCGGCGACCGGGCGGACGTCCAGACCCGCGGCCACGGCCCGATCCCAGGAACCCCCACCGGGCCGCAGGCCGACGACGACCCGCGCTCCGCTCTCCCCCAGGTTAAGGGCGTGAGCATGGCCCTGGCTGCCGTAGCCGATGATGGCAAAGGTGCGGCCGGCAAGCCGGCTGCGATCGGCGTCGGAGTCGTAGTAAACCCGCACTGGCTCAGTCATGGTTGGTTCCCGAATTTGGTGTGGGGCCGAGCGCGATGGTGCCACTCCGCGCTACCTCGATCACTTCGAATCGCTCCAGGGCACGAATGCAGGAGAGCACAAACGCCTCGGAGCCGGTCAGCTCCACGATCATGGCCTCGGGCGAGTCGTCCACCACCGACGCGTTGTAAAGCTGAACCACATCGAGCAGCTCGCCGTATCGCTCATGGGGCGCCCGGACCTTCACCAGGGCCAGCTCCCGCGCGACGCCCTCTCGGGAGGGGAACGCCACCGCTGCCCGCACGCCGATCATTTTCTGCAGGTGTTGCACCGCCCGGTCGGCCGTCGCCATGTCGGAGTGAATCATAAGAGTCAGCCTCGAAACGCCCGGAGTGGCCGTGGGTCCCACGGCCAGACTCCGGACGGGTAGGTTGCGCCGGCGGATGAGTCCGACGGCGCGGTTCAGGGTGATGAGCCGGTCTTCCAGGAGAACCGACACCGCCTGGAACGCCGTCATGCCGAGATCAACGGTGGGGCCGGCTCGCCCTCGATCGGCTCGGACAGCGAGCCACCGGGAGGAATCATGGGGAAGACATTGGCTTCCTGCTCGATCATGAATTCCACGAGGGCGGGACCCGGTTCTGCGACCGCAGCCCGCACGGTCTCGTCGAGCCCTGCGGCCGACTCGACCTTCCATCCGGCAATTCCGTAGGCCTGCGCCAGGCGCACGTAGTCGGGACTCCAGATCGGGGTCGCCGAATAGCGGCGGCCATGGAAGAACTGCTGCCACTGCCGCACCATGCCGAGATAGCCGTTGTTGAACACCGCCATCTTCACCGGGATTCCTTCCTGCACCATGGTGGCGATCTCCTGCATGTTCATCTGGAAGCCGCCGTCGCCCGAGATCGCCCAGACCAGTTCGCCCGGACGGGCCAGCGCCACGCCCATCGCCGCCGGCACGGCAAAGCCCATGGTGCCGAGTCCGCCGGAGGTGATGTGGCTGTTGGGGTGCTGGTAACGGAAGAGCTTGGCAACCCACATCTGGTGTTGACCCACATCGGAGACGATCGAGCAGCGTCCGCCTGTGGCCTGGTCGATGGAGCTCAGGATGAGATCCGGCGAGAGACCGCCGCGGAAGTTCTCCTCCCTCGGCCGCACGAAGCTCTGGATCTCGGCCCGCCAGGCGTCGCACTTTCGCGGCGCTACCAGCGGAAGCAGCGAGCACAGCACGCTACGCACGTCGCCCACCAGTCCGATGGCGACCGGCACGTTCTTCCCGATCTCCGACGGATCCAGCTCCACATGGATGACTTTGGCTCCCCGGGCAAAGCCGGCCAGGTTCCCGGTCACCCGGTCGTCGAACCGAAGTCCCAAGCCGATGATGAGGTCGGCCTGCTGGATGGCGCGGTTGACGTGGACCTCACCGTGCATGCCCGGCATCCCGAGATGCAGCGGATGGGACTCGGGGAATCCGCTGATGCCGAGCAGGGTGGTGATCACCGGCATGCCAGTCCGCTCGGCCAGGGCCCGCAGCTCGACGTACGCATTGGAGAGCAGCACCCCGTGACCGGCCATGATGAGCGGGCGTTGAGCCTCGGCTATGAGACGGGCGGCCTGTTCGAGGCCGGCAGCGAGGCGGGTGCCCTCTGGGCGGGTGGGCCGCGGGGCAGTTCTGCCCCACTCAGATCCCGAGGGTGTGGTTTTGCTGCCCCCCTGCCCCGCTGCCCAGCTGCCCCGCTGATTCTGCACGTCCTTGGGTATGTCGATCAGCACCGGTCCCGGCCGGCCCTCCTGCGCCACGTAAAACGCCTCCCGCACCGCTTCAGCCAGCTCCTCGACGTCCTCCACCAACCGGTTGTGCTTGGTGATCGGCTGCGTGATGCCGATGATGTCGGTCTCCTGAAAGGCGTCGCGCCCCATCATCGCCCGCGCGACCTGGCCGGTGATAGCGACCACCGGGGTGTTGTCCATGTGCGCCGTGGCCAGACCGGTGACCAGGTTGGTAGCCCCGGGACCGGAGGTGGCGACGCACACACCGGCCCTGCCGCTGGCTCGAGCATATCCGTCCGCCGCATGAGCCGCGGCCTGCTCGTGCCGCACCAGCACGTGGCGCAGCTCGGGAAACTCGGGCAGGGCGTGGTAGAACGGCATGATCGCGCCGCCCGGGTAGCCGAAGAGGACGTCTACGCCCTGCTCGATCAGAGCGCGACAGAGAATTTGGGACCCGGTAAGGAGTTCCGTCACGACACTGGTCTCCTTCCGGTCCTTCCCGTCATTGCCGTCATCATACTCCCCACAAATAGACGGAATTCAATGAGCTCGCCTCCAGCCGCTCGGCGTAGCGTGCCTTGTTCAGGGCGTGCACCAATGCGCGGGCACTGGCCTCGACGATGTCGGTGGACGCGCTGTGTCCCGAGAGCGACTTGCCATCGATCTTGGCCTGGAGGAACACCTGGCCTACGCTGTCCCGGCCGGGCGTGACCGACCGGAGCGTGAGGCTCAGCACCTCGACCGCCCGGCCGAGGATTTCGCTCACCGCGGTGAAGGCCGCGGAGATGGGCCCGTCGCCGGCGCCGCGGGCGGAACGCTCGCCGGACCAGGGACCCGTCATTCTCACCTCCGCCGTCGCGGTCACGCTGCCGCACACGACCCGGAGATGGGTGAGCTGGAATTCTTCCGGCGCATCGTGAAAGCTCTCGTGCAGCAACGCCAGGAGATCCTCGTCCAGGATCTCCCGCTTCCGGTCGGCCAGGGCCGTGAACCCCTGATACACCTCGGCGACCTCGTCCTCACTGAGCTGATAACCGAGCTCCTGATAGCGGCGCTCCAGCGCGTGCCGTCCGGAGTGCTTGCCCAGAACCAGAGTGGAGCGAGGGATGCCTACCATCTCGGGGCGGATGATCTCGTAGGTGAGCCCGTTCTGCAGCATCCCGTGCTGATGAATGCCGGCTTCATGGGCAAACGCGTTGCGGCCTACGATCGCCTTGTTGGGCTGGGGGAAGACCCCAGTGAGATGGGAGAGCAGCTGGCTGGTGCGGTAGATCTCCCGCGATTCCACGTTGCAGTGGAATTCCAGCGCGGCACTGCGGACCCGGCTGGCCATCACGATCTCTTCCAGGGCCGCGTTCCCTGCGCGCTCGCCGATTCCGTTCACGGTGCACTCCACCTGGGTCACGCCCGCGGCAATGGCGGCGAGCGTATTGGCGACCGCGAGGCCGAGGTCGTCGTGACAGTGGGCGCTGAGTACTATCCGCTCGCAGCCAGGCACCCGTTTCCGGACGGCGCGGAACATGGCCCCGTATTCCTCCGGCGTGGCGTAGCCCACCGTGTCGGGGAGATTGATCGTGGTGGCGCCTTCCTCGATGGCCGCCTCCACCACCAGGCAGAGGAAATCCAGATCGGTCCGGCTGGCATCTTCGGCGGAGAATTCCACGTCGTCGGTATACTGGCGGGCCCGGCGAACGGCCGCCCTCGCCATGGCCAGCACTCCCTCCCGCGTGTTCTTCAGCTTGTCCCGGATGTGCAGGTCGGAGGTGGAGATGAACACGTGCATGCGGGCGCGCTCGGCTGGGCTCAGAGCCTCGCCGGCCAGGTCGATATCCCGATCGTGGCAGCGGGCGAGCGCCGCGATCACCGGCCGGCGGACTTCGGTCGCGATCTCCCGGACCGAGCGATAGTCGTCCTCCGAGGCGGCGGGAAAGCCGGCTTCGATCACATCCACGCCGAGGGCGTCGAGCTGGCGGGCGAGTCGGAGCTTCTCCTCGGGGGTAAGGCTGTTGCCGGGGGCCTGCTCGCCGTCGCGCAGGGTGGTATCGAAGATCAGGACTTCCGGGATCGGCATACGCTGCTTTCAAGGGGTAAAGGCAAACAAAAAACGCCGCGGGGTTGTCCGCGGCGTCGGCTGATCAATGGAGACTTAGTGTCTCATGTCGCTCGTCTGGGCACGCCGCGGACCTCTCGCTCACCAATAAGGACGGTAAGCAGGCTAAGGAGGACGACGGGGACGAGCTGGAGCTGCATGTGGCGCGCCTCGAAACTTTATAAGTGAAACCGGATGTTCAGCCTACGACAATGCGCGGAGCCTGTCAAGGGTTTTTGGAAATCAGAGGGAAACTCGCCGGCTTGCGCCAAACTGGCTCAAACTCAGCGCTTGACGGATTCATCGCAGTGCATAATAATACGGCATGAACGCGTCGCTCGCCGTCGTCATTAATACCCTTAATCTCGTCCGCTCCAGGGGAGCGCCCGGGTGAGCTAGCGCGCATACGCGACCCCGGCCTGCTCCCCAGTGGGAGCAGGCTTTTTTGTTGCCCCGAATGCGGTCTCTCCGGCCGAATGGGGCACGCCAACTCAGGAGGCACCATGGCCGCCAATGGGCAGCGGATCCACCCGGCCGGTTCCCGTCATCGAAATCGCAGACACGCCGCAACCATCGCGGGAACACCCCTCGACCCCAGTCGCGAGCATGACGCCTGCGGTGTCGGCTTCGTCGCCGCCGCGGCAGGAGCTCGCACCCACGAGGTGGTGGAGATGGCGCTCGAGGCGGTGGCCCGGGTAGCGCACCGGGGGGCGGCCTCGACCGACAACTCGGGCGACGGCGCGGGTCTCCTGACCCAGATTCCCCACCGGCTCTTCTATCGCGACTCCTATCGGCTCGGCCTGCATTTGCAGCCGGGACTCCCGTTCGGGGTCGGGGTGTTCTTCCTGCCCAGCTCGGCCGAGGCGCTGGCTGCGGCAGTCAAGATGATCGAGGGCGTGCTCACCGGGGACGGCATTCCCATTCTGGGATGGCGCGAGGTGCCGACCAACCCCAACGCGCTCGGGCCCACCGCGCTGGCCTCCTGCCCCGTCATCCGCCAGGTGCTGGTGGGACGGCCGGCCCTCGCAACCGATGAAGACGCGTGGGAGCGGGCGCTCTATCTGGCCCGGCGGGAGATGGAGCGGCGCGCCAGGGCGGCCAATCTGCCGGGATTCTACGCCTGCTCGCTCTCCTGCCGCACCGTGGTATACAAGGCGTTGCTTACCGGAACCCTGCTGCCCGCTTTCTTTACCGACTTTCGCTATCCCGAGTACGAGAGCGCCATCGCGGTGTTCCACCAGCGCTACTCAACCAACACCCTGCCCAGCTGGCCGCTGGCGCAGCCGTTTCGGCTGCTGGCCCACAACGGCGAGATCAACACGCTGTGGGGCAACCGGAACGCGATGACCATGCGCCAGCCGATGCTGGCGTCGCCGTTGTGGGGATCGAAGATCGAGCGGCTGCGCGACGTCATCTGGGCCGAAGGCAGCGACTCGGCCAGTCTCGATAACACCATGGAGCTGCTGGTGCGCTCGGGCCGCGATCCGGTGCACACGGCGATGATGACGGTACCCCAGGCGTGGGAGAAGTATTCCGATCTCGACCCCGCGGTGAAGGCATTCTACGAGTATCACCAGTGCGTGCTGGAGCCGTGGGATGGGCCGGCGGCGCTCGCATTCACCGACGGCGTGGTGGCCGGCGCGGCGGTGGATCGCAATGGACTCCGCCCCTGCCGTTACAAGGTGCGTGCCGATGGCCTGGTGGTGGCCGGCTCCGAGGTTGGCCTGGTGGATCTGGATCCTCGCGAGGTAGTGGCCTGTGGCAAGGTGGGACCCGGTGAGGTGCTGGTCATCGATACCCGACGAGGCGAGGTCATCCGGAACCTCGATGCGAAACGCCGGGTGGCGAACCAGAAGCCCTACGCCCGCTGGGTCGCCCGCTATATGGCGACCTTGGTGCCCGATCCCAGCCGGGTGCCGCCGACGCACAGTGGCGAGGCGCTGCTCCGCCTGCAGCGAATGTTCGGCTACGGCGCCGAGGATCTCCGCATCGTGCTGGAGCCGATGGGCAGCACCGGTGGCGATCCGGTGTGGAGCATGGGCGACGACACCCCGATCCCGCCGCTCGCCGCGGTGCCGCAGAGCCTCTACGCCTATTTCCGCCAGCGGTTCGCCCAGGTGACCAACCCGCCGATCGATTCGCTGCGGGAGTCCATGGTGATGTCGCTCCGGATGCACCTGGGACGGCGGGGCTCGCCGCTGCTGGAGCGCCCGTCGTACGCCCGGATGCTCCGGCTGGAGCACCCCATCCTCCTGGCCGAAGAGATGACCGCGCTCCGCAACGTCGCCGGCTTCTCCACCGTCACCCTCGATGCGGTGTGGGATCCGGCCAAGGGCACCGCCGGGCTCCGGCCCGCGCTCACCGCGCTGCGCCGGGCGGCAGAGCGCGCCGCTCGGCGGGGAGCGCACATCCTGATCGTGAGCGATCGCGCAGTGGGAGAGAATCGGACCCCGATCCCGATGCTTCTCGCCATCGGCGCGGTGCGCCAGCACCTGGTGCACACCGGGCTGCGGGCCCGCGTGGGTCTCGTGGCCGAGGTGGGAGATGCCTTCGACATCCACCACTTCGCCACGCTGATCGGCTACGGCGCGGAGGCGGTACATCCCTGGCTCGCGCTGGAGACGGTGGACGAGTTGTTTGGCGGGGAGCTGGCGGCGGGCCGGGTGCCCTCTGGGCGGGGGGGCAGCGGGGCAGCGGGGCAGAAGGGCACGCCCACGCCGGACGATCGTCCATCATCGGCGGAGGCTCGAGTGCAGTATCGGGCCGCTGCGGAGAAGGGGTTGCTGAAGATTCTCTCCAAGATGGGAATTTCCACCCTCTCGTCTTACTGCGGCGCTCAGATCTTCGAGGCGTTGGGGCTGGGGCACGAGGTGATCGCCGCCTGCTTCGACGGCACCGCCTCGCCCATCGGCGGCATCGGGTTCGAGGAGATCGCGGAAGACATCCAGGGCCGGCACCAGGCGGCCTATCCGGTCGAGGCACCCACTTCGCTGCCCGACCACGGGCGGGTGCGCTTCCGCAAGGAGGGCGAGGACCACGGCTGGGCGCCGCAGATCGTGGTGGCGCTGCAGCGGGCGACAGGGGCGAAGGTCGAGAAGGCGGTAAAGGCGGACGGGGCGGAAAGGGCGGAAGGGAGAACCGACCCGTACGACGGCTTCTTGGCCAAGAACAACCTAAGGCGGCCTGCGGGACCCCGTGACTTATTGGGTCTTCGCAAGGGCAACCCGATCCCGCTCGACGACGTCGAGCCGGCCGAGGAGATTCGCCGCCGGTTTGTGTCCTCCGCCATGTCGCTCGGCGCGCTCTCGCCGGAGGCGCACGCGACCCTCTCGATCGCGATGAACCGGATCGGCGCCCGCTCCAATTCGGGCGAGGGCGGCGAGGATCCGGAGAACTATCGCACCCTGGAAAACGGCGACCGGGTGGACAACCGGGTGAAGCAGGTGGCCTCGGCCCGATTCGGGGTGACCACCGAGTACCTCACTCGGGCCGACGAGCTGGAGATCAAGATCGTGCAAGGCGCGAAGCCGGGAGAGGGCGGACAGCTTCCGGCGCACAAGGTTACTGACCTCATCGCCCGTCTGCGTCACGCGGTGCCCGGCATTCAGCTGATCTCGCCGCCGCCGCACCATGACATCTACTCTATCGAGGACCTGGCGCAGCTGATTCACGACCTCAAGACGGTGAATCCGCGGGCGCGCGTCGGAGTGAAGCTGGTCTCCGAGAGTGGCGTCGGAACCGTCGCCGCCGGCGTGGCCAAGGCCTACGCCGACTACGTGCTCATCGCGGGCCACAACGGCGGCACCGGCGCCTCCCCGCTCTCTTCCATTAAGCACGCCGGATCGCCCTGGGAGCTGGGCCTGGCGGAGGCGCAGGCCACGCTAGTGCGGAACGGGCTCCGCCACCGGATCGAGGTTCGCACCGACGGCGGCCTCAAGACCGGACGGGACGTAATGATCGCGGCCCTGCTTGGCGCCGAGAGCTACGGCTTCGGCACCGCGCCGCTGGTGGCGATGGGCTGCGACATGGCCCGGCAGTGCCACATCAACACCTGCCCCACCGGGATCGCGACCCAGCGGGAAGATCTCCGGGCCAAGTTCAAAGGCACGCCGGAGCAGGTCATCGCGTATTTCACCTTCATCGCCGAAGAGGTGCGCCGGCTCTTGGCCGAGCTGGGGTTCCGGACCATGGACGAGATCATCGGGCGCAATGATCTGCTGGAGCGGGTGGAGCGGCCGGATGTGCCGAGGGCGCAGATGCTGGATCTGTCCATGCTGATGGCGGGACAGACGGGCAGCGGGACAGCGGGGCAGCGGGGCAGCTTGCGGAGGACAGTGGAACGGAACGATCGGCCTGGGCTGGTGTCGCTGGACAAAGAGATCCTCAGCGAGCTGGAGCCGTACCTGGATTGCTCGCTGCCGTTCTCGGGCAACTACCAGATCCTCAACCACCATCTCGCTGTCGGTGCGCGGGTGGCGGGAGCCATCGCCGAGCGGAATGGCGATGCCGGGCTGCCGCCGGGCTCGGTGCGGCTCCGCTTCCGGGGCACCGCGGGTCAGAGCTTCGGCGCGTTTCTCTGCCGGGGCGTCCACCTCGAGCTGGAGGGCGAGGCCAACGACTACGTCGGGAAAGGGCTGAGCGGTGGCGAGATCACCATCCGGCCGTTCCGGCAAGCCTCGTATGCCCACGCGTCGCACCAGCACCTCATCATTGGCAATACGGTGCTCTACGGTGCCACGGCCGGGAAGCTCTTTGCCGCGGGTCAGGCGGGCGACCGCTTCGCGGTGCGGAACTCCGGCGCCGTCGCGGTGATCGAGGGCGCGGGGAACCACTGCTGCGAATACATGACGGGCGGGATCGTCGTGGTGCTGGGCCGAGCCGGAAGGAATTTCGGAGCCGGCATGTCGAACGGCCTGGCATATGTGCTGGACGAGAACGGCAGCTTCGCCGGCCGGCTCAACGGCGACATGGTGGAGCTGAGCGGGCTGGACGCCGAAGACGTCGAGCTGCTGCGGAAGCTGATTCACGAGCATGAGGAGAAGACGGTGAGCGCCCGGGCGCGGAATTTGGTGGTTCGCTGGGATGAGTATCTGCCGCAGTTTCGGAAGGTCGTCCCCAAGGGCGCGGCTGGGCTGGTCGAGGTGATTCGCGCGAGGTATATGGAGTCGGCTCAGGCGGAGCCGGAGCTGAGCCTGGAACGTCGCACCGCGTAGGCCCCGCCCA
>DASYIX010000018.1:0-36983 GCA_035997125.1 Gemmatimonadales bacterium
TCAACCATTCGCGGCCTGGCTGAGCGCGGCTTCTCCCGCCGGGTTGCCAGAGCGCGCGAGCCGCTGCCGACGCCCGCCTCGCCGGAGTCGCGGTGATCCGGCCGGCGTTAGCCCGCTTTCGTCGCCAGCTCCCGCTCCGCCCCCGCCGCGATCCGCTCCCCGAGCGATCCGGTCAGCCACGGGAACGCAAACCTGAGGCGAAACAGCACCAGGCGCTGGGGACACCCGTCGCAGGCCTCCAAGATGCTCGGCGAGAGCGAGCGCCTCATTGAGCACCAGGGTGCCGAGCAGATAGTGCTCGAACTGGAGCGCGGTGCGTCGCCGGTCCAGCCGGGTGGATACTCGCAGAGCGAACTCATCTACCGCCGCAGTATCTACCGACGCTAGCTTTCAGACGGACCTCAACGAGGCATCTCTCATGAAGACTGAGGAAACACCCGCCGAGCTCGGCGAGGACACCTCCACGGCCGCATCGGCGAGTCGAACCGGGGCCGGATTCCTGGCCGGCATCGTCTTCGGGGTTTTCCTAGGAGCAGGACTGGCACTGTTCTTCGCCCCCGACCGAGGCGACAAGACCCGCAACAAGCTGCGGCGGCGGATGCGTTCGCTGCGGGAGGACGCGCTCGAAGGCCTCGATCGAGCCGGCTCCCGGACTAGGACCGAGCTCCGGCGGAAGCAGCGGCGCATTCGAGCCGAGCTGGATCGGATTCGGGCGCGGGCCAAGGAAAGGGCGAAGGAAGCCAGGGACGCGCTGGAATAGCCTAGCGCTTCGCCAGCCGCTTCTGCAGCGAGGCCGCCTGTTGCTTGTAGTTGGTATCCATCGCCTCGCGGACCGGCAGGGAGTCCACCAGTCGGAGCTGAGCGCCGGCATCCCGCAACCGCTTCCGATCCGCATAGATGTCCGCCAGTGCCAGATGGTGGTAGATGCGCCCCGGGTCCAGCTGCACGGCCTTTTCCATGTAGAAGATCGCGTTGTTCCAGGACGCCTGATTGAAGACCTTGGCGCCCAGGAAATTCTTGGCAAAGAAGCGGCTCAACGCGGACAGCCGCATGATCTCGGCGTTCCAGCGACCCAGGATGTGGTACGCGCCATCGTGGCGTGGGTTGATGGCAATGGCCCGGAGTGCCTCGCTGCGGATGAGCTTGGCGCTGCGGAGCTTTTCTTGGGTCGGCTTCATGAGGGCGGCGCGCCCCAGCGAGGCGGCCAGGGCAAAGTGTCCATCTGCCCCGGCCGGGTTGGCAGCCACCGCCCTCCGGGCGTAGCGTTCCGCCCGGGCGTACAGCGAGTCGCGCTCGGGACTCTTCGCCGACATCGGATAAGGATCGCCCATCAGGCCGAGGGTCAGCGCCGCGCGCCAGTTGGCCTCGTAGTTCATCGAGTCCTGGGCCAGCGCGGCCTCGAAATGCTGGACCGCGGTGCGCAGATCGCGCGCGTCGGTGGCGGCGATACCCAGGGCCACGTGGTCTGCGGCCTGCTGGGCCATGAGGGGTCCTGCGGCAGCGAACCAGACGAGAGCGAGTCCTGCTGATCGGAATGCGGGCTTCAACACGGAAAAATCCACTCCATGGATGATGACGAATGGTGATCCCGTCCCTCATTCAGCACAAGCGTGATGGGCATGCGCTTCGCGCATCTGAATGGAGTGAGCTCATCCGGGAGTACACCGCCGGGCGCGTTCCGGATTATCAGATGTCCGCGCTCCTCATGGCGGTGGTCTGGAGGGGCCTGTCGCATGACGAGCTCGCGGCGCTGACCGACGCGATGCTCGAGTCCGGGGACCGGCTCAACTTCGACGGCATGGCTCAACCCCGCGCGGACAAGCACTCGACCGGCGGCATCGGCGACAAGGTCTCGCTGTTGCTTGCTCCGATGGTGGCGAGCTGCGGGGTCGCAGTGCCGATGATGTCGGGACGCGGGCTGGGACACACCGGCGGCACTCTCGACAAGCTGGAATCGATCCCCGGCTTTCGCACCGCGCTCACCTTGCGTGAGGCCAAGGCCCAGGTCGAACGCATCGGTTGCGCCATGCTGGGGCAGACTCCGGAGATCGCGCCGGCGGACAAGCGGCTCTATGCGCTGCGAGACGTTACCGGCACGGTCGAGTCGATTCCTTTGATCTCGGCGAGCATCATGTCGAAAAAACTGGCCGAGGGGCTCAACGGGCTAGTGTTGGATGTGAAGACGGGAAGCGGCGCGTTTCTTCCCGGGCGGGACCAGGCTCTCGAGCTGGCGCAGACCATGATCGAACTGGGCCGGTCGCACGGCTGTCCCACAGTGGCGTTGCTCACGGCGATGGACCGTCCTCTGGGGCGCGCGTGCGGCAACGCGCTCGAGATCGAGGAGGCCATCGAAGGACTTCGGGGAGAAGGGCCATCAGATCTGATGGAGGTCACCTACGCGCTCGCCGGAGAGATGCTGCTCCTGGTGGGAGCGGCGAAGGATGCCTCGGAAGCGCGGCGGCGGTTGGAGGAGAGTGTCAGCTCGGGGAAGGCGTTGGAGACGCTGGCGCGCATCGTTGAGGCTCAGGGGGGCGATCCCCGGGTGCTGGACGACCCCGACCTCCTCGCCCAGGCGGGAGAAGTGGAAGTGTATCGGGCTACTCGCGCCGGCGTGGTGGAAACGGTCGAGCCGCGGCGGATCGGGCGGGCGATCCTGGAGCTGGGCGGAGGCAGGCGGACGCTCGAGGATCAAATCGACCCGGCGGTGGGCTTCGTGATTCCTACGAAGCCTGGCGATCGGGTTCAGACGGGGGAGCCGCTTGCGTCGGTGTTCGCTCGGGATCGCGATGGTATCGAGATCGGTCTCACCGCGCTGGGTGAGGCGATACGCATTGGTGAGGTAGGCACACTCAGCCCCTTGATCTCCCACCGGGTCACCGCCGATGGGATCGAAGTACTGGCCGGATAAGGCTTCTCACGTGCCTATCATCACCAGCCCTGTCGGAACCCTGCTCATTGCTTTTGCGGCGATCGTCGCCCTCATCCTCTGGCTGCGGCGAGATCGGACGTATCGCGGCCCGCGGCTGCAGTCCGAGGACGACGGAATCGACCACGAGGAGCTGGAACGGGCCGAGCGCGAGGTCCGGGAGCTCGAGTCCAGTCAGCGGCCCGACGACGGGTTTCGAGGCGACGACTGGGGGCCGGGAACCCCGCGGCCCCCTGAGCGGCTTTAGCTAGAGCGATCCGAGAAACGCAACCAGCGCCTCCCGCTGCGGGGCGGACAGGCGCAGCACGCGATCACGCGCTTCCTTCGCTTCACCCCCGTGCCACAGTACGGCCTCGAGCAGGGAGCGGGCCCTGCCGTCATGCATGAAATTGGTGTGTCCATTCACCGTGCTGACGAGCCCGATGCCCCAGAGCGGAGCAGTGCGCCACTCGCTGCCTGAGGCGAGAAAGTCGGGGCGACCATCCGCCAGCGCCGGCCCCAGGTCATGGAGCAACAGGTCGGTGTACGGGTGGATCGTCTGGTTGGACACCTCAGGTATTCCTCGGAGCACGCCGGTCCGCAGCGTCGGCGCATGACACCCATCACACCCGATGGCATCGAACAGGCGCTCGCCTTGCTGGGTCTTCGGATCGTCGAGATTGCGGCGCGCCGGCACGCCCAGCGTCCTGGTGTAGAACGCGACAGCCGCGACGGTTTCGTCGCTCACCTCGGGTGCGTGCGGCGCACAGTCGGGGTACTGTCCCTCGCAGGACTCCGCGGGGAATAGACTCGAGGTGACGCCCATGTCACCGTTGTACGCTCCGGCGGTCTGCTGGACGAGGTTGGGCGCGTTCGCCTTCCAGCCGAACCGACCGATCGCTCTGCGTTGCCGCCGCTCATCCCACACGTAGTTGGGCCGGCCGGAGATGCCGTTGTGCCGCTCCCGCTGGTAGGCCATCTCGCGAATCTCCTCTTCCGGCACCGCCTCGAGCAGCCCGAGCCCGAATACGGCGGGCGCGACTCGCGGCGAAAACAGGAAAGCGGCAGGAAGAGCCAGGTACCCGCCGGTGAGGGTGTACTGGGGTACCTGGAGCCGGTATTCCGTGCCATCAGCAAAGGTGCCTTTCGACTCGACGTAGGAGACGAGAGCCCGGACTTCGGGCGTCATCCCGGCATTGGCGCGGAGTTGGAGCTGGCCGCCGAACCCGGGGACGGACTTCGGTCCCCCGTGGCCGCCGAACCCTGCTACGCTGGAGCGAAAGAGCAGCGAGCTGAAGGACACCCCATCCTCCGGTGGCCGGCCGCGGCCATCGCCCAGATGGCATGCTTCGCAAGAGACGTTGTCGAACACGGGCCCGAGGCCCGCATTTTCGGCTGCCGGGGCGGGAACAAAGACGGCTGAGAATTCCTCGTCTCCCGTCTCATGGAGCTCTGCGTTTGCTCCGCTGAGGTTGGGCGCGGGGTGACCAAACGCGGTCGCGGTGGCGTCGAATACGGTTGTGGCGCCGCCGGAAAGGGCGGTGTGCGCGCGCTGAAATGGTCCCCGGCTGAAATCGAGCTCGATATCGGACGGAGTGCTGGGTGCCGAGACTTCGTCTGCCTGATCCGGAGCCGTGACGCTGGTCTGGTCGGCGCAGGCAATGATCCAGGCCAGGAAGACGGCAAGGACTATCCGCGACATAGAAACTCCTGTCGCATAGGTGAGCTGGGAGCTCTACCAGGACGCCCGCATTCTGGCAGGACGTCCGGAGTAGACGCCGACGGCGATCGATTTTTGGGGGGATTGTGTACTGCGACCAGCAGATCGCGGGGAATGGACGCCCGGTTGGCGCCATCTCGTCATCAAGTGCTCGCGACGAGCACACGATGGGCAATTGCCCAACCGGTGTCAAGTGTTCAGGACGACAACACCTTCGACTCAGCGCCGAGGAACAAGCTGGGCGCTAGACGTCCAGATTGTTCACGTACTTCGCGTTCCGCTCGATGAACAGACGGCGGGGCTCGACCTCGTCGCCCATCAGCTCATCAAAAATCTGGGATGCGGTGGCAGCGTCTTCCATGGTCACCCGCAGGATGGTACGGGTGGCAGGATCCATCGTAGTCCGCCAGAGCTGGTCCGGATTCATTTCGCCCAGGCCCTTGTAGCGTTGGATGCTGATGGTGCCTTTGCCCTCTCCGTTGCCCAGACGCTTGCTGTACTCGTCCCGCTCGGTCTCACTGTAGGCGTAGAACTCCTCTTTGCCTCTCCCCACCCGGTACAGCGGCGGCTGGGCGATATACACGTAACCCGCCTCCACCAGCTCCTGCATCTGCCGGAAAAAGAACGTCAGCAGCAGGGTCCGGATGTGGGCGCCGTCCACGTCCGCGTCAGTCATGAGGATGATCTTGTGGTAGCGCGCGTCTTCCAGCTTGAAGTCGTCCTTCACCCCGGTGCCGATCGCGGTGATCATGGCCCGGATCTCTTCGTTGCTCAGGATCTTGTCGATGCGGGCCCGCTCCACGTTGAGGATTTTGCCTCGGAGCGGCAGGATGGCCTGGAAAGAGCGGTTGCGCCCTTGTTTGGCGCTACCGCCGGCCGAGTCCCCCTCGACCAGGTAGATCTCGGAATGGGCCGGATCATCGATGGAACAGTCGGCCAGCTTCCCGGGCAGAACCATGTTCTCCAACCCGGACTTCTTGCGGACCAGGTCCCGTGCCTTCCGGGCGGCTTCCCGCGCCCGCGCCGCGCTCACCGCCTTCTCGATGATATTGCGCGCGACCGGCGGGTGCTCCTCGAGGTAGCTACCCAGATGCTCGTTGACCACCGCCTTGACGATGCCCTCGACCTCTGAGTTGCCGAGCTTGGTTTTGGTCTGTCCCTCGAACTGGGGCTCCTTCACCTTCACGTGCAGCACGCAGGTGAGACCCTCGCGGATGTCTTCGCCCGAGAGCGTGAAATCCTCTTTCTTGAGGAAGTCGCGCCGCTTGGCCACATCGTTGATCGTGCGGGTGAGCGCCGACTTGAATCCGGTGAGGTGGGTGCCGCCCTCGTGGGTGTTGATGTTGTTCACGAAGGTGAAGGTGTTCTCGTTGTACCCGTCCTCGTACTGCAAGGCGAGGTCAACGTCCACGTCGTCCTTGACGGCATTGAACGCGATTGGCTTGGGGTGCAGCACCTTCTTGTTCCGGTTGAGCCACTCGACAAACTGGACCAGTCCCCCCTTGGCGTAGAAGGTCTCGCTCTTGACCGGCTCTTCCCGCTCATCCTTGATCGTGATGGTCACGCCGCGGTTGAGGAACGCAAGTTGGCGTAGCCGGTCGGCCAGGGTGGTGTAGTGAAACTCGAGGACCGTAAAAATCTCGGGATCGGGCTTGAACCGGACGATCGTGCCCGTGCCACGCGCTTTCCCGATGGTCTCGAGTTTCTTTACGGTCTTTCCCCGCACGAATCCCATGCGGTAGCGGTTACCGTCCCGATCCACTACCACCTCGAGCCGCTCGCTGAGCGCGTTTACTACCGAGACGCCGACACCGTGCAACCCGCCGGACACCTTATAGCTGCGCTTGTCGAACTTACCCCCCGCGTGGAGCATGGTCAGCGCGACCTCGACCGCCGGCTTCTTCTCCGTCGGGTGCATCTCCACCGGAATGCCGCGGCCGTTGTCCGAGACCGTGATCGAGTTGTCGGCGTGAATGGTGACGTTGATGGTGTCGCAGTGGCCCGCCAGCGCTTCGTCGATCGAGTTGTCCACGACCTCGTAGACCAGGTGGTGGAGGCCGTTCTCGCTGGTGGACCCGATGTACATGCCGGGCCGCCGGCGGACTGCTTCCAGCCCCTTGAGAACCTGAATCGATTCCGCTTTGTAGTCGGGTTGACCGTCCAGGACGGTGCTCGGATCTTTCGCCATGTCCCCTGTTCGTTAAGGCTGGTTCCGGTCCAGAGGACCGGGCGACCAGCGGATCTCTTTCACTCGCCCTGACCGACCGGCGTTGAGTCGGGCCAGGATCTTGGGTGACATCAGACTCAGCTCATTGGCCCAGGCGGCCGTAGCCACCCGCACCCGCAGCATCCCATCGGGAGTGACCGACTCGGGCGCGGTGACAGCCGCGATCTGCGGTCCCACTAACTCCGCCCATTCTTCGATGATCCCCGCCTGCTGCACCCGCTTGGTGAGACCCGCCTGCCGGAAGTAACTGGTGAGGGCGTCGGCGAGGGATGTAGGAGCTGTTTTTTTCTTCATCAAGAAACGATTCTCCCGCCCTCGACCTTCCAAACCGGCAAATCCAGATTTGGCGGCAGCTCGTCGGGCCGCGGGCTGGTGACGAATACTTGGCGTTCCTCCGGGCCGAGCAGCCGGAGAGCGAGCCGGGTCTGCCGCTCCCGATCCAGCTCAGCGAAGACGTCGTCCAGCAGGAGCACCGGCTCGGTGCCGCGCGCCTCACGCAGGGCCGTGATCTCGAGCAGCTTGAGCGCGATGGCGGCACTCCGCTGCTGGCCGGTAGACCCATACTCGCGAAGCCTTCGGCCTCCGACGTCGAGCACCAGATCATCGCGGTGGGGCCCGACCGTCGTCATCCCCCGTGCCCGGTCTTCCGCTGACGCCGCGGCCAGCGCTGGAGCCCACGCCTCCGGTTCCACCAGCTCAGCATGACCCCGGTAATGCAGCCGAGCCCGGCCGGGCTCGCCGAGGCAGTCGAACTCGGCTTCAAACTGTTTTGCCGCATCCACTGCCCATTGCTGACGAAACCGCACCAACTCGGCTCCCGGCACAGCCAGGACCCCATCGAAGGCCTGCGCTACATCCGGCTTGCCCTGGCGCAACGCGCTGTTTCGCTGGGCCAGCGCGGCGCGGTACCGGGTCAGCGCCCTGAGGTACTGCCGGCTGGCCAGCGAAAGCAGGCGATCGAGATATCGCCGCCGTTCCGGTGCCGGTCCCGAGGCGAGGCCCAGATCAGCCGGCAAGAAGGTGACGCCGAGCCAGGTCCCCACACATTCGGCGAGCCGGCCGATCTCCTCGCCATCTACCGTGATCTGTTTCTTCCGCCCGCTATACGTCGTCGCGACGCTTTGAGCCGGCGCACCCTCGACCTGCACCTCAACGTGAAATCCGCCGGCGTCACCGCCGATCACCTGCTGGTCTGACGAGCCTCGAAAGGACCGAAATAGGACCGGATAGTAGATGGCCTCCAGCAGATTCGTCTTGCCCTGCGCATTGGCGCCCAGGAACGCCACTCCGGTCGGCGGAGTCTCCAGCTCGCGATCGATCAGGTTCCGATAGCCCCGACACACCAGCCTGCGAAGATGCACTACCGGATGATGATCTGGCGGGCGGCAGGGGCACCTTGGTTGCCCAGCCGATCGACTCCGTACACCTGAAGCTGGACGGCCTGCCCAGAGCGCCCGCTGGTGGAGATCGGAACCCCGAAGCGCACCGTGTCAGTGGGCGGTGAGGGGCGAAGCGGCGGAAATCCCTGGCTGCCCCCGATGACCAGAAAATAGACGGTATCCACACCGTCGGCGTCGAGCGTACGTCCCGTCACGAAGAAGGTGGGGCCGGCGTTGACCGTGGTGTCGCTTCCACCAGGCTGATCGATCAAGGTGACCGGTCCAATGCCGTCGCTCTGATTCGGAAAGGTGAGCCGGTCCCGTTCCGCGCAGGCGGTTGCGAGTCCGATGACACCGGAAACAATGAGCACCCACGATACCACCGCGAGTCGGCCTGCCCGCCGGGGTTTCCCCCTCTTTGACATCGCTAAAAAATAGTCGGTCAGAGGGTGAAATTGCAGGTGCTCACATTCCCTTAAAGGAGGGTTTTCGCTTTTCCACGAAGGCCCGAGTCCCCTCGCGCATATCCTCAGTGGCGGAAAGAAGACCGAAATAGTTCGCCTCGAAGAGAAGGGCCTGATCCACCGTCATCTCCAGGCCGTTGTCCACGGCCTCGAGGCAGGCTTTGATGGCCAGGGGACCGTTGGCCAGGATGGTTCGCAGCATCGCCTCGGTGTCGGGGAGCAGCCGATCCGCCGGCACCACCCGGTTCACCAGGCCGATCCGAAGCGCCTCCTGGGCATCGATCATCTCACCGGTCAGCAGCAGCTCAAGCGCGCGTCCTTTCCCCACGAGACGAGGAAGTCTCACCGTGCCACCGTAGCCGGGCGCGATACCCAGCTTGACCTCGGGCTGGCCAAACCTGGCCTGTTCGCTGGCCATCCGCAGATGACACGCCATTGCCAGCTCGCATCCCCCACCAAGCGCGAAGCCATTGACCGCCGCGATCACCGGCTTGCCGCATCGTTCCAGGCGGCGGAAGACTTGCTGCCCCGCTAGGGCCCGGGCGCGGCCTCCCGTCGCTCCCTGGTCGGTCAGCTCGCTGATGTCGGCGCCGGCCACGAACGCCTTGGCACCGGCGCCGGTGAGGATCACCC
Source organism: Gemmatimonadales bacterium (assembly GCA_035997125.1). Lineage (GTDB taxonomy): Bacteria > Gemmatimonadota > Gemmatimonadetes > Gemmatimonadales > GWC2-71-9 > CAVVWJ01. Next base: position 9,329 of record DASYIX010000018.1, read on the forward strand.
CGCGGACGGCGGAGTCGGTCTCGATCCGGGTGACGGCGTCTCCCAGCTCGGCGATGACGATGGCGTTCAACGCGTTGAGCTTGTCCGGCCGGTTGACGGTGATCCGGGCGATGCCGTCGGTGAGCTCGAAGAGGAGAGTGGAGGCCATAGGAGTCGGGAGCTGGGAGTCGGGAGCTAGGAGCTACATGCTAGGCGTAAGGTGGTACAAACCTAATTGGTTCAATAGACGCCTCCAGACTTCTTTGCTCATAGTCCCGCTCCCAGCTCCTAGCTCCCAGCTATCTTTTCCCCATGCCCATCTGCCTCCCGGCTCCAATCGCATGGACTCCCAGCCATGGAGTCCGAATCCTGGATCAGACTCTGCTGCCCACGGAGGAGGCATATCGCGATCTGGAAACGGTGGCGGCGGTGGCGGAGGCCATCCGGACGTTGCGGGTACGCGGCGCGCCGCTGATCGGGATTGCAGCGGCTATGGGAGTCGTCGTGGGGGTGGGGAAGCGGGGAGGCGAGGAGGCGGGGAGGCAAGGGCTTCAAACAGTAAGGATGGCGTGCGAGCTCCTGGGGGCCACCAGACCAACAGCCGTCAACCTTCACTGGGCGCTGGATCGGATGCGGCGGCGGGCTGAACACGCGGATGAGACCGGTGAGGATCTGCGTGCCGCGCTGATCGACGAGGCGAACGCGATCTGGCAGGAGGACCGCGCCATGTGTCGCCGGATCGGCGAGCTGGGCGCCGCACTCGTTCCGGACGGCGCCACCGTGTGCACGGTCTGCAATGCGGGAGCGCTCGCCACCGGCGGCATCGGCACCGCGCTCGCGCCGGTCTATACCGCTTACGAGGCCGGTCGCAGGGCTCACGTGCTCGTCCCCGAGACCCGTCCCCTACTACAAGGAAGCAGGCTCACCGCCTGGGAGCTGACCCATGCCGGCGTGTCCTGCACGCTCATCGCCGACGGCATGATCGCGAGCCGGCTCCGCTTGGGTGATGTCGCCTGTGTCCTGGTGGGCGCCGACCGGATTGCGGCCAACGGGGATGTCGCCAATAAGATCGGTACCTACGGCCTGGCCCTGGCCGCTCGAGCCCACGGAATTCCGTTCTATGTGGCCGCGCCGAGCTCGACGATCGATCGGAACACCGCCGACGGGTCTGGCATCCCGATCGAGCAACGTGAGGCCGACGAGGTTGCCACTTGGCGGGGCAGCCGCACTGCGCCGGAAGGAGTGCGAGTCTGGAATCCGGCGTTCGACGTCACCCCGGCCGCATTGGTGACGGCCATTATTACGGACAAGGGCATCCTCAAACCCAACGAAATCGGGACCAGCGCGGGCTGATCCTTCCGATGGCCTCCATTCTCGCCCTGGATCAGGGCACCACCGGTTCCACCGCACTGGTGATTCACCAGGACGGCTCGGTGCTCGGCCGAGGGTACCGGGAGTTCACCCAGCACTTCCCTCAACCCGGCTGGGTGGAGCACGACCCCGACGAAATCTTCCGGGTCTCCGTCTCCGCGATGGCCGAAGCCCTGGCCACCGCAGGGGAGCGGCCTGTGGGGCTCGGCATCACCAATCAGCGGGAGACGGTGGTGCTGTGGGACCGGCAAACCCTCTCTCCCGTGGCGCCGGCCATTGTATGGCAAGACCGCCGGACCACGGGCCGGTGCCAGGAGCTCCGCGACGCCGGCATCGAGTCGATGCTCCGCGAACACACCGGCCTGGTGGCCGACCCGTACTTCTCAGCCACCAAGCTGGAATGGTTGCTGCGAGACACCGGTCTACGGCGCCGGGCGATCCGGGGAGAGCTCGCAGCGGGGACGATCGAGAGCTGGTTGGTGGCCAGGCTCACCAATGGGCGAGTCCATGTAACCGACCACACCAATGCGTCTCGCACTCTGCTCTACGATCTCGAGGCCCGGGACTGGCACCCCGATCTGCTCGAGCTCTTTGGCGTACCTCTCGAGGTGCTGCCCACCGTGATTGGGTCTTCCGAAGTGATCGGGGAAGCCGATCCGGCTCACCTGGGACACCCGTTCCCGATCGCCGGGCTTGCGGGCGACCAGCAGTCCGCCTTGTTCGGCCAGGGCTGCGTGTCGCCCGGCCTGGCCAAGAACACCTACGGGACGGGAGCGTTCCTCCTTGTGCTCGCCGGCGAGCGGGTACCTTCACCGCCTCCCGGACTGCTGGCGACGGCTGCCTGTGGTGCCAGGGGAGAGCCGGCCTATGCGTTGGAAGGCAGCGTCTTCATAGCGGGCGCGGCCATTCAATGGCTGAGAGACGGCCTCGGCATTCTTCCCGACGCCGCCGCGAGCGAGTCAGCGGCCCGATCTGTTTCGGACACCGGCGGCGTGCACTTCGTCCCCGCCTTTGTCGGCCTGGGTACGCCCTACTGGGAGCCCAACGCAAGGGGCACCATCACCGGCCTGACTCGGGGGACCACGCGACCGCACCTCATCCGAGCCGCGCTCGAGGCAATGGCTTTCAGCAGCGCGGAGCTCCTCAGCGCCATGGCATCGGCCGAGCATCTCACGGTGCCGGCGCTGCGGGTGGACGGTGGAGCCTCGGCCAACGACTGGCTCATGCAGTTCCAGGCGGACGTGCTGGGGATTCCGGTGGAGCGGCCCGATCTGATCGAGACCACGGCGCTGGGGGCGGCCGGCCTCGCGGGTCTGGCGCTGGGTCTCTGGAGCAGCACGGAGGAATTTCTTTCAGGCCGCACGTTTACCCGCTTCCAGCCCAGGATGGAGGGGGGGGAGCGGGAGCGGCATTTAGCCGGATGGCACCGGGCCGTTTCAGCCGCCTTGGCCTGGGCACGAACACCGTAATCCGCACTATATTCACGAGGTAACGTCCTTCCCGGAGCACGCATGAAGGCAGGTCGCAAATTCATCGTGGGTGCCGCCCTGATTGTCGGCAGCGTCGGCTTCCTCATTGCCGAAGGCGTAAAGCAAACCGGGGTCTATTTTCTCACCCCGACCGAGCTTGCCGCCAAGACGGCCGCTGACCCCACCTTTGTGGAGAACGTGGGTTTTAAACTGGGCGCCAAGGTGGTGCCCGGCTCGGTGCATCGCGATCGCGGTGCGCGAAGGATCGACTTCCAGGTTTCTGACGGGGTAAGGACCTACCCAGTTACCTACCAGGGGCTGGTGCCCGACACATTCACCGATGCCAGCGATATCGAGGTGGTCGTCGAAGGCCGGTTGGGAGGGGACGGGGTCATTCGTGCCACCGACGTGCTCGCCAAGTGCGGCTCCCGCTACGAGGCTGTTCCGAAGGCCTGATACTCCATGACACTCCTGGGTCAATTTGCGCTCTGGGCCGCTTTCCTAATCGGCCTCTGGTGCATCGGCCTCTCGTTTTCGGGGAGGTGGCGCGGCCGTCCAGACCTGAGCGCCGCCATCGTGCGATCGGTCTACGCGATCTGCGGCTGTCTGCTGGTGGCGTCGGTCGCGCTCTGGAAGGGGCTCGTCTCCCACGACTTCAACATGGAGTACGTGTGGGCCTACACGTCCCGAAACCTGCCGTCGGCCTACACCTTCTCCGCGTTCTGGGCCGGGCAGAAGGGGTCTCTCCTGTTTTGGGCGGTGGTGCTCTCGCTCTTTGCCAGTGCGGCACAGCTGCTCACGGCGCGCCGCTTCTCTTACCTGATGCCCTATGTGGCGGGGGTGACCTCGGCGGTGGTCACCTTCTTCGTCAGTGTGATGATCTTCGCGGCGAATCCGTTCGAGCGGCTGGCCTTCGTTCCGGCGGATGGGAGAGGGCTCAATCCCCAGCTCCAGAATGTCGGAATGGTGATTCATCCCCCGATGCTGTACCTGGGTTACATCAGCATCACCATTCCGTTCGCCTTCGCGGTCGCCGCGCTGCTGTCCCGCCGGCTGGACACCGGCTGGATTCACGCCATCCGCAAGTGGACCCTGATCTCCTGGCTGTTTCTGTCGATTGGGATCACCCTCGGCATGTGGTGGGCCTACGTCGAGCTGGGTTGGGGCGGCTATTGGGCCTGGGATCCGGTCGAGAACGCGAGCTTCCTCCCCTGGCTCACCATGACCGCCTTTCTCCACTCGGTGATGATCCAGGAGAAACGGGGGATGCTGAAGCGGTGGAACTTCGGCCTGATCATCGGGACCTTCCTGCTCAGCATCTTCGGGACCTTCATCACTCGGTCGGGGGTAATCGCCAGCGTCCATAGCTTCACCCAATCGAACGTGGGTTACTTCTTTCTGGCCTTCCTCGTGGTCGCCGCGGTTCTTGGGTTCACGCTGCTGTACACTCGTTGGGGGATGTTGCAGGCCGAGGTCCAGCTCGAGTCGGTGCTGAGCCGGGAGGCGGCGTTCCTGTTCAACAACCTGCTGCTGGTGGGCATTGCTTTCTCGGTGCTCTGGGGGACGCTGTTCCCCATCCTTTCGGAGCTGGTGAGGGGCAGCAAAATCACCGTGGGGCCGCCCTTCTTCAATCGAGTCAATTTTCCTTTAGGCCTCCTCCTGCTCGGCCTCACGGGCATCGGCCCGCTGATCGCCTGGCGCAAGGCGTCGGCGGCCAATCTCAGACGGCAGTTCATCGCCCCAGTCGCTTCAGGGCTGGTCACGCTGGCCGTTCTCCTCGCCTTGGGCGTGGGGGACTTCTACGCCGTAACGGCGATGGCTCTGGCGGGGTTCGTGGCCGGAACCATTGGTCAGGAGTTCTATCGCGGCATCCGGGCCCGCCGGCGGATGCATGCCGAGTCCACCCTGCTCGCCTTTGCCCGACTCATCGGCCGCAACCGCAGGCGCTACGGCGGATACATCGTCCACGCCGGAATCCTGACCTACTTCGTCGCCTTTGCCGGGATGGCGTTCAAGCGGCAGCAGGAGGCGACGCTCAAGCCGGGTGACTCGGTGGAGATGAAGAGTCCCTTCGGCCATACCTACCGCTTCACTCATCTTGGGGTCTCGCAGTTCGAGACGCTCAACCGGATCGTCTCTGCGGCCACCGTCGAGATTGCCAAGGACGGCAAGCCGGCCGGACTCATGGTCTCGGAGAAGCGCCAGCACGTGGACAGCTTCAAGCGCCCCACATTCGAACCTTCGACCGAAGTGGGGATCCGCAGCAACCTGCAGGAAGACGTGTACATCGTGTATGCCGGGTCAGTCGAGGGCACCGAGGAGGCGGTCTACCGTTTTACCATCAACCCCTTGGTGTGGTGGGTCTGGTTCGGCGGCTTCATCCTGGTCTTCGGGGGCCTGGTGACTCTGTGGCCGGGCGGGGGAGCCACGATCGCCGGCCCGCGTCGGGTTCAGCCGGGCTACGAGGTGAGTCTCGTGGGTGCAGGGAAGGACTAGTTATGGCTACAAAACAGAGAGGTGCCGGGGCGCTCTCCCGCCGTGACTTCTTCCGGACCGGTCTGGCGGCGGCCGTGGTGCCTCTGGTCCAATCGACCCAGGACTCGCCGCCCGGAGGGGGAAGCAGGGGAACGCTCCGCGATCCTACGGTTACCGGCCGGCCTCAAGCCCCCACCGATCCGAAAGAAAACGACGCGGAGATTCAGGCCATAGAAACGCGGCTGGCCTGCAATTGCGGTTGCACCCTCGACGTGTTCACCTGCCGGACCACGGACTTCTCCTGCACCTACTCACCCAAGCTCCACCGCGAAGTTCTGGCGTTGCGAAGCCGCGGAAAGAGTGCGGAGGAGATTCTCGACGCATTCGTGCAGCAATACGGGGAGAGGGCGTTGATGGCGCCGAAGCCCCGGGGGTTCAACCTGGCGGGATACTTTGTGCCCGGGGCGATCATTGCCACGGCCGGAGCCGGCCTGGTGTGGTTTGTAGGCCGCCGCAAAGCCGCAGTCCTGGCAACAAGTACTGGAGCGAAGGCCGCATCTCCGTCCGCCGCCACCGGCAGTCCCGAAGAGCTTGAGCGACTGCGTCGGGCCCTGGCTGAGATCGAGGATTGATGGTTGGCGAGGCCCTGGCCGCAGCAGTTGTGGGCCTCATTGCGGTGTGGCTGGTGCTTCAGCCGCTGATCCGGCGGTCCGTGACGACCTCGCAACCGGTGGAACCGCTGGATCCGGAGGAAACCCCGAGAGGGCTGGCGCTCACTGCCCTCAAGGAGATCGAGTTCGATCGGGAGACCGGCAAGCTCTCCGATGCCGACTACGAATTTCTCAAGGCCAAGTACACGTCCGCAGCCCTGGAAGCACTCCGGCTCGAAAGCGCCGAGCTGGGACCGGCGGAGACGTCCGATGATGTCGAGGCCATGATTGCTGCCAAAGTGCGCGCGCTTCGCTCCGCTTCGGCCACGGCGCCATCGGACCTCCTCCTTTCTGCTACCGGTGCGACTCCATCTTGTAGCAGCTGCGGCCCCCGCCCGGAGCCGGATGCAGTTTTCTGTTCCAGCTGCGGCCGCCCCTTGCCCGACCGTTCAGCGTGCGACCGCTGCGGTGCGGCACTCCAACCGGACAGCAGATTCTGTGAGGCCTGCGGCCGGCAGGTGGCGGCGGCATAGCTCACAACCGATACTCCAGTCGCCCCGATATACCGCGGCGCCACAGAGCTCGCGGCTCGAAGTTCGGGTCGATCTGGCTTGGGGTAAACGGTGAGGAGGTCAGAGCTATCCGCGCCAACACCGATGCGGCGAGCCTGCCGCCCAGTGGCACGCTCATCGACAACGCCGCCTGACCGCCGACCAGGGTCTTCGTAGGCTCGTCGATGGTTTTCCATATTTCGACCAGCGGGCCACCGCGGAGCAGCAAAGAATTTCCCGCTCCAATTGATGCGATGTGGTAGATGATTTCAGGGTCGAAGCCGAACACGTCGAAAACCCCCTTGGCTGCCACCAACGCGTCGCTCCCTTCCAAGGCCAGGCTTGCCGCCATGTAGTGCAGCCAAAGGCCGACGCCTAGCGGACCGCTGCGCCGCCCTAGGCCGACGCCGAATGTGGTGGGGCGGTACGGCCGGAACGATCGTCCTGCCCCCGCCTTTTCGACCGAGCCGCCCCAGAAGCGATCACTGCCAACTTCTACCCCGATCAGCCACTGTCCCGCGAGCCGAGAAGACCAGAGGCATGAGCTGAGTACAACCGTGATTAACCCGCCAAGCAGAGACGGCCGCATGGTCACCGCATCTCCAGTTTGATCCAGCCGTTGGTCACATTGCTCTCGCCTTTGACGATCCAGTTGGCTTCGGGATACGAGACTCCGATGACCACGTCTTCAATGGCGTTGCCGATCAGGTCGTCCTGGGTGGTGATGAATGAGTACGCGGCGCTCAAGATTTTCTGGAGCGCGTTGGCTCGTTTGATGTACCTCACCAGGCTCCCACTCGTAGTATCCTTGGCCCCCGTCAGATTCGGATACTGAGTCTGAAAGGTGGTAACCAGGTTCTTGAACCGGTTGGAATCGAATTTGATGACGCATCCGGTGTCATCGTCTTCTAGAGCGACGATACGAAAATTCTGGTTAGGATGGGCCGTCTTATAGCTGCTGAGCTGGCTCTGGCTGAACAGCAAGACGGCGCCGCTCCAGGTCAGGCTGTTCTGGTCGAAACGGTAGTAGCCTCCCGCCGGCTCGCCCGCGCACTGGTAGTCACGCAAGGAATCGGTGGTCCCCGATTGCCCCAGAATGTGAATCTCAAATTCGGGGTTGCCCTTAAACCAACCTTCAAAGTCTTGCACAAAATGAGCATAGCTCATGTAGAGCCCATGCGGCGCCAGTGGTGGCGGGATTGGGGGAGGTGGTGGAGGGGGTATCGGATCCACCTGATTGGCGGTGAGACCGTCGGGCCCAAAGTTGGTTTCCACCGGCACGATGGCCAGCACCGGGGTGGCCGGCGGCGCGTCCGGGCTCAACACCTGCCGCCGTCCGTTCACGTCATACGCGATGGGGGCATCATGATCCTGCCGGGCGCTGGCCACCAGTAAGTCGGGTCCGCCCGACCAGGCCGCCCGGTGAGCCGCCACCGGGAAGTAGAACTCCAGCGGAATGGCCCGCTCAGCGTCGCCTTCCAGCATGGCCTCTGTAGTGCCGTTGAGCCGGGCTACTTCCTTGAGTGCCCGCTGCCCCGAGCCGTGGAGGAAACGCTGTAGCTGCAGCTTGTGCTCGACGTACGGCGATTGGTCCAGCTGACCTTTGACGAAGGCCCGAAATCCGGGGTCAGCAAGCGCCCGGGCGAACCGCCTTGCGAGGTGGTCCATGGCGTCCCGTTCCTGGGAGTCCTGGGCTGAGGGTGGGGCGAGTGTCCCTTCGGTTTCTGCGGTGGGTGCCGGCCGGTCGCAGGCGGCGAACGTTGCCGCCAGCGCGAGCAAGCCGAGCCGGATCCTGGTGCGCATGGCTCCTCCTTGGGTTGAGACGTGCGCTGACGGCCGCGCGTGGTGTTAACCGGAAGGCCAAGCTAGGAGTGGGATGGACGGGACTGAGGATCTGGCTTACGCGGGAAGGGGCCGGAAATGAGAAGCCGCTAACCTCCTTGATCGCGTGATGGGATGGCGCTCGCAGAGATATCCTCGAACACTACCACCACGATAGCCTGCTGCTCGACGCATTCGGCCGCGAGCATGGCGTGCGCTCGCCGGCAACCGTCCTTGGTGCGGAAAAAAGCCTGCTCGACCCAGCGGTCCTTCCCCCGGATCATCCCGAGAGCACGTGACTGCTCCTCCGGGGTGGCAAAGATGCCAAGCACCCCGCCCACCGCCTGCAGCTCGGCGGGCGAGTCATAGCCCAACAAACGGGCGAAGGGGCGATTGGCGGTGAGGAGAGTGCCGTCGCGGCGAAAGAGGCAGAGACCGACCGGAGCACCATCGGTCAGGGATCGGAGCAGGCCCTGAGCGCTGCGCAACGCATCCTCTATCCGCCGCCGAGCCGTCATTGCTTCCCTGAGGTCGCCCACCTGCTTGCGCAAGCCGGCGATCTCATGGATCAACTCCTGCTTTGGACGGTGCTCGTCGCGCATAGCAAGGTGTAAGACGGCGGCGCGTGCCGCTCTTGCACCTTATGTCAGACTGAAACGCCGCGCTAACCGCCGGATCAGCTCCGGATCGCTGCCCGCGCCGCTTGCAGCGCCCGTTCGATGCCATCGGCTGGAATATCGAGGTGGGTCACCGCGCGTACGCGGGTCGGTCCCAGCACGCTGAACCGCACCCCGTGGCTCGCCAGGGTTCGGTCGCCGAATGCCTCGCCGCTCAGCCCGGTCCGGCTCACATCGAACACGACGATGTTGGTGTCGACCTGTGCCGGGTCCAGCTGAATCCCAGGAATCGCCCCGAGGCCGCGGGCCAGCGTCCGAGCCCGCTCATGATCCTCGGCCAGTCGGTCCACGTGATGGCGCAGCGCGTAGATCCCCGCCGCGGCGATGATACCGGCCTGCCGCATGGCGCCCCCGTACCGCTGTTTGTAGCGCCACGCCTCCTCGATGAACGACTGCGAGCCGGCCAGGACGGCCCCCACCGGTGCGCCGAGGCCTTTGCTCAGATCGATCCAGACCGAATCGAACGGAGCCGCGAAGGTGCGGGCCGGCGTTCCGGTCGCGACCACGGCGTTGAGCAGGCGGGCCCCGTCCATATGAGTGACCAGACCGCCGGCATGGGCCACCTGGCAAACGGCGGTCAGCTGCTCCAGCGGCCAGCACACCCCCCCGGCCACGTTGCTGGTCTGTTCCACCGAGATGGCTCGCGTCCGCGGCATGTAGTAGGCGGGCGGACGGATCGCCTCTCGCACCTGATCTGCGCTGAAGAATCCCCGGGGTCCGGTCAGGGGGCGGAGCACAGCGCCCACCAGCGCCGCCGGCCCGCCTACTTCGTACAGGAGAGGGTGGGCGAGTTCCTGAAGCAGGATTTCGTCCCCCGCCCGGCAGTGGACCGAGAACGCAACCTGGTTACACATGGTGCCGGAGGGCAGGAACAGCGCGGCTTCCTTGCCCAGGAGCTCGGCCACCACGGCTTGAAGGAGATTGACGGTAGGGTCTTCCCGCTGCTGCTCGTCGCCGACTTCGGCCTCACACATGAACCGGCGCATTGCCGCTGTCGGACGGGTGACGGTATCGCTGAACAGGTCGACCGTCACCACTCCATCATCTCAATACGCCGTAAGGCCAGCCGTAGCGGGACCACGGTAGCGGCCACACACACGGCCACGACCACAAGGCCTGCTGCGATGAGCTCGGGAATCAGGTCGATCAGCTCCCCGCCGTGGAGCCCCACTCGAAGGTAGGCCGTCACCGGTCCGGCCTCGATCATGATGATCATCGCCAGCAGGCTGAGACTGCTCATCATGTAGACCAGCCCCCCAAAGCTGGTGGGAATCTGAGCGGCGTTCTCGCTGCCGAACTGGGGGTACAGGGCACCGAACGAGAGCGCCAACGCGCTGGCGGAAAGGGTATAGAACACAATGGTGGCAAGCGCCACGGCCATCATGAACGCACTCGCGTGCAGGAGCCAGTTGGTAAAGATCGTGATGATCAGCGCGAGCACCAGGAGGGGCACGGTGCCGATCCAGTACTTGCTCCAGAGCATTGCTCCGGCATCCAGCGGACTCGAGCGCAGCAGCCACATTTGCCGCCCTTCGAGCGAGATCCCCGGGAAAATGAAACGGGCGGCCACGGCCGCGAGCACGAAACCCGCCAGTCCCAGATTCAGGAACGAGATCACGGTGACCAACCGGAAGGACACCCGCTCGCCCGAATACAGCGGCAGCGACTTGATGTTAAAGATGTACACCACCAGCAGGACTGCGAGGAGTACGAGCTGGCTCCACTGGGTGTTGTCCCGAAAGAACAGCCGGAGATCCTTGAGGATGAACTCCCGCTTGGACGGGGACAGATACCGCAGCCGGCGCGCCAGAGGCCCCCGCAGTGGGCGGCGGATCCTTCGCTCGGCCCCTTCCTGCGCCTTGGAGAATCCCAGATGGTAGAGCCGTCCGTGGAGGAGCGCTCCGAGCAACACCGCAAGCGGTGCCGCCGCCCAAAGTTTGATTACCGGCCACGGATCGGCCACCCGAAGCAGCCAGTTCATGAGCATGGACGCGGTCCACTCGCTGGGCAGGAGCGGGCTGGTCGGGGTCTGGAGCACCGCCAGGTATTCCACCAGGTTGCGAAATCCCTCGGGCTGCGCCAGCTGCTCCGGGCGCAGAAAACGGAGGATGACGACCGCCAGCACCAGCGCTCCACTCGCGATGAGCCCCAGCAGCTCCCGGGTACGGCGCGCCGGAAAAATGTTCACCAGCACCAGGGTGATGGCGGTGCCCACCACGGCCGGCAGCACCAGATAGGGGATGATCGCTGCCAGCGCAACGATGGGGAAGAGCAAGCCTCCGTGATAAACGATCCCGTAGGCGGTGAAGATGGGAAGCGCGAGGAGGGCCACCATCCACGAGGAATGGACGATGGTCTCCGCGAGCTTGGCCAGGTACAACCGGGAGTGGCCGATCGGGGCCGCTACCAACAGGTCGAGATCCTTGGCCAGAAAGAAAGTGGAGAGCGCGGTGATGATGTTGGAGAGCAGCAGGATTGTAAGGAAAGCCAGGAGGAAGACGCCAAGCATCTTGCTGGCGAGCAGATTGCCGATCTCCTCCACACCCCTTAGAAGGCTAAGCACCCAGTACGCAATGCCGAACGCCGCGGCCCAAAAAACCAGCCCTACCACTGACAGCAACAGGATCCGGCCGCCGGAACCGGATTGCTCCTGCCGCAGCCGGGTTAGCGCGCTTCGCCACTTGGGCGTGAGCACCGTCCAGAGACGCGGCCGAATGGCCGTGGGAGAAACCACGCGATCAGGCGTCGAGAATTGTGTCGAGCTGATGCTCCCGCATGCCACCGGTGAGCTTGAGGAAGAGATCCTCCAGCCCCATATCCTCGGATGCGGTCTGCTCCTGGACATCAGCCATGGTGCCCTGGGCGACGATCTTGCCGCCGTGGAGGATGGCGATCCGATCGCACATGGTCTCCGCCACCTCGAGGGTATGGGTGCTCATCAGCACGGTGCCACCCCGGTCCACAAACTGGCGGAAGAGATCCTTGAGCAGACGGGCGCTTCTGGGGTCGAGTCCCACCATTGGCTCGTCCACCACGATCACCTCCGGCCGGTGCACCAGCGCCCCGGAGATGATCAACTTCTGCCGCATGCCATGGCTATAGGCCTCGGTCAACTCATCCTTCCACCGGCTCAGCTCGAACAGCTCGAGCAGCTCGTCAATCCGGCGCTCCACCGCCGGGCCCTGCTGTCCGTAGAGGGCGGCGGCAAAACGGAGAAACTCACCACCGGTCAGCTTGTCGTAGACAAAGGGCCGGTCGGGTATGAAGCCGAGGCGCGCCTTGGCGTCGAGCGGATTGCGGTTGATGTCTATTCCGCCGATCTCGACCGTCCCGCTGGTGGGCCGGAGAATTCCTGCAATCATGCGGAAGGTGGTGGTCTTTCCGGCGCCGTTAGGCCCGAGGAATCCAAAGAGCTCACCACTCGGCACCACCAGATCGATATCGTCGACGGCGGTGAACTTTCCATACTGCTTGGTGAGATGAATCAATCGGATCAAGCGCGCCTCCGCACGATGGCCTCGACCAGTTCCTTGTCGGCGTCCCCGTCCACCACGATATGAAGCTCGGAGGGACACCCCCCCGGACCGGGGGGAAACGTCTCAGCCAGAAGCGTGGCCGCCTCCTCGAGACTGAGCTGCCCCGCGCCGGCTCCCACCAGCGGAGTGGCGATGGTGACCAGCTCCCAGTCGGTGGCCCGTTGCCAGGCGGATACCAGCGCACGGCGCACCACTTCGCGACCCACCCCGGAATCCGAATCTTGGATCACGACATGGAGCACGAATGGGGCCGTCAGATCTCCGCTGCCGGTGACCACCGCCGCCCCGGCTTTGAGAGGGGAGCTCAGGCGCCTTTGCTCGGCAAATCGCGGGCCTGCTTGTTCATCCAGCCGGGCGATGGCTGGCGTGACCGGGCCCAGCGTTTCATCCGCCGGGCGGACGACAGCGTCGGCCTGGGTGAGCGCCAGATCGTCGACGATGACTTGGATCACAGGCCGGCAAGCTCTCGCCCGCGCCGGTACATCTCCTGAGCCTGCTCGGGGAGGCACATCCGGTCCAGGACCCGTCCCATGAGATGGTACGCCTTAGCGTCACCCGGACTCACCTGAAGGGCTCGCTCGACCGCGGCCCGGGCGCCCGGCAGGTCGCCCAGTTGATTGAGCGAGTCGCCGAGATAGTAGTAGGTCTTGGCATTGTCCGGCTGAAAGTCCAAGGCCCGGTGAAAGCATGCTGCAGCTTCCTGCACCAATCCGCGGCGCCAGGAGAGCAAACCGAGCTCAAATTGGGCTGGAGCGTGCGACGGGTGGAGCCGAAGCGCCCGGCGAAGATCGGCGTCGGCCTCGCGATAGCGTTGCAAACGGCCGAGGATCGCTCCGCGGAGGACGAGGAATTCGGTCTGGTCGGGTGCGCGGCGGAGTCCTTCCGACAGGACATCCACCGCCTCGCCGGCTTCCTCCAGGTGATCCAGCAGCCGCGCGAAGTGCAGCCGCGCCTCGACATGGGACGGCTCCAGCTCGAGCAGGTCGCGGTACGGTCGGATCGCCTCTCCCGGCCGCGGGCCAGCGGCGAGGTCTGCTGCTTGCTGAAACCGCAGCTCGGTCTGGCTCCGATCCCGGGCGGGCGGAGTGGCAGTGTCTTGCGTTGGTGCCCTGCTTGGTTCCAGTGGGACAGGTGGCATGAAGGCTGTGGGGTATGGGCGATCAGCCATGAAGTGTAGCCGAGATCCGACGGGCGTGCGCCACAGGAAGGTGCAGCACCCGTCGTAACGCCACGTATGGTAGAGCCCGAGCCGACAAACTGGAAGCGCTGGAAAGAGTTGACCCCAGCCTCGATCTTCGGGTACTTTTCGGGGCTATGGCTCAGGAATTTCTGCTGGTACGCGGCGCCCGCGAGCACAACCTCAAGAATATCTCGGTCGCGATTCCTCGGAACCGGCTCACCGTCATCACCGGCCTTTCCGGCTCCGGTAAGTCTTCTCTCGCCTTCGACACCATCTACGCCGAAGGCCAGCGGCGCTATGTCGAATCGCTGTCGGCGTACGCCCGCCAGTTCCTCGGCCTCATGGAAAAGCCGGACGTCGACGCGATCGAAGGGCTCTCACCGGCCATCTCGATCGAGCAGAAAACCACCGGTCAGAACCCGCGCTCGACGGTGGGAACTGTCACCGAGATCTATGACTATCTCCGCCTGCTGTGGGCTCGAGTCGGCGTGCCTCACTGCCCCAACGATGGAACTCCGGTAACCCGGCAGAGTGCCAGCCAGATCACCGATACGGTGCTGAGCTGGCCGGAGGAAACTCGGATTGAGGTTCTCGCTCCGCTGGTCCGCGGGCGCAAGGGCGAGTTTCGCGATCTGCTGGAGGATGTGCGAAAGCGCGGATTCGTGCGGGTCCGGGTGGACGGGCAGACCTACGACCTGGGCTCGGTTCCGGGATTGAATCGCCGGCAGAATCACGATATCGCCGTCGTGGTCGACCGGCTGGTGGTGCGGCCCACTGACCGTTCGCGGCTGAACGATTCGATCGAGACGGCGTTGAAGACCGCCGAGGGGATCGTGGAAGTGGTGCGGCCCGGCGGCGAGTCGGTCATCTTCTCGGAGCGATTCGCTTGCCCGGTCTGCGGTCTGTCGCTTCCGGAGCTCGAGCCCCGGCAGTTCTCCTTCAACTCGCCGTTCGGCGTATGTCCCGATTGCCATGGGCTCGGCACCCGCAGGGAAGTGAATGCCGATCTCGTGCTCGGCGATCCCAGCATTTCCATTCTCGAAGGCGTCATTCTTCCCTGGGGCGAGCCAAGCGGCTATCTGCGAAAAGTCGTTCTGCCGACGCTGGCCAAGACCTTCAAGTTCGATCTCAACGCTCCCTGGGGCGAACATAGCGACGCGGCCAAGCAGGCCATCCTTCTCGGAGCTCCGGGCGAAGTAAAGTTCGCGACTGATGGCGCGCGGGGCAGGGGCGAGTTCGAAACCGAATGGGAAGGCGTGCTGCGGAACATCGAGCGGCGCTACCGCGAATCGAGCAGCGATGGGGTTCGCGCCACGCTCGAGGAGTTCATGATCGAGCAGCCCTGCCAGACCTGCGGCGGCAAACGCCTCCGGCCCGAGAGCCTCTCAGTCCTGGTGAACGGCGCGAGCATTGGGGACGTCGTTGAGCTCCCGATCGAGCGGGCGGTCGAGTTCTTCGAGAGCATCCCGCTGCGAGGCGGCGCCGGCGGCAATGGCAGCGGAGGCCTGGATCCCGAAATAGCCGGACCCATTCTCAAGGAAGTGGTCGACCGGCTGCGATTTCTCAGCGACGTCGGGCTGGACTATCTCACCTTGGGCCGAGCGGCCACCTCTCTCTCCGGAGGCGAGACCCAGCGAATCCGGTTGGCCACCCAGATCGGCTCGCGGCTGGTCGGAGTGCTCTACATCCTGGACGAGCCGAGCATCGGGCTGCACCAGCGGGACAACGAGCGGTTGCTGGCGACCCTGCGCGGGCTCCGAGACTTGGGAAACACCGTCATCGTGGTCGAGCACGACGAGGACACCATCCAGGCGGCCGATCACGTCGTCGATCTTGGTCCCCGGGCCGGCCGCTTTGGGGGCGAGGTGGTGGCTGAGGGAACCGTGGAAGACATCCGGAGCCATCCGACGTCGCTCACCGGCCGCTACCTCCGGGATGAGCTGCGGATCCCGGTGCCGGCAGGGCGTCGGGAAGCGCCTCCGGGATATCGGTTGCGGGTCGCCGGCGCCCGGGCCAACAATCTGAAGAACCTCACCGTCGATATCCCCTTGGGTCTGTTCGTCGCCGTAACCGGCGTATCGGGCTCGGGGAAGTCCACCCTCGTCACTGACATTCTCTATCAGGCACTGGCCCGTCACTTCTACCGGGCCAAGGTGATTCCGGGGGCGCATACCCGGATCGAGGGGCTCGACCAGATCGACAAGGTCATCGATATCGACCAGAGCCCCATCGGCCGCACCCCCCGCTCCAATCCGGCGACGTACACCGGGCTCTTCACCCCGATTCGCGAGCTGTTCACTCAACTGCCCGACGCCAAGATGCGCGGCTACGGACCTGGACGGTTCTCCTTCAACGTCAAGGGTGGCCGCTGCGAGGCATGCCAGGGGGACGGCCTGGTCAAGATCGAGATGCACTTCCTGCCCGACGTGTATGTCCCCTGCGAGGTCTGCAAAGGCCGCCGGTATAACCGTGAGACGCTGGAGGTGCGCTACAAGGGCCGGAGCATCGCGGACGTGCTCGATCTGACCGTGGCCGATGCGCTCGAGTTCTTTGCCAACCAGAGGCGGATCGCGGACAAGCTGGAGCTGTTGAACGACGTGGGTTTGGGTTACATCCACCTGGGGCAATCGGCCACGACGCTGTCGGGCGGAGAGGCCCAGCGGGTCAAGCTCGCCACCGAGCTGGCCAAGCGGGATACCGGCCGCACCCTCTACATCCTGGACGAGCCCACGACGGGACTCCATTTCGAGGATGTCCGGCTACTGCTCGAGGTGCTGCATCGCCTGGTGGACAAGGGGAACAGCGTGGTCGTGATCGAGCACAACCTCGATGTCATCAAGACGGCCGATTGGATCATCGATCTGGGGCCGGAAGGTGGAGAGCGAGGCGGTCAGGTGGTGGCCGCCGGGACGCCGGAGGAAGTGGCAGAGGCGGAGGAGAGCTACACGGGACAGTTCTTACAGAAGGCCTTCAGGGGTCAAGAGTCTAAAGTCTAGACTCTCGACTCCCTCCTACGACTTGGTCGGACCAAACGACGGTGCCTTCGCCGCCGGGTCGATCGTCATCCAGATCCACATTCCCGACAATCCGTGGCCCGGTACTCCGCAGAAGATGCGGTACTTGCCGCTCTCCGGCACGGTAAACCGCATCACGTCCTTTCCTTCCTGGGGCAACCCCTCGAGCACCTTATTGGTATAGGCCCGGGGGATGGCCGGGTCGGTCGCGGCGTTCGGTATCGGGCCGTCCCCGCTGATGACCTCCGCGCTGTGGGGCGTCCCGTCCTTATTCACGAAGTTGATCACCACGTTGGCCTTGGGCGTCAGCAGTAGCGTAGCCCCGCCGTTGGTGTACCCGTTGAAGTTGAAAGGCCCCGCCATCAGCTCGAAGGTCACGGTATTGGTGGCAGCATCGTACTTGACCACCTGGTCCTGACCGGACGACGCTGAAGCAGGCGCGGCGGCTGCAGCCGTGTCGGCGGGCGCGGTCACAGCAGTGCGGGGGACTGCTGCCGTCTTGCTGCGTTTCCGGGACGGATCGATGGAAGGCTTCGGGGTCTTGGGAGGTGTGTCGGGCGGCTGCGGTGCCGGTGTCATTGGCGCGGAGCTCGCGTTGAGGTGAGTCATTGCGGCCGTATCGGGGCTGGCAGCGGCCGACTCAGCCGTTGCAGAGCTATTGGTGAAGGAAGCGGCGGTATCCGAGCTCGACGCCCGGCCAGACGTCTTGGAACAGCCGTTGATGGCAAAACCTGCCACCACGAGAAACCCGGCTCGGTGCCGGTGCGTAAGTAAACTGAACATGAACCTCTCGCTTCTCCAATGTATAATCCACGCCTGCCGGCGGGAACATGCGACGCTGTATCTACAAGGGATACCTCTGGTTCCGTTCGGCCGCAACGCTCACCCATCTTCTTCGGCGGACTTCCCGTGATCCGTTCTGTTCTGGTCAGCTCCGGTCTCCTCGTCATCGCGATCCGCGCCTCCGGCCAGCAGGCGGATTCAACTCTGCTGACGGTTCAGCGGATCTACGGCTCGGCCGAGTTCCGCAGTCAAGGCTTTGGGCCTGCCAGTTGGCTGGGCGACGGCTCGTCCTTCACCACCTTGGAGGAGGCAGACGCAGACGGCGGCCAGAATCTCGTGCGCTATGAGACCGACCGCGGGGGCCGAGAGGTATTAGTGGTCGCCCGGCAGCTCATACCGCAGGGTGACAGTATCCCGCTCCGAGTCGAAGACTACGACTGGTCTCCCGACCGGCGGATGCTGTTGATCTTCACGAATACCCAACCGGTCTGGCGGATGAATACCCGGGGCGACTACTGGGTGCTGGAGCGAAACACCGGACGGCTCCGCCAGCTAGGCGGGAAAGATGCCAAGCCTTCCACCCTGATGTTCGCGAAGTTTTCTCCCGACGGCCGGCGAGTCGGCTATGTCCGGGAGAACAACCTCTATGTGGAGGATCTCGCGAGCGGTGCCATCACTCCACTCACGGCGGACGGCTCCAGGACGCTCATCAACGGGACGTTCGACTGGGTATATGAAGAAGAGCTGATGAACTACCACGCCGACGGGTGGCGCTGGAGCCCGGACGGTCAGAGTGTCGCGTACTGGCAGCTGAACGCGGACCAGGTCAAGGACTTTAATCTCATCAACAACACCGACTCGCTCTATTCCCGGGTGACCCCGGTCCAGTATCCCAAGGCTGGAGAGGCGAACTCTGCAGCACGGGTGGGCGTGGTCAGCGCCGCGGGGGGACCTACGCGGTGGCTCGAGATCGCGGGCGATCCCCGGGACCATTACATCGCCCGAATGGACTGGGCGGCTCGATCCGATGAGGTGGTGCTCCAGCGGCTCAGTCGGTTGCAGAACACCAACGAGGTCGTACTGGGCAACGCTCGCACCGGAGCGGTGCGCACGGTTCTGACCGAGCGGGACAGCGCCTGGGTCACTGCGGTCGACGACCTCACCTGGCTCGACGGGGGCCGGAGCTTCACCTGGGTGAGCGAGCGGGACGGTTGGAGACACGTCTACGTCGCGTCGCGAGACGGCCAATCGCTCCGGCTGGTGACCCGCGGAGCCTTCGACGTCCAGAAGGTCATGGGGGTGGACGAGAAGGGTGGGTGGGTCTACTACATCGCCTCGCCGGAACAGCCAGCGCAGCGATACCTGTTTCGCTCCCGCCTCGACGGTAAGGGCGCGCCAGAGCGGCTCTCCCCGCGCAACGAAGCCGGCACCCACGTCTACGACGTGGCTCCGAACTACCGTTACGCCCTGGAAACGTATTCCAGCTTCGGCAATCCTCCCCTCATCCGGCTGGTGCGGCTACCCGGCCACGAAGTGATTCGCACGCTGGTCGACAATGCTTCGCTGCGCGCTCGGGTCGCCCGATTGAGAAAGGGCTTGGTCGAATTCTTCTACATCCCGGCCGAGGACGGGAGTAAAATGCCCGCCTATCTGATGAAGCCGGCCGACTTCGACTCCACCCGGAAATACCCGCTGCTCTTCCATGTTTACGGTGGGCCGGGAAATTCCACGGTCGACGATGCCTGGGGTGGCTACTATCTCTGGCACCTCATGCTCACTCAGCGAGGGTATCTGGTTGCCAGCGTCGACAACCGGGGCACGCCGGTGCCCCTTGGTCGACGTTGGCGGAAGGCGATCTATGGACAGCTGGGAGTGATCGAGACTCGGGACCAGGCAACCGCGGCGCGCTCGCTGGCCCAGCGCCCTTATGTGGATGCGGGACGGATCGGCACTTGGGGCTGGAGCTACGGGGGCTTCATGAGTCTCAACAGCCTGTTCCAGCACCCCGATCTGTACCGGACCGGGGTGGTCGTTTCACCGGTGACTCACTGGGCGCTGTACGACAACGTCTATACTGAGCGGTTCAATGGGTTGCCGGGAGACAACAAGGCCGGCTACGATCGGGGTTCGCCGCTCACGTACGTCAAAGGGCTTCGGGGAAATCTGCTGCTGGTGCACGGGGCGGGCGATGACAACGTGCATTTTCAGAACAGCGAGCTGCTGATCAATGCCCTGGTGGCGGCCAACAAGCCGTTCACCATGATGGAATACCCCAACCGTACCCACTGCATCTGTCAGGGGCGAAACACCCAGCTGCACTTGTTCGAGCTGCTCACTCGTTACCTGGATCAGAATCTCAAAGACGCGCCGCCCATCGCTGCCGGTTCAGAACGTGCCGCAGGGGGAGGGCGTTAGCCGCCCTCGGCCGCAACATCGGCAAAGGCCGAGCAGTCTATGGTGACCTGAATCGGCTTCCCGTTTGCCTCCTTTCCGCTGACCTCCAGGCGGCCCCCCGGGCCGCTCGGCAAGATCGTAACTGTGCCTTCACCGGTGCTCTCGCCGGGGCCTCCAGTCTCGATCCGATGGGCCCCCGATTTGGTCTCCAGCGAGAAGGAGAGCTGGTCCGAGTCCCCATCCTTGGGCCGCCAAAGGGTCAGATTCAGCTGCTTGAGCCCGCCCTTGCCCGAGCCTGCGAATTGAACCAACCACAGTGACGCCGATGTCCCGCGAATGGACGCGTCGGGAGCATGCTGGCATATACCCCCGCCGCTCGCCTCGTAGCTCTTGCCGCCGGCCTTGGCCGTGATGCTCACGGTGATGTCTTCAGCTGGGGTGGTCGACCGCTCCGGCGGAGCCAGCCGCTGTGCCGAGGCGGCCGAGCTCATAACCGGAAGCCATCCCAGAAAAGCTACCAACGCGAATCGGAGCATCGTTCCTCCCCGAGGTGACCGCTGGACGTCCACATGGCGAGGCACGCCCACGGAGCCTAGATTATGATTTCCAGCCGCGGCGGAGTCCAGATGACCTACGAAGAGATCATCTCCCTGCTCGGGTATGCCGGCGGTCACGACCAGCTTGTCCGCATCACGACGACAGCCCGGACCGAGGTAGTTGGAATTCCAATGAGCGTGGACACCCACGTCACCGCCCACGAAGTTTATCTCCGGGCTGCCGGCGACGACGAGACCGAAATCGCGGTTTCCCTGGCCGCCATCCAGGCGGTGGAATTGGTCTAGCGTCCTTCCATGGCGATCTCCCCACAAAGATGGCTGTTTCGTTGTGAAACAAGTAGGGCGGGCGTCTCGTACAGGCTGCGTCGCCACCACCTCGGGCTCATGGCGGCACGGACCATATTGGGATTGAACCCATGGATATAGAAGGGGTACTCGCCATCATTTTGATCTTCGGAGGAGGAACCCTCTTCCTCCTTTCTATGAGCCCGGTGGGAAAGGCTTTGGCCGACAGGCTCCGAGGGCGGGCCGAGCCGGTGCAGGATCCCGAGCTCCTGGCCGAGGTCGATGCTCTGCGGCAGGAAGTAGCCGACCTGCACGAACGGGTTGATTTCACCGAGCGGATCCTGGCGGAGGCCCATGAGCGCAAGGAGCTCGGGAAGGGAGAGAGCGCACGATGATGCAGCATGGGCCACTGCCACCGGGGCCCCATTTCGATCCCAACCTGATCTTCATGCAGCATGGGGGTCCACCGGCCGTCGTCTTCATCGTCGTCGCCGCGTTGGCGGCATCGGTGATTATTCTCTGGCCGCTCATGCGAGCCTTTGCCCGGCGGCTGGAAGGTAAGGGCGGCGTGGACGCCGCGCTCCGGGCCGAAGTCGACCAGCTGCAGGCTCGACTGGGCGAAGTCGACGTCCTTCACAGCCGGGTGGCGGAGCTGGAAGAGCGGCTCGACTTCACCGAGCGACTGCTGGCCCAGGCGCACGATGCCCAGAGCCGGGTTCTGCCGGGAGAGAGCCGATGACCCGAAGGGAGCTTGCTCATGGCTAGCCCGGATCAATTCACTGTCATCGACCTCACCGCCGTCATCGCGATCGCAGGGGCCTTGGTACTGATCTTCCGGTCAATCGCTACTGCGATTGGCGGTCGGATGCGGGGCTCAGTGGCATCCCCTGATCCCGAGGTGCTGGCCGAGATTGACAGCCTCAAGGGCCGATTGGCCGAAGTAGAGGAGCGATTAGATTTCTCCGAGCGCCTCCTCGCGAACGTCCGCCCGGCGGACCCGGTGCAGGGGAGACTTCAGCAATGATCACCCGAGAGGATATCCAGTCGTTTCTCGATCGCCTCGATGGGGGCAGTTTGACCGTCCGCGAAGTCGAGCCCAACCTGTGGCTCACCCGGACGGCGGACGACGCCGAGGTGGTGGTCCACTACGCTCCGCCGGTGGTCATTCTCAGGGTTCGAGTCATGGAGCTGCCGGCCAGTGAGCCACGCCGGGGCGAGCTGTTCCGCCAGTTGCTCGAGTACAACGCCCGGGAGCTGGTTCACGGGTCCTACGGGCTGGAAGGCGACCACGTGGTGCTCACCGACACCCTCGAGCTGGAGAACCTCGACTACAACGAGTTCGAGGCGAGCTTCGACTCGATCACCCTGGCGTTGGCCTCGCACCTCGGCGCGTTGGCGCCTTACCGCGAAAGGTGAAGTGCCATGGGAATCTTTGACCGTCTCTCCACCATGCTGCGGTCGAATATCAACGATCTCATCTCTCGAGCCGAGAACCCCGAGAAGATGCTGAATACGCTGATCGTTGACATGAAGACCCAGCTGGCCAAGGCCAAGCAGCAGGTGGCCTCCGCCATCGCGGACGAGCGGAAGCTGCAGTCCGATGCCGAGGCCATGAAGAAGCAGGCGGAGGACTGGGAGCGGCGGGCCATGATGGCAGTGCAGGAGGGGCGGGACGACTTGGCCAAGCAGGCGCTCGGCCGTTACAACGAGCAGCTGCAAGGCGCCCAGCAGCTGCAGGAGACCTGGCTCAAGCACAAAGCCGAGACCGAGCAGCTCAAGCTCTCGCTCCGCCAGCTCAACGACAAGATCGAAGAGGCCAAGCGCAAGAAGAACATCCTCGTGGCCCGGTCCAAGCGAGCCGAGGCGCAGCAGCGGATTCAGGAAACGATGTCCGGCTTGTCCGACAAGAGCGCGTTCGAATCGTTCGAGCGGATGGCCGAGAAGATCGAAGCCACCGAGCGGAAGGCTCTGGCCGCTGCGGAGCTCAACGAGGAGGTCTCGGGCGACCAGCTGGCCCGGCAGTTCGAGGCCCTGGAGTACAAAGGCAGCTCCGACCAGCAGCTGCTCGAGCTCAAGGCCAAGATGGGCATGCTGCCCTCGGGACGAGGCGGAAAAGGATCCAAGCAGCTGGGCAAGGGGAAGGACGACGTGCGCGACGCCGAGTTGATCGAGGAGGGGGATGAGGGGAAGGCGCGCTGATGGCTGAAGTCGAGCCTGAACGCCGGCGAGGATTCCCACTCTGGTGGGTACTCCTCGCCGTCGTCATTATTGCGCTGCTGGTCCGCACGATCGACGTTCTGCTGGTGCTGTTCCTGGCGGTTATCCTGGCGGTCTACTTCGATGCCGTCTCCGGATTTCTGCAGCGCCGCCTTGCTATCCCTCAAGGTCCGGCGCTCGGCGCTGCGGTGACCCTCACGCTCGGTGCGCTGGTCGGAGTGGTATTCCTCATCGTTCCTGCCGTTGCCAGCCAGGTCCAGGATTTCATTACCAACCTTCCGAAGTTCCTCACCGAGCTGGATCAGAGCATCAACCGGCTGTTCCGCAGCATTCCCGTGCTCCGCCGCGGGGTCACCGACAGCGGCGCCCCCGGTCTCCTGGCTACCTCACTCAACGAGATGTTCGGGTTTCTGCGCGGCGCGCTGGTGCCGTACCTCAAGGGAGGCGTGGAGTTCATCATCGAGGGAGTGAGCGTGTTCGTCATGGCGCTCTACATGGCCCGGCATCCGGCGACCTATCTCGACGGGGTGATAGCGCTGGTTCCTCCAGCGCGCCGGCAGCTTGGTCGCATCATTCTGTATGACCTGAAGGTGACCCTCCGGGGATGGGTCGTAGGGCAGCTTATCGCCATGGTCCTCCTCGCCGCCCTCACCACTCTCGGACTCTGGATCCTGGGGATCCCCTACTTTCTGGCATTCGGCGTGTTTGCCGGCATAGCGGCAATCGTGCCCTTCTTCGGAACTCTGCTGTCGACCCTGGTCCCGGCGCTCTTCGCCCTGGGTGCCTTCGGCCTTCCCAAGGCGCTGGCCGTCGGGGCGTTGGGCATCGGGGTGCATCTGATCGAAGCCAATTTTGTGGCCCCCGTGGTAATGGAGCGGCAGGTGAACCTGCCGCCGGTGGTCACCATCGCGGGCGTCCTGTTGATCGGCAAGCTCTTCGGCCTCGCCGGGCTGATCGTCTCGGTACCGATTCTGACCTTCATCATGGTGTTGGTCCGCCATATCCTGCTGGGCGAGGTCTATGGCGATCCGGTCAGTGAGGTCAAGCCCAGCGGCTCAATTCCGACCGACGCCGAGCCCACCATCGCAGTCCACCCGGCAACCTCGTAAGTCATGGTAGCTCCGCGATTCCTGATCCTGGCCGACGGCGACTTCGGCCCGATGACCTCGAAGACCGCCAACTCGGTGATTCGCTATCTCCCCCAGCGCACGGTGGGAGTTCTCGACCGGCAACAGGCCGGGAAGACGGTGCAGGACGTGCTCGGTTTTGGTGGCGACATTCCGGTCATCGGCTCCATCCGGGAAGGTCTCGCCCTGAGACCGAGCGCCGTGCTAGTGGGCATTGCTCCCTTGGGCGGGCGGCTGCCGGAGGAGTGGCGCGGCTGGCTCGGCGAGGCACTCGATGCCGGCTGCGATCTCTGGAGCGGACTGCACACCTTCCTGAGTGACGACCCGATCCTCGCCACCAAGGCCAGAGCGAGGGGCCGGAAGATCTTCGACATTCGAAAGCCACCGGCCGACCTTCCGATTGCCTCCGGCGCCGCCAAATCGGTGGACCCTTACGTCGTCCTGACCGTGGGCACGGACTGCAACGTCGGCAAGATGACGGCCCAGCTACAGCTCACCCGGGGGCTCAACGCTGCCGGGCTGCGGACCCGCTTCGTGGCCACCGGCCAGACCGGCATCATGATCGAAGGCTGGGGAATCGCGGTGGACGCGGTGGTGGCGGACTTCGTCGCCGGCGCGGCGGAGCGGCTGGTGCTGGAGGGAAGCAGCGATGCCGACATCGTGCTGGTCGAGGGGCAGGGGAGCATCAACCATCCCGGCTACTCGGCGGTAACCATCGGACTGATGCACGGCTCCTGCCCCGACGCGATGATTCTTTGCCATCAATCCACCCGGGAGTACATCGGCGACTACCGTCCGGCTGCCTGGCTTCGGATTCCGCCGCTGAGTGAATACATCCGGCTCTACGAAACGATCGGGTCGGCAGTGCATCCCACCAAGGTCATCGGCATCTCGCTCAACACTTACGACATGAGCGATGAAGAAGCCCGCAGTGCCTGCGAGGCCGCCACCCGGGAGACCGGCCTGCCGGCCACGGACCCGGTGCGGTTCGATCCGGCTCCTCTGCTCGACGCAGTCCGCCGGGGCCGGGAGGAGTATCTTATCTCGCGGCGGAGGCTGGTAACGGTCTGAGCTGACGCACACCGGCCAAGGACAGCCTCTGCTTTTCGATACCAATGGCGGGGGTTTGATGCCGTCATACCGCGAGGTCTCCGCGATGGTGGCTCATGTTTTCTGGGCCGCCGCTTCCGCTTCCATCCAACTATCCGCTCATCCTGCTGCTGGATCAGGTACGGCCTGGGGAAATGCTGGGGGCCTGGACCCGAGCCTTGGTACATCCGCTCCAGATTTACTGCTCTCGAGCTAGTCGAATTCTGGTCGATGCCGATCTCGGCCTTCTCCTGCGACGGTGCAGCAGGGTTGCTCTTCGAGGGGGGAAGCATCCGGTTGTGCTCGAGGCCGACCAGCTGATCCGGTGGCGTGCCTTGCAGGTCGTGACCGCCACGCCCTACCTGCCGGACGCCGACCGCCTGATGGACATATTTCCTGGAGCTGATCTCAACCCCGCCGGTTTCGAGGTTCCCATTCAGGGCCGACCTCCCGAGGAAGTGCTCGCTGACTGCTTGACCCACGCCATTCCGGTATCGGGCAGCCGAATCGTCTACTCGGCACCGCGAAGTGCCGCCCAAAAATCTCCGGGGAGCCAATATTCTGGTTGACGCAGTGCCACACCTGCGCCAACGTTAGGCTTCGGCACCGGCCCCGTCGGTGCAGCAAAGTCGTTGTTTCAGGAGTCAAGGTGTATCTACCGGCCTCATTGACCGATCTCATCGACCGCATCGCCGCAGCCCTCAGGCTGAACGGCGAGACGGCGCTGCGGACCGGGGTTCGCGTCCTCGGCATCTGGCTCCTGGCCTGGCTGGGACTGCGGGTCGTCCGCCTGATCGCCCGGCGCATCGAGGCGTCGGTGGACGACCACGACGACTCGATCACCACGCTGCAGGAGAAGCGGGGCCAGACTATTGCCCAGCTCCTGCGCAGTATGGGGCGAGTGGTCATCATTACGCTGGCGGTCCTGCTGACCTTCAATGCGTTCATCAACATCGCGCCGATCCTGGCCGGCGCCGGCATCCTCGGGTTGGCCATCTCCTTCGGTGCTCAGAGTCTGGTGCGGGACATCATTTCCGGGTTCTTCATCTTGCTGGAGAATCAGTTTGCGGTGGGAGACGTGATCGAGGCTGCGGGAAAGAACGGGGTGGTAGAGCGCATGACCCTGCGCGTGGTCGTTCTCCGGGACCTGGAGGGGACCATGCACGTCATTCCGAACGGAGAGTTGAAGGTTGTCAGCAATAAGACCCGTGGCTGGGCCCGCGCCGTGGTCGACATTTCGGTGCCTTACACCGAAGACGTGGATCGAGCTCTGGCCGTGGTACGGGACGAGGCGGCTCAGTTCTCCAACGACCCGGTCTGGAGCCTCCAGCTCGATGGACCGGTGGAGGTGCTCGGCGTGGAGTCGATGACCGACAACTCCGTCGTCATTCGGACCCTGCTCAAGACTCAGCCGGGCTCGCAGTGGAGCGTGGCCCGCGAGTTCCGCCGCCGGCTGATCAATCGCTTCTCCAAGGAAGCCATCGAGAGTCCGTTCCAGCAGCGGCGGGTGCACGTGACAGTGAAAGGTGCCACGCCGGGTGAGGCTACGGCGGCCGCGGCGTCGGCCGGAGCCGCCGGCTGATGGGACTTCGGCTCTACAATACACTGAGTCGAAAGGTGGAGCCGTTCGTGCCGCTCCAAGCGGGACGGGTGTCGCTCTACACCTGTGGCCCGACGGTCTACAACTATGCTCACATCGGAAACTTCAGAACTTTCCTGTTCGAGGACCTGCTCCGCCGCTGGCTCGAGGCCAGCGGCTATGATGTCTTCCACATCATGAACCTGACCGATGTGGACGACCGCACCATCGCTGCCGCACAAGAGAAGGGAATTCCGCTCCGCGAGCACGTGAAGCAGTACATCGACGCGTTCCACGAGGACCGCCGCTATCTCCGCATCCGGGACGCGTCGGCCTATCCCCGGGCCACCGATTTCATTGGGCCGATGGTGGCGCTGGTTGAAGGGCTGTTGAAGAAGGGTGTCGCGTACAAGGGAGAAGATGGGTCAGTCTATTTCTCTATCGCCCGGTTCCCCGCCTACGGTCGGCTCTCCCGGCTCGACACTCGCCAGCTCAAGACCGGCGCCAGCCAGCGGGTCCGCAGCGACGAGTACTCCAAGGAAGACGCCCGCGACTTTGCGCTCTGGAAGGCGGTCGAGCCGCGCGACGAGGAGGCGGGTGCCGCGTGGGATGCGCCCTTCGGTCGAGGCAGGCCGGGCTGGCACCTCGAGTGTTCGGCCATGGCGCTCGCGCTGGTAGGGAAGCAGTGGGGCACGGATGTCCTCGACATCCACGCGGGAGGTGTGGATCTCATCTTTCCCCATCATGAGGACGAGATCGCGCAGAGCTGCGCCTACACCGGGAAAAACGAGTTCGCCCGGTACTGGCTGCACGGCGAGTTCCTGGATATCGAAGGCACCAAGATGTCCAAGCGGTACGGCAACGTTCTCACGCCTCGCGATCTTCGGGAGGAGGGAGTTCC
>DASYIX010000019.1:0-5895 GCA_035997125.1 Gemmatimonadales bacterium
AAGTTTGGCTTGGGAGTGCAAAATGGAGTCGCGGTACGCGACACGAACCAAGTCGGCTTCACGAGCAAGTTCGGCTTGGGACCGAACAGCGGACTTCTGGGCTCCAGCGGAGCCCACGTGCAGAGGAAGCCAAACGATTAACCAGAGTACACCGTAGCGCATGGGACACCCCTAAGACAATGCTACTCCGCGGTCTTCCCCCCTGCTAGAGCAGGTTCGCGCGCGCTCCCAGTGCTTGGCTTGGTGTCGGGGTGAGGACAGGGGTCAAACGGGGAAGGATAGGAGCAGTATCTCCGAAAGGAGCCGAAGAACGTCGGTCCAGCCGTTCCGATGCGGCCCCACGTCCGCCCGACATGACGCTCCGCGCTGCTGGATCTTCCCCCGCAGCTTGGAGTCATCAAACTCAGTATCCCACACGTCGTCTATCGCGCCGAGCAGGACAGGCCTGTCGTTGAAAGCAGACTCTGGCGGTACATGCTCGAACGACAGCGGCCCATCCTTGCCGCAGAGGTGACAGATGCCTTCTTCAGCCTTCGCCAACGCGCCCTTCCGATTTCAGGTTCTTTTCAGCCCCTAAAGCGCAAACGGCCACCGGGTCGGGTGGCCGTCTCTTCCAGTAAATTACAAACCTTCATCATCTTACAGAAGTGAGGGCGGTGGGACTCGAACCCACGACCTAGGGATTAAAAGTCCCTTGCTCTACCAACTGAGCTACGCCCCCGGTGTGCTAAACATCTTCGCAGTGAACCCCTCAGACAAGGACCGAGCCGCTGGCTACAGGTCACACCAGCCCCTCGGCCAATGAGGTATCTTCACATCCTTACGCTCACCCTACTGCTGTGGCGGTTCTATGGCGAAAGTCGCACCCTGGCACTCGACTCTGCAATACGGTCCACACGTCTTCCACGACAACACTGACTGTCCTAGGGGCAAAGACATCGGGTCCGAATACCGCAAGCCCGGCCATCGCTGTCGGGTGCGCTGTCCGACCTGCAACAAGCTTGAGGTCGCACTGCGTCGCGTTGAGCGAACGGCCAAGCTCGCCATCCGCTGATCGGCGACTCTAGTCCTCCTCCGCCGCACCCGCTTGCTCCGCTCAGTCGCAACCGGTAGTCTCCCCTCATGCGCATCCTGGTCACCAGCACCGACCTCGGCGTCGGCAAGACCTGGGTCACGTGCGCCCTGGCTCGCGCGCTCCGGGATGCCGGGAGACAGGTGATCGCCATCAAGCCGGTGGAGACCGGATGCTCCGGCCAGCCCGGCAAAGGCGAGGACGGTGTGCGGCTCGCCCGGGCCACGGGCCAGACCCAGCCGGCCCACGCGATTCTCCGGCTGGCGGAGCCGGTCGCTCCCGTTCTGGCCAGCGAGCGGGCTGGAGCCGACATCGATTTCGACGCGCTGGTGCTCAAGATCGAGCGCTTTGCCGAATCCACCGAGGTCACGCTCATCGAAGGCGCCGGAGGTCTGCTCACTCCGGTGACCTGGGAGTGGAACATGACCGACGTGGCCCGCGCCCTCGGCGCCTGCGCGCTGGTCGTGGGGGCGGACCGGCGGGGCACGATCAACCACACCCTGCTCACTCTGAGCGCCCTCGAGCTGGCCGGCATCGCCTGCGCCGGTGTCGTGCTGACCCAGGAAGCTCGCGACTCGTCGAGCGGCGCCAACGCCACGGCCATTGCTCGGCTCTCCGGAATGGAACGGATCACTGCATTGCCGAGGGTGGGCGACGATCAGGCCGCGGCGGCCTTGATGGGGCAGGTTGTAGGCTGGCTCGGCCGAGTCGGGGCGCCTGTCTGACTCGGAGACTCCTTGGCGGGTAACAAAACCCCCGGACCCGCGCTAACGAGAAAAGGGAAGTTCTGCACGCACACCCGCTGTGATGCGACATATGCAGCCTGAAGAGTGTCGCAACTTCGGCGTCCGCATACGAACACGCGAAAGACCGTCCACCCGACAAGCCCTCCGCCGTATGCGTTAACTCGCAAGATGTGTGTGCGGGGTCACTGCGAGAACCGGGACGCGGAGTACTTTTGTTGCGCAGTTGCAGGCGTGTTGCCCTCGATGTGGCAGAGCCCCGTGGTTCGTCCTCGGCCGGGAATGCACCCTCGGTTCTCCTCACACAAAGATGACAGCAGTATGTGATCGCGGCTGGGCAGCCAGCCGGGGTGTCCTGCGACATTGCCATGCTGCGCGAGGGGCATGGAACACACGACTATCACTGGTGTGCTGCTTCAAGGAGGAGACCAATGCAAATACTCCGAAGAACCGCCACGGTCCTGATCGGGCCGGCGCTCGCGTCGCTGGGAGCCGGGTGCGACCGGCTGGACGCGCCGGCGGCAGTGGTTGAGTACGGCGTAATCCCAGGAGGGGGACCCGGGAAGGTGACCGGGGGCGGCCAGATCGACATCATCGACGCGACGGGCGCAACGATCGGCAAGGGCACCTTTGGCTTCAACGCCAGGCGGGAGCCAGGCCCGGATGGCCCGGCAAGCGGCCATATCAATTACCTGAACCACGTCACCGGCGTGCACCTCAACTGCGAGATTGAGTCCGGCGGGGTCTTCTCGGCCCCGGGTGATGATCCCGGCGTGGCGAGTTTCGGGGGTTACGAGTGCACCCCGAATAGCACGTTCTCCAACGGTTTCACATTCAGAGTCGTGGACGCGGGCGAGCCCGGCAGGAACGACAGCTTCACTATCACCTACGTCACCGACGACGGCGCCACCATCAACGATGGCGGCCCAACAATTCGCAGCGGGAACATTCAAGTTCACAAATAGCTGGGCGAAGGGAGGGACTGACATATGACGCGACTGGGAATCGTAGTAGCGGCGAGCCTCGGGCTGGCAAGCACCTTCGCACCGGCTCGGCTCACAGCGCAGGACGTGGGGGTGACCGGCGCCGCTGAGGCGACCCTACCCCCCGGAGCGACCTTCAACGGGATCCCGCTGAAGGGCTTGACCCTCGGTCAGGGGATCTTCATTGGCCAGGACGGCTCCGCGGCCGGACAGTTCCAGGCAGTGCTTCGCGGCACGACGCTGCTGGGATCGCCTCGGAACGTCGTGGTGGAGGGAGAGGTCAGCAACGGGTCCGCTGGCGGCGGCACCGCGACCTTCAGCGGCACGGCCAGTGTGAACCTGGGCGATGGGACTCTGCCCCTGGCGGGAGTGCCCTTCACTGTAACCGCCTCAGCGGGGAGTCTCGGTTTGACGCTCAACGGGGCGACATTGCCCACTGCAACTGTTTCTGCTGGGAGCATAACCATCGAGTGAGCTTAGGAAGAGGGGCTCGCCGCGGCTAGCCCTTATTTTTTTTCCAGCTCTTGCTCGATCGCATCCAACACCCAGCTCCGCACCCAGGGGCGGGTGTCGTTGCGGTGCCGCACCAGCGCCGTGAGCGCATGGGTGTCGCCTTGCCGCGCCAGCGTCGCCAGGGCCAGGACGGCCAGCCGTTGCTCTCCCAGAATCTTCTCCAGGCCGTCGACCAGGGCCGAGTCGGGTGACTGCACAGCTGCGGCGATCGCCGCGGTCTGGATGATGTCGCGGTATGACGGGGTGCTCAGGCCGGAGAGCACCACCGGCCTGGAGCCTACCGAGTCCAACTCCGCGAGCGCAGTCAAAGCGCTGGCTCGCACTTCGTAACTCGAATCGCCCTTCCAGGCAGCCGCTGCCGCCGCGCGAGCCTTGGCGCTCCCCAGGTTCCCCAGCGCGGTGACCGCCGCCGCTCGGACCGCGGCGGAGGTGTCCCTCAATGCGGCTTCCAGTGCCGACTCGGCGACGGCGGCCGGGAACCCCCGCAGCGCGGCGGCCGCCTGGGCCCTCACCAGGTAGTAGTCCGCCGAGCGAGCGGCCCGAGTGAGCGCTGCGGCGGCCAGCGAATCTCCCGGCCTGCGGGCCAGCTGCTCGATGACCCAGCTTCGGTTCCAGAGATCGGGGTCGCGGAAAAGCTGGGTCGCCAGCCAGCTCGTCGGTTGATCGAAGCTCAATGTCTTGAGCAGGGTGTTATTCTCGTCGAAGACGACCATCGTTGGAGTCGACTTCACCCCACCGATCCGGAACACCTGCTCCCGCTGATCGAGCTGCACCTGCTCTCGGACGTCGCCGGTACCGGTGCCCACCCACACCGTCACCGGGGCCCGAAACACCAGCGGCGTCGTATAACGAAAGCCGGTGCTGTCGGTCCGCGCGGTATCCACCTGGGTTTGCCGGACGGTGAGCGCGAGCATTCCTGCGGCGGAGTCATAGGCCGAGCTCACCCGCAGCTCGGGATAGCCGGCCTGGTACATCCACTGCTGCCAGAACCAGTCGAGGTTCACCCCGGTGGCATCGAGCACCGCATGGCGAAGGTCGTCGGTGAGTGCGTTGCCGTAGGCATGGCGGGTGAGATAACGGTGGACGGCGGCCCAGAACCGCTCGGGTCCCAGATGCTTCTTCAGCATCTCCAGCACCAGCGCGCCCTTGGAATAGACGTTGTTGGAGTTGAATGAGGCGAGCGGTACTCGGCGGCGGGCGTCGATGGTCAGGAACTGGCGATACTCGTCGAGGTAGTAATCATCTTCCGTCTGGCGGCCGAGCTTGCTGCCCCAGTACTGTCCCGCCATGAACTCGGCCATGCCTTCGTTGAGCCAGTAGTTGGCCCAGTTCTCGGTGGTGACGAGATTGCCGAACCACTGGTGGGCCAGCTCATGAGGAATGAGCGACTGGCGGTACCAGGGCCGGTCCCTATAGGCGCGGGAGTCGGGCAGCCAGTCGACCAGGGTGGTAGCCCCGACGTTTTCCATTCCCCCGACGAAGTCGGTCACCGTGGTCTGGGAGTACTGAGGCCAGGGATACTTCACCCCGGTGAGCCGGGTGTAAGTCTCTATCATGTCCGGGGTGACGCCGAAGAGCCGGCGGGCGAGCGGGAGGTCCTCAGGGTACACGTAGTACGCGAGCGGCACATCCCGCCAGCGATCGCTGATCTTGGTCAGCGGCGCCACCACGATGGAGATCAGATAGGTCGAAGCCGGCTTCTCCTGAGTCCAATGCACCGTATGCGTCGCGCGCTTGGCGGGAGCACCGCGGGGTACCGGGTTGGCCTTGTCGGTGAGAAGTCGGCCATTGGAGACGACGGTGTAGCCCGCCGGGACAGTCGCGATCATCTCCCAGGTGGCCTTGTCGTGCGGGGCGCCGTAGGTCGGAATCCAGTTCGGATTCCCGTCGGTGCCGCCTCCACTATAGATCTGTTCCGGGCGGTGGGGCCGCCCCGGCTCCGCCTTGAAGAAGTAGAGTCCCCGGCCCTGGGTAATCTTGCCGCGGTAGTCGATGATGAAACGAACGGTGTCCCGGAATGCAGCAGCCTTCGGCAATTTCACAACGATGCTGTCCCCCCGCCGGCTGAAACGAAACGTCCCCTTTGGCCCTGTCACCGACCGAACGGCCAGTCTCCGCCCCATGTCCATCACGATCGAGTCGAGTCCCGGCCGGAGGGCCACGACGGTGGTCGTCACCTTGCCGTCGAAGGCGGTCGCGTCCCAGTCGAAGTTGCGCACCTCGATGCGCTGGTGAACGAGGTCGTAATCGTGGGACGGGGTGTCCCGTCCGCTGAGGATGCGCTCCGCATTGGTTTGTTGAGCTGCGAGCGATAAAAAGGGCGTGAGCGCAAACAGGAGTGTCATCCTGAGCGCAGCGAAGGAGCCAGAACGCCAGCCACTCTCGAATGGTGGGGTTCCGGCCCCTTCGCTGCGCTCAGGGTGACAACAGGCACTCACAACGGCAGCGAGATCTGGGCGATGGGCGCAAAGGTGAGACGATGGTGCCTGGTGGGACCCTGGACCCGAAGACCTTCCTGATGCTCCTCGGTGCCATAGCCGACGTTGGTGTGCCAGCCGTATCCCGGATAGCGGTCGGCAAGGCG
>DASYIX010000020.1:0-15808 GCA_035997125.1 Gemmatimonadales bacterium
ATCAGCGGCGCGACGCTAGCGCTGACGGTTGGCGGAGCGGGCAACACCACCGTGAGCGGGGTGATTGGGACCACCAGCGGCACGCTGACCAAGGATGGGACGGGCACGCTCACCCTGAGCGCCGCCAACACCTACACCGGGAGCACGACCGCCAGCGCAGGGACGTTGCTGGTGAACGGCTCGCAAGGGTCCAGTGCGGTGAGCCTGAATGGGGGGACGTTGGGTGGTACGGGCACGGTAGGGGCGATCACTTCCACCGCCTTGGGCGGGACGGTTTCGCCTGGGCAAGGCCCTGGCATTCTCAACAGCGGCAACCTGAACTGGAGCACCGGCGGCCCCAGTTTCGTGGTGGAGCTGAACGGCACCACGGCGGGTACCGGCTACGATCGACTCAACGTGATCGGGACCGTGAACTTGGGCGGCGCCACCTTGACCGCCTTGGTAGGCTTTGCAACCACCAATGGCATGACCTTTACCGTCATCACCAACGACGGGGCCGATGCAGTCACCGGGACATTCACCGGACTGCCCGAGGGGTCCACCTTGGTGCTGGGCGGGCTGGGCTTCAAAATCAGCTACGTCGGTGGCACCGGCAACGACGTCGTTCTGACCCGTACGGCGCCGACCCTGGCGGTGGCAAGCAGCGTCCTCCCATTGGGCACGGCGCCGCCCGGCACCGATCTCACCTACACCATGACGTTCACCAACGCTGGCGGCAGCGCGGCGCACGCCGTGGTCCTCACCGATTCCGTGTCGATCAACTCCGACTTCAAGGTAGGGTCGGTCACGAGCAGCCTCGGCTCGACCGGCCTGACGGTCATCGTGGCGTATTCGAACGATGGAGGAAGTACGTGGATGTACACGCCTACCAGCGGTGCCGGGGGTGCGCCCGCGGGCTATGATCGACAGGTCACCCATGTCCTCTGGACGTTCACCGGTAACCTGAGCCAGATCGCGCCCGACAACACCGGGTCGGTCGGATTAACCGCGCGGATCAGGTAGGAAGGCGCCAGTCTGCGCGCCTTGGCTCCAGACAATGTGGCGACTGTCGGGTTTATCTCGAGGATCCGCTAAGTAGCTGCAAAGATCGGGGTTACCTCTTCGGTTACCAATCGGTAACATTTCCCCGAATCCACCCCGTCGACCAACTCCGTAAACCCAATTTCCACAAGTAGATAGCTCGTTTCGTCCGGGGGCATAGCTCCTGCCTTATAGCCCGGATGAAAGGAGAAGTGTCGTGCTCTTACGGTGCCCTCGTTGCGCGGTTCCCGACTCATACGGGCCCACCCGGATTCTGGGTGAGCTGGTGGTCTGCAGCCGATGTCATGCGCCATTCGCCTGGCAGGAAGGCCGTGCAGGCTGTGCCGAGAACGTGCGGAAGGATGCGAGGCCGGTCCTGAACCCTGA
This sequence comes from Gemmatimonadales bacterium, assembly GCA_035997125.1. GTDB lineage: Bacteria > Gemmatimonadota > Gemmatimonadetes > Gemmatimonadales > GWC2-71-9 > CAVVWJ01. The sequence continues at coordinate 1,408 of DASYIX010000020.1, forward strand.
AGTCACAAAGGAGTCATTGCCATGAAGCAGTTGAACGCGGTTCGGCTGGCGCTGCTGTGCATTGTCGTCGCGGCCTTGCCGGCCGCAGCTCAGACCCCCGAGCCCAAGCCGTTGGTGATCACCGCCGTGAACAAGACGGCCGACTCGGCCACGGCCGCAGGCGCCGGGCGGAGTCAGAACGCGATGGCACGACCCGGCGACGTGCTCGGCTACTCGCTGGCATTCACCAACACCACTCGGGGCGCGGTGAACAACGTGCAGTTCGTCGACCCGCTGCCGCGTGGACTGGTGTTTCGGACTGGCTCCGCGCGGGCCGACAAGCCGGTGCGGATCGAGTACTCGATCGACGGCGGCAAGAGCTACACCGCGCGGCCCATGATCGTCGCGATGGAAAACGGCAAGCGGGTGGAGAAGCCCGCGCCGCGAGAAGCGTACACCCACATCAGGTGGACGGTGTCAGGACCGCTCGCGCCCGGAGCGCAGGTAACGGCCGGGTTCGAGGCAGAGGTTGGTAAGTCGGCCAGTGAAGCGAAATAGGCAGCCATGCGAGTCCCCCACTTGAGGAGAGCCACACCATGTTTTCGCTTCTGAATCGGGCCGGCAGGATCGTAGTCGCTGTCGCGACCCTGACCTTCATCGCGGGCCGGGCGGCGGCCCAGACGCCGGAAGGCACGGTCATCACCAACACGGCGACCGTGACCTATACCGACGCCAACAGCAATGCCTACGCGCCGGTCAGCGGTTCGGTCTCAGTGACCGTGGGCTTTACCGCTGGTGTGTCGGTTACTGCCAACACGCCGAGCCCGACGCCGGCGTCGCCGAGCTCTGCCAATCAGTTGACGTTCACCGTCACGAACGCGGGCAACGGCACTGACAGCGTCACCATAAGCCAGAACATCTCGGTGGCCGGTGTCATCAGCGTGACTGGCTATCAGATCGGCGCTACCAACTACGCCAGCCTGGCGGCCTTGAACCTGGCGCTCTCGGGGACGGCGATCACCCAGGGCGGCACGGTGCAGATCAAGGTCAACTACGACGTGGCTGCCGGTAAGGGTGGCGTCAACACGGTCTACACCCTGACCGCAGCCTCGCGCCGGACTCCGGCCACCACTGCGAATGGGCAGAGCAGCATAACGCCCGGACAGACCTACGCGGTGGCGACCACTCCCGACGGCGGGCAGAACCTCCAGCGCCTTCCGGGCACCAACTACTCCTTCACTTTCACCGTCCAGAACAACGGCAACGGCAGCGATCAGTTCGATCTGCTGGGCACCAGCCCGGGCTCGGTGGTGATCTCGATCGTGTCGGTCAATGGTGTCGCCGGAGACAGCAGCCGGGTGACCCTGGGCGCCGGCGCGTCACAGACCTATGCCGTGGTGTACAACGTGGCCACGGTGGCAGCTGGGTCGACTGATACCCTGTACCTGCGGGCCCGCTCGGTTGGGCAGCCGGCGACCCTGAACGATGGCTTTGCCGACCTCACGGTCGTGAAGCCCAACCTGACCATCACCAAGCAGGCCTTCCGGGACGACGGTGTTACCGCTGTCGTAGGAACCGTCTTGCCCGGCGAGTTCATCCGTTATCAGGTGACTGTAACCAATGCCGGCAGCACCAGCGCCACCACCGTTCAGGTGACAGACGCGCTGCCGGCTGAGCTGACCTATGTCTCCGCCACCGGAGCAAATTGGAGCTTCGGGGTCGTGGGGCAGAACGTAACTGCGGACTACACGGCCACCGCTGGCGTGCTGGCCGCGGGCGCCAGCAGCTCGTTCGTGCTGCGCGTCAGTATCAACTAAGCAGACCGCTGATGCGCTCCGGTTCCGGCAGCGTTCTCGGCAGTCGGTCCACCCTCCGCGGCATTCCAGCCGCGGTTCGGGTGGTCCTGCTGCTGGGTCTGCTGGTGGGGCCGGGCGCGCGGCACGCCCAAGCCCAGGGCGTGCCCGCAGGGACACAGATCCGTTCCTGGGCTATCGCATCGTTCGTGCTGAACGGCATTCCCTTTACCCTCTACTCGGACACCGCGGATGTTCTCGTCGGCCAGGTTGGCGGGGTCGATCTCGAGCCTCCGCGAATAACCAGCGGCGCTATCAACAGCACCGTACGGCTACCCCAAGTGATTACCAACGTGGGGAACGGCGTCGATTCGTTTACAGTCGCCGCCAGCTCGGACCGCGGCTGGGCAATCACGCTCTTTTCTGATGGGAACGAAGACGGGCAAATCAACGGAGCTGATGCGCCGGTGTCAGGCCCGATTACCCTGGGTTATGCCGGACATACGGGGCTGATCGCCCAGGTCACGGTGCCCAACAATCCCGCTCTGGTAGGGCTGAGTGATACCGTCCGTGTCACGGCGGTGAGCTGGTTCGATCCGTCGGCCGCCGATTCGCTGGCCCACCGGATCGATATTCCCAGCGCTCCGCTTACCTTATCGCTGAGCAAAGCCGCGGACCGGATGACCGCGCTCCCCGGCGACCCCATCACCTACACTCTGAGCTACAACGTCCTGGGCAGCGGCACGACATCCGCGTTCCAGATCCAGGACACGGTGCCGGCAGGGACGGCCTACCTCCCGGGCACCATGCAGTGGAACGGTCTGCCCTTGACCGACGCTTCGGGCGATGACGCGGGAACGCTTATCGCTGTCGGCAATGGCGTCGTCAGTGTCAACCTGGGGGCGGTAGCGGCCGGCACCGCAGGAACGGTGAGCTTCCAGACTGCGGTGAGCCCGGGACCAGCTCGTACGGTGTCCAACCGCGGGCACACCGTGTTTGCCTGGGGCTCCGTCATCGATACCGTGTACAGCAATGACGCGCTCACCAGCGTGCCGGCGTCCCAGCTCTCGCTGGCCAAGAGCCTGACGGGTCCCGCCCAGGCCACCATCGGCCAGCAGGTGCAGTATCAGTTGCACTACGCCAACCTCTCGGGGACCACCACGGCCCCCGGCGTCGTACTGGTGGACACCCTCCCGGCCGGACTGGATTACGCCAGCGCCACGGTCGCTCCGTCCGTCTCCGGCTCGGTGTTGTCCTGGACGCTGGGCGCCCTGGCACCGGGGGACTCGGGCTCGATCGATCTGGTGTCGGTGGTGAACCCTTCGGTGCTTGACACGATCTGGGTGCGCAACACGGCCACGCTGACCACCTCGGCTGCGGGAGCTTCACCGGTTCCAGCGATTTCCGCCCAGGTAGCCCTGATCGGTCCGCTCAGTGCAGGAGTGGCGCTCGACCTCACGGCCGCCGTGCTCGACGTGGCCATCGGCGAGGTGATCCCGTTCACCGCGGTGGTGCGCAACGTCGGCAGCTCGACCCTGAATCAGTTTGTCGTCGCCGTGACGTTACCGCCGGGGGGCCGCTACGCCGGGAACAGCGCCACCGGCATCGATTCGCTTCGCGTGGTAGGCGACCAGCTCCTACTCTATTCCTCGGCTCCTCTCGCGCCGGGAGCGAGCCGGAGCCTGCACTTCGGGGTTGCCCTCACCTCTTCTTCGACTCCCCTCGTCAAGACCAGCGCGACTGCCACGGCCCAAACCGCCGGCGCAACCGCCACCTCCCTCGTCGCGGTGGCCGGCGTCCAGGTCCGCCGTGCCTGGCCGATGGAGACGCGCACCGCGATCGGCAAGGTATGGGTCGACACCGAAGGCGACGGTGCCCAAGGCCCTGAGGACGCCGGCCTGGCCGGCATCGAAGTCTGGACCGAGGATGGCGAGGTGGCCACCACCGACGCCACCGGCAAGTTTTCCTTCACCAACCTGCGCCCCGGCCGGCACACCTTCCGGATCGATTCTCGCTCGCTCGCCGGCGACTACCGGGTGGCGGGCGATGACATTCGAACCATCGAGTCCAGCGGGTGGACCACACCTCGGATCGACTTCCGGGTTCTTCCACTGGGCGCGCTGCTGTCCGATGTGCGCCAGCCGGTCGACATCAGGTTCTCGGCCGCGCCGGTAGGCCCGGACCGGCGGCAGGGTACCCTCTCCAGCGTGCCGGTGGGATTTCCGTCTCAGTCTCGCGCCAGCTTGCGGTGGGACCTGAGTGTCCGAAGTCACTTCGAACTGCCGGAGCATACGCTGCTCGGCTTCAGCCCCGCGCTCGACTCGATCATGGTGTCGGTTGGCGGTGCTGCCCACCACGCTGTCTGGCTCTCCCGGGACCTCGTGTTACCCGAGGCGCGGCCGGGTACCGAGATCCGGATCGTCGCGTGGTCTGCGCAAGACGGCGATTCGGTGGCGGTGAAGCTTCGCAGCGATTACGACGCCATCAGCGCCAAGACCCAAGTCGGTTCCGGCCCTGACGGCGACCTGCTTAAGGCCTGGGTAAGCCTGGGGTCTCAGACCCTGCCGCCGGCGGCCGCACTGCCGGATGCTGCCGCGCTGCAGCTCGTGCTGAAGCCGCTGCGCGCCAGCTGGCCGGAGGTGACCTACGTGATCCCCTCGGGATGGCGCCCGGTGGCCGGTTCGACTCAGGTCGGCGGCATTGCTGCAAGAGACCCGAAGGTGGAACAGGACGGGGACGGCCGGGTACGCCTTCGCTGGCGTTTCCCCGCCGGCTGGCCGGCGACAATCACCGTCCTGGTCTCGACCGACCCGATCGTGTCCAGCCCAACCGAAATCGTCTCGGTTCCGACCGCTCGTACTGCGGCCTCGCGTGCCGCCGAACGCCGGGTGAATCTCACCCGGGGACCCGGCCTCCAGATCGTGGCGCCGGTCGATGGAGCCGTGCTGCCGGGAGATCGGATATACGTCGGCGTGAAGGGAGAGCCCGGCGCCCTGGTGAGGCTGTACGACGGAGCCGTCGCCATCGACTCGGCTCCGATTCGGGTCGACGGCCTGCTGGACTTCATCGCCGTGCCGCTGGCGCGAGGCCCCCACCTGCTCCGGACCAGGGTAGTCAACTCGTGGGGATCGGAGCGCTGGGACAGCATTGCGGTCCACGTCCCCGGGCTCCCCGCCCGCTTTGAGGCCCCGAACCGGCTGGCTCTCCCGGCCGACGGCCGATCGGTGGCGGTCATGAAGGTGCGGGTAGTCGACACCTGGGGAGTGCCGGTGGTGCAGCCGGCCTACGTCACGGTGTCCGCCAACGGCGCCGAGCCGGTGGGCGACGACGTGGATCAGTCATCGGTGGGAAGGCAGCTCCTTTCCAGCGCCAGCGGACGCTTGGATGTGAGCGTTCGCCCGGGCCATACTGTCGGCTCGGGCGCTCTGCTGCTCAAATCGGGCGATGCCAAGGCCACCATCCAGCTGGACCTCAGCCCGGAGGTCCGTCCCCTGACACTCACCGGCGGCGGCTCGTTTGGAGTGGGAGCCAGCCCCGATGCCTATGGTGCCATAACTGCGCGAGGGAGGCTCGACACCCGCACGTCGTTGACCGTCACGCTCGACTCGCGCCGGCTGGATGCCGGCCGGAACGTCTTCGGCCGCCAGCACGACCCGCTCGAGGACGCTCAATATCCCATCCTGGGCGACGCCAGTCACGTCGACACCCGGGCGGCTTCGCCGAACTGGTTCGCCGCCCGGCTCGAGCGCGGGTTCGACTGGTTGAGCGTCGGCGATGTGGCAACCAATGACTTTGCCGCCGGCCTGAGCCTGGCTGGATATCGTCGCGCCGTGAGTGGCGTCGCCGGCCGGCTCACCACCGGCCCGGTGACGTGGAGCGGATTCGGCAGCATGACCACCCAGTCGCTCCGGCAGCTCCAGATCCGCGGCGTCGGCGCCTCGGGCCCCTACGAGCTCGGGCCGGATGTACTTCCCGGCACCGAGCAACTCCGGCTGGAGACCCGGGCTGTGGAGAACCCGGAACGGGCCATCGTCACCCAAGGTCTCACCCGCTACGTGGACTATCAGATCGATTACGCCACCGGCACCCTGCTCTTCAAGCAGCCGGTACCGGCGGCGGACGCCCAGGGCAACCCGGTATTCGTCGTCGCCACGTTTGAGGCGGCGTCTGGCGGCGAACGGAAGCTGGTGGCCGGCGGTCGCGCGGCGCTCAACCTGAACCCCATGTTCGGCGGCAGGAGCCTCGACTCCTTGCGGCTTGGCATCACCGCCGTGAACGCCGAGCAGACGACCGACCCGTTTCGCCTGCTCGGCGCCGACATCCGCGCCCTCCGGCTGGGCGGTCTGGACCTCGGGGCAGAGGTGGCCTACGCGGAGCAAGGCGACTCCACTGGCTTGGCTACGGCTGCGCGGGCGGGCTACGGCACCGGCTCGGGCCCGCTGACCTTCGGTGCGTCCTATATGAATGTCGGTCGGGAGTTCACCAACCCCTCGAATGTGGCGCTGCGTCCGGGGACCACCGAGCTCACCGTCCGTGGAGCGTTCAAGGTTGGACCCAGCACCCTGCGGGCGAGCCACTCCTGGCAGGATTTCGAAGTCGAAGGCATCAGCCGCCAGAGCACCCGGGTCGGTCTGATCCAGTCGTTCGGCCATAAGGTGGAACTGGATGCGGGTGTGGCGCACCGCCGAGAGGAGAGCAGCGTGCTGTCCCCCACCTCGGGTGAGGCTCAATCGGGCGAGGCCAAGCTGACGGTGAAGCCGTCGGATGATATCCGGGTCTGGGCCGAGGGCCGGCATCGGTTCAGCGGAAGCGGCGACATGGCCCAGCCGGACTTCTGGGGCATCGGCAGCACTTACAAGGTGACGTCGGGGGTTGGACTGGAAGCCGGCCAGCGCTTCGTTTCGCCGTCGACAGGCGAGCACTACGCCGTGTCCAGCGTGGGAGTGCGGGCGGAGGTTGGATACGGCACCCAGGCTTGGGGCAGTTACCAGCTGAGCGGCGGCAGTAGCGGCGCTCGCAATGCTGCCGTGCTGGGGCTCAACAACCGGATGCGGCTGGCGCCGGGGCTCGGTATGAACCTGATGTTCGAGCGGCGCATAGGCATCGACCGGGCGGGCCTTGCCGATCCGGTTCGAGCGGCGCCCTTCATCCAGGCGGAGGAAGACTACTGGTCTGCCGGCGTCGGCGTGGAGCTCCTGCCCGAGCAGGCGCCTTACCGCCTCACCGCGCGCGGGGAGTACAAGGACGGAGTGCTCCAGTCCAACCGGCTGGTCTCCCTGGCGGGTGATGTCACCTTCAACTCGTCGTTCTCACTCTTGTCGCGCCAGGAATTCTCCCAGGCGGCGCGGCCGGGCGAACCCCTAGCCCGTCGGATGTCGAGCCTCTGGGGCCTGGCGTTCCGCCCGGCCGCCACCGACCGGTTGAACGCTCTGGCCAAGTTCCAGTGGAGCGATGATCGCAACCCGATAGCGGGGGGAGTGCTGGTCCGGAATGGCCAGGAGCAGAAGCTCATCGGTTCGGCTGATCTGATCTGGAACCCGCTCAAGGGCACCGAACTGGGCACCCGGTACGCCCTGAGGTGGACCGACGCTGTGAGCACCGACGCCACCGGCACTCCTGTGGCCTTGCGCTCGCGGGCTGACTACGCGGGCGCCAACCTGCGGGTGGATCTGAATTCCTGGCTGGCGCTCCGGGGAGACGGCCGCCTGCTGCTGGAGCACACCAGCGGCAGCCGGCGCTGGGATGCGGCGCCCAGTATCGCTTTGCGCCTGATCAACGGGCTCGAGCTTCAGGCCGGGTACCGCTTTGGGGACCTGCGCGACCCCGATTTCTCAGTCCGTGGCGGCCACGGCTTGTTTCTGACCATGTCTGCGAGCCTGACCGAGAAGCAGTTCGTAACGGCGGCCGATTTCTGGCGGACCCGCTTCTAATGGGCGAACCATGTTTCCGCACCAGGAGGCACAGATGACTCACCCCCTACGGCGAGGCCTTTCCCTTCTCCTGGTCGAAGACGACACCGAGCTGGCGGTGGTCATGGCCCGCTGGGCCGCATGGGTCGGAGCCACGATGGACACTGCCGGGCTGGGAAGCATCGCCCTCGCCCTGGCGGCGGCGAAGACGTACGACGCGGTACTGCTCGACCTGTCGCTGCCCGACATGGACGGTGAGAGGCTCTACGCGAGGTTGGTAGGGCTGCGACCGGCGTTGGCATCCCGCGTCATTATTCTGACGGGGGGGGCTGTGGGGCAGGCCTCGCAGGCCTTTCTGTATCGAACCCGCTGCCCGGTGGTGTTGAAGCCTTTCGATCTCGAGAGTCTGGCCCGGCAGATTGCTCGATTGGAGTTCGCCGCGGCCTAGGTATTGAGAGCCCCAGGCTAGTCCCGGTCGCGGTCGTGGTCATGCTCGCGGTCTCCGTCGCGGAGCCGGTGGTTGCCGGGCCGTACCAGTTGGATGGTCCCCTGGAATGATTCCAGCGTCACCTGGGCGCTGCCCGAGCCCAGAGTGAAGTTGAAGCCCTTCCCCTTACGCGTGCCCTGCAGCGGCACCGGGAATTCCGACTCGAATTCGCCATTGTAGGTCGAGACTGCCACGCTCGCGTTCGTCCCCTCGGCGACGGTCAAGGTGATGTCGCCATTGTGGGTTGAGAACGAGTACCGCCCGCCGTTTCGGATCGGTCCGGCGTAGGAGATATCGCCGTTGACGGTGTTGGCTTCAACCGAGGCCGCTTCGATGATCCGCAGCTTGATCTCCCCGTTCACCGTTTCCGCCGCCACCTCGCCTGAGCTGTTGATTACGGCCACGTCTTCATTGACCGAATTGACGTTGATCCGGCCCTTGGCGTTCCGCAGTGAGACCGAGCCTTGGACGGAGCGCAGGGAGACCAGGCCGTCGCCGCCGTTGACGTCCACTTCACCCTCGACCGTTTCCACCGTGATCGGGGCGCGGATGCCTTCCACTTTGACGTCGGTATGAACCCCGGACACCTTGAGACCGATCCACGGTGGGGCGGAGATCTTGAGATCGACCTCCTCCGGCGGCCCATGGCGACCCTGGGTGCGTACGCTCACGGCTGTGGCCGAGCTGGAGACTTCGACCCGGTCGCGACCAGATGCGCTGGCCTCCACCCGCACCGCATTTCGATTCCAGGCGCGGACGGTGACTTCACCACCGTAGGCATTGACGTCGAGTCGCTGACCGCGCCCCACGTTGACGGTCGTGTCGACCTGTTGGGCGGCAGCGAGCGCCAGAGCACCGGTCACCAGGGCGAGTAGCACGGTAATAGTTCCTTTCAGCTCACCGGCACGAGGGCGGCAGCTTGACGGAGGAGATCAAGCTTGCGCCGCATCGTCTCGGCCAGGTGGGTGTTGAGGTACAGGTTGGCCGGATCCGCTTCGAGCGCCCGCTGGGCCTGGGCGATGGCCCGATCGATTGCCTGAAGGTTCTGCTCGATCACCCTCACGGTGCTGCTGTCCAGCTGGCCGCGCCCGTCGGCCAGCACCCGCTCCAGGTCGGCCACGGCCGCGGCGTAGCTCTGACTCGCGCTGGGCTTGGCTGAAGCGTTGACCACAAGGGCGCGCGGAGACGGAACGCTCGCGACCGGTGCGATCGCTGGCTGCGGGGCCCCGGATCGGAGCATCCACACGGTTCCACCCGAGATGGTCATCAGCGCTACGCCGGCGGCGACGAGCTGGGGCAGGGAGAAGCTCCACCGGCGGGAGCTCCGCCGCGAGGGCAGATCCACAACTCGCCTGGCTTCCGGCGGAGTCGCTCCAATCTGGCTGGCGATTCCGGGCCACAGATCTCGCTCCGGCCCTTGCTGTTTCAGGGTGCGCGCGCGCCGGACCACCCGCCGGAGATCCCCGACGAGACTCGAGCAATCAGCGCAGCCCTGGAGGTGAGATTCCAGCGCCACGCGCTCTCCATCTTCCAGCTCTCCGTCCACGTACTCCGACAGCCGCTCAGTCCATTGGTCGCTCATGGTCTCGCTCCTACCGCTCGAGGTGCTGGCGCAGTGCCATTCGGGCCCGGTGCAACTGCGATTTGGAAGTCCCGGTGGCCAGACCCAGCATCTGGGCGATTTCTTCGTGCCGGTATCCTTCCACATCGTGCAGCACGAACACTTCCCGCGCCCCATCGGGCAGCCGCTCCATGGCGGCCTCGAAGTCCATTGCCATCTCCGGTCCCGGCCGGCGGGCGGGAAGGGTTTCCAGCGCCGCGTCACTGTCGAGGTATCGCTTCCGCCGGATCCCCAGGGTCTCCCGCCGGGCGAGAATCACATTGACCGCCAGCCGATGAAGCCAGGTTCCAAAGGCGGCTTCGCCGCGAAAGGTCCCCAACTTCTGCCACGCTCGAACGAAGATGTCCTGGGCCACTTCGTCCACGTCATCATCATTGAGCATCCGGCGGACCAGCCCGTACACCCGGGGCACGTGGGTCCGGTAGAGCCGCTCGAACGCGCTGGCATCGCCGCTTGCGGCCAGGGTTGCGTCCACTGCGTCCGGATCGGTCCTGCCGGTCTGTTCGTGCTCCAGTGTCGCCACTCCAGGGCCGAGTTGGTTCATCGCGGTTGGATTGGATCGTCCGATGGCCCAAAAGGTTGCCGGCTCTTGGAGAGAAGGCTAGCCTTGGATTCGTGACTACCCTCACTCATCCCAAATCCATTACCGCCCCCACAGGAGCGGCCATCTCCTGCCTAGGCTGGCATCAGGAAGCCGCGATGCGGATGCTGATGAACAACCTCGATCCGGCGGTGGCGGAGCGGCCCGAGGAGCTGATTGTCTACGGCGGTGGTGGGAAGGCGGCGCGGAATTGGGAATGCTACGACCGTATTGTGGCGACGCTCAAGCGGCTGAAGAACGACGAGACGCTGCTGGTCCAGAGCGGCAAGCCGGTGGGCGTGTTCCAGACCCATGAGGAGGCGCCTCGAGTACTCATCGCCAACGCCCATCTCGTGCCTCGCTGGGCGACCTGGGACGAATTTCGCCGGCTGGATGCGCTCGGGCTCACGATGTACGGGCAGATGACGGCGGGCTCCTGGATTTACATCGGGACCCAGGGGATCCTGCAGGGCACTTACGAGACCTTTGCCGAATGCGCCCGCCAGCATTTCGGAGGCACGTTGGAAGGCAGGCTGGTGGTCACCGGCGGTCTCGGCGGGATGGGTGGGGCCCAGCCGCTCGCAGCCACGATGAATGGAGCCGCCTTTCTCGGAGTGGATGTCGACGAGCAGCGGATCCGGCGGCGGGTGGATAGCCGCTACTGCGACCGGTTGGAGACTGATCTCGATACCGCGTTGGGGCTGGTGGATGATGCGCGAGCGGGGCGTCGAGCACTCTCCGTTGGCCTGGTCGGCAACATCGCCGAGGTGCTGCCGGAGCTGGTTCGCCGGGGTATCGTGCCTGACATGGTCACGGACCAGACATCGGCTCACGATCTTCGGGTGGGATATATCCCGGCGGGCATGACGCTGGCCGATGCCACCCGCATGCGGGAGACGGATCCCGCGGGTTACGAGCGCAAAGTGCTGGATTCGATGGCGACCCATGTCAGAGCCATGCTCGATCTCCAGAGTAAGGGGGCGGTGGTCTTCGACTACGGGAACAACCTTCGGGGACAGGTGGCCGACCATCGAGGGATGCGCGAGGCATTCCAGATCCCCGGATTCGTGCCCGCCTTCATCCGGCCGCTCTTCTGCAAGGGGGCGGGTCCGTTTCGCTGGGTGGCGCTGTCCGGCGATCCCGCCGACATCGCGGTCACCGACCGCGCGGTGCTGGACACCTTTCCCCGCAACGCCTCGCTTGCCCGATGGATCCGACAGGCGCAGGAGCGGGTCGCTTTCCAAGGTCTCCCCGCCCGGATCTGCTGGCTGGAATATGGGGAACGGGCGGAAATGGGGGCCCGCTTCAACTGGCTGGTGCAGAAGGGGAAGGTGGGCGCTCCGATCGTGATCGGCCGGGACCATCTGGACGCCGGATCGGTGGCTTCGCCCAACCGGGAGACCGAGGCGATGCAGGACGGCTCCGACGCCATCGCCGATTGGCCCCTGCTGAACGCGCTGCTCAACACCGCCTGTGGGGCGAGCTGGGTCTCACTGCACCACGGTGGTGGGGTGGGCATCGGGTACTCGATTCACGCCGGCATGGTGGCGGTGGCGGACGGGAGCGCTATGGCCGATCGGCGGCTCCAGCGAGTGCTCACCGCGGATCCGGGTACCGGTGTCATGCGCCACGCGGATGCGGGGTACGACCTCGCCATTCAGACCGCGAAGGAGCGGGGGGTCGACCTGCCGATGGTCGATTAATGAGTCGTGTCGCATGAGGGTGCTCGCCAACATCGGTCAACTCGCGACTTGCAGGGACAAGGGTGGGCAGGGGGAGATTCACGCAATCCCCGACGCCGCCCTGGTATGGGACGAGGCCGTGATTGTCTGGGCCGGGCGGGCGAGCGAGCTGCCGAAGGAGTACCGCAGCACCGACCGGATCGATGCGGGAGGGCGTCTCGTCATCCCCGGCCTGATTGACTGCCATACCCATCTGGCCTTTGGCGGCTGGCGCGCGGAGGAGTTCGAGCAGCGCATTCGGGGCCGCACCTATCTGGAGATCGCACAGGCGGGAGGCGGCATCGCTTCCACGGTGCGGCAGACGAGGGAGGCCACCGAACAGCAGCTGGTCGAGCGGGCCGGCCAATTTCTCGAAGCGATGTTGGCGCTCGGCGTGACCACGGTCGAGTGTAAGAGCGGCTATGGTCTCAGCGAAGAGGCTGAGCTCAAGCTGCTGCGAGTCTATCGCAGGCTGGCGCGGGAGCAGCCGGTGCGGCTGGTGCCGACCTTTCTCGGCGCCCACGTGGTGCCGGCGGAGTATCGGGACCGCCGGGCTGCCTATGTGGATCTGCTGGTGAGCCGGCTGATCCCAACGATTGCCCGGGAAAAGCTCGCTGCCTGCTGCGATGTCTTCCTGGAGGAATCGGCGTTTAGCCCGGACGAAGCGCGCCGGATTCTGCGGGCCGGCCAGGAAGCAGGGCTTGCTGCCAAGCTGCACGCCGACCAGCTGACCAGTAACGGGGGGGCGGAGTTGGCGGCGGAGCTGGGAGCGCTTTCGGCCGATCATCTCGAGCACATTTCAGAGCGAGGCGTGCTCGCCATGGCCCAGGCCGGGGTCGTCGCGGTGAGCTTGCCGCTGGCCTCGCTCTATCTGGGACAACCCCCCCTGCCGGCGCGACGGTTGATTGAAGCCGGCGTTGCCGTCGCAGTAGCCACCGACTTCAATCCGGGAACGGCGCCGAGCTATCACTTGCCCCTGGCGCTCACGCTGGCGTGTACGCTGCAGCGGATGACGCCTCAGGAATCTCTCAAGGGCGCCACTTTATACGCCGCGCGGGCGGTGGGTCTGGAGCGATCGTTGGGATCCTTGGAGCCGGGGAAGGCCGCTGACTTCGCGCTCATCGATGCTCCCGATGTGAACCACTGGCTGTACCACTTCCGGCCCAACGCCTGCATCATGACCACTGTCGGTGGAATCAATCGCTGGTCGGCGGCCAATGGCGCGCATCAACCCGCCTAGGGTCACCCTCCGCGACACCGCGGCAGACGATCCCCGGGTCGGCCACCTGCTCGGGACGGAGCTTCGGGAAGGCGACGCTCCCCAGGTCATTCTGCTCGGCTTTCCTTCCGATGAAGGGGTAAGGCGCAACGGCGGGAGAGTCGGAGCCGCCGGGGGCCCCGAGGCGCTGCGTGCTGCACTCTACCATCTGGCTCCCGACGCCCGGTCCGCGGGTTTCGAGGATCTGCTCCGGCACACCCGCGATCTGGGGGACCTGGAGGTCTCGGGTGATGTAGAGTCAGACCAGCGGAACCTCGGCGAAGCGCTCGCTCCCTGCCTCGCGAGCGGCACCTTTGCGATCGTGCTCGGCGGGGGGCACGAAACCTCTTACGGCCATTTCCTGGGGTACAAGCAGGTGGGACGCAGGGTGGGAATCATCAATTGGGATGCCCACACCGACGTGCGCGAGCTCAAGGAGGGCAGGGCTCATTCCGGATCGCCCTTCCGCCAGGCGATCGAGGACCCATCGGGAAGCTGCCGAGGCTACACTGTCGCCGGGCTGCAGCCCCACGTCGTGGCACGGGCTCACCTCGAATTCGTCAAGCAGCACGGGATGGCGATCTGGCGGGACGAGGTGGTCCCCGAGACCATCCACTCGCTGTACCGCGAGGCTGCCAGCCCGGTGCTCGCCTCATTCGACCTGGATGCGGTGGATCAGGCGGAGGCGCCGGCGGTGAGCGCGCCGAACGTCGGCGGTCTCAGTAGCGAGCTCTGGCTGTTGGCCGCGTACCTTGCGGGCCGCTCCAGCGCCGTGACATCGGCCGATGTGGTCGAGCTCAATCCCCGGGTGGACCGCGACGGCCAGACCGCCCGATTGGCGGCACTCACCGTGTGGCAGATCCTCCGCGGGCGAGCCGAACGGCCTTAGTTGGAACCTCCTTGCGCGTCCCGCAGACGCGGTGCACTGTAGTGCCAAATCCAGAGGCATTCCCCGAGCAACGATTTTGGAGGCGCCATGACACAGCGTGTGTGGGGCATCTTCTTCTCGTTCTGCTTCCTGAGCGTCCAGTTGGCCGCGGCGCAGGTGCGTCA
>DASYIX010000021.1:0-4067 GCA_035997125.1 Gemmatimonadales bacterium
CCCACCGACGCGCCGACCGCGACGCCGATGCCGCTGATGATCTGGGTGACGAAGAGGAGTCTGAGGGTCCGGCGCTGGACGAGGGCTACTTCCATGCCCAAGAGTAGCGCGGGGCGGCCTTGAAGCAAGGAAACTGCAAAAGCGCACCACGGAGACACGGAGAACCACGGAGGCCGCACGGAATGCACGATCAGCGCAGCATTCTCTTTAAGCCTTGAAATAGAGCATGAACGTTAAAGTTGATCAGAAGACCAGAAGGTACGTTCTGAAGGCGCATGTAAGTCATCAATTGTGAGGAATGAATCGGGAGAAGCTTCTCGACGGATTTGATCTCAACAATGAGGGAATGTTCTATGACGAGATCAATCACGTAGCCTTTGGAAATCCGTGCTCCTTTATACTCGAGCGGTAAAGCAACTTCGCTCTGATGCGGAATTTGCCGAAGCTCCAGTTCGCGGCAGAGACAAGTGTGATAGCTCGATTCCAACAGACCTGGGCCGAGTTGACGATGTACCTCGATTGCTGCTCCGATGACTTTGTCACTGGTCGGATTAGTTGGATGTTCAATAAGTCCCATGACGCCTCTCCTCAGACAGCAAGGGTAGGAGTCGCCTGGGAAACACCATCATTATTCCGATTAGGGTGGGTCTTTTTCCAACGCATGCAAATGCCAGCTGATGAGTCCGTGCAGCCTCCCTGTTTCTCCGTGTCTCCGTGGTGCGCTGTTGTTTTGTTGGGACGAGCAACCAGTGCAAATAGGCGTTGATAGCTTTGTCGCAGATCGAGTATGCCGATCAGGTGGGCTTGGACTCCTTCGGCATCGGCGAGCACCACCGCAAGGAGTTCCTCGACTCTGGTCGCGGAGCCTAGCAAGTGAAGCGGAACCTGTCGGTGTTTGCTCTTGACGGCGCCAGCGCTATGTCGTAGATCAGTCATCTTCCCGCGCCCGACGCGTTCCTCGCCTCCCGATTCCCCATTGTGACGATCAGGGCGAGCTGACTTTTCCGCGGAGCGACAATATGCAACTCACCATCAACGGCAAGACCCACCAGGTCGATGTGCCCGCGGATATGCCGCTCCTCTGGGTGCTGCGCGACGTGATCGGCCTGACCGGCACCAAGTTCGGCTGTGGCATCGCGGCCTGCGGCGCCTGTACCGTCCAGCTCGAGGGGCAGGCCATTCGATCCTGCATCACCCCCGCCAGTAGCGTCGTCGGGAAGCAGATCACCACCATCGAGGCCATCGGAGAGTCGCCGGCCGGGAAGAAGATCCAGGACGCCTGGCTCGCGCTGGATGTTCCCCAATGCGGCTACTGCCAGTCGGGCCAGATCATGTCGGCCTCGGCGCTGCTGGCGAAGACGCCTGCTCCCACCGACGCGGATATCGACACCGCCATGTCGGGCAACATCTGCCGCTGCGGCACCTATTCCCGGATCCGGGCCGCCATCAAGCAGGCTGCCGGAGCTCCCGCCGTCGCCGCGAAAGGAGCCTGACCATGTCACAGACCTCTCCCGACGGCTTTTCTCGCCGTGATTTCGTGGTCGCCATGGCCGCGGCCGGCGGCGGCCTCCTGATCGGCTGCCGGGCCGACGGACGGCGCCGGATCCCGGGCACCACCGAAGAAGCCGCGGCCGCAGACCCGGCGGCATTCGCCCCCAACGCCTTCGTTCGGGTTGGCCGGGACGGCCGGGTTACCGTGATCACCGGCCAGGTTGAAATGGGGCAGGGGGTGTACACCTCGATGCCCATGCTCGTGGCCGAAGAGCTCGAGGTCCCCTGGGATCAGGTGCAGGTGGCGCACGCGCCGCCGGATGACAAGCTCTACGGCAACCCGCTGCTCGGCTTCCAGGTCACCGGCTCCTCCAGCTCGGTTCGGGCGTTCTACACGCCGCTCCGGAAGGCCGGAGCCACCGCGCGAGCCATGCTGATCGCCGCCGCGGCCCAGCGCTGGAACGTCGATCCGGCCTCGTGCCAGGCGGAAAATGGAACCGTAACTCACGCCGGCAAGAAACTCAGCTACGGCGAGCTGGCCGACGCCGCGGCCAAGCTGCCGGTCCCCTCCGACGTGAAGCTCAAGGATCCGAAAGACTTCAAGCTGATCGGCACGGCGGCCAAGCGGCTGGACACCCCGGAGAAGGTGAACGGGACGGCGAAGTACAGCATCGACGTCCGGATGCCGGGGCTCAAGATCGCCACCCTGACCTCGAGCCCGGTGGTGGGGGGCAAGGTCGCCAGCGTGGATGACAGCAAGGCCAAGGCGATCCCGGGGGTACGCCAGATCGTGAAGCTGGACGACCTCGTCGCCGTGGTGGGCGACCACATGTGGGCCGCCAAGCAGGGACTGGCGGCGCTGGTGATCCACTGGGACGATGGCCCCAACGGAAAGACCTCCACGGAGGACGTGGTCAAGGGCTTGGACGCGGCCTCGCGGAAGCCGGGCGTGATGGTCCGGAAGCAGACCTTGCCGTATGGGGCCACCGCCACCGGGATTCGGAAGATCGAAGCCGTCTACCAGGTGCCGTTCCTGGCCCACGCCACCATGGAGCCGGTGAACTGCACCGTCCACGTTCGGAAGGACGGCTGCGAAGTCTGGACCCGATCCCAGGTGCTGAGCCGGGTCCAGGCCATGGCGGCCAAGGTCACCGGCTTCCCGCCGGAGAAAGTCGTGGTCCACAACCATCTGCTGGGGGGTGGCTTTGGCCGGGGGCTCGAGATCGACTCCGAGACCAAGGCGGTTCGGATCGCCAAGGAGGTCGAAGGGCCGGTGAAGGTGGTCTACACCAGGGAGGAAGACATCCAGCACGATGTCTACCGCCCGTACTACTACGACCGGTTCTCCGCCCAGCTGAATGCCGAGGGAAAGCCGGTGGCCTGGAACCACCGGATCGTCGGGCCGTCGATCCTCGCCCGCTGGGCTCCTCCCGCCTTCAAGGACGGGATCGATGGCGACGCGGTGGATGGCGCGGCCCAGCTGGTCTACGACATCCCCACGATCCAGATCGAGTACGTCCGCCACGAGGAGCCGGTGCTCAACGTCGGCTTCTGGCGCGGGGTTGGAGTCACCCACAACAATTTCGTGATCGAGAGTTTCATGGACGAGCTCGCGCTGGCGGCGAAGCAGGATCCAGTGGCGTACCGCCTCGCCCTGCTCGACAAGTCACCCCGGGGCAAGGCGGTCCTGGAGACGGCAGCCAAGGCCGCCGGCTGGGGCGAGAAGCTGCCTGCCGGACAGGGCCGGGGAGTCTCTCTCATGTATAGTGGCTGGGACACCTATCTGGCGCAGGTCTTCGACGTGGAAGTATCGAATTCGGGCGAGGTGCTGGTGCGCCGGGTCGTCTCCGCGGTGGACTGCGGCATCATGGTCAACCCGGACACGGTTAAAGCCCAGATCGAAAGCGGGCTCGTCTACGGCATCAGCGCTGCGCTGTGGGGCGAGATCACCCTCAAGAATGGGCGGGTCGAGCAGAGCAGCTTCCCCAACTACCGGGTGCTGCGGATGAACGAGATGCCCGAGATCCAGGTGCACCTGGTCAAGAGCGGCGAGGCGCCCGGGGGCATTGGCGAGCCGAGTACGGCGGGCACCGCGGCGGCGCTGGCCAACGCTGTGTTCGCCGCAACCGGAAAGCGGATCCGGCGGCTGCCGATCCAGAAGGCGCTGGCCACTGCATGAGCGAGCTGCTACAGGTGGCGGCGGCACTGACGCGGGCCGCCCAAGCGGGCCAGGTGAGCGTGCTGGCGACGGTGGTGGGAACCGAGGGCTCGACCTACCGTCGGATCGGGGCGCGCATGGTGGCCCTGGCCGATGGCTCTCACCTCGGTGCGGTCAGCGCGGGATGCATCGAGGCCGATGTCATCCTGCGGGCCGACCAGGTGCGGGCCGCCGGAGTGGCGGAGCTGGTCACCTACGATACCCGTTCCGCTGACGATCTCATCTGGGGCTCCGGGGCCGGCTGCGGCGGCATGACCGAGCTGCTGCTGGAGCCGCTGCATCCGCAGCAGGCGCTGGCCAAGGCGAAGTCGTTCCGCAGCATCGCCGAGGCGCGACGGCCCGGCGTCCTGGCCACCGT
>DASYIX010000022.1:0-38926 GCA_035997125.1 Gemmatimonadales bacterium
CCAGCGGGCTCAACGCCAACCATCAGCTCCCCGATCTGGCGAAGGCATTCCGGGCTCTTCGGAAGGTCATCGACGGCTGAGAGACTCGGGTAGTTTCACCGTGAAGATCTCGCAGTCGTGCCCGAAGTCGACCTTCTTGCAGATC
The DNA here is from genome assembly GCA_035997125.1 of Gemmatimonadales bacterium. Taxonomy (GTDB): domain Bacteria; phylum Gemmatimonadota; class Gemmatimonadetes; order Gemmatimonadales; family GWC2-71-9; genus CAVVWJ01. Next base: position 146 of record DASYIX010000022.1, read on the forward strand.
GGGAAGTAGAGCGCCTTGCCGTCCTTGCCCCATTGGGGCGCGGTAGCTCGCCCCTCTGTGTTCGCCACCAATCGCACATCGCTCCCATCCTGATTCATCACAAAGATCTGATAGTTGGCATTGCGATTGGACGCGAAGGCGATGCGCTTCCCATCGGGGGACCAGGCCGGCCAGCCGTCGAATGCCGGATGGCTGCTGAGGTTGCGCGGCGCCGAGCCGTCGGCGTTGGCGAGAAAGACCTCCGAGTTCATCTCGCCCAGCATCCGGCGAAACGCGATCTTCCTGCCATCTGGCGACCAGGCTGGATAGGTGTTGACCCCGCCCGAGATCAACCGGGTGATCCGCCCGGTGCCTACCTCAATGCTGTAGATCTCCGCCGGATTCTTGTACGGTGGCTTGAGATCGTCGTCGGTGCAGTACGCCACCCGACTGCCGTCGGGTGACCAGTTGGGGTGAATGGTGCGGACGCCCGCCGACGTCAGCGGCCGCGTCTTGGTCCCGTCGGCATTCATCAGGTGAATCCGTTCGACATCGCCCTTGATCCACACGAACGCGATCGTGCTCCCATCCGGTGACCAGGCCGGATCCTCGTGATCGGCGTCGTCGCGGGTGAGCTGGACCGGATCCGACCCATCCACATTCATGGCGAACAGTTGTTCCCGGCCGAGGATCACCGAGATGAACACCATCCGCTTCCCATCCGGCGAGAGGGTGGGGTCAACCGTGACCGTGTGAGTGAGCTGATAGGCCAAACTGAGCGCGTTGGACTGGCCGCTGAGCGGGAGGGGCCCGACAGCGATCAGGAGAATGGACAGGTACTCCTTGCCCATCAGCGGCGTGCAGCCAGGCTCGTGCCGGTGGCGAGCTGCCTCACCACTCCCGCCAGCAATTGCGCCTTGGCCGGATCCCCTACTCTGCCCGCCGCTCTCTCCAGCCGCGTCGCCAGCTCGTTCAACGCCTTCCGCTGCTCGCCTTCCGGGGCCTTCTCCGCTCGGCTGAGCGCATCGCGAAACTCCGCGATCCTGCCAGCGTCCATGGACTTCGAGCGCCCCAGCTGATCCAGATAGGCTCGTGCGAGCGAGTACGTCTTGGGCCAGACCAGCTTCACCTGCCCCTGCGCGTTGAGATAGTCGAAGTGGACCGACTTGGCCGCGTCGATTTCATTCTGGGAAATGAACCCGCTCGGCTGGAGCTCGAAGATGTCGAGCCCGCGGGTGATCTCGGAGCCGACGATGACGCCGTTGTACCAGTACGTGGACCAGTATCCCCCCAGCTCCAGCTTGGTCGGATCCAGCGGACCCCGGTCGAAGTAGGCGATCTCCTTCGGGTGCTTGGGATCAGTCCAGTCGAAGACCGAGAGCCCGCCCTGGTACCAGGCCTGCACCATCACGTCGCGACCCGGAATGGGAATCAGCGAGCCATTGTGGGCCACGCAGTTCTCCTCCGGCGTCTGCACCGCGGGCAGCTTGTAGTAGCTCTGGAACTGCATTTGCCGATTCTGCAGGGTGAAGAGGGCGTCCGCGCCCCAGTCGCGCGGGTCCGTCTTGCGGCACTTCGGCTGGACTCCTCCGCCCCATTCGTCGGAGAAGAGCAGCTTGCTGCCGTCGTTGTTGAAGGTGGCCGAATGCCAATAGGAGAAGTTGGAGTCGGCCACGGCGCCGAGCCGAGCCGGATGGGCGGGGTCTTTGATGTCGAGCAGGAGCCCGTAGCCGGCGCAGGCGCCGCCTGCTAGGCCGATGGCGGGGTAGACCGTGATATCGTGGCATTGCGTGGGCCCGGCGTTAGAGTCCGGCATCTGCCCCATCTGCGCCTTCATCTCTCCCTCGACGATTCCAGGCAACGCCTGACGCAACGTGGCACTGTCGGCGGCCGTCGGCGCCCCGGAGCCGTTACGAGCCTGCACGACGCTGTCGAGCAAATGCGCCACCCACTCCGGGTGGATCACCTGTTCGTGACCGTGGATTTTTGCGGTGAATCCCCCACTCGCGTTCGCGTCCGCCACCGCTTTGGCGTTGTCCACACTATCCTGCGGCGTATCGCCGTGCTTCGGCGGCGCCACCAGATTATTGAAGATCCGGGGCGAGCTCACGATGGCTGCCTGATCGGGATGCGCCAGCGGGACCTTGATGACCTCGATGCGGAACAAGGCCGAGTTGGGATCCTTCGGGGCGCTGACGCAGCCGGCCAGCTCGCTGGGCGACCGCACCGGGGCCTGGCCCGAGATGTAGACGTAGACATTGTCCCGATCTTTGGGATCGACCAGCAGCGTGTGGGTGTGCGAGCCGCGGCAGGTCTGCACGTTCCCTACGTTCTTGGGATGGGTGATGTCGCTGATGTCGTAGATCCGGATCCCGCGGAGCCGCGCGGCACTCACGGTGTCCTCCACTCCCTCGGCGCCACAGTCCAGTCGTGCGGCCAGGTTCTCGCCCGAGACGAAGAGGAGGTTGTGATAGACCGAGACGTCGCTCTGCGATCCGGGGCAGACGAACGCGGTCTTAAGGCTGGGCTGGCTGGGATTGCTGATGTCCCAGATCTGGTAGCCGTTGAAGCTGCCCTGAATCACATCTTTGCCGGTGAAGGCCAGGTCGGAGTTGATGCCGTCGACGAATTGCTGCGACGGCGGCGTGCTGGAGACCAGGCGCAGGTTCCAGATCGCCTGGCCGGCATCGTTGGTCCCGCCCCGGAGTCCCACGCGGGGATCGGGATTGGGAGCCGCAATAGACTTGCTCTCGGCCGGCGACGTCGAGCCGTGCGAGGAGGTGGTCGAGTGGGCGCAGGCCGCCACGGAGGCAAGTCCGGTGGCGAGTGAGAGCAACACGAGCTTGGGAGACATGCTGATTTCCTCAGAAGGTGGCGAGCGGCGACATTCCGCTCTGAACGATAAATAGTACTTCGAAGAAGAGGCGGTTCCGCTGGAACTCGCCTTTGCCTTCTCCGTAGTGTGCCGAACCCCTACATACGGACCGCTGATGCCATTACGTCCCCTGTGGATCGCCGGCTACGCCGCCGTCACGCTGTGGCCACGAGCCGGAGTGTGCCAGACGGCAACCACGAGCTCCATCGACACGGTGGCGCTCCAGCGGCTCCTCGTCGCCGAGGACGCACGCGGCCGCGATGGGCTGACGCCTCTCCTGGCGCCGCTGACGGGAGCGGATACACTGTTGCGCCGGCTGGCCGTTCGAGGGTTGGGACGACTGCAGCGACCGGACCTGGGAGGCCGGCTGCTCCCTCTCCTCAACGATACCGTCCCCGCGGTGCGGGCCGAGACGGCCAATGCCATCGCCCAGTCCATGCGAGGGGTCCAGCGGGGCGACACGACTTCCGACCGCACTCGACTCAGCATCACCCAAACGCAAGAGGCACTGACCCACGCACTCGGCGTGGAACCCGATCCCGCCGTCGTGGATCCCCTCGGGCAATCGCTCGGCCGCCTGCGCCTGGCCGACAGCGCCGCGGCCCGCCAGGCGGAGTCCGCGATCCGCTCCCGGCTGGCGACTCAGAAGACGGCTGGTCTGGTGCACGGACTCTACACTCTGGCCCGGGCCCGTCGGGTAACCGGAAACCTGACGCCGGCCAGCATTGGGTTGCTTCGCGGTGCCGCCGTCACGTCGCGGGACACAGTCGTCCGCCGCCTTGCCCTCGTCACCCTGGCCGCCGCCGGGGGTCTCGACAGCGCCACCGCGGTGCGGGCCATACGCGATAAGGACGACGAGACCCGCCGGATGGTGCTGCGAGGGAGTGGCGCGCTCGCTCCCACGCTACGTGAGTCATTGGTTCGCCGGGCATTGTCCGACCCGAGCAGCATCGTGCGTACGGAAGCCGTGGTGGCGGCGCGCTTCGGTGATACCCCGCCCGACTGCACGCCGATTCTGAGCGCCACCAGGGATAGCGACCCCTACGTGGTACTCACGGCTATTGATTCGCTGGGGAGCGGCTGCGCCGAGGCTTCGGCCGCAGCGGCCGCGCTCCGCCGGTTGGCAACCACGAGCTCGACCAAGGGACCTCCCGATCACAACTGGCAAGTGCCGAGTCACGCGCTGCTTTCCTTGGCTCGGCTTGATACGGCTGCCGCAGCCAGGCTGCTGCCGCGCATGGCTGGGTCCAAGCGGTGGGGGGCCCGGGTGTACGCCGCCCGCGCCGCGGCCGTGCTCGGGGCTCGCCCGGTGCTGCTCCGGCTGGCCGGCGACCGGGACCACAACGTGCAAGAGGCGGCCATCGCTGGACTCGCCTCCACGGCGGGGCACGCGGCGGACAGCGTCTATCTCCGGGCCCTCGGCTCCAAGGGGAATCAGGTGGCGCTCGCGGCCGCGGTGGCGCTCAAGGACTCGCCCCACTCCGGTGCCGTCGCCGCGCTGCTCGATGCCTTCGATCAACTGAGCGCCGGCCGAAGCGAGAACGTCAAGGATCCCCGGGTGGCCATGCTCGAGCGCATCGGGGAGCTTGGCTCCGCCGCGAACGCGGCTCGTCTGCAGCCGTATCTGGCCGACTACGACACCGTCGTGGCCTCCATGGCCGCCGCCACGCTCACCAAGTGGACCGGTGACACGGTAGAGGCCAAGCCGGCGCCGTTGCCGATCCGGGCCGAGCCGCTGGGCGAGATCTTTCTCAAGCGGGACATCCGCCTGCGAGTGACCATGGCGCCGTCGAGCGGCGGGGGCAGCTTTACGGTGCTGCTCTTCCCCGACGAGGCGCCGGCGACGGTGGCGAGAGTGTTGCGCCTGGTCGGTGAAGGATTCTATAACGGGAAACTCTTCCAACGAGTCGAGCCCAACTTCGTGATTCAGGGTGGCGGCCCTGACGCCAACGAGTATGTGGGCGACTCGAGGTTCATCCGGGACGAGCTCACCCGACGCACCCACGCCCGTGGCACCCTGGGCATCTCTGCCCGGGGCCGGGATACCGGCGATGGTCAGTGGTTCATCAACCTGGTGGACAATCCCCTGCTCGATCACGAGTTCACTATCTTCGGCCGGATCGATGGTGGTCAATCGGTTGCAGAGCGGATTCTGGAGGGGGATCGGATTGGGAGGGTAGAGGTGGTCAAGCGGTCAGTGAGGCCGCGAGGCGATCGCTCTGGGGCACTTCTGCATCAACCCGATTCTCCGGTGTGATACCAAGAAACCGCGCCAGATACGGTGCGGTCCGGCTCTCTACCGCCCAGGCCACTTCGGCAGGCGTTCCCGCAGCAACCACACGACCGCCCTCCTCACCTGCCCCGGGACCGATGTCAATGACCCAGTCGCTCCCGACAACGATGCGCATCTCGTGCTCCACCACGATCACGCTGTTGCCCGCTTCGACCAACCCGTCGAGCTGCGCCACCAGCCGCTCCACGTCGGCCGGGTGGAGACCGGTGGTGGGCTCATCGAGGATGTAGAGCGTGTCGCCCCGCTGAATCCGCTGCAGCTCGGTGGCGAGCTTGATGCGCTGGGCTTCACCGCCGGAGAGCTCGGTGGCCGGCTGGCCCAGTCGGAGGTAGCCGAGACCGACCTGCCGCACGACATCGAGCGCGCGACGGACGTGGGGCTCGTCGGCGAAAAACTCGAAGGCGGCATCCACCGTCATCCCCAACACTTCGGCGATGTTCTTCTCCTGATACGTGATCTCCAGGGTCTTTGCGTTGTAGCGCGCGCCGTGACAGGTGGGACAGGGCGCGTAGACGCTGGGGAGGAACAGCAGCTCAACCATCACGAAGCCTTCACCCTGGCAGGTCTCGCAGCGTCCTTTGGCCACATTGAAGGAGAAGCGTCCCGCGTCGTAATGCCGGGCGCGCGCCTGCTTCGTCGCCGCGAAGAGCCGGCGCACATGGTCGAACAGTCCGGTGTAGGTCGCCAGGTTGGATCGCGGCGTGCGTCCGATAGGCTTCTGATCGACGACCACCAGCCGCTTGATGCCTTCCATGCCCGCCGTTATCCCTCCGCCAGTCGGGACCACGGACGCCCGCTCCAGCTCGTGCCCTTCTTCCTCTTCGGCCGGCAGCTCGTGGCCGAGCTCCTGCGCCACCAGCTCGACCAGAGCCTGACTCACCAGACTCGATTTCCCGGAGCCGGAGACCCCGGTGACCGTGGTAAACACCCCCAGGGGGAAAACGACGTCGAGGTTATGCAGATTATTCCGGGTGACGCCGCTCAGGCGTAGCAACCCCTTGGGCGGCCGTGGGGTTCGCCGGTGGAATGCGTGATCGTCGAACAGATAGCGCCGGGTCCGAGACTCTTCGACGCCGGCCAATCCCTCCATCGGACCGCTATAGAGTATCCGTCCACCCTGCTCACCGGCGGCGGGCCCTACGTCCACAACCCAGTCGGCGTGCCGGACGACATCCAGGTCATGCTCCACGACAAACAGTGAGTTGCCCGAGGTCTTCAGGGTGTCCAGTGCGGACACCAGAGCCTCGGTATCTCTCGGATGCAGCCCGGCCGAGGGCTCGTCGAGCACGTAGACGACGCCGAAAAGATTGGAGTGCACTTGAGTGGCCAGCCGCAGGCGTTGCAACTCACCGGGCGACAGAGTGGGAGTGCTGCGATCCAACGAGAGGTAGCCCAGTCCCAAATCGAGAAGGATACCGAGCCGCGCCACCAGGTCCTCGGCGATGCGCTGAGTGACCACCGCCTTCTCCGGATGCTCTTGCGTCAGCTTTGCAATCCCGGGCGCCTTTCCCTCGGCATAGGGTCGGAAGATTCCGGTCAGCCGCTTCAGCGGCAGCTGGGACATGTCGGCGATGTCCAGGCCGGCAAACGTCACCGACAACGATTCACGCCGTAGCCGCTTGCCATGGCAGAGGGGACACACGCTGCTCAGCATGTACCGCGCGGCTCGTCGCTTCATCAACGGACTGTGGGTGTTCGCGAAGCTGTGCAGCACGTGCCGCCTGGCCCCGGTGAAGGTGCCCATGTAGCTCGGCTCCTCCTTCCGCTTGAGAGCCCGCCGGACTTCGGCGAGACTGTACCCAGGGTAGACGGGAACCGTAGGCTGCTCATCGGTAAAGAGGATCCAGTCGCGAGTCTTCCTGGGAAGCTCCCGCCAGGGGCGATCAACGTCGTGGCCAAGCGTGGTCAAGATGTCGCGCAGATTCTGCCCCTGCCATGCCGTCGGCCAGGCTGCCACCGCACGCTCGCGGATGCTGAGCGAGTCGTCCGGAACCATCGAGCGCTCGGTGACCTCATAAATGCGGCCGAGCCCATGACACTGGGGACAGGCGCCTTCGGGTGTATTTGGTGAAAAGGACTCGGCGTACAGCAGGGGCTGGCCGCGAGGATAGTCTCCGGCCCGGGAGTACAGCATGCGAAGCAGATTGGAGAGTGTGGTGACGCTTCCCACCGAGGAGCGGGTGGTGGGTGAGCCCCGCTGCTGTTGCAGCGCCACCGCCGGCGGCAGGCCGTCGATGCTGTCGACGTCCGGTACCGCCATCTGGTGAAACAGACGCCGGGCATAGGGCGAGACCGATTCGAGGTACCGGCGCTGCGCCTCGGCGTAGAGGGTGCCGAATGCCAATGAGGATTTGCCCGAGCCGGACACGCCGGTGAAGACCACCAGGGCATCACGGGGAATATCGAGATCGACGTTCTTGAGATTGTGCTCCCGGGCCCCGCGAACATGGACCAGTCCGGTGGCGTCCTTTGCTGTGTGGCGGGCGCTGCGATTGTCAGTACCAGTCATTCAGACGACTCGGCAGTGGTAAGGGTCAACCCGACCAGCGTATTCGAGGCTGGACTAGATTTCTGTGTCCGATGACCGGCCACGACGCCTCTTCCCCGCCAGCCAACAGTCTACCGGTCCGCCGCGTTGCCGTCATCGGCGCCGGCGCGGCCGGCACCATGGCCGCCATTTTCGCGGCAGCTACCGGCGCGGAAACGCTGCTGCTCGAGAGCACCCGGGATGGCGGACGCAAGATCCTCATCAGCGGCGGCGGACGCTGCAACATTCTCCCAGCCCGGGTGGATGAGCGCCGGTTCGTCACCGATTCTTCCCCCAACACTCTTCGCAAGATGCTCCGCTCCTGGCCCCTGCCGGAGCAGATCGCGTTTTTCGAGCGGGAGCTCGGCCTGAGCCTGGTAGAGGAGCAGGCGTCCGGCAAGCTGTTTCCGGCATCGAACCGGGCCCGGGACGTGCGCGACGGGCTGCTGGCACTGGCCACCCGCCGAGGTGCCCAGTTCCTCCCCGGTACCACCGTCACAGGAATCGTTCCGACATTGGAGGGATGGCAGGTCGAACGCGACGGCGCTTCTTCCCTTCGAGTCGATGCGGTCATCGTGGCAACCGGCGGCCTCTCAGTGCCGAACACCGGGAGCGACGGCGGCGGGCTGGTGATGCTGGCGGGGCTGGGACACACGATCCACACCACCTATCCGGCGCTTACACCCGCGGTCGCTGATCCAGCCATCTTTGGTGCGCTCGCCGGCATTTCGCTGCCGGTGACGATCACCGCGTGCGACACGACAAGGCAGGCCAACGCCACGGGTGGCTTCCTCTTTACTCATCGGGGGTACAGTGGCCCCTCCGTGTTGGACGTCTCCCATGTGATCGCCCGCTCGAGACGGGAAGGGGACGGAGGCGCCCGCATGTCGGTTCGCTGGACCAGGCTCGACGAGGCCGGATGGGAAGCTGCCTTGAAGCCTGAGGGGACCCGCACGGTGGCCGGGGCCCTCCGGCGCGAGCTCCCTGACCGCCTCGCTGATGCGCTCGCTGGGATGGCCGGCGTCCTGCCTTCCAAGCCGCTGGCGCAATTAGGACGGGGAGAGCGCCTCAGCCTCGTCGAAGTGCTGGTGCGCGGTGCGTTGCCGTGGACCGGCGACGAGGGCTACAAGAAGGCGGAGGTGACGGGTGGTGGAGTAAGCCTGGCCGAGATCGATCCCCGAACCATGGAGAGCCGGAGGCATCCAGGTCTCTTCCTGTGTGGTGAGGTGCTCGACGCCTTTGGCCCTATCGGGGGGTACAACTTTCTCTGGGCCTGGGCGACCGGCCGGGCCGCGGGGATTGCGGCCGCCAAATAGAGCTCGAGCTTCCCCACCGGGTGAAGGCGTTCCAGGCTCTGCGCCAGTTCGTGGTGGATAGAGGAGCGTTCATCGGTACGTCGATAAGGCGATAAGGGGGACCTACCGCCTCACCTGATACGCCAGCTTCAGGAAGAACCCATCATTGGTCCGCTGGAGCCGGGACCAGTTGAACTCCGCGTCGCTCTCAAGCGAGCTGCCGTAGCCGAAGAAGGCGACGGTGCCCGGAGTGGGCTCATAGGAGGCGAGGAGATCGAGCCGGAAGCCATTGAACTCAGTCGTCGGCTGAGCTACGCCGGCAACAAAGAGCGAGTCGCCCGTGGCCGGGTCGGTCAGCGCATCCCGCCGCTCCGAGCGATACTCCCCGATGGCCCGGAAGAACAAAGCCCGGTTGGGTTGATACTCTACCTTGAGCCGGGGAATGGTGGACCGGGCGAACCCGCTGCCGTTCAGCCGGTACAATCGAAACACGGTCCCCGTCGCGGCCACCCGCACGGTCGACGTGGGCCGGAGATGCACCTCACCGGTCAGCTCCCAGCCCCTTCCGGTGGTTCCCTCCTGGAAGATCGCGGCCCGCCCCCAGCGGTACATCACATTGCCGCTGAGCTGCTGCCAGGTGGGCGTGGTCACCTTGGTCTGCCCCACGAAGCCGGAGAAATCCTCCGCCGGCAGGTAGGCGGGGCCGGTCGCACTTCCTATGGTGTAGCCGGTGAAGCTGCTGTCCTGGAAATTCACGAAGTCCCGTTCGACGTGTCCGTTGAGCGCCCACCCACCGCGGAGCTGGAAGGTGGCATCCAGCAGCTCGTCACCCTCGAGCCCGGGCTCGAAGCCGAAGTGATCGTAGGGCCAGGTCCGCTCCGGGCCGAAGAACACGGTGAGGTTCTCCAGCGTAGAACCGCGGGCGCCGTAGTGGGTGAGCCGATTGAAGGCGTGTCCGTTTACCACCCCGCTGCGGAGCCGGTTGACGAAACCGGCCTGGGCGTCGAAGCCGTCACCAATACCATTCAACAAATAATTGAAGCCCCAGCTGCGGCCGGTGCGGTCCCACTCCGCCTGCCAGATGGGAGCGGTACGGCTGCCGGTTCCATCGCTGGTCCAGGAGCCGCCGTACTGGAGCTGCATGTAGTAGAGGCTCCAGACGTAGCGGAAGTCGCCGGCCAGAACCCGGTTGTGGGAGCCGGACTGGTCCCGGTTGGTAAAGGTGACGCCGGCGATGGAATTGGCCCCGAAGTCGCGGCGGAGCCGGGTGATGTTGAACCAGGCGTCGCCGGCATCGGTCTGGTCCACCGCGGTGAGATGCGCCACGCCGAGCTGGCCGAACTTGCCGGTGAACTTGGCGCCCGCCTTGGGATCCACGATGCGCCGGGTGTACACCAGCGTCTGGGGCGAGCCGAAGAGCTCGATCCCCTCGAGGAAGAAGGGCCGCTTCTCGGGAAAGAAGAGCGCAAAGCGCTCGTTGACCGTCACCTGCCCCGCGTCGCTCTCGACCTGACTGAAATCCGGGTTGAGCGTCGCGTCCAGCGCATAGCTGGTGAAGCCGAGCCGGAAGTTGAGCCCCGCGTCCGGGTTCACATCCTCCCGGATAAAGTCGCCGCTCACCGCATCGCGATTGCCGTTCGCGGTGGCGGTCACGAACGGCTGGGCCTCGACCGTGACGCCGTGCTTGAGGTCGCGCAATCCGCCGATGGCCCCCTCCTGCCCCAGGAAGCTGGCGTTCGCCCGGCGCACGTCGGTCCAGGTATCCACGTAGCCGGTGCGCTGGACCACCCGGGTGACGTTGAACCCCCAGGCCTGCGGTCCACTACCGGGATACCGCAGACTCCTGAACGGAATTCGGATCTCGACCTCGTACCCGCGATCGGTAATGCGCCCCTTGGAGTCCCAGGTGAAGTCGGGATTCATGTCGGTGCTTCCGGGAATGAGGCTGCTGACCTGGCCGGCGCCCTCGCTGCGCACGCCGTCGCTCTGGACCCCGAGCGGGTTCACCCCGAATGAGAAAGCCCGGCGCCGATCGTGGAAGGTGTCGAGGTCGATGACGACGTGGTCGTCACTGTCGATGTTGTCCCGGTCCGCCACGGTGGCGCGGATGGCCGCCGGATTCCGGTCGTGCGCGATAATGCCGAAGTACACCGCGTCCGGCGCGTACCAGACGAGCACCTCGGTGTTTTCCTCGGCGGGGCGGCCGTCCACCGGCTGGTACTGCCAGAAGCCGGTGAGTCGGGTGGCCTTGGACCAGACCGGCTCGTCCAGCTTCCCGTCGATCTGGACCGATGCCTCCAGCCGCGGAATTTCTGCGGTGGGCGAGCCCTTCCCTTGAATGACGGCGCCGGCGCTGGGGTCCTGAAGCAGCAGCAGGAGTGCGAGCACGCTCCGCTCCGTTGGCAGGGACTGGCCGCGGGGTCGGCCGGTGAAGATATAGTATTGGGGAAATCTACGGGAAGTCGTACGAGTCGGTTTCTAATCCTAGGATACAAATGACCTCTCTCGATCGCAGCCGAGTCTTTCGCCAGCTACACCGGTCGGGCTGCTTCGTGATTCCCAACCCGTGGGACCTGGGCAGCGCACGGGTCCTGGCGCAACTCGGCTTCCCCGCGCTCGCCACTACCAGCTCGGGCTTTGCCTGGTCCCTGGGCCGCCGCGACAACGAAGTGTCGCTGGAGGAGGCTCTGGCTCACTTTCGATCCATCGCTCAAGGTGTTGAGGTCCCGGTAAACGGCGACTTCGAGGGCGGCTTTGCCGTCGCTCCCGACCGGGTTGCTGCCAATGTCAGCGCCGCGTCCGGCACCGGGATTGCCGGCCTCTCAATCGAAGATTCCACCGGCAACGCTTCGAATCCCCTCTTTGACTTCCAACTGTCAGTCGAGCGGATCCAGGCCGCCCGGCAGGCAATCGACGACAGCGGCACTGGCCTGGTTCTCACCGGGAGGTCCGAAGGGTTCATCGTCGGCCGCCCCGACCTGGGCGAGGCCATTCGTCGGCTCACCGCCTATGCCGACGCCGGCGCCGATTGCCTCTATGCCCCGGGCCTGCGGACCAAGGCCGAGATCGTGGCGGTGGTTCAAGCGGTTGCTCCCAAACCGGTCAACGTGCTGGTGGGGAGCGACCTCGCCACCGTGGCCGAGCTCGCCCAGGCGGGAGTGCGCCGGATCAGCGTCGGTGGCGCATTGGCTCGCGCGGCCTGGACCGGCTTCCTCCAGGCCGCGAAAGAAATCGCCGAGCAAGGGACCTTTCACCGTTTGGGGCAAGCGGTCGCGTTTGCCAGTATCAACGGATCATTTAGTTCGCCCTAGCCGCCGAGGTCCGCTGGCTCAGGACCCTCGCTGCCGGACGATTGGCGAGGTATTGTCAGGTCAATCATCGATCCACCAATCCCCTTACCAGGAGCATCCCATGTCGCACCTCACCCGGTTCGGCCTTGCGGCATGCCTTATCCTCGGCGCTGCCTGCCAGCCTCGGGCCAGGACAGAGACGGCCATGGCCAGTGGCGCGTCGGACGCTGCCGCCGCCGGCCTGTCCGACCAAGACAAGGCGAGCATACGCGCAGTTGATGAGGCGTGGGCCAGCGCGGCCAGCGCGGGGAATGGCGAGGCCATCGCGGCGCTATATGCTCCGAATGCTGTCCTGCTTCCCCCCGGTGAGCCAATGGTCAAGGCTGAAGCGGCCAAGAAGTACTGGGTGGATTTCGCCAATGGATTTTCCGGACCGACCGAGCTCAATACCATAACGGTCGAGGGCAGCGGCGACGTGGCGACAGCGATCGGCACCTACAAGATGAGCCTGACCCCGAAGAAGGCGGGGGCAAAGCCACTGCCGACTGAAGAAGGGAAGTATCTGGAGGTCCTGAAGCGGCAGGACGACGGATCGTGGAGACTGGTCTACGATATGTGGAACCAGAACGCCCCAGCTAAGAAGTAAGCTCGATCTGACGGAAATTCCGGAAGGTGATGGAGTAGCGCAGCGCATCCACCGGCGGGATGCTGTGCTCCCACTCGGTGCGGGAGGGTCCCCGGAGCAGATATGCGGAGCGGGGTTCGGCCGTGACCGATGCCCGTTCCCACTTCGCTCCCGCCTTTCGCCGCAAGCGGAAGAGGCAGGGGGCGAGCAGCGAGATTCCGACTACGTCGCCGAAGACCGCCTTGTCCCGGTGCCATCCGATAGCAGCACCGGGGGCGTACTCGGTGACCAGAACTTGCTGAAGCTGGGAGGGTTCCAGGTCGGCGAATCCGGCTGCAGTCTGCCGCAGCGGAAGCAGCCACGACGGGATGTCATCCGCCTTTTGGACGGCCCGCTCGCTGAAGTTGTAGCGCCAGCCGTAGGAGACAACCCGCCGCTTCCCCAGGAAACCGTGGAACTCGAATTCCTTGAAGGGGAGGTCCCGGAGCCGTTCGAGCAGCTCCGTTTCCTGCTCCAACGAGACGACTGCGGGCCGGTAGTTGAAGCCTTCCGGAAGATCCGGCCCCGCTCCCAATAAAGTCAGTTGCTTCTGCGTCATCTTTACGACCTAACAGCGAATCACGAAAACACAGAAGAAAACGAGCTCCGTTCAGAGTACTCGGCCGGCCTCCAGAGCACTCGAGCGCCGCGGATCCCCTATTGGCGCTGCGCCAGGTGTGGCGCGGCCGACAGCTGCCGCACAGCCTCGGCCAGCTTACGCACCTTCGTCGCGTCCCCGGCCTGGTTTGCGTCTCCGTCCAATCGGGTCGCCAACTCGGAGAGTGCCTTGGACCGCTCGACATCCGACGCCTTCTCCCCTTGAGCTAGTGTCTCTCGAGCGCTAGAGATCTGGTCTGCGCTCAACCCCTTGGACCGCTCCAATTGATCCAGGTAGGCCCGGGCCAGGGAGAACGTCGCCGGCCAGACCAGCTTGGGCTGCCCCTGGGTGTTCAGGTAATCCAGGTGCACCGACTTGGCCGCGTCGATCTCATTCTGGGAGATGAGCCCGCTCGGCACCAGCTCGAAGATGTCGAGACCACGGGAGATCTCCGAGCCGACAATGACGCCGTTGTACCAGTAGGTGGACCAATAGCCGCCGCTTGCCATCCGGGTCGAATCCACCGGCCCCCGGTCGAAGAAGGCGATCTCCTGCGGGTGTTTCGGGTCGGTCCAGTCGAACACCGAAAGCCCGCCCTGATACCAGGCCTGCACCATCACGTCCCGGCCGGGGATCGGGATCAGCGATCCATTGTGGGCTACGCAGTTCTCCTGTTGGGTCTGCGGGGCCGGCATCTTGTAGTAGCTCTGGAACTGCATTTGGCGATTCTGTAGGGTGAAGATCGCGTCCGCACCCCACTCATGCTTGTCGGTCTTCCGGCACTTCGGCTGTCCTCCGCCGCCCCACTCGTCCGAAAAGAGAATCTTGGTGCCGTCGTTGTTGAAGGTCGCCGAGTGCCAATAGGAGAAGTTAGAGTCGGACACGGCGCCGAGGCGGACCGGGTGAGCCGGATCCCGGATGTCGAGCAGCAGGCCGTAACCGGCGCAGGCGCCACCCGCCAGACCGATCGCCGGATAGACCGTGATATCATGGCACTGAGTGGGCCCGGCGGTTGGCGGCACCTCGGCCTCATGGGCCTTGATCATAGCGGAGATGATGCCGGGCAGGGCCTGCCGCAGCGCCGCGCTGTCCGCGGCGGTCGGCGCACCGGTGCCCTGCCGGGCCTGGACTACGCTGTCGAGCATAGGATCGACGAACTGTGGCGGCAGAACAATCTCCTGATCGTGGATCACCGCGGTGTACCCGCCGGCCGCGCGCGCCTCGGCCGCCGCTTTCTTGCTGGCGGCAATGTCCTGGGGCGTCTCGCCGTGCTTGGGCGGGGCCACCAGATCGTTGAAGATCCGGGGAGAGCTGACGATCGCGGCCTGGTCGGGGTGGGCCAGTGGCACCTTGATGACTTCGATCCGGAACAGCGCCGAGTTGGGATCGGATGCCGCGCTGATGCAGCCGGGGAGCTCGCTGGAAGACCGCACCGGAGCGGAGCCGGAGATGTAAACGTAGACGTTCTCCCGGTCTTTGGGGTCGACCAGGACGGTGTGGGTGTGGGAGCCGCGACAGGTCTGCACGTTGCCGACGTTCTTCGGGTGGGCCAGCTCGCTGATGTCGTAGATCCGGATGCCGCGGAGCCGGGCCGAGCTCACCGTGTCCTCCACCCCCTCCGCTCCACAATCGAGCCGGGCGGCCAGATTCTCACCTGAAACGAAGAGCAGGTTCTTGTAGACCGATACGTCGCTCTGGGAGGCCGGACAGACGTAGGACGTCTCCAGCGCCGGCTGGCGCGGGTTGGCGATGTCCCACACCTGGTAGCCGTTGTAGTTGCCTTGAATAGCGTAATGGCTGGTGAAGGCGAGGTCGGAGTTGGTCACGTCCACGAACTGTTCCGACGGGGGCGTCTTGGAGAGGGCCCGCAGATTCCAGATGGCTTCCCCGGCATCCATCTTCCCGGCGCGCAGGCCGACCCGGGGATCGGGGCTCGGCGCCGTGGTGGATCGGTTCTCCGCCGGCACGGGAGCGCCGGGTTGGGAGGAGGTCGAATGAGCACACCCGGCCAGGGAGACGAGGCCGAGTGCAAGGGACACCGAGAGGAGGTTGGCGGATGCCATGGGCTGTTAGCCTTGTTGAAGAGGACCTGGGTGGCGTCTACGGATCAAAGCGAGAAGTTGTTTCAGGGTGAGCCGCTGCTGGCGGGGAGCGCGGCAAGCATCCGCTCCATCCGGGCGATCTCGGTGGACTGATCGACGCTCGCGTCGTTGGCGAACTTGAACACGGTCTCGTCCTGCGCCGCGGCATTGGTGCCAAAGAGACTCTGCACCATGGCCACCGCACCCCGGTGGTGCTGAATCATGAAAGTAAGGAACCGGCGGTCAAACTCCGGCCCCCGGGCCTGGTCCAGCTGCTTCATCTGTTCTTCAGTGAGCATTCCGGGCATCAACATCTCGTGTTCGACGCCATTCATCATCATCTTCGTGCCGGTCGGGCGCGCCTCGGGCACCGGCTTTCCCCGATCGCGAAGCCATTGCTGCATGGTGGCGATCTCGTCCTGCTGGGCGTTGATGATCCGCTCGGCCAGGATCTGCACCGACGGATTGGCCCCGTGGCTGGGTGCCCAGCCGGCCATCACCAGCGCCTGGGCGTGGTGGCCGATCATGTGGGACATGAAGTCGACATCCGCCGCCGTATAGGGATGACGGAGGCTGTCGGCCCTTGCCTTGGCCGTGGCCGGGGGGCTCGTCTCGTGGTGCGCAGCCGGCTGCGGGGCAGTCTGGACCGCGCCCCGGTGGGTGCTGGTGCAAGCCGCCAGGGCAAGCGCGGTTATCAGGGCCGGAGAATGACGCCAGTGCGATATCGTCATGTTCGATCCTACTGTAGATAGTAGTATGCACGGGAGGGTTGGTAACCGGTGTGATCCAGATCTCCCGTTGTCCCAAACGTAATGCTGCCGGCGCAGGTTTCTCCATCTAGGCTAGCATCATCTCCAGGGCCGCCTTTGGCTCATCCCCCCGCACAGGATCGCGGCGGCGTGACTGCTACGGTGGCGGCAAGGATCGCAAGGAGGTTGCGGGTCGCGTGCTGGCGGACGCTGGAACCACAAAGGCAGCGGCAGCGTATGGCGGGAAAATGAATCTGGAACCGGTGACCCTTTCCGGTCGGGCGGTGCGGCTCGAGCCGTTGACGCTCGACCACGCTCCGGCGCTCACGGCGGTCGGCCTGGAGCCCGAGCTATGGCGCTGGACGCCGACGGCAGTAGCGACGGCTCAGGAGATGCGCGGCTACATCTCGATCGCGCTCGATGAACAGCGCCGCGGCCTGGCGTTGCCTTTCGCGATCATCCACCGGGCGAGTGGCAAAGCCATCGGCAGCACACGCTACGCCAACATCGACACCGGGAACCGCCGGCTGGAGATCGGCTGGACCTGGGTGATCCCCGCGTTTCAGCGGACTGCGGTCAATACCGAAACCAAGCTGCTGCTCCTGACCCACGCCTTCGAGGTCCTCGGTATGCAGCGGGTGGAATTCAAGACCGATGTGCTCAATGAAAAATCACGCACAGCCTTGCTCCGGCTGGGGGCGGTCGAAGAGGGCACCTTTCGCAAGCACCTGATCACTGCGTCCGGCCGAGTGCGAGACACGGTCTACTTCTCCATTCTCGACACCGAGTGGCCGGCGATCAAGATCAGACTCACAACCTAGGAGCCTCCATGCGTGCATTACCCTTCGGCCTATTCCTCACACTCGTGCCAGCCCTGAGCCTGGCTCAGACTGCAGTAAACCCGGACCTGCTCGCGGACTGGCAGCGCAACCGCACCACCGTGCTGGCCTACATCGATGCCATGCCCGACTCGGCCACCAACTTCAGGCCGACGCCGGGGGTACGCTCCTTTGCCGGGCAATTCGACCACATCGTGAGCACCAATCTGGACGTCGCTGCACTGGCTCTGCGGGGACTCAAGGCCGCTCCGGCCCTGGGTGACAGCACCGTGTACCTCCACAACAAGGCCGCACTCCGGAAGTACGCCGCCGCTACCTACGATTACTTTCTGAGCGCCTTGCAGCAGGCAAGCCCGGCTCAGCTGAAGCGTCCGGTGGCGATCTACGGACAGCCACCCCAGCCGGCCAGCCGTCTGGTCCAGCTATCGTTGGAGCATTCGGTTTGGACGCTGGGTCAGACGGTGCCCTATCTCCGGCTCAATGGGGTGACTCCGCCCGAGTACAAGATGCCGTTCTAAGAGGACGAGAAGACAGAGAAGGCGGAGAGCTCTCCGTCCGTTTATCGAGTCGCCGACTTGGCCCGAGCGGCTGACGGAACGCCCCAGTACTCCCGCAGCGAGTGCACCATCACGGGCAGACCCCGGAAGACGCAGAAGCCCACAGCCAGCCAGGCGGTGACTTGGAATACGCTCCACATGGACGGCAAAGCCAGGGGGAGGGTCCCGGGAGAGCGACTCAGCGCTTGCGTCAGGGCCAGGCCGCAAAACGTCACGACCTTGGTGACAGCATAGCCGGTTCGCATCACGGTCGAGCCCACGAGAAATCGGCCGAGTGGGGTGCGGTGCTGCGCGAACGGCGCGGTCCCCTTCCCGACCCCGATGCTCCGGAGCGCGTCGGTGAGGGTGGTCCGCGCAATGATGATCAAGGGAATCGCCACTGGAATCATGCGCAAATCGGCAAAGCATACCCAGAGGACCAGCTCATAGGTCCGGTCGGCGGCGATATCGAGCACGCTTCCGAACAGGCTGGTCTGACCCCGCTTGCGGGCTACTACGCCGTCTACGGTGTCCAGCATCAGTCCCGCAAACAGTAGCAGCACTCCTGCGAGCTGCACCCACGGAGATCCATGGTACAGGATGAGGACTATGATCAGGAGTAGGGGGAAGCGCGACAGGGTGATCCAGTTGGCGAGCATGAGTTGATCTCCGGTCGGGAGACTACATGACCAAGCTCTTCGGATTCATTGGTGCAACCGCAGGCGGTTACCTGGGATGGTGGATTGGGGCTCCGGTGGGAGTGATGACTGCTTTCATGGTCAGCATGGTCGGAACCGGAGCGGGGATGTATGTCGGTCGGAAAGTGGCCTCGTACTACGAACCCTAGCGGGTGCCCAGGTATAATCGGCCCTGCCAGTGCTCCACCTTCACCGAGCTCCCTCTGCGTCTCCCATTCAACGACTCGAGCGCGAGCCTCGCCTTCCGCTTCGCGCCGGTGGCCTCCAGTCCCAAGCGATCCGCCGGCACCGGGACGCTCACATCGGAATCGCGTGACAAGCCGACCGCCAGCTTCTCCAAATCGAACGCCAGCGAATCGGTGCCTACCTTCACTCCCAGTATCCCAGATGCACTGTCGAACTGAACGTGCACGGTGTCTCGCTCGACCACTATTGGAGTCTTGTCGTAGTCCGAGAGCCGGACCATCCAATCGTACCCGCGGATCAGCGTGACGGGTTCCTGGCGGGCGGAGAGATAGATATACCCCTCTGATCGGGATGAGTATTGTGGCACATACGAGACGTGAGCAACTGCGAGAATCTGGGCGGCCGCCTTCTCTCGTTTGTCTCGCTGGTCCGGTAATGAATCCCAATCGATCCTCGGCAGCTCGCCCGGAATGGCCGCGGCCACCTGGCGTTGCGCCCCGTGCTCCAGCAGGAATCGCAAGGCGGCGCTGGCTTCGCGGCCGTCCCGCTGGTCCTGCGCGGTCGGTTCGCCAGGGCGGGACGCGACCAGCCGGGTCAGCCGCCGGCCCTGGCTCGCCACCGAGATGCCGGTGACACTGAGCGGCCCATACAGGGTGAGCAGCAGCAGCGCGGCGAGGGTCACCGGAATACGTTTGATTCCGCTTTCCTGCCGCAGGGTGTAGCTGACGGCAATCGCAAGGAGCCAGAGCCCCAGGAGGACGCCGAGGAGGCGCATCTCGGTCAACCCGTACGGAAGCACTCGCTTCCAGAACGCCACCAGCAGCACGACCGCGGCGGGGATGAGCCCGACGAAGAGCCAGCGGGTGTAGGTCCGGATCCAGGCCTCGCCCGGGTCGTCGCGCAGCGGGTGAACCAGAAGGAAGCCAAGCAGTCCGGCAATCGCCACGCTGGTGACCAGCCAGCCGATCCAGCCCGAGGGCCATTCTCCGCCGGCGACGATCTTGACCAGGTAAGCGAGCAGGAGCAGGAGATAGATGAAGACCAGCGGGGTCAGAATGTATTGGGCAAAGACCTTGAGCACCCGGGGATAGCTGGTATCGTCTACCAGCTCCCGCAATCCTCGGGGGACCTCGGCCAGGAAGATCCAGGTGTTGATCACGAAGGCGATGATGAGATACAGCCGTCCGTAGAGCTCGCCCGGCACATCGACACCAAAGAGCTTATCCAGCGCCACGAGGGCGACAACCAGCCCGAGGTAGAGCACCGCCGAGAAGACGGCGGCTCGGAGGAAGCCGAGGAAGAGCCGCCGGTTATACTGCCAGAACGCACTGGTCTCCCGCTCGCCGAGGAACGGAAGAACCGCCACCAGAAGGTGCAGCCCCGCGTTGAGCTGGAAGTAGCGGATCGCCTCGTGTTTCCGCTCTGGGCCAGGCCACACGAGATAAAAGAGACCCAGCAAAGCCACCCCGCCGGCGTTCAGCAAGGCGACGCGCCCGGGAGACCAGCCGCGCTCCTCGGCGAACAGGGTGAGGGCTACGCTGAGCGGAAGGCCGAGGGCGCTGACCATGGCGAGTCGGGCCCAATCGCTATTAGCGTGATTAGCGTGGTGGGTGGTCGCCGCTATGGCCGCAGCGGCCGTAAGCACACCAAGACCCAGAGTCCAAGGAAAGCGGCGCAGCACCTCCCCGGCCCGGTGGGACAGGGTAACCAGCGATGGGAACCGCATCAAGCGGCTCTCAGGGCCAAGCCGAGCCCAGGGCTATAGGGACCGCGCGGCAACACAAAGCCGTTACGCTTCATTGGAATACGTTCCTGTCCGGCGGAGGATCTCGAGGGTTGGCGGCAGCTAGCTGCAAACCTGGGACCATAGGAGCCTCGCCATGCTCGTCCTGGTCAGTGATCTGCACCTCACCGACGAACGCACCGCCCGAAACGTAAACCCGGAGGCGTTCGAACTCTTCGCTGCGGAGGTTGCAGCCACCGCCAAGAAGCGCGGAGCCCGGGAGACCGTCCTGGTTCTCGTCGGCGACATCATCGACCTGGTGCGGACCGACTATTGGCTGCGGCAGCGCCTCTCCCCGGACGAAAGGCCCTGGGGTGGGAAGCTGGATCCCAAGACCGGGATGAACTCGGACACCAGGACCATCGAGCGCCAGTTTCTCAGCATCCTGCAGGACATTCTTCGCTCACCCGCCGCGCAGCAGTTCATGCTCGCGTTGACGGAGCTGGAGCGCAGCTGTCCCGCCTTCTCGGTGCGCTACGTGGTGGGCAACCATGACCGGGTGCTGTGGAATTTTCCCGGGCTCCAGGCAGAGATCAAACGCGCGATCCCTCAGATCGCCGGCTTTGCTCCCAGCCTCGAGCTGGAAGAATACGGAGTCGTCGCCCGCCACGGACACGAATGGGACCTGAACTGCCACGGGTGGGAGTTTCGCAACAAGGTTTTGCTGCCGCGGGAGAACGTAGGCCGCTTCTCCGACGAGGCCTACCGGGTGATGGCCATCGGCGAGGCAGTGACGGCGGAGCTGATGGGAGGGCTGATCTATCACGCAACCCAGCTGGGCACTCAGCCGACGATCGTCGAGCAGCTGAAGGATGTGAACAATCTCCGGCCCATGCTGCATGTGTTCGAGTGGCTGGACTGGATCGGGGCGCCGGAGTCGCGGTCAGAACAGAAGCGGCTCTACCAGGCCATGAAGTTGGCGCTCGATGGTCTGCTCGGCTGCAGCCTGGCCAAACAATGGGATCACATGCGCAGCGATCTCCTGGTGTCGGCCGATCTGGTCGACCGGCTCCAGCAGGCCCGCCGGCTTATTCTGGGCCCGGACTTCGGCTCCTTCCGCGGCCGGGTCGACGCGCTGCAGAGTCTGGAGCGGACCTTCCCCTTCCTGTTCAAGGAAGAGGACACCCTGCGCGAGGGTGCCCGTTCGGAGGAGGTGTTCCGCAACCCGCGGCCGGGAAGCCAGATTCAGCGAGTGGTGTACGGGCACACTCACCGCGCCCGGCACGACTACTTCCACGGCAATCAGGACGGCACCGTAAAGATGTATATCAACACCGGGACGTACCTGCCGCTCATCACCCAGGCCGAGGATGGGGAGTCGTTCGCCAGCTCGATCCAGATGGTCTACGTCTATCTCTATCGGGCGGATGAGGACCTGGACACCAAACAACCGGGCACGACATCGATGGACATGTGGACCGGCATTCGGAGAAAGCTCTATGTGTGAGCACGGCAGGGCCAAGCTGTTTCTGCTCTTGCTTACGGCCGGTTGCGGCGCCGGCTGGCGGCGGGTGGACCCGGCCCCGGCGACCTTACCCCCACAGCAGCAGGTGCAGGTGTGGCGCAACGGTCACGCGCGCGTGTTCCACGCGGTCAGGCGCACCCAGGACTCGCTTTCCGGAGTGCCATTCCAGCTGCCACCGGACTGCGACAGCTGCCGGGTCACCTTGCCGCTCGTGGGGATCGATTCGTTGAGGGTGGGCAATATGGAGCGCGGAGCGTACAAGAGTATTGGCGTTGCCTTGCTCGGACTGACAGCGCTGGGAGCGGTTCTTTACCTGGCGGTCGGAGCCGAATGACTGGAGATCTTAATGCCTGATTCTCAGAACTGGCTGGTCTGGGCGCTCCTCTCCGCGGTCTTTGCCGCGGCCACCGCCATTCTCGCCAAGATCGGTCTCGAGGGGATCGATTCCGACTATGCGACACTAGTCCGCACCACCGTGATCCTGATCGTGCTCGGCGCCCTGGTCTACGCCACCGGCAAATGGCAGAACCCCACCACGGTTCCCGGTCGGGCGCTGCTCTTTCTCACGCTCTCCGGGCTGGCTACAGGAGCGAGCTGGGTATGCTATTTTCGGGCGCTCAAGGTGGGAGAGGCATCCAAGGTTGCTCCGGTCGACAAGCTCAGCGTGGTGCTGGTGGCGCTGTTCGCGGTCATCTTTCTGGGCGAGCGACCAGCGTTTCGCGACTGGGTTGGCATCACCTGTGTCGGCGCCGGCGTCCTGCTGCTGAGCCTGCGCAGGTAGGGATGGTTTCCAGGGGTTCAATCGCCTGATCAAGGAAGATCGAATGCCGAGACTCTCACGTCGTGCGGTGCTCATCGCCGGATCTGTCATCGGTCTGGCCCTCTGGCTCGTGCCCTGGCTCCTCCTGGCCGAGTCGGAGCCGTGGGATGGTCATGGGCCAGCTTACCCATTGACTCTGCTCCTCGTCGGGCTGGCGCTCGGCTTCCTGGGGCCGGGCCGGCCTGGCGCTGCCGTCGGCGGGGTCTTCGCCGGCCAGCTCCTGGCCCTGCTCTACCGGGTGATAACCCATCCTGGTGGCAACGAGACCTGGATGATCGGCGTGCTCCTGTTGGGCGGGTACACCTTCGTTGTCACCGGTATCGGGGCTTTTCTCGGGGGCGTTATCCGCCAGCGCGTCTCCCCTCAGGCCGAGGCGAACCGACGAGTCGGCGATCGCCGCGCCTAGCGGGAAGCGCTGGGCGGTCCGGCCTCGTGGGGAGCGAAACCACTTCGGGGAGGGCGACGTCGTCCTAACTATCCCGCTTCGCATCCCTCCGCATTGGGGCCTGACGAAATGGTTTACTTTCTCCTGTGGTTTGGGCTCTCCTTATATGTGCCGCAACGATCTCACCCCGACACAATCCAGGCCGGGAACCCCGCGGTGTCAGCCAAGCGGCTTCGGGACTTTGGCCTCACCCGCCTCCTGACTCTGACCAAGGGTGGTAGCGTCCGGCCGTTTGGCCGGCAAATGGAGCGCTTGAGCCACGCGACGCTCTATGGGGAGCCGGCGCTGCTCGACGTGCTGGTGTTCGATACCCCCAACGGGAAGACGGTGGACAGCTCCTGGGTGGACGACCAGACGCTGCGCCCGCTCCGGTCCCGGTCGCACAACGCCAGCCGGGTCGTCCGCCTGGATTTCGCCACCGGACTGGTTCGCAGCGAGACCACTCCGGCCACCGGCACTGCCACGAGGAACGATCACCTGCTCCCGGTGCAGCCTTTCGAATGGAACGTCTTCGGCCTTGCCATAGCAGCGCTGCCGCTTCACCCCGGATACCGCGCGGTCATGCCCGTCTATAGCGACCGCTCGGGCCGAGCGGCGTGGTATACGGTGGAGGTTCTGGACGACACGACGTTGTCCAGCGGCGCTGGGCCGCAACAGCCGGCGTGGGAAGTTCTGGCAACGTCGGACTCGACCGTACCCATGGCTCGCTTCTGGATAACTCAGCCGGAACGAGTGGTGGCCCGGGTCCTCGTGTCCGAGCCCGGCATTTCCATCCTGTACGCCCGGCCCTGACCCGGCTTAGTTTTCCGCTACACTTTCCACCCGTGGAGGTCCCATGGCGGCAAAGAAGCGCTCTTCCCGCAAATCCAGCGGACGAAAATACAGCAAGGGAGCAAGCAAGAGCGTCGAGAGCGCAATGCGCCGGCGCAAGAGCGGTACCCTCCGGCGCGGCAAGTCGGGAAAAGGCGGCAAGGTGAAGAGTCGGGCCCAGGCGGTCGCAATCGGATTGTCGGAGGCTCGGAAAAAGGGTGCGAAGGTTCCGGCCAAGGGCAAGAGCCGGCGGAAGAGCACCCGAAAGCGCTCCAGCTCGCGGTCGAGGTCCTGACCAGATCCGCCACTTCCTGGATTTCCTCGGTGTCGCCGTGTTCGCCATCAGCGGCGTCCTCACCGCGGGCAGCAAGAGCCTCGACTGGCTGGGTGTCGCCGTCATTGCGGTGGTCACTGCGATCGGCGGCGGCACCCTGCGGGATGTGTTACTGGAGCGCTATCCCATCTTCTGGATCGCCGACCCCACCTATTTGCTGGTGATCCTCGCGGCCACCGGCTTCACCCTTTTCTACGTCCATTTCCGGGCTCCCAACCGACGGGCCCTCCTCATCGCCGATGGGTTGGGGCTTGCCTTCTTCACCATCGGTGGGGTGCAGATCGCGCAGCAGGCGGGGCTGTCGGGAGTCCCTGCGGTGCTCATGGGAACGATTACCGGGGTGGCTGGTGGAATGATCCGCGATGTGCTCTGCGCCGAGATTCCCCTCATTCTGAGACGAGGACAGCTCTACGCCAGCTCCACTATCGTGGGGGCCGCGCTATATCTGATGCTCGAGCGCGCCGGGATGGGACGAGACCCGGCTGCGTTGATTGGAATGGGAACGATCCTGGTGGTTCGGTTTGGCGCCATTCTGTGGCGGCTGGAGCTGCCGGTCCTCAACCTGGAGCAGACCCACACCGGAACCTTCCGCCGGCCGGATCCCCCTCAAAAACCATGACTAACGGCCTCATTGTTTGATCACCACACCCGACAGATCCGGCTCGGGATACTTCATGTGCAGACTCTCCAGCTTGTCCACGATCACAGATCCGACCACATAATTCCGGTACCACTTCTGGTTCGCCGGCACCACGTACCACGGCGCCTGGTCGGTGGAGGTCTTGGACAGAGCGTCCTCGTAGGCTCGCTGGTAATCCTTCCACAGCTTTCGCTCCTCGAGGTCGCCCGTCTGGAACTTCCACCGCTTGGTCGGGTCCTCGATCCGGGCTTGCAGCCGGGCCCGCTGTTCCTCCTTGCTGATGTGCAGGAAGAACTTCAGGATAACCGAGCCTTCGTCGTGCAGCATCTGCTCAAAAGCGCAGATATGATCGTAGCGCTTCTGCCAGACTGGCTTAGGGACAAGGCTGTGCACCCGGACCACCAGCACATCCTCGTAGTGGCTCCGGTTGAACACCACCGCTTCGCCCTTTCCCGGTGCCTGGCGGTGCACCCGCCAGAGATAGTCGTGATCCAACTCCTCCGGTGAAGGCTTCTTGAAGGAGACGACACGGGTCCCGACCGGGTTGAAGCCGCCCATCACATGCCGGATGGTGCCGTCTTTCCCTGAGGTGTCCATGCCTTGCAGCACGACTAAGAGCTTCGATTCGCGCCCGGCATAGAGCAGCTCCTGGAGATGGGCCAGCCGTTCCTGGATGACGGGGCTCTGTTTCTTCGCCTCGGCCTTTCCGCCGGGGACGAGGTGGGTGTCGTCGGGATCGAAGTCACCGAGATCTACCTTCCGGCCGGGCCGCACGAGATGGGGATTCATGCTGTATGATGTCTCACCCGGCCCGGTCCATCAACTCGACCGAACCCCGACGGCCCGGGAGGGTAACTGTTTCGTCAGCAACATGGATTGGAGGGAGACCGGCGGGCAGTAAGGAGCGTCTAACGGCTCCAGCTGTTTCGCAGGCAGCCGAGGAACGTGGCGCACGCAGCGACCCGGGCCGAGTCATAGGCCGCGGAATCGATATGCTCGATCGAGCGGGGTACATTGGCCCCCAGCCTGGACGAGGAAACGTCGCGCTCGGCGGAAACGTCGCGCTCGGCGGAAACGTCGCCCGCTTCGGCAGACTCCTCGAATAGCTTCGCGGCATTGACGAGCGTCTCCCGCCGCACACTGGAAGCGGTTCGCATGACTCGCAGTGGGTACCGGTGGCAGCGAGGCGTATTGCGCCCCGTCACGCACCCGTTGTAGCGTCGCAAGGCCTGCTCTACCGACTTGGTGCGGCGGAGGTAGCTATTCAGCAGCCTGGCCCCGTGGCAGATGTTCGCCTCCACGTTCAGCAGGTCGCCGGACAGGCAGCCGTAGCTTCCGATGTGGACCGGCATGACCTGCATCACGCCGATCGCCCCTTGCGTGCTGATGGCGGTGGAGTCGGCCGGGCCGTTCTCGATGAGGAGCACCCCGGCGAGCAGGCTGGGGCTCATGCGGACCCGTCCCGCTTCGTACACGACGGCCGCGGCAACCCGGTCGGCCAGCTCGGGGTTGCGCAGCCGCCGGGTGAGGGTGATGGCCAGCGGACGATGGGCCAGCCGCTTGGTGACCTCGCGCTCGAGCGCAGCGCTATCGACTCGGGTGCGCGTCGCCCGGGTTAGCGGGCGCGACACTCGGCGGCGCGAGGGATCCGGCCTGGCATCTGCCATGGGCGCCGGGATTGCGCCCGGCACCGTCAGGGAGGCGGGCGCCACCGGAGGCACGCCTCCGGCACATGCGCAGGCGGACAGCACTGCCCCGAGCAGACATAGGTCCAGCACCCTGCTACGAAGGCTAGCGGGGGACATGGCGCTCCTCGTGGAAGTCGTGCTGGCAGTATTGCCCGTGCCAGAACCCGGCTCAAGTGTTCTGAAACTGGTCGCGACGAAGAATGCGACAGTTACTGACGGATCAGGAATCGTGGCACGGTTACAAGTCGCGATTCTGCCGCTGATACCGGCCCAACGTCGACCTGGTGCAGCGCGTGGCAGGCCCACGGGTCGTTACAAAGGCGCGACAATATGGTCCCCCGGACCTCATGAAATGAGCTGCCCGAGATGAAGCACCCGATTCAGGGCCTGCACCATGTGACTGCGACGGTAGGCGACGCACAGGCTGATCTCGATTTCTATCGCGGTGGGTTAGGACTCAGACTGATCAAGAAGACGGTCAACTTCGACAATCACAACGTCTATCACCTTTACTATGGAGACGAGCGGGGTACCCCCGGAACGATCTGGACCACCTTCCCTTATAAAGGCTGGGGAGTCCCGCCGGGCCAGCACGGCGAAGGACAGATTACCCTCACCTCCTTCTCGGTCCCCGCCAGCTCTCTCAGCTTCTGGAAGGAGCGGCTCCGAGCGCGGGGCGTGGAGGTGCGCGAGGCTACGGCGTTCGGAGAGGAGGCCCTCGCCTTCTCCGATCCATCCGGCCTGAGCATCCAATTGATCGGGACCCGGGACCGCCGGGCTGCGTGGACCGGGAGTGGTATCGCCCCGGACGACGGTGTCCGCGGGCTGCATAGCGTCACCCTGTCCGTCGACGCTCCGGCCGCAACCGTGGTACTGCTGAGCGAGGTGCTGGGCTTCGAGGTGGTGGATGAGGAGCAGGGTCGAATACGCCTGGCGGTGAATGCCAGGGGGCCAGGCAAGACGATCGAGATTCTCTACGGCTCTGGCGCGCCGCGGGCCCGGAACGGACTGGGCACAGTGCATCACGTCGCCCTGGCCATCGACGGCCTGGATCAGCAGCTCCGGCTCCGCGAGGAGCTTTTGGGACGAGGCCTCGGCGTAACCGACGTGTTGGATCGACAATACTTCCAATCGATCTACTTCCGCGAGCCGGGCGGCGTGCTGCTGGAGGTAGCGACGATCTCCCCCGGCTTTACCGTGGATGAGACCCTGGCGGACTTAGGCCGAGACCTGAAGCTGCCCCCGTGGGAGGAGCCGCACCGCGTCACCATCGAGCGGGGCCTTCCCCGAGTCACGTCCCAATGAAAGCGGAGGCCATGAGCTCGTCTCAGTTTCGTGAGCCCGGTGCCGCTCGTGCCGGAGGTTACGTCCTCGCGCTGGCGTCGTTGCTCGTCGTCATCGGCCTCATCTTTCATCCAGTGCCCGCCGGCGGGTTCGAGGAGCGGCCTTCGGTACTGAGCCAGACACCGTGGTGGGGCCCGATTCACGTCGCCATCGCGACCGGGTTCGTCCTCTGCGTGTTGGGCGGCATCCTCATGTTGGCTGCGGGTGGGCGGCTGCTTCGACCCTGGATCTCGTCACTGTTCTGGGGAGCCGTCGTGGTCGGGATGATCTTCTTCACCGGCGTCGCCCTCATCAACGGGTGGGTGATGCACGCGCTCACCGCGGCGGGAGCACCCCAGAGCGATCCCCTGCTCTACTTTGCCTTCAATCGTCTGCTCATCGGATACGGCTGGCTGGGCAATCCACTCTTCCTGGTAGGCCTCACCGGGCTGGCCTACCTCGAAACCCGGAGCCCGGCACCGTTCGTCTCCCGGCCGGTGGCGTGGCTGGGCTTCGTGGCCAGCATCCTCTCGTGGGGTCGGGGCATTGGTTCCGCGACCGGCTGGTACTTTCTCGAGCCGCTGATCTACGCCAATGTGCCCGCGTTTCTCTGGCTGGGTTACTACGGCCTCAGAATCGCAAACGAAGCCCGGCGTGGCGCTACTGTGACAAAGCCGTGACTTCTCGACCATTGGAGACCGATACCCTTGGTGGGGTAGCCAGAGGCCCCTTCCCCAGACGAGGACTGTCATGAGCCATTCATGGTTTTTGGGAACACCGCTGCTCTTCCTTGGCCTCGCAAGTACGCTGGCCTGCTCCGGCCTGGTGGCCGGCCCGGAGTCGAGCAACGTGACCCCGGTTCCAGCCTCGCGCGACTCCGCTTACGTCCGGGCTCGGCGCGCCTTGCAGGGCGAATCGTTCACCGTCGACGTGGCCGACTCGACCGGCGGGCGGCTCACTGCTACCCGGTACCCCAGCTCGAGCGCCGTCCTGGGCTCCTCCGCAAAGTGCCGGGTCGCCGTCGCGCTGCAACTCAGTGGCAATGATCAGCAGGCTCAGGTTGCCACCACCAGCCGCTGGGTAGCGCCCGAACAGATGAGCGAGAAGGCGCCCAAGGTGTGCGAGCAGGAGCGCTCCGAGGTGCTCGAGCGTATGGTCGCCGTGCTCGCCCCACCGCCAACGCCTTAACGCCGAGAGGCGAACTGGACGACGGTCTCGTGGGCCACTCGCTGAAGTGACCGGACCGTCGTCGCGGGCGTGGTCAACGGGTGGGCCGCCACGGCGGCCACGGCCGGCAAGGAGCGGGCGTCGTGGCCGGTGATCGCCTCATATACCACCAGCGCAGCCAAGTACGTGCCCAGCTCGGCGGGGTGAAAGCCATCCAGACCATAGAGCGGAAGGTCGCCGTTGGTGGCCAAGGCGGCTCGCCAGGCCTCGCCCGCCGGCAGGAAGAGGCCCCGTACCGCCTGAGCCGCCTGCTGGTACGAGATCCGGACCGCGTCGAACGCTTCCAGGTCGCCTGCCGGCGGCCAGATCATCAAGAGAGCGGTCTGGGCGCCGGCCGCTCGGATATCGGGGTCGAGCTCCTGCGCAGCGAGAACCAGCGTATCCCGCCCAATCGCCGTTGTGGTCGGCCCCTGCTGTAACACGACGTAATCCCAGCCTCCCCCCCGAATCACCTCTACGGCGTTGCTCATTCCGTTCACATGGTCGATCACCGCGAGGTTGGGTAGAGCGACCATCTGCACATGGATCGCGTCCTCGCCCATCGCCGCCAGCCGCGCGACCGTACCCGGCAGGTCGTTGAAGTAGGTGAGGCTGTTGCCGATGAAGAGCACCCGGTACCCGCCGGCGGGGCCCGGCTCCCCTGCGTTAGTGGTGCCGCCGCACGCGAGGATGAGCAATACGATGGAGACCAAGGTGCTTGCTCTTTTCGTAAGAACCTCCGGCGTCGGGGACCAGCTGTTTCACGGGTGTGACGGATCACGGCGGCGGGCATACACAGCGAAGACGGTGAGACGAAGGCGGAACCCTGACGCGGACGAGCCGCTGCGCTACAATTAGCTCATCCCTGAGGCCACCAACTCGGATGACCAATGACCAACGGTCTTGGCAGCGACGCGCGCGGGCCGAGGGTTCAGCCCATCACCCCTGAAGGAGGGCAACATGCCTCGTGCTTACGGGTTCACCCTCTTGCTAGCCGTGGCAACGCTCAGCTCGCATCCCGCTTGGGCCCAGGTTCCCACCGAGCTGCAGGACGCCATGCGGCGGCGCAGCCAGGCGGTCGTCGCCGCCGATGCCGCCACGTGGGAGGGGCTGACAGCGGATGACTTTACCGTGGTGGTCGCCGACGGCACCCTGCTGAACAAGACGCAGCGGCTGGCACTGCTGAAGAAGGAGAAGCCGCGGCCTGCGACGGCTCTCCAGCAGGAACAGGTCAAGCATTATGGAGAGACCTACGTCCGCCGATTCCTCGGCGATCGTGGCTGGGTGCTCGAGATCTGGACCAAGGATGACGCCGGCAAGTGGCGCGTCTCCGCGGTTCAAGTCACCACGGCCGCCAAGAAGTGACCTGTTCCTGACGCCGACTGTCTGGCCGGCTCAGTGAATGACGATCTTGCCTCGTACAACCGGCCAGGTGCGCGCGTTGCCGTCCGGCCAGATCTGGCGTTGGCAGTACTCTTCAGAAGTCACGATTCCCGGTGGTGGCTGCTCGAACCCCATGAAAGTGCTCCGGTCGGGCTCGGAGCTTCGCTTCCCGGTATCGAGGACCCGGAACCAGGCGTCATCTCCTACCTCGGTCACCGGATCAGGATCGTTGCTGTAGGTTAGTACGCCACCGATCCAGGCTCTGTGGTTCACCTCATCGATGGCAAAGCAGGTCACCTCTCCTACGTAAATGAAGCCGAGGTCGTGCTGGTTCTGAAAGAACACGCCGCTGACCCGGCCGTTACCGTGGCGCTTAGCCGTAAACCCGAACGTGACCCTTCCGAGCGCTGGGTGAACGAACTCTCCCCCGCCGGCGACCTTCTCCGCCGATTCCTCGCTGGTCGCCTCCAGACCACTGTTATCCATCCTCGACGTCTCCGGGGCCGTCGGCCCGCAGGCAAGTGCAATCAGCGCCAGCACACCCGGGCCCACCCGCTTTGCGGTCAGCATCAGGTCCTCCTTGCTTTGGGGATATGAATCGCCGTCCGAGGCACGATAGGGACGTTGCCGGTAGCGGTCTTGCACTCGATTCACGGGAATAGAACGCAACGAGCGTTACGGCGGTGTGCCCTCACCAGGGTGGAACGTCTGATAGGGAGAGTTGCGACGTGAATCATTCGGCGGAGGTGCCGTGACGACGGAGGCTCGGAGCGTTCCAGTTACGATGGGCAGCCCCACCTTCCGCTCCCTCGAGCTGGACGGCTTCGGAATTACCGAGGCCTGGTTTCCCGCAACCGAGGTCCTGCCCCGGCATACTCACGACCGCGCTTGCGTCGCCGTCATGTTGGACGGCTCCTTCGACCTCCGCCTCACCGGCAAGCTCTACCAGTGTTTTCCTACCTCAATTTTTACCGAACCGGCGGGCGAGACCCACGCGAACTACATGGGGCCCAGTGGTGCCCACGTGGTAGTGGTTCAGCCCGATCCGGGCTGTGCCGATCTGCTCCAACCGTTCGCCGGCATACTCGGCCAGGCGGCCCAGTGCCATCACGCCGGCCTGACCGAGCGAGCCGCTCGGCTCACCCGGGAGCTGGACAGTCCGGACGATCTGTCGGCGCTGGCCGCCGAGGGGATCGTGCTGGAAATGCTGGTAGATTTGGCGCGGCTCGACTATGGGCGGGCCCGCCGTGCCCCGCCGTGGCTGCGCCGGGCGCAGGAGGTACTGCATGCCCGCTTTGCCGAACCGATTCGGACCGCGGAGCTGGCAGGTGAGGTGGGAGTCCACCCCGCCCATCTCGCTCGTAGCTTTCGGGCCCATTACAAGCAGTCGATAGGAACCTACGTACGATGTTTGCGGCTGGACTGGGCCGCCCGCGAGCTGCTGCAATCGGATGTATCGTTAGCGGCGGTGGCGTTGGCGGCAGGCTTCGCCGATCAGAGCCACTTTACCCGTTTCTTCAAGCGGCACACCGGCCAGACGCCGCAGGCATATCGCCGGACCATGCGCCGGTGAGCTCCTCCAGTATCCGGACACCCTCAAGGAGATCGGATGAAGGGATCAGAGCGTCCGGCCGTCGCGGCGACCATTCTGGCATTGGGCCTCCTCCTGGGCGGATTCTTCATCGGGCGAGGATTTGCCAGCGGCAGGGCCCGAGACCGCTTTGTAGAGGTAAAGGGGCTCGCGGAACAGGAGGTCACGGCCGACCTGGCTCTGTGGCCGCTGCGGTATGTGAGCACCGGCGACGACCTGAGCGTGGCTCAGGCACAGATCACCCGCAGCACCCGCCAGGTATTCGGGTTCCTCAGCAAACACGGCATCGATACCACCTCGGTCCAGCTGCAAGCGCTCGAAGTGTCCGACGCCTTTGCCAATCGGTTTCCCGGCGAGCGGGGCGGCCCTCGCTACGTCATCCAGCAGACAGTGATGGTAAGGTCGGGCAACCCGGCCGTGGTGATGGCGGCGAGTCAAAAGGTGAGCGAGCTGGTGGCAGCGGGAGTAGTTCTCTCCTCCAGCGGCGAGTACGGCGTCGGCGGTCCTACCTTCGTGTTTACCCGGCTCAACCAGCTCAAGCCGTCCATGGTGGCGCAGGCCACGGCCAATGCGCGGGAGGCAGCGGAGCAGTTTGCCAAGGACTCCCGCACCGCCCTGGGCGGTATTCGCCAGGCCAGCCAGGGTGTATTCGTCATTCTACCCCGGGATCAGGCCCCGGGGGTCAACGAGAGTAACCAGCTCCAGAAGATCGTGCGAGTCGTGTCGACCGTGCAGTACTTTCTGAACTAAAGCCGGGCCGGCACCGCCGCGTCAGCGCTTGACCACCTCTAGCATGCCGTGCAGGTGCGCCGCGGCGCTCTCGACGTCAAAGTACTTATACTGGCCCGCTCTACTTTCCGCCGACAGCACTGCGCAGCGGTGAACGTCCCTGAAGTCGCCGTAGGGAAATTTGTATCTCCCCTTGTTATTCTCGTCCTGCTCGTCATCGATCCCCAGGTGCCACCGTCCGAATTCCACGATCCCGTGCCGGCGGATGAACTCGTTCTCTTCCTGGGCCGACGGCTGGTGTTCGCTCCAATCATCCCTCTCGTCCAGCACCACTTTGCCATCTTCGATCAGCCGTTTGGCATAGTCAAAGCCGCTACGGTGCAGTTTGACACTCATAGCTCCAACCCTCCGGGTGAGGAGCAGCCATGATACGAAAATGGGCGAGCTGGTGCCGCCGGGAATTCGGGTAGTGCCGGTGTGCTCACCTGCTTTGCGGCTCTCGCCGGATGAGCCACCAGGCGGTGACGGCTGCTGCCCCAGCCAGCCCAGCCGCGAGCAGCATGTCCAGCCGGAAAGCATCGACAAACGCGTTCCCTATCGCGTCCTGAATCGCTTGCTGCAGCGCGGGTGGCAGAGAGGGGGGTACTCGCGCCGCCGCTAGTCTTCCCCGCTCCTCCGCAAGTAACCGCCGAATCTCCGGCGGAACTCCGAGCTCGTCCAATCGCCGTGCCAGGCTCTGGCTGAATCGCGCGTACGCCACGATCCCAAATACGGCGATCGCCAAGAGCGACGCGGTGCGGGACACGGCGTTGTTGACGCCCGAGGCGAGGCCGGCCCGTTCCGGTCCGGCCGCCGCCATGACCGCAGTGGTGAGTGGCGCCACGGTGACGGCCATTCCCAGTCCCAACACCGTGACTCCGGGGAAAAACGTCGTCCAATAGCTGCCTCCGGTGCCTGGCAGGGTCAGCAGTCCCAATCCGAGCGCGGCGATCACCGGGCCAACAATCAGCGGTTTTCTCGCGCCGTAGCGGTCCACCAGCTTGCCGGCCGGGCCGGAGAGCAGCGAGAGCAAAACGATGAGCGGCAGTAAGGCCGCTCCGGCTTGGGCTGGGCGGTAGTGGTGTACCTGGATCAGATCGAACGGCAGGAAGAAGAAGCAGCCGCCCACCGCCGCGTAGAGCAGCAGGGTGAGAAGATTCGCCCCGCTGAAGGTCGGAGAGCGAAAGAGATCCAGTGGGAGCATCGGATCGGGTGAGCGGGCCTCGACGAACACGAACGCGGCCAGGCTCACCGCTGCTCCCACCAGCGCACCGATGATGAGGGGATGACGGAACCCGAGTTGGGGCGCTTCGAGCAATCCGAACACCAGGCCGCCCAGACCCAGCGTCGCCAGACAGGCGCCCACCAGGTCCAGTCGGGGGCCCGCACCCGGGGCTCGGCTTTCCGGGACTCGGCGCCAGGTGATGCCCAGGGTAACGGCGGCGATGGGGACGTTGATCCAGAAGACCCAACGCCAGGACCCTGCCTGAACCAGCCAGCCGCCCAGGACCGGCCCAATCCCCGCAGCCGCGGCTGAGAACGCCGACCATTTCCCGATTGCGCGCCCCCGGCGCTCCGGAGGGAAACAGGCGCTTAGCAGGGCGAGACTGATGGGCACGAGAAGGGCGCCTCCCAGTCCCTGGACCGCCCGCGCGGCAATCAGCCAGCGGATGTTGGGAGCGACCGCACATCCAATGGATGCCAGGGCGAACAGACTCACTCCCAGAGCGAAGATGCGCCGCCGCCCCAGTCGGTCAGCCAGCGCACCGCCGAGAAGCAACAGTGAGGCGAGCGAGAGCGCATAGCTCTCCACCACCCACTGGACCTCGATGGCGGTGGCCCCGAGTGCTTTCTGCAGGACGGGGAGGGCGACATTGACCACGGTCCCGTCGATGAATGCCATGCTGGAGCCGAGGATGCTCGCGGCGAGCACCCACGGTTCACTGGCTGGGCCGGTGGAGCGTGGCATCTGCCTACCAGGCTATATCCGGCGGGGGTTTGTAGCTATCGGAGACGGCGAGCGGCCGGATCAGTTGACGGACCCACAAAACCGTGACACTATGGCATGACCCCAAGTGGGCCTCCGCTGGCAGACCAAAAAAGACCCTGGAGGATGCCGCTATGACGCGACCTGGTTTGGTTCGACCAACCCTCGTACATCACCTCTTCACCCTCACAATCACATCGCTTCTCGCGATGCCAATAGCTCGACCTTCAGGTGCCGGTGCCCAGGAAGTAGCAGGACCCACCGGTACCATTGCAGGAAAGGTGACGGATCAGCAGGGGACAGCGGTTGCCGGGGCCCAGGTGTTTGTTGAGGGAACCGCACTCAGCACCCAAACCGGCAACGGCGGCCAGTACACCCTTACACGCGTCCCCGCCGGTACTCACATCCTGCACGCCCGTCTGCTGGGCTACCGGCCCGAAGCCGCGAGCGTGACTGTCACAGCCAATACCCGGGTCACGCAGGACTTTACCCTGCGGCAGGACCCGCTGCAGCTCCAGACCATGGTGGTCACCGGGACCCAGTCGCCCCGGATGAACCTCGATGCCAGCGTTGCGGTCACCACCCTCACCGCGAGCGAGGTCCAGGCGGCGGCACCCCGGAGCACGACCGAGATGCTGCGCTACGTGCCCGGCTTTACCCGGGTCGAGAGCTCGGGCGGTGAGGTCAACCAGAACATCACCATGCGCGGCATTCTCTCGGTAGAGTACGTGTCCTTCCTGGAGGACGGCCTGCCGGTGTTCCCCACGATGCACACCTTCTTTATGAATGCCGACAACCTGTTCCGCTTCGACGCCAACATCGATCGGATGGAGGTCGTCCGGGGGGGGAGTTCTCCATTGTTCGGCTCCAACACGCCGGGCGCCATCGTCAACTTCATCAATAAGAGCGGCGGCGACGTGTTCGGGGGCACTATGCGAGGCACCGCCGGGACCGAGGGCCTGGCCCGGTACGATCTCAACATGAACGGGCCGCTCGGGAACGACTGGCGCTTCAACGTGGGCGGGTTCTACCGTTACGACCACGGGGTACGCAATCCGGGGTTCCCCGGGATTCGAGGCGGGCAGGTAAAGGCGAGTGTGACCCGGCTACTCGATAACGGCTACATCCGGTTTTCGGCCAAGCACATTGATGACAAGAATCAGTTCATTCTTGACCTGCCGTTCACTGACCCCGCCAACCCGCAGTACGTCAACGGCTTCAGCGACTATGGATCCATGAACACCAATGAAGCCGTGGGTCTTTCGGTCAGGATCCCGACGGGTGACCTCCAGCTGCCGCTGGACAATGGGCTGAAGACCCAAGCCAGCTGGTTCACCGCCGACGCATCGTTCGACCTGAGCAAAAGCTGGCACCTCCAGAACACGGCGCAGGTCATGCGCGACGCCCAGGAGTGGAATGCCCTGGTGCCGTCCAATGCCATGACCGTCGATCAGTACGTTAACGGACCCCCGGGCCAGGCCGGCCTGTCGCAGCCGGTTGGGACTACCTTTCAGGTGACTTACACGAACCTATTTGACTCCACCGGCAAAAATCCGCGGGCCTTCAACCTCACCGACACCCCCAGTGGCCTCGTCGCGCCAGGGCAACTGATTCACGTCTCGAAGCCTCTGACGGCGATTCAAGACCAGCTGCAGCTCAGACGGAGCTTTGGAAAGCATTCCCTCTCTTTCGGGGCCTACTTTGCCAATTACAGCCAGGATAATCAGTGGTTCTTCACCCAGGTTCTCACCGACGTCCAGGACAATCCCCACTTCCTGGATATCGTAGTAACGCCTCCCGGATTTGCTGCAAACCCCGTCACTAAGAACGGCTTCAAGAGCTTCCTGTCCGGGTACACCAACGGGACCGGTCAGGCTAACATCGTCTCTGGGGTCTTGGGTGGTGAAGTCCAGCTACTCGAGCGGTTGCGCGCCGACCTCGGCGTGCGGGTGGAGTACAATAGTTTCACGCAGAGCAGCGAAAATACCTCGAACGTGGACATGGACCAGAATCCGGCCACGACGTACGACATCGAGACCTTTGGCAACAACAGCTTTCGGCACTTTACCCGCGGCATTACCGACTGGTCTTCTTCGGTCGGGCTCAACTACAGGCTCAATGACAGAATGTCCATATACGGCTCGGGCGCCAGGGGCTACAAGATGCCGGCCCTGGATGAGTTTCTGAACGCCTCGGCCCAGCAGCAGGTGGACCTGTTCGACTCCCGCGAAGTGCTGTCGGGTGAGCTGGGGGTCAAGTACGCCACCGGCCGGGTGGGCCTGACCGTGAACGGCTTTTGGACCAAGCTCAAGAATGTCGTCAGCCAGGGTCTCGTCATCGATCCCGTGACGGGCGCGTCTTCGTGGATTATCGTGCCGTCTCCTGAGAACAAGTCCTACGGCGCGGAGATCGAGGCGTTCGTCAGCCCGATCGAGGGCCTCCAGCTCGTCGGGAATGGCACGTTTCTCAAAGCGGAGCTTGGCACCGGCGCAGGCGCCGACATCGGCAGCCGGATCAGCGGCGTGCCGCACTCAATCGGGAACCTCGCGGCGATCTATTCGCCTACCCGGGCGGCGGGTCTAAACTTCAAGGTTGACTGGCACTACGTCGCGGATCGTCCAGTGGATGTGAAGGTCGGCACCTCGCTCCCAGCGTACAACTATTTCAACTTCGGCGCGGGCCTCGCTCTGCCGGGTGCGGGAGCAAGGATCAATGTGGACCTCCTCAATGCGCTCCAGAGCAAGGGTCTCGAGGAAGGCAACCCGCGGATCGGCGGCGTTGGCTCAACCATCTTTCTGGCTCGGCCGCTGCTGCCTCGTCGGCTGCAGGCCTCAATCGAGTACGATTTTGGAGGTGGTGGTCCGCAGCGCTGACCTCGGTTGCTGCAATGTTAGAAGCCGGCGACGGGTTGAATTGGCCCGCCGCCGGTTGGCTATGTGAGCTTGAAGATCGGAGTTGAGAATGATGCGACGATGGATACTGGCAGGCTCCTGGTGCACCCAGGCTCTCGCCCTGGCCACCCTCGAGGCCCAGCAGCCCGCACCGGGGGCTCGAGACTCGAGCTTTATGCTCAGTACCGACGACCCCCGCCGCTCTCCCTCGCCGTTTATCGGGAACGGCCGTCTCGGAGTCGTCATCCCTGCCCTCGGCATCGGTGCGTCGACCTCGATGATGGCTGGGATGTATGAGGAGGCTCCGAGCGACGTGCCCCGAGTCGTGACCGTGCCGGCCTGGAATGCGATCGAGGTTTACAGCGGCGACCGGTGGCTGGAGGCAAAGGCGGCAGACGATGGCAGCGTCAGCGCCTACCGCCAGGTTCTGGACCTGAAAACCGGGACCGCCCGAACCAGCTACCACTGGACCGTTGGCTCCAAACCGATGTCGGTCCGGGTCGAGACGTTCATATCTCGCGCCGATCCCCATCTCTCCGCGGTTCGGCTGAGTCTGGCCCCGCAGTATCAAGGCCGCTTGCGGGTACGCTTCGCTCTACTCGGTTGGCCTCCCCCCCGCCGACTTCCCCTCGCCACACTGGAGAAAGCGGAGCGGGACTGGCAGCCGGCTGACATCTGGTATCCGGGCCACATGGTGGTTCGCTCACGCTCGGCTACCCGGGTGTCCGGCGGAGCTCGCCTCTCGGTGACCGCCACGCCCGAGGGATGTCCCGCGACCATTCTCGCCCAAGCAGCCGCCGTCACCTGGGGCAAGGAGCTACCCGGCGTAACCGTACGGACCACCGCTACGGGAGACACTGCGCGGGTCGAGATCGCCTTCGACGCTTCCCGCGGGAGGAGCTACACCTTTACCCAGATCGTGAGCAGCGCTTCGTCTGCCGATGGGCCATCGCCCCTGCCGCTGCTCACCCGGCAGGCCCAGACCGCCCAGGCCCGGGGGTACGAGGCCCTTGCGGCGGACAACGCCCGCGCGTGGC
>DASYIX010000023.1:0-12273 GCA_035997125.1 Gemmatimonadales bacterium
CTCCAGAAGACCATGAAGCGGCTCGAGGGGATTCTG
Source organism: Gemmatimonadales bacterium (assembly GCA_035997125.1). Lineage (GTDB taxonomy): Bacteria > Gemmatimonadota > Gemmatimonadetes > Gemmatimonadales > GWC2-71-9 > CAVVWJ01. The sequence continues at coordinate 37 of DASYIX010000023.1, forward strand.
ATGGAGACTCGGCTGCTGCCGATCGCTACCGTGTTCGGCCGCTTTCCCCGCCTGGTGCGCGACCTGGCCCAGGCCCGGCAGAAGCAGGTCCAGGTCGTGAGCACCGGTGGCGACATCCCGCTGGACAAGGCGGTCCTCGATCGGATCAGCGAGCCGCTGGTCCATCTGATGACCAACGCGGTGGTGCACGGCATCGAGACTCCGGAGGAGCGCGGCCGCGCCGGGAAACCGGCGGAGGGCAGGCTCGAGCTTCGGGCCAGCTCGGAGTCGGGCCGGGTGATCATCCGGCTCTCCGACGACGGCCGCGGGCTGGACGATTCCAAGATTCTGGCCAAGGCCCAATCCCTGGGCCTGGAAGCCTCCCCAGACGACACCGACCAGCTGCGCTCGATGATCTTCCTCCCCGGTTTCAGCACCGCCGAGCAGGTGTCGTCGCTGGCGGGTCGCGGTGTGGGACTCGATGTGGTGGCCAACACCGTGCACGAGCTGGGTGGGACGATCGACGTCGAGAGCCGGCCGGGTAAGGGAGTCACCTTCACCCTGAGCCTGCCGGTGACGCTTGCGATTCTCCGCTCACTGATCGTCGAGGTGGATCGGGAGCGCTACGCCGTGCCCATCAGCCACGTGGCCGCGACGGTGCGCACCGAGGCGGACACCATCCATCAGGTGAATCAGCGAGGCGTGGCCCTCTGGCGGGGAGATCTCATCCACGTCTCCGATGGCGGCGCTCTCCTGGGCACCGGCGCCGGGCCGAGTACTTCCCGCCGGTTCTACGTGGTGATCAGCCTGGGGAATCGGAGGCGGGGAATTCTGGTGGACCGTCTCATCGGCCACCAGGACATCGTGGTCAAGAGTCTCGATCCCACGCTGGGAAGGCCTGAGGTGATCTCGGGAACCACCATTCTCAGCGACGGCAAGGTGGCCTGCATCCTGGACGCGGTGCGGATTCTGGAGCAGCGGCTGTCCGCATGAGCGCCACCCCGAAGCGGCGCGAGGCGGAGGGCCTACTCGACTTTGCCGACGAGCTGCAGCGGCGTTCCGCTGCTACTGAAGCGCCCAGCCCGGGGCCGGAGCTGCAGCTGGTCACCTTTGCTCTGGATCAGGAGGAGTTCGGCATTCCGATCGGACAGGTGCGAGAGGTGATCCGGGTGAGCGACATCACCCGGGTCCCCCAGGCTCGTCCCCACGTGCGCGGGGTGACCAACCTGCGGGGACGAGTGCTCGCGGTGGTCGAGATCCGCACCCGGATGGGTCTCACTCCGGCGGAGATCACCCCCAAGTCGCGCGTGGTCGTGGTCGGGGTGCACGAGAGAACCCTGGGCATCCTGGTCGACAGTGTCTCCCAGGTGGTGAAGGTCCCGGCGGCCACGGTGGTGCCGGCTCCGGACGAAGTCTTGTCGCCAGGCGCGGACTACATCAGCGGTGTCGCCCGGTGGAACTCCCGGCTGATCATCCTTCTGGATCTGGAGAAGGTGCTGCTGCTTCCCGAATAGGACCACGGAGATACGACCATGGCAGGCCGCCTCGAGCAGAGCGTCAAAGACTGGACCATCCGCCGCAAGATCATGAGCGGCTTCACGGTCGTGTTGCTGTTGACCGGGCTCATGGGGTGGCAGGCCCTCGAGGGACTCCAGCGCCTCACGACCGCGGTGTCCAACGGCCAGCACAGCCCCGAGGTCATGGATCAGATGTTCCACGACACCCGGCTCCTCCTCGTCAGCATCCTGGGGATCACCATCTTCCTCGGTGTCGCGCTGGCGCTGGGACTCTCCCGTCTGATCGCCGACCCGCTCACCCAGCTGGGCATCCTCTGCGAGGAGGTCTCTAAGGGCGACCTCACCACCGAGATCAAGAGCCAGTCCCGGGACGAGATCGGCTGGCTGGAGCACTCGATGCGGCAGATGGTGAAGAACCTCCGCCAGATCGCCAGCCAGATCACCAGCTCGTCCCGCGCCGTTGCCACCTCCGCTGAGGAGATTGCTGCCTCGTCCATGGAGATGGCCAAGGGAGCAGAGAATCAGTCCAGCTCGACCGAGGAGACCTCCTCCACCATGGTCGAGATCGCGGCCCAGATGCAGCTCCTCGCCAAGAACGCCGAAGCGCTGGCCACCAACGTGGACGAGACCTCGGCCTCGATTCAGCAGATGAGCGCTACCCTCAAGCAGACTTCGCGCAACGGGGAGATCCTGCTCGATTCGGTGGAGCAGGCGACGACCACGCTGAGCGCCATGATCTCCAACGTCGGCTCCATCGCCAACCGGGTCCACCAGGTGGACGAGGTCAGCCAGAAGTCGGTGGCCGACACCCGGCAGCAGGGCGAGCGGCTGCAGGAATCGATCAACTCGATCGGCAATCGCTCCGACGAGATCGGCAAGATCGTCAAGGTGATCGAAGGCATCGCCGACCAGACCAGCCTGCTCGCACTCAACGCCGCGATCGAGGCCGCCCGCGCGGGCGACGCGGGGAAGGGCTTCGCGGTGGTGGCCGACGAGGTCCGGCGATTGGCCGAGCGCTCGATGCAGGCGACTCAGGAGATCGGGGAAGTGATCGGCACGGTGCAGAGCGACACCCAGAAGGCCGTCGCCCTCATGGAGAACGTGCTCGGCGGGATCATGGCGTCCATCAGCCGGACATCAGGTCTGGTCGGCGAGGTCGCCATCGCGGCGGACGAGCAGGCCGCGGGCGCCAGGAAGGTGCTCGACACGGTGGCGGAGATGTCCACCCTGACCCGGCAGATCGCCGGCTCGATCAAGGAGAACGCCGCCGGCGCCGAAGAGATCAATCTGGCCGCCCAGAAGATGAATCAGCTCACCCACCAGATGTCGGAGGCGGTGGGCGAGCAGAAGCGGGGTGGCGAGATGGTGGTCGAGGCGGTGGAATCGATCGCCCTCATCTCCCGGCAGAACCTGGTGGCCGTCGAGCAGATGAGCTCGGCCGCCAAGAGCCTCGCGAGCGAGTCGGAGATGCTCAAGCAGCGGGTCGAGATCTTCCAGGTCTGATTCGATCATGAAAGCCATCGAGGAGCATTCGCGCAGGCTCGCCGCCCTGGAGTCGCTGTCCGAGGGGCCCGGCCGGGAGGCCGCCATCCTCGCGGCCATGGAGGACGAGTCCGCCGTCATCCGGGAGCGGGCCATCCGGCTCGCCACCCGCTACATCGAGCCCCAGGTGCTCGGCGAGCTGGTGGCCGACGAGGCCAACGCCATCCGGCGCAACGCCGCGATCACCGCCCTCGAGCGCCAGGGGCCCTACGCCGTCCCCCACCTCCGGACCATGCTGACCCGGCCCGAGGTGGATGTCGTCATGTTCGCCCTCCAGATGCTCTCCCGGATCGGCGATCCGCTGGCGGTGCATGGCGTCCTGCCCCTGGTGGTGCACTCGGACCCCAACGTCGCCCAGGCCGCCATCGAGGCGCTGGGACAGCTCCGCCACCGGGAGGCGGTGCCCACACTGCTCCAGGTGTTGAAGGGCGACCTCTGGCTCCAGCTGGCGGCCATCGACGCGCTGGGCGAGATCGGAGATCCGGCGGCGGTCGGTCCGCTGCTCGCCCTCATTCCCGATTCGATTGTCGCCGAGCCCGCGGTGATCGCACTCCAGCGGATTGCGGCGCCGGAGTCGCTCGAGGCCCTCCTTCGCAAGCTCATGGTCGTCACCGAGACGCCGCTGCGCGATGCGTTGCTGCTGGCCATCGGAGTGGTGATCGATCTCCATCCCGACCCGGTTCCGGTTGCGGTCCAGTGCAACGCCGAGATCGAGCTCGATCCGGCCCGCAGCCTGTTGGGCTATCTGGAGGAGATCCTCCGGTGGGAGCCGGACACGATTCCGGCGAGCGACACCCGCGACCGCCCCAGTCTTCTCCGTGCGGCCACCGCGGTCACCGTCGTCGCCGGATTGCGGTCGCTCTACCCCCCGGTGCTCAGCCGGATCGCCATCGACGAGGATCCGGCCTGGGCCGTCGGACTGTTCCAGCGGCATCCGGGTGCGCTCTCGCCCGCGCTACGCGAGCTCCTCCGGCATAAGGATCTCCGAGTGCGCCGGGGCGCGCTGCTGGCGGGGGCCTTCGCCCCCGAGGACTTCACTATTGTCGTCGAGCATCTGAAGGATGCGGATGACATGGTTCGGGCTGCCGCCTGCCGGGCACTGGGACAAATCGGGGATCCCCGAGCCGCGCCGCTTCTGATCAAGCATCTATCCGGAGGGGAACCGTCGGAGCAAGCGGCCGCGATCGCGGCACTGGCTGAATTTCCGGCCGAGGCGCTGCAGATGCTGGAAGGCTGCCTCGGACCCGACGTGCCCGAGCCGGTTCTCGTGGCCGCGCTCGAGGTCCTGGGCTGCCGCGGGGTGGCGCGGTTCGAGCCCCGTATCGCCGAGCTCTCCCGCCATCAGTCGCCGGCCATCCGGAGAGGCGCGATCAAGGCCGCGGCCCAACTGCCCGGCGCCAAGGCCGAGGTCATCCTCATTCGCGGGCTGGCCGATCACCATCTGCCCAATCAGGTGGAGGCGCTGGACCTGCTGGTGCAGCGGGACCAGGGCAAGACCGTCCCTACCCTCGCCGCGTTGCTCCAAGCCGACGACTCCTTCCGCTGTCACGTGATCCGGGCGCTGGGACACATGCGGGCCATCGAGGCCGTCCCCAACCTGGAGAGCCTCTACAGCCAGTGCAGCCGGCACGAGCAGGTGGAGATCGTGCTGGCAATGACCCGAATCGGCGGGCCCCGGATCCCCGAGTTCCTCCGGGCGCGGTTGAACGAACGGGAGGCCGAGATTCGCCGGGTGGCCGCTCGCGGCCTCGCGCGGATGGTGGATTCGACTCACCTCGCGCTGCTCATCCGGCTTGCCGGCGACGCCGATTGGTGCATCCGGGCCGAAGCCGCCCGCGGGCTGGGACGGCTGCGGATGGCGGAGGTGGACGATGTCCTCCTCACCCTCGCCCGCGACGTGGAGCCCGCCGTCGCCAGCACCGCGCGGGAGGCGCTCGCCCTGTTCCGGAAGTCCACCGGGGCAGCGGCGTGAGCTCGGTAGATGCGGCCGACTGGAAGCTGCTCAGCGACCTGATCCAAACCCGTTTCGGCCTGATATTCGATGGCAGCCGCCGCGACATCCTGGAGGCTCGGCTCCGGTTGCGGATGCGGGAGCTGCGGCTCGAATCGCTGCGCGAGTACTATCTGCACCTTCGTTTTCACCCCGACCGGGAAGCCGAGCTCACCCGGCTCGCGTGCCTGATCACCAACAACGAGACCTATTTTTTCCGGGAGACCAATCAGTTCGACATCCTGATCCGGCATGTGCTTCCGCCCCTCAGGCCGAGCCTGAAGGGGCGGCCGCTCAAGATCCTCTGCGCCGGCTGCTCCTCGGGCGAGGAGGCGTATTCCCTGGTGATCGCGCTGCAGAACGCCAGCTTCGAGACCGCTGGGATCACCTGGGAGATCGACGCCCACGACGTGGACGCGGAGCAGATCGCCCAGGCCCGGAATGCCGTGTACGACCAGAGCTCGCTTCGGGCCTGTGACTCGGAGACCCGGCGCCGGTATTTCACTCCGGTCGAGGGACGCTTTCAGCTGAAGGAAAGACACCGCCAGGGGGTGCGCTTCTTCGAGACCAACCTGGTCGCGCCTACCAACGCGCTCGGCGGGGGCGTATACGATGTTATCCTTTGCCGGAACATGCTCATCTACTTCGCCCCATCCGCCTTCACCAGTGTCATCGACCTCTTTGCTCAATCGCTCCGACCCGGGGGATACCTGATGCTGGGGCATTCGGAATCACTGCTCGACCGCAAGACGCCGTTCGCTCCCGTGCTGCTCGAGGGCGGCGTGGTATATCGCAAGCTCCCGGCCGCGGCATGACCCGGGTCTTCGTGGTGGACGACTCGGCCTTCATCCGGAAAGCCCTGGCCCGAGTGCTCAATGCCGAGCCCGGCCTCAGCTTCGTGGGCGAGGCGGCGAACGGGGCGCAGGCGGTCGAGCGGATTCCTGCCGCCGATCCCGACCTGGTCACGCTCGACGTCGCCATGCCCGGCATGAACGGGCAGGAGGTGCTGCGGACACTGCTGCGCTGGAAGCCGACCCTCAAGGTGGTGATGTTGTCAGCCCACACCCAGGAGGGAGCCGAGGCCTCGATCGAAGCGCTGACGTCCGGGGCGGTGGACTTTATCGACAAGACCAGCTTCAACGTGATGGACCTGGATACCCTCCGCCGAGAGGTGCTAGAGAAGCTCCGGATCTGGGGACCGAAGGCGGTCGATGGCGCCGACTCCCGCAACGGGGTCAAGGTGACGCCCGCCGCGCAGGCCGCGAATCTGAAGAAGGCAGCGAGCTGCGAGCTCTGTGTGATCGGCGCATCCACCGGCGGGCCGATCGCCTTGCAGCGAATCCTGGAGGCGACGCCCGCGAGCTTCCCGCTGCCGATCGTCATTGTGCAGCACATGCCGCCCGGCTTCACCGGCCCCTTCGCCGCTCGGCTGGACCGGCTCAGCCGGCTTCAGGTCGGCGAGGCCGCGGAAGGTGACCAGCTGCGTCCGGGCCGGGCGCTGGTGGCTCCCGCGGGCCGGCATCTCCGGATTACATCGAGCCTGACGGTGGAGTTAACGGACCAGCCAGCCGATGCGAAGCATGTCCCGAGCGTCGACGTCACCATGAAGTCGGCGGCTGAGGCTCGGCCCGGTGCGGTGCTGGGGATTCTGCTCACCGGAATGGGTCAGGATGGGGCGGAGGGGATGGTAAAGATCCGGAAGAGCGGCGGATTGACCCTGGGCGAGAGCGAAGCGAGCTGCGTGGTGTACGGGATGTCGCGGGCGGCGGAGCATAAGGGAGGCGTGGATTCCATGCTCCCGCTGCCGGAGATCGTGTCGTTCCTCGAGGCCATCGCCGCGAAATGAAGGGGCTGTTGGCTGTTGGCTATTGGCTATTGGCTGATGGCTGTTGGCTGTTGGCTGTTGGCGAAATTGCTATTTAGCCATGGCTGTTGGGAGAGAAGGCTTCCTCAGAACGCGATTCAGACCGGCAAGCATCCCCTGCAGTCTGCGGACCTGAGCTCCCAGGGTCTCATAATTGGATGATGTCAGTAGACCGATGTCATGGGACAAAAGAAGGTGGTACTCGAGTTCGTTAGCTGAGCCAAGACTGATTCGCACGAACCGGCTGAAATCGAGGTCGGCGTCACGGCCGCAGCCCTCCGCTATATTCGCAGGAATCGAACCTGCTGATCGACGAAGCTGGCTGGTTAAACCATAGGCTTCGCTTTTCGGGAAATGAGCGGTGGCTTGATAGACGTCGAGAGCCACTTTGTGCGCGAGTTGCCAAACCTCCAGCTTCTTAAAATCGCCCATCGCCTTCGCTCCTGAGGTTAGTCAGGAGAGAAGATGATGGTCCTCTGGATTGCGCGGCATTATTCCAACGAATTACGTATCCGTATTATCCAGCCAACAGCCAACAGCCAACAGCCAACAGCCAACAGCCAACAGCCAACAGCCAACAGCCAACAGCACCAGCACCAGCCACCAGCCTCTTACTTCCCAGCCGCCGTCTTCTGGAACAGCGGCAGATACTGTCCGTAGCCTTCCGCCTCCAGCTTCGACACCGGGATGAACCGCAGCGAGGCCGAGTTCATGCAGTAGCGCAGCCCGGTCGGTTTGGGGCCGTCGTCGAACACGTGTCCCAGGTGCGAGTCGGCGTGGGCCGAGCGCACCTCGGTGCGGGAGGAGAACAGGTGATGATCTTCCTTGGTGTGGATGTTGGCCGGCTCCAGGGGCTTGGTGAAGCTGGGCCAGCCGGTGCCGGAGTCGTACTTGTCGAGTGAGCTGAACAGCGGCTCGCCGGAGACCACGTCCACGTAGATCCCGGCGTCGTGATTGTCCCAGTAGGCGTTCTGGAAGGGGCGCTCGGTTCCCTCGTGCTGGGTCACCTGGTACTGCTCGGGGGTGAGCTTCTGCTTCAGCTCGTTATCGCTGGGCCGGTGAAAGTTGGTCACGTTCCATCCCTTGGATTGGGTCGATGTGGGCGGGGCAGGGGTGGCGTTCTGGCACCACAGCGCTGTCGACGGCGCAACGCTCAGCGCCAGGAGGGCAAGGGGCAGGACAAACAGGGGCTTCATTTCCACTCCGTTGAGGGGAGATTTCCTACGCTATAGTAACCCTCCGCCCGACGAATAGTTTCCTGGGAGTCATCGGGAGGGCGGTTGGCCCTCTCGCAATGACTACAGCTGCACAGCGGTAGTATTTCCGCCACTTACGACCACCCCGACCCGCTCCCCCGGCTCCGGCCGGTAGCGTCCGGACAGCAGAGCGGCCAGCGCGGTGGCACCGCCGGGCTCGGCCACGATCCGAATGGCCCGCCACAGCATCTCCTGACCCTTTTGGATGGCCTCGTCGCTCACCAGCACGACCTCGCTCACGTGGGCCCGGAGGATGGGGTAGTTCAGCTCCCCCACCCGCCGCGGCGCCAGCGAGTCGGCTGCGATCCCGCCCGCCTCGGCGTCCACCGGCCGCCCCGCGGCCAGCGCTTTGGTGAGCGTAGGTGCCAGCTCCGGTTCCACCCCGACCAGCTTGCAGCGGCCGGCATACCAGGAGGAAATGCCGCCCAGCAGCCCGCCGCCGCCCACCGGGGCAATGATCGTGTCCAGATCGGGCGCCTGGGCCTCCAGCTCCAGGCCGACTGTCCCCGCTCCCATGAGCGTCTCGGCCTGGTCGAACGCGTGCACCGGGAGGGCGCCGGACTCGGCCGCCCAGATCTGGCTCGCCTCCAGCGCGTCGGCGTAGAGGTCGCCGGTGACGACCAGGGTGGCACCGTAGCTCCGGATCCGCTCGACCTTGGTGGGGGAGCAGCAGGTGGGGACGAAGATTCGGGCGGGCACGCCGAGCTTGCCGGCGGCATAGGCGACCGCGGCGCCATGGTTTCCGCCCGAGGCAGCGACGATGCCGGCGGCCGGGATCGGCCGGAGCAGCAGGTTGGCGAAGGCGCCCCGGGCCTTGAAGGAGCCGGAGTGCTGCAGCAGCTCCAGTTTGAGGGTGAGCAGGAGGGAATCCAGGCCGACGTCGCTGCCGTTCAGCTCGACTACCGGCGTGCGCCGGATGTGCGGGCGGATCACCGGCTCGACCGCGGCGATGCTCTCGCGGGAGACGGCGGTCTCGGTGGCTTGCGACATGGTGAGCTCCTTCGATTCCCTTAACAATAGCTGGGAATCAGCGGGCGCGCCGTCAGCGGATATTTCAGTAATCGGCCTCCGCGACTGTGTCCATCCCTGTCGGGAATTCCGGCCGGATTGCGATATACTGATGAGGACCCTCAGCGCTCGACTATCCCATACAAGCCAGGGTTGATGGAGGAGAGGTACCCATGAGAGCCAAGACCCGGATCGGCCTGCTGGCCGCATCCGCACTCTTGTTCGGGCTGGCAGGCTGCCGTGACGACGAGCCCACGGCTCCGAAAGGTGTTCCGGCCCCGTCGCTCTCGAGCGCCGAGATGAACGCGCTGGCCGCCGACGTCCGGCAGCTGACCGCCGGGCGCGGCATCACCGCACTGGGAGAGCCTCCCCATGTCCGGCCGGCCCTGGTCCGGCTCGGGCAGGCGCTGGCGTTCGACAAGATTCTGAGCGGCAACCGCGACATCTCCTGCATGACCTGCCATCTCCCCGGCATTGCCACCGGTGACGGCCGTAGCCTCTCGATAGGGCAGGGTGCCACGGGATTGGGACCCGCGCGGGTTCATCCCCAGGGGCTCTTCATCCCCCGGAATTCGCCCTCGCTGTTCAACATGTTCGCGCTCAAGTCGCTCTTCTGGGACGGCCGGGTGAGCCAGGACGACGCCGGCACCTTCCACACTCCAGCCGGCGCGGCGCTCACCCCTGCCATGACTCAGGTCTTCGAGTTCGGCGCCTTCTCGGCCCAGCCGCTCTTCCCCGTCCTCTCCCGGGAGGAGATGCGGGCGTTCAGCGGCAACGAGCTCGCGGCGATAGGCGACGATCACCAGGCGCAAATCTGGGCCGCGCTGATGGTGCGGCTGGGCGGGATCCGGGAGTACCGCCGGATGTTCGAGGCGGCCTATCCCGGGACCCGCTTCGACCAGATGACCTTCGCCCACGCCAGCAACGCCATCGCCGGGTTCGTGACCGCCAAGCTGGGATTCAACAACTCACCCTGGGATCGCTTCCTGGCGGGGAACAACCGGGCCATGACCCAGGTCCAGCTCCTGGGTGCCAAGGACTTCATGACCGCCCGCTGCTCCATCTGCCACAACGGCCCAGCGCTCACCGACAACCTCTTCCACAACGTCGCCTTGGCGCAGTTCGGACCAGGCAAGGGCGACGGTCCCAGTGGCAGGGATGATTTCGGCCGGATGCGGGAGACGGGTGTCTCCACCGACCAGTACGCCTTCCGCACTCCACCGCTCCGGAACGTCGAGCTGACCGCTCCCTATGGGCACGATGGGGCCTTCTTCAGCCTGCGGGAGTTCGTGGATCACTACAGCGAGTCGGCGCTGAAGCTGCAGCACTACAACGCCAACCAGCTGGAGACTGCGCTCCAAGGCACGGTGCTGCCCACGTTCAGCGACATCCTGGCAACCCGGGATCCGTTGCTGACGGGAGTGGTCTTCGCGCCCCAGACGGTGGACGAGGTCACCGAGTTCAATGAAGGCGCTCACCGATCCGGCCGCCCGCAACCTCCAGCGGATAGTGCCGGGGCGGGTGCCGAGCGGGTTGCCGGTGGACGGGGGGCTGGGCCACAACGAGGACGACGACCAAGACGAGTGATCCTGGCCTCTTCTCGTGCCCGTCTCTTAAGTTGGGTGGAGAGCACTTTGGGAGATCCATCCGGGCGGAGGAGGACAGATGTCAGGGACTGAAGAGCAGGGGGGGATTCCCCGTCGCGTGCTGGGACGCACCGGCGAGCGGGTGTCCGCCATAGGGCTCGGCGGTTGGCACCTCGCCTTGAAGCACGTCGACGAACAATTGGCCTTCCGCATCATCCGCAGCGCGATCGACCGCGGCATCAGCTTCATGGACAACTCCTGGGACTATAACGAGGGGCAGAGCGAGATCCGGATGGGCAAGGCCCTCAAGGACGGCTATCGCGACCAGGTCTTCCTGATGACCAAGATCGACGGTCGCTCGAAGAAGGAAGCGACCCGGCAGCTGGACGAATCGCTCCGCCGGCTCCAGACCGACCGGATCGACCTGGTCCAGCACCACGAGATCCTTCGCTTCGAAGATCCCCACCGGATCTTCGACCCCGAAGGCGCCAATGCGGCCCTGATGGAGGCGCGCCGAGCGGGCAAGATCCGCTACATCGGCTTCACCGGCCACAAGGACCCGCGGATCCATCTCTACATGCTTGCAGTGGCCGACGAGAACGGCTTCCATTTCGACACCGTCCAGATGCCGCTCAACGTCATGGATGCGCACTACCGGAGCTTCGAGAAGCTGGTGCTTCCGGTGCTGGTCGAGCGGCAGACCGGCGTGCTGGGGATGAAGCCGATCGCCAACGGTCTCATCCTCAAGTCGAATACCGTCACTGCGGTCGAATGTCTCCACTATGCCCTCAACTTGCCCACATCGGTCGTCATCACCGGCTGCGACAGCATGGAGATCCTGGATCAGGCGCTGGGGGCGGCGCGCACCTTCCGCCCCATGAGCGAGGATGAGGTGAAGGCACTGCTGGCGCGAACAGCCCAGGCGGCGTCGACGGGCGAGTATGAGCTGTTCAAGACGACGTCGATCTTTGACTCGACCACCTATCATCCGGACTGGCTGGGGAAGGAGCCGGAGAGAGTACAGCAAATGATGCCGACGTAGACGGTTGCGTGACTCACCTCTTACCTCTCACCTCGCACCCTACAGCCCATTACCTTGGAGTGTTCTCCTCCCAAGGTGATCCCTGACCCAGGACATCCGCAGCTCATTGCAAGCGGCGCTGGGCGCCGCATTCCTGCTGGAGCGTGAGCTGCGGGGCGGCATGTCCCGCGTCTTCGTCGGGCGGGAGACGGCCCTGGGCCGAACCGTGGTCCTCAAGGTGCTGCCACCCGATCTCGCGGCCGGGCTCAGCGTCGAACGCTTCCGCCGCGAGATCCAGGTTGCCGCCAGCCTCCAGCATCCCCACATCGTTCCGCTGCTGAGCACCGGCCAGGCCGGCGATTTCCTTTATTACACCATGCCCTTTGTGGAGGGCGAATCCCTGCGCGAGCGCCTGGCCCGGCAGGGCGAGCTGCCGGTGGCTACGGCGGTGCGCATTCTCTCGGAAGTGGCCCG
>DASYIX010000024.1:0-62322 GCA_035997125.1 Gemmatimonadales bacterium
GCGCCGATGCAAGGCTTCGAGGGTTGGGGTGAAGATCGCTGCCTGATATGGGAAACCGCTCGGCCCTACTTCTACGCCCGCACCACCGGGGATGGCCGCGCCATCGTCGGCGGGGCCGATAAGCCGTTCGCGACCGCTCACACGCAGGAGAAGCTGATCCGGGGGCAAACCGACCGGCTCGCAGGCCAGTTCGCCAAACTGTTTCCAGCCATACCGAGCGACATCGATTGGATTTGGGGAGGCACGTTCGGAGAGACCCGGGATGGACTTCCATACATTGGGACCGTGCCCCAGTTTCCCCACGGATATTTTGCCCTGGGATACGGTGGGAACGGCATCACTTTCAGCTATCTCGCGGCGGAGCTGCTGCTGGATCTCTTCCTGCAGCGGACGAACCCTGACCTGGAGATCTTTCGATTCGATCGCTAAGTGATCGTCGGAGGAAAGGAGACGGCATGCGGCAACCGATACTGCGGACTATCCTGGGCCTTTGTCTGCTCACAACCTCCGTCCACGGGCGACTCACCGCCCAGGAGCACCAGCATCCGCCGGGCCAGCCCACCAGCGATACCGGGGCCACCCCGCTCTACGACAACCTGGGCACCCTGCACAAAGACATCACCACCGAATCGGACGTCACCCAGAAATACTTCGACCAAGGTCTTCGCCTCATTTACGCGTTCAACCACGACGAGGCCATCAAGTCGTTCAAGGAAGGACTGAAGAGCGACTCCACCTGCGCCATGTGTTACTGGGGCATTGCCTACGCTCTCGGACCCAACATCAATCTCCCGATGGATACTTCCAAGGTCGCGGCTGCCTGGGACGCGATGCACAATGCGGTGCGGTACTCGGTGAACGTGACGCCCAAGGAGCGAGCCTATATCGACGCGTTGGCGAAACGCTATTCGGGCGATCCGACCACCAGCCGCTTCTCGCTCGACTCGGCCTGGGCCAGGGCGATCGGCAAGGTGTCGCGGCTCTATCCCGATGACGACGACGCGGCGACGCTTTACGCTGAAGCGCTCATGGACCTTCGCCCTTGGGACTACTGGACCAATGGCGGTAGGGCCAAGGCCCCATCCACCACGGAACAGCTCCGAGTGATCGAACGGGTGCTCCAACGGAACCCCGATCACCCAGGTGCATGCCACTACTACATCCATGCCATCGAAGCCTCCAACGACGCGTACAAGGCCCTTCCCTGCGCCCGGCGGCTCGGCAGCCTGATGCCTGGCGCTGGTCACCTGGTCCACATGCCGACCCACATCTACATCAAGCTGGGCCAGTGGGACCTCGCCGCCGAGCACAATGCTCACGCCCTACAGGCCGACGAGCAGTACATCAGCGAACGGCACCCCACCGGTGTGTACCCGATGGGTTACTACCCGCACAACTTCCACGTCATGTGGTACGCCCTTCAGATGCTGGGCAGGAGCGAGGCGGCCTTGGATGCGGCCCGGAGCATCGGGCAAAAGGTTCCCACCGAGGTGATGCGCCAGGTGCCGCCGTTAGAAGGTTATGCCCCCACTTTCCTGTACACTTTGGCTCGGTTCTCCCGGTGGGATGACATCCTTAAGCAGCCGGCTCCCCCTTCCGATCTACGCTACGCCACTGCCGCCTGGCATTATGTGCGCGGCCTCGCCTACGCCGCGCAAGGAAAGCCCGATTCCGCGGCCGTGGAGCGCGACAGTCTGGTGGTCATAACCCTCGCCATACCGGCGGATAAGATGGTCCACCAGAATTCGGCGAAGGCAGTGCTCCAGGTAGCGGTTCGACACCTGGCCGGAGAAATGGCGGCCAAGGCCGGCAGCACCAATCTGGCGGTGCAGCAACTGGGGAAGGCCGTATCGCTGGAAGACGAACTGACCTACGAGGAGCCACCCGCCTGGTACATGCCCATGCGTCAGCGGCTCGGCGCTGTGCTACTCGCTGCGGGACGGCCGAAGCAAGCCGAGAAGGTGTATCGGGCCGATCTGGTCCACCGGCCGGAGAACGGCTGGTCGCTTCACGGCCTGGCGCAAAGCCTCAGAGCGCAGAACCGAACTCGGGAAGCAACTCAGGTCGATAAGCGATTCGAGAAGGCCTGGAAGACGGCCGATGTGAGGCTGGCGGAAAGGTAGTAGACCTCCCACCCTCCCTCACCGGAGGCTTGCGTTTCTTAGATATAGGTGTATATACACCTATCATGATTTCTACACCTACTGCGGCCCTTGCCGGTGCCTCTGCCGGCTGCGTGTGCTTCCACCTGCGCCGCTCGGCCAGGACCATCAGCCAGGTCTACGACCGAATTTTGGCGCCAAGTGGGTTGCGGGGGACGCAATACACTCTGCTCACAGTGGTTCGCCGCGCCGGGGGGCTTGCCTTTTCCAGCTTGGCGGAGGTCCTAGGGATGGACCGCACCACCCTGACCCGGAACCTCCGCCCACTGGAGCGTGACGGCCTGCTCATGATCGAAGCTGGGGCAGATCGACGAGTGCGGCTGGTCAAGCTGACCCGCCTGGGAGAGCGCAAGCAGGCCGACGCTCAACCGCTCTGGGCTAAGGCCCACAGGCGGATCACCAACGGCATCGGTGAAGCCACCTGGAACACGCTGCGTCAGAACCTGACTCACACTATCGCGGTCGGCCACGAAGCCATTGCCGAGCAGGACCAACTCTAGGAGGGTTTATGCAGCTCATCATTCCGTGGTACGTCGCCCCCATAGTACTCGGCATGGTTGTCGCGCTGGCCTTCTGGCTCTACCGGTTGGTTGCACGCGCGATCGAGGCAGCGGGCCTGCCACCCGTGATGGGTGTCAGGGTTCGCCGGATCACAGGATTCGCTCTTGGAAGCTGGCTCCTGCTCGCACTGGTCGTAGCCCGCTCGGCCCCCTTGGTGGACGCAGCTGGAAATGGCGTGGTGCCGATCTCGATTCCGTTCTTCGCCCTCGTAGCGCTCGGAGCCGCCTTGGGACTGTTGGCCTTCTCGGGAACGTGGCGGCGGGTGGTGGATGCGATTCCCGCCGAGTCGCTGATATCGGTGCAGGTCTACCGTCTGATCGGAGCGATCTTCATTCTGCTGTACTCCATCGGTAGACTGCCCCGACACTTTGCATTGCCAGCGGGATGGGGGGATGTCGCCGTAGGCCTGCTGGCCCCGCTCGTGGCGCTGGCGGTGCGGCGTCAAATCCGGGGCGCGCGGCCACTGGCCTTAGGATGGAATCTGTTCGGCTTCGCGGATCTTGTGGTTGCGGTCGGGCTCGGCACCGGATACCTACTCCTCGCGCTCCAGCCTGGATTGCAGGCCCCTCCAGGCGCTCCGGCAATGACCTTCTTCCCACTGGTGCTGATTCCGACCTTTGCGGTGCCTCTGGGATTCATCCTGCACATCTATTCGATAAGGAGGACGCTCGGAGACCGCCAGCCCGTCCTGGACGCAATCGGTGAAGCAAGCATTGCACCCAGGAGGGCGAGGGTCGCCTCACATTAGAGCCAGATTCAATGACAGGGGCCGCTGCCGGTATCCTTGAACCCACCCGAAACGGGAATGAAACTGTAGGTGTAGCCACCCAGCCGTAGCTCCAGTCGCAGCACGCCAAACCCACGATAGCGGGCCTGACTGTTTCGCATCGGGCTTCGGAACGCATACGTGCCCTCGCCGCCGGTACCCGCGACGAACTGGACGATTCCCTTGGTTGGGTCCGCTGCGCCGGTGGGGTTTTGCGGAGCAAAGCGTTCGTACTGGTGATTGTGCCCGCTGAGTACGATCTCCGCCCCTGCGTTATAGAGGATGGTAAAGAGCGGCCGCATTTTGGTGGCGGGGGGATGAACAGCACCCGAGGTGAAGAGCGGCTGGTGCCAGTAGGCCAGGGTACACTTGGCACGGTTAGCGGCCAGGTCGGCTTTCAGCCATGGGCCCTCGGCCGAGAGATTGCTCTCACTGTTCAAGGAGACGATATGCCAGGCGCCGGCGTCGAAGCTATAGTAGCCCCGGCGGCTGGGACCCGCGGCGCTCCCGAAGTAGGAGAAGTAGCCCGCGGCATTGGACATATGATAGTCATGGTTACCGGGAGCGGGCCGGGTGCGGGATTTGAACTTTCCCCAGCTGGAGTTGTAACAACGGAAGTTTGCTGTGCTCCCGTCGGGATAGGCATTGTCACCCAGGGTAAGCACAAGGCCAGGGATCTTCTCTACCAGCTTCGCAGTGGCGCTGGCCTGGCTGCCGGAGGAGCAACCGGTGATGTCCCCGGCTGCAGCGACAGTTACGGTAGCCGCACTCAGCGCGGCGGACTCCGCCGCTGGAGCCGGGTCTACGGGACGGTTGGGTTCGGTGCTTTGGGTGGGTTGGTCATTGCAAGCCAGGAGGCCGAGCAGGGCGGCGGCTCCGGCGGTGCAGATGTGCTTTGCACTCATGAGATCCTCACTGGTTTAACTCGCTGCCATTCGTAGGCATGAAATGCCCCACTCCCCACAACGGGCCGTAAAACCAGCGGCTCGCCGGGAGTGCCAGGGCGTTGACGGATTTGCGCGATGTAAAGAGCCGGGGAACTGCTTGAGTGAATTACAGTGCGGTACGCGAAGGAATGTGCGTCGGAGTGAACGCCATCTCGTCTTCTAGGCTTCGCGTCGTGATTGCAGTGTGGGAAGAAACCTGGTGGGTGTCAACTACGCAAAATGGCCTAACCTCGCGCAGAAATGACCCGTTTTCTGGACTCTTTGTCCTCCTCTACTGATACTGGATGTACATCGGTCTCGGATACAGCTGAAGTACGTCCTCCGGCTTCATCATTGGTTTGTCGTTCTTAAAGAACAACTTGAACCCGGTGTATTGGACCGGATGCCGGACCACGAACCAGCGGTACGCCCCCATCTTGCTGCCGGGCGGACCGTAGCCGTCCATATCGATCACCACCTGCACTCGGGGGTCTAGCCGGATCTGAGATGCGTTTGTCAGCATGTTGCGGGTGAACCGGTGCACCACCAGGATCTTGGGCGGCAGCGATTGCTCCTCCACAATCCTGGCCAGTACATCAACCGCATGATTCACCTCCGCGGCGTCCATCCTTCCCATCCAGTCCGTGCCCGGCCGCTTTCCGTCCTTCATGGCAAATTCGGGGTCCAGCGCCAGATGGACATAGGGACGCTTCAGGAATGGCACCAGGACCGGCAGCTCCTGTTCAATGGTGCTCACCCCGACCTGGATGTCGAGGATCAGCAGCCAGCCTCGCTGTTCCGCCCAGCTTGCTACTCGTTCGATGACACTGTCGGGCATCTGCAGCCGATACTTTCTGGCCGGCCCCGGATATCCTTGCGCCACCGTTGCGATGAGATGAAGCGCGGGAAGCACTTTCTGACCGCTGTCGGCAGCGGCCCACTCCGTAGCCGTCTGTTCCAGCCGGCGGAGCATCGCATCCGGCTCGATCTCGCCTAAAATTCCCATCCGCTTCGATAACGGATTACCGTAGAACGCCACGATCCGGTGCTCCGGAAGCAAGGAGCCAGGAAACGGCTCTGGCCCCTTCACTGGCCAAAGCGCCGAGTCTCTCGGACTAATATTGAACAGACCCTTCCTGGGCTTAGCCAGAGCGGCCGGCTTAGGGGCTGTCTTGGGGTTGGAATCGGCCTCCTTGGCCGAATCCGCCATGCTGGAGTCGGCCTTTAGGGAGTCAACCTTGGCCGTGTCGCCTTTTACCGAGTCCGCGGCAGAGTCGGCGGGAAGGACGGGGGGACTGCGGCGCGGAATCAGAATGGGGTGAGGGACCCAGAGCTTCGGCTCAGTTTCCCAATCCTGGACCGTGGTGTCAGCCTCTGAAGCCTGGGCTGTCCCGGCCTGCGCGTTGCCACATCCCATGAGGCCAACGCTGAGAAATGCCGCAACCGTGGTAGACCGCCACATCCGTATCGGAGCCGAGGAGCTGTCCATGAGCCTATGGCAGAGGGGACGTTGACCGTGAAGAGCGATGCATCGTAACAACCTGCAAGCTCGGGGCCAAGGCATCATCGCGCTGCAAGCCGGAGCAGCTGGCGATCATGGATGCGGGGCAGGAGCAGCAACGCCGTGATCGAACCGATCAGGGCCAGCATCATGTCCCACTGGGTGTCCCAGGGATCGCCCTGGGTCCCCAGAAAGGCCTCGGCCGCCCCTCCGGTCGACAGGGCGGTCCAGAACTCGATCAGCTCATAGAAGGCGCTGAAGGCAAGGCAGAAGCAGATCACGAAGAACGGCAGCCACCGGCTGCCTCGCAGCGGTGATTGCCGAGTGAGAACTTCCCGGGCTACGATCGCGGGCACGAAGCCTTGCGCGAAATGGCCGATTCGGTCGTAGTGGTTCCGGGTAAATCCAAATGCCTCCTTCATCCAGTAGCCCAACGGCACTTCCGCGTAGGTGTACTTCCCGCCCACCATGAGGATGATCGCATGCAGGGCGATGAGGCTGTAAGCCAGCGGAGTAAAGCGGAACCGGGGATAGACGTAGATCAGCAGCGGCACCGCCAGCATGACCGGGAACACCTCGAGTACCCAGGTGAACCGGTCATGCGGCGAGATGCCGGACCAGATGAACACCACGACCACGATGGCCAGCAGCGTGAGCTCGTAGGCGGAGGGACGGACTCGGGCACGGTCCATGGAATCCTCGGGTCAGCGGGGTGCGTCATGTATGGATTCGACTGCGTCGGCGTAGGGCACGTCCACCGTCATTCCATCCCGCGCGATCACCGTCTCAGGGAAGACGGCCCTGGCCTCAGCGAGCAGCTCGGAGGCATCCCGGTTGTAGCGGGAGCTGATATGGGTGAGTAGCAGCCGGCGCACGCCCGCTTCGAGCGCCACTCTCGCGGCTTCCGCGGCGGTGGAATGGCCGGTCTCCCGCGCCCGCTCCAGCTCATCGCTGCCGAAGGTGGCCTCGTGGACCAATAGATCGGCGCCTTTGGCCGCCTCGATCACCGAGAGAGTGGGACGGGTGTCGCCGCTATAGACCAAGGTGCGCCCATTGCGCGGTTCTCCCACCAGGTCCGCCGGTCTAACCGTGCGGCCGTCCGCCAGACTCACCGTTTCTCCCTTATGCAGCCGCCCCCACAGCGGACCCTCCGGGATCCCCAGCTCCCGCGCGCGCTCGGGGTTGAACCGGCCGAGCCGGAGGTGCTCGACCAGGGCATACCCCACCGTGTCCGCCCGATGCTCAGTCTCGAACACCACGAGGTCATACTCCTGTCGTCCCAGGCGGTCGCCCGGCCTGACCTCCTGGATCTCGACCGGAAACTTGTTTCGCTCGATGCCCAGAGAGATGGCAGCGCTCAGGATCTTCTGCGCCCCCTTTGGTCCATACAGCACCAGGGGAGAGGCACGGTCCTGCAGCCCCATGGTACGCAGAAGGCCGGTGATGCCTAGCAGGTGATCGGCGTGGTAGTGGGTGAAAAACACTTCCCGGAACGTGAATCCCACGCCATACCGCATCATCTGACGCTGGGTTCCCTCCCCGCAATCGAAGAGGATCGTCTCGCCTTCGCGCTGGATCGCCAGACCGGGGACGTTGCGGTCCACGGTGGGAATGGAGGCGGCCGTGCCGAGGAAGGTGAGGGATAACATGCAGGGGAAGATACAGCGTGAGCGGGAACTGCCCAAAAAAACGTGAGCGGTTAGAAGAGTTTTACCGTCACCGGCACCTTCCCCGGATGCGCCTTCAGCTCGTCCAGAAGCTCCTTCATGGATTTCGAGAGATCCCGCATGTCGTAGTAGAGCCCGCTGTCGGTGGCGAACTTGCCCAACGTGCCCTGCCCCCGGTTCACCGCTGCGAGTAGAGTATCCAGCCGCTCGCCGGTCGATCGCATCTGGGCTGTCATCGCGGCCAGATTGCTGGTGAGCGTGTCGGTGCGAGAGAGGGTACGGGCCAGGGCCGGATTGGCCAGCGTGCTATCGAGCCGGGTGCTTAGCTGGCGGAACGCCGCCATCGTCTTGGTGAGCTCGGCGGTGGGGCCCTGGCCGGTGTCGCTATAGATCCGCATGGTCCGCTCCGACGCCTTGAGCGTCCCCTCCAGGGCGGTCAGAGTGGAGCGCAGCTGCTCTGCAGTCTTCTGATTCACAATGGCCTGGGCGCCAATGAGAATGCTGTCGGCTCGGTCGCTCAACTCCAGGGCCCGACCGGAGAGGCCGAGGTCCTGGCTTCCCAGGATCACTTTACCGGGGGGAAGTAATTCGGGTGCACTGCCTGGATCCAAGTCGATCGCGTAGTCTCCCACCAGGGTGACCGAAACGATCTTGGCATCGGCATCCACCCGGGGGTGGATCTTGGGCGGGAGGCTCACGATCACCAGGACCTTACCGACATCCATGAACTCGATCCGCTCTACCTTGCCGATATTGACTCCCGAGACTCGCACGGGCGAAGCCCGCTTGAGCCCGCTGACGTTGGCAAACTGGATCCGCACGACGTTGCTGGAGTGCACCGAGCGCCCGCTCAACCACATGGTTCCGAGGATGAAGACTACGATGGCGACGGTGACGATCACGCCGACGGTGACTTCGCGTGAGTAGCGCAGATCCATAATGGCTCAGGCCGCGAACGAGGGATTATCGAAGTCGCGCTCGAGGAACTCCCGCACCTTCGGGTGCTTCGAGTCGAGAAACTCCTGAGGCGTACCTTGCATGACGATTGAACCCTCGCTGAGGAGAGCCAGGCGGTCGGCGACCCGGAATGCGCCCCGGACATCGTGGGTCACCATGACGCTGGTTACGCCCAGCTCGTCATCCAGCCGCTGCACCAGACCGTCGATGATGTCGGCGTTCACCGGATCGAGTCCTGAGGTGGGCTCGTCGTACAACAGGTACTTGGGCTTCCCGGCGATGGCCCGAGCGATGCCCACCCGCTTCCGCATGCCGCCGGACAGCTGCGCCGGATACTTCTCGATGGTATCAGGCGGCAGGTTCACCAGCCGGATGCACTCGGCGATGCGCTGCCGGCTGTACTCCAGATCGCGAAATTTGCTCTCATCGGTGATGCCGAGCCGCACGTTCTCGAAGACGTTCATCGAGTCGAACAGGGCCCCGTTCTGGAAGACGTACCCGATTTGGGAGCGGAGCTCCGAGAGCTCCTTCCGCTTGAGCGTGTTCACATCTTTGCCGTCCACGATCACCGTGCCTCGATCAGGATGGATCAGGCCGATAATATGCTTGAGCAAGACGCTCTTCCCGGTCCCTGACGGGCCCAGCAGCGCCACCGTCTCGCCTTCACGCACCTCGAAGTCGACCCGATCCAGCACCACCTGCTTGCCAAAGGCCTTGTGCAGACCGTAGAGCTCGATCATTGGTTGAGCAACAGTCGGGTGAGAACGGTGTCGAGCACCAGGATGAGCACGGAGCTGGTCACCACCGCCGTCGTCGTGGACCGTCCCACCCCTTCAGCCCCCTGCTGGGTATTGAATCCCATGTAGCAGGAGATGATGGTGATGGATCCAGCAAAGAAGAACGCTTTGATGACCGAGTACCAGGCGTCCCACGGCCGCCAGTAATACTGGGCGCCGTAGATGAAGTCGGCGTCAGTCACCGGCAGCACCGCCTTGACCGAGATCCAGCCGGAGAGTACGCCGGAGAGGTTCGCCAACACGGTGAGCGCGGGAATCATCAGGAGGCCGGCCAGGACCCGGGGGATCACCAGGTGCGAAGCCGGCGAGCGGCCGAGACTCTCGAGGGCGTCGATCTGCTCGGTTACCCGCATGGTGCCCAGCTCGGCGGCATAGCGCGCCCCGATGCGACCGGCCAGGATCAGCGCAGTCAGCACCGGCCCCAGCTCGAGGATGATCGAGGAGACGACCAGGGTACCAACTACATAGTAGGGAATGCTGCCGGTGAACTGATATCCGGTCTGGAGTGCCGTGACCGCCCCGGCAAAGGCCGAAATGAGGAGGACGATGAACAGGCTGCCGGCTCCGATATTCCAAGCCTCGACCATCATCCTGGGCCACCAGATCCTCACCTCGCCCAGCCCGCGAATCGCTTCGAGGACGAAGTAGGTCAGGCGTCCCACGTGGGACGCGCCTTCCAGAAACCACCGACCTATCCGAGCAAAGAGATTCATGGGCCTCAAAGGTAACGCGTTATTATCTCTCATGCCCGCTCGGTCGCCTCGAGACGCCGCCGCGTTCCGCCGCGGCCTGCTCCGCTGGTTTCGCCGCCATGGGCGCGATCTTCCCTGGCGCCGGACCCGCGATCCCTACCACGTCATCGTGTCCGAGTTCATGCTGCAGCAGACTCAGGTGTCCCGGGTGGAGTCGTATTACCAGCGTTTCCTGGACCGCTATCCCACGATTGAATCTCTGGCATCAGCCCCGGCTGCGAAGGTCCGGGAGAGTTGGGACGGACTGGGATATTATCGGAGAGCGGCCAATCTGCATCGGCTGGCCCAGGCGGTGGTCCGGGATCGCGCCGGCGTCATCCCGGCCGATCCAGCCGAGCTCCGCAGGCTCCCCGGGGTAGGACGCTACACCGCCGGCGCGGTCGCAAGCTTTGCCTTCGAGCGGCCATCGCCCGCGGTAGACACCAATGTGGCGAGGGTGCTGCGGCGCGCCTTTCACCCGCGCAGCTCGGGTACGGCGCTCGACCGCAGAATCTGGAGCACCGCCGAGCGGATCATGCCGCGGCGGGGGAAGACAGCGTGGGCATTTAATCAGGCGATCATGGAACTAGGAGCGCTGGTGTGCACGGCACGCGTGGCGCGCTGCAGTATATGTCCCGTGCGATCAGCGTGTGCTACTGGAAGACGCTCCTAGCCCAGCATGGCTCCTGCGAGCAGCGCCACCAATCCGAACGTCCCCGAAATAGATGCCACGATCCGCTGCCGGACACGGAGCTCATCGAAGTACCTGGCCGCCTCGCCCGTCGGGTCGAGTCGACCCAGCCTCGTAGCCGTTGGGAGTGAAATAAGGAGCGTGAGCAGCGCGGCGATGATACCCGCGCCCTGCATGACCATGAGCCAGATACTGAATCCGGCAACATCCGTGGTGAGCTGAAAGGTGAGGATGAGTCCGGAGAGCACGGTGAGAAGCGCTCCGGGTGCAACGGCGATTTTGGTCAGCGTTGACTGCGATCGCACCACCGCGCCGAGACCGCTCCGGTCCTCTCGTTTGGCGGCGATCCCGATGATCATCGAGGCGATGGCCCCGCCCAACCACAGGGTAAAGCCGAGCAGGTGCAGGAACAGCCAGAGGCGGCTCACGACGAAACGGCGGAAAGGATAGAGCCGTCGATCAGCTGACGGCCGCTGAACCCGGTGTCGATCTCATGCCAGTGATTGATCCGGGCCTCGCCCAGGCGCCAGCAGAGGAAGATGGGACGATCCTCGCGCAGGGAGTAGAAATCCACCAGCCCGGCCTCAAATCCCTTGAATACACAGCCGATCGACTCCAACTCCTGGAGATACCGGTTGATTCGATCGGCGTGCCGGGTGACCTCCTCGCGGGCGGCGACCAGCTCCCTGGTCTCCCCCCAATCGGCACGGGCTCCTCCGGTGAGCAGCTCGAACCGCCCCACGGCTGCCCGCCAGGCGGGATACTCCACGGTGAGGTCCGCGACTACCCGTCGCACCAGCGGCAGGGTGCGTTCGGCTTCCTCGAGAGTGAACAGCTTGAATTCGGGCATCGGAGGCCGCCTATCCTAGGACAATCTTCACATCCGGAATTTGCTCCGGGTGGCTGATGAATCCCACCACCCGACCCTGGTCGTCGACCACTGTGATGGTGGCGCGAAGGTGCGACTCATTGGGGTCGTTGTCCATGCGTACTTCGAAACCCTTGAGGTCCCGGTCCGGCCGCACCACCGGCGAATTGGTTCGCATCAAGGAGTCCGCTCGCGTGTGCCAGGGATGCTTGCCCTCGGCCAGGCACCGGGTCACCAGGTCACGGTCGCTCAGGGTGCCGAGAAAACGCCGGGTGCGATGGTCATCCACCACCGGGACCACTGAGATGTTACGGGTCTTGAGCATGATCGCGACCTCGCTCGCCATCGCGCCGGCCACGGCAACATGGGGGTCCGGCACCATCACTTCGGAGGCTTTCATGGGCTCAATTTGCCCGGAATGAGATGAGGGTCAAGAGTCTCTGCCCCAGCGCTCCAGCGCGTCGCGCGTCGCGCGGCGACCTTCGTTGGCATACTCTCGCACCCGGTCCACCCTGAAGGTCGCATCCCGTTCCACCCGGGGCCGCACGTAGACCAGCGGCGGGCGGGCCGGATCGGCCCGCCACAGCGCGAGCTGACTCTGCGAATTGGCCGCCATCAGAATCCCCACCGCCTCGTCGTGAGCCCGCACCAGAGCCGGCACCCGGGAGGACTCAGCCGGCGCAGCAAGATCGAAGCCCGGCCCCACGTCCACCGCCAGCACCAGCTCCACGTCGAGCTCGGCGGCAGGCTCCAAGGGCACTACCGCGCGAAGCCCACCGTCACCAAACCGGCGGCCATTGAGGATTACGGGCGGGTAGTAAAGCGGAAGGGCGCAGCTAGCACAGAGCACGTCCACCAGCGGCGCGTTCGTTGCTCCGGCTCCGAAGAGCACCAGCTCACCGGTGTCCAAGTCCACCGCCGTCACGGTGAGCGGCACCGAGAGATCGGAGAATCGCCGGGCCGGCACCATTGCTTCGATGGCCCGCCTGAGCGGTCCCGGCTTGAGCAGCGATCGAAGGAAGAGTCCTGCCACGGAGGCCAAGGGATTGCGCACCACACCGCGAGGCCCTGCGTCGGCCATCCGCTCGAGCAGCTCGTCGCTCCCCACCCCGCTGGCCAGCCCGGCAGCGATCACCGCTCCCATGGACGTCGCGACGTACCAGGCCGGCTCGAAACCCGCCTCCTTGAGGGCGCGGCAAGCACCTAGATGCGCGGCAGTCTTAGCTCCGCCGCCACTCAGCACCAGCGCGGCTGGGCGGACGGTCAAGGCCGCCGCTTGCGCTCGCGGTGGGCAGCCTCCGCCCGGGCGTAGCGCTCCCGCTCCTCCTCCGTCTCCGGCACCAGCCGGGGGACTCGCTTGGGCTTGCCCTTGTCATCGACGGCGACGAAGACGACATGCGCGGTGTGCGTGTGCCGCCGCTCTCCGCTGCTGACCATCTCGGAGTACACCTCGACCGAGATATCCATGGAGGAGTTGCCCACGAAGTCTACCGTGGCGGCGCAGGTCACCAGGGCCCCGACCGGAATGCGCTCGCGGAAATCGACCCGTTCGATGCTGGCCGTGACTGCGGGGCCGCCGGCGTGACGGATCGCCGCCACCGCGGCGGCCTGATCCACCAGGGCCATCAGCTCGCCGCCAAAAAGGTCGCCCCGCACATTTTGCATGTGCGGCATCACGAAGGTGGTGATTTGGCCGACGGAGTAGGACATGGGACGAGAATCCGGGAGCATGTGTGGCCGCGTCTTCTCCGTCCTGTTAGTAGTCAACCGGCCTCAGATAATACTCTCCGATCGCCGTACCGCTCAGCATTGCCACCGTGGGCAGCCGACGCTTCCAGTGGGTGGAGTCCAGGCGGGTACGGACCAGCTCGATCTCCGCCTCCTCAAAGCCGAGGGCCGCGATCTCGGGGGCTTTGTAGCCGAGCAGAATCCAGTGGAGGATGGCATCGGCGCGGGGGTAGGAAATCCCGAAATCGCCTTCGTCGGTCTGCCCCTTGATCAAATCGGCACTCGCAGGCTTGGAGACGATCACATCGGGGACACCGAGATGGCGGGCCAGCGCCCAGACTTGGGTTTTGAACAGATCGCCTATCGGGTTGACCGGTGGCGAATCGTCGGCGTGCCAGGTGAAGTAGCCGAATAACCGCTCGGTCTTGTTGCCGGTACCGAGGGGCAGCGCCCGCAGTGCAGCGGAGAGGTCAAACAGGGTGATCATCCGGGTCCGCGCCATGATGTTTCCTAAGCGGGCCGGCTCCACCGCGCCGCCGATGGCTCCGGCCAACGCATCCACTGCGCTGCTGATATCAACGGTTCGGTGCCCGATGCCAAGCTGGTCGATCACCAGCTGTGCGTGGGCGAGACTCTCCGGGCTGGAGGTCCGGTAGGGCATCCGGACCCCTATGACATTAGCTGGGCCCAGCGCCTCCGCCGCGAGATAGGCTACCAGCGAGCTGTCCACTCCGCCTGAGAGTCCAATCAGCACCCGCTGGAACTTCCGGCGGCGCTGGACTTCGTCCCGGATGAACTCGACCAACCAGCGACGAGTTAGGTCGGGATCGATGGCCAGGGGGTCCTGCTGGATGTTGAAACGCGCGGGTAACGGGGGAAGCGGGACGGCTGCCCCCTGGGCGGGTGGGACAGGGGGACGCAGAGCGGCTCCGCGCTCCGGCTCTGAACCTTTCGGTGAGTTCTTGCCTACCCGCTTTCCCCCGTCCCCGCTGACCTTCCCCGGTTCGCCGCGTTCCCGCCTGGCGGCATGGAGTGACCCAAGCAAATGCGGCAGCCTCATCTCCAGGTCCGCCAGCAGCGGAAGGTCCGCGCGGGCCCGGGTGATCTCCTCAAAGTCGATCACGGCCGGGATGATCGCTTCCTGGAAGACCGGCGCCTGGGCCAGGATGTCCCCTCGCGGCCCGGCGAGAATCGATCCTCCGGGGAATGCCTTGCCCCCCTCGAAGCCGACCAACTGGGCCAGCGCGACGTACACCCCGTGCTCGCCAGCAATGTCCTGCACCAGTCGGCTCCACCGTGCCAGACTAACCGGCCGTCCGGCCGTCTCATCGGTGGTGATCACGCCGCGGGCGGGGCTGGCGCTCGGAATGATGATGACCTGGGCTCCGTCGAGCGCGGCAAGCATCGGGGTAAACGAGTGCCAGGCATCCTCGCAAATGAGGAGCGCGGCTCGACCCCACCGGGTGTCGAATGCCTGAACGCTGCGGCCGGCCTCGACGAACCGTTCCTCGTCGAAGACCCCGTAGGTCGGCAGAAAAATCTTGCGGTGGATATGGCGGATCCCGGTATCGGGGCCGCCGAGGGTGGCGTACAGGCCCGAGTTATAGAGCCGGTTCCCATGCACTTCGTAGAACCCGAGGGCTACATCGAGCGGCGGGATCCCCGCCTCCTCATGCTGCCGGCTCAGATCGTCGAACAGCTGATCGGCCGAAATAGCGAGGTCCCGGACGCCGCCCTCGAGGAAATAGCCGGTCAGCGCGGTTTCCGGCGCGACCAGCAGCTCGGGTGGCTCGGGCCAGGCTCCGACCTCCCGAAAGAGGGCGCCGAAGCGGCAGAGATTCTCCTGATACGCCCCCTTTTGGGGCCGCACCTGGGCGATGGCAAGGCGGAGCACGTCTGAAAGGTAAGAGGTGAGAAGTAAGAAGTGAGAGGGGTGCCCGGTTAACTTACCCTGTATGCTCCTCTATGTGGCGGTCGGCAGCGCGATTGGCGGTGTGAGCCGTTATCTGCTCGGCGGACTGATCCAGCGGTTGCTGGATACCACCTTCCCCGCTGGGACCCTGCTCATCAACATCTCAGGGTCGTTTCTGCTCGGCGCCATTCTCCGCTACGCCATGGAGACTCCCACGCTCAGCCCCGAAATCCGCGCGTTTCTCACCGTAGGGTTTTGCGGTGGCTACACCACTTTCTCGACCTTCAGCTACGAGACCGTGGCCCTGCTCGAGGATGGCGAGTGGAGCCGGGCCGGACTCTACGTCGGGGCTAGTGTATTGCTCTCCCTCCTGGGCGTGTTCCTCGGCTTCGCCCTGGCCCGGGAAGTGATCGTCCTGCGCGAGCGGATCTAGGAGGCCCCATGCACGGATTGACCGGTGAACGGGTACTCATGCGAATCCATATCGGCGAGCGAGACAAACACCACGGAAAGCCGCTTTATGAGGCGATCGTGCACCTGTTGCGCGAGCGTCACTTTGCCGGCGCGACCGTATTTCGAGGGATAATGGGCTTCGGAGCCAGTGCCGGAATTCACACCGAGAAGGTCCTTCGTCTTTCACTCGACCTGCCGTTGGTGGTGGAGTGCGTCGATACCGAAGAGAAGATTCAGGCGATTCTTCCCGAGCTCGACGAGATGATCGGCGGAGGATTGATCACTCTCGAGCGCGCCCGGGTGATCGTGTACCGTCCAGATCAGCCTACTCGTTAGCCTCTTAGCTCTCACCCCTCACTTTTTACTTTACGGCATGTCTCAAGCCTTTCAGGCGCTCAGCGAGGTCACCAACGCCTGCCAGATCCTCCCCACCGTGATCACCGGCGGACAGCCGAATGCCGCCCAGCTGCGCGCCCTGAAGAGTGCGGGCGGTGCAATTGTGCTCGACATCAGAGACCCGATGGAGCCTCGGATGGTGGACGAGCCAGACCTCGTTCGCCAGTTGGGGATGGAATATGTGAATATTCCGGTTCGCGCCGGCTCGCTCGATGATGCCACCTTGGAGCGAATCCTGACCGTGCTGCGCGAGGCCGGCGATAAGACGGTCTTCTTTCATTGCGGCAGCGGAAACCGAGTGGGCGGCGCCTTGATTCCATACTTCATTCTGGATCACGACATGGAGGAACAGGATGCGGTGGATCAGGCCATGCGAGTGGGCCTTCGCAGCGCGGAGATCATGGAATGGGGGCTGGATTATGCGCGGCGAAACCAGGAACCTCGGGAGCCGTAGGGCTCGCAGCACCCTATCGTGACCCGTCGACTCTCACGCTCCTCCAGTGTTCCGAACCATCGGCCCTCTGTCCAACATTCCCGCTTTTGCTGAGGCCTTCGGATGCCAGCCGGGAGACCCGATGGTGCGCCTGGAGAAGGACCGGGCGCAGATCTGGTAGCTAGCGGTGCCGCCTTCCGCCGTCATCTGACCTGGAGCGCTCGCCTCCGCGCTCCTGAGCCGGGGCTGAACGCTCGACTTGGCGCTCTTCCCGGACACGCTCCACCGGCCGGGACTGCTCTCGGGGGCGTTCGACCTGTCGGGGCTCCTCCCGGGGCCGTTCGACAGTTCTAGGCTGCTCTCTCTGCCCCTCATCCCGTGCCGGCGCTGCTTCCCGCGGCGGTCGGGCTTCGACCTCCCGGCGTACCAGCCTGGGCTCGCCCGACGAGCGACTAGGCTCTGTCGGCCGGGCACGATGGGCTTCGATAGGCCGGTCCAGCGCCCGGCGCGCGTTATCGACCACGCTCCTTTGCGCCCCTCCGTCACGGGGCTCCTGGGTTTGTAGCTCCTGTCTCCGCGACTCGGCAAGCCGACGGACAGGACTGGCGCTGGCGGGTTCCCGGACTCGGGAAATCGGTGGTAAGTACACCGTATTCACCGCCTGACGAACCACATTCCGGTCCCTATAAAGGGGACTGCCGTCGGCGCCACGGAACCGGTAAGGCGTATCGGGGCTATTCCGTCCCCGATACCAGGAGTTGTCGTCGAAGCGATTCCGGTGGGGATAGTTGTAATAGGGTCGGTAGTAGTAGCCCGGGTGATAAACCGGCGCGTAATAGTAGGGATCGTAATAGAACGGATTGTAGAACGGATCATAGGCGTAGAAGTACGGATCGTAGTAGTAGCGCCGATAGGGCCCCCCGAAAAACAATCCGACCGACAGGCTGAAAGGCGAGCCATAGTACGAGTGGCCGCAGGAATAGCCGTAGCACCACGGGTTAGAGTACACTGAGCCGTAATACCCGGTGGTGTAGTCCGAGGCGTATACTACTCGCTCCACGACCTCGTAACTGAGGATGTCGTAGTCAAAGTTTCCCTGCGCCATGCGGCGGACCAGCTCGTTGAGCTCGGCCTCCGGATTGGTGGACAAGCGGGAAGGAGCGAGTGCGCGGTAATCCCAATGGCCGTCCAGCACGAAGCCTTCGAAACGGAAGGGCTCCCGTGCAACCGCTGCGTAGACGGTGCCACGGCCTTTGCCGTCTGCCTCGAATGCCTCACGGCCGCCCCGGCCGCGCACCTCGTACTTCTTGCCGCCACGGATAAAGCTGTCTTTGTCGGGGTCCAGCGGGAACAGCACCCGCAGGTATCCATCCGGATCTACATGGAAAACGATGAGGTAGCCATCGTCCTTGGTACGGACCTCCACTCTGGCGCTTTCCCCGGGCAAGAAACGGCGGTCGTTGCTGATCCAGAGCTGAATCGGCGGGTCGTCGTGCGACGTGGCCGCCGGCTGGGCGGGAGCCGGCCCACCGGCAATGAACAGGGGAAGGAGCAGCGCGGCGATCATAGCACCTCCCAACGACCTGGGTTGCAGCTGGAAGCTACGTGTGGGTACGGGGATACGAGATTAGCCATTGCGGAAAAACTGTGCGAACCGCGTGCCACGACGTAGGGGCTTGTCACCTCATGACTTATAAATGCGCGAGGAGTCGAAAACGTCCCCTTTAAGCCACCCGAAGTGCCGGATAGGACAGCCCTTTGAGGTCACTCAAGGCTTACTGGTCTCCCGACCCCCGTTCCAGCGGTGCCAATACATTCGCATTTCGGTGATACGCTCACCCTCGGTCTCACAAAAGATGGCGCCCCGGGCCTCGACCCACTCACCGGTCCGGCGCCGCCGAAACACGCACTTGAACTCGGTGGAAAACCAGGGCCCTGCCCCGTAGATCTCCCCGGAGCTGAAGCTGATCTCCGACTGGTTGTAGGGAACCTCGGCCCAATAGGCTCGCACCGCGTCGGTGCCCCGCAGTGGCTGAGAGAACGGGGTCTCGATAAAGACAACCTCCGTTCCATAAACCGACATCAGAAGATCAACATTGCCTCTCGACCAACCCTGGCCGAAGGTATCGATCAGCGAGCGGCCCAAGTCCCGGATGGTCCCAGTAGATTGCTCAGTCGCCATGCAATTGAACATACCCCCTAGGCATCCGGCTCGCGCCGTTCTGGTGGCTGGACTGTTCCTGCTCTCGGCCGGGGTGCTCCCGGCTCAGACGCGCTGCTCTCCGGCAGCCGACTCGACTATGGAGGGCGGCTGGAAGGCGTACCGCTCGGGCTCTATCACGGAAGCCAATGACAGGTTCGAGCAGGCCCATCGCCTCTGCCCCCAGAATCTCGACGCCGGAGTAGGACTCGGCCTGACCCAACTTCGCTTAGGCCAGGTCGTCCGAGCTGACTCACTCTTCCGCGGTGTTCTGGCGCGGAGCTCCACCAATTCCGACGCCTGGGAGGGACGAGCCCACAGCGCTTATCGGCTAGGAGATGTCGGTGCTGCCGTGGCCGCCGGCCGGAGAGCTCTGCAGTTGGCACCCAACAACCCGGAGCTGCGCTCGTTTCTGGATCAAATCTCGCCGGATTGGAACCGCCCCTCCCCCCAACCGAGACGGCGGCCGGCAACCCTCCAGTTGGTAGCCCGAACCCGGGGCCAGCGCTTCGAGATTTCGACCGCCCAGGGATGGCGGCCATTTTATATCCAGGGAGTGAACCTGGGTGTCGCCCTGCCCGGCAGGTACCCCTCGGGGTTCCCCACCGATTCAGGCGTCTACGCCGGGTGGCTCGACACGCTGGCCGCGATGAACGCGAACACGCTCCGGCTGTATACCATTCTGCCGCCTTCGTTTTATCGAGCTCTCCGCGGTTGGAACCTGTCGCACCCTGACCGAGCCCTCTGGCTGATACATGGCGTATGGACCGAGCTGCCGCCCGGCGACAACTTCGACGATCCGGCCTGGAAAAGTGATTTCCAGACCGAGATGCGCCGAGTTGTGGACCTGCTCCACGGAGCGGCGACAATTTTGCGGCGGCCGGGGCACGCCTCCGGGTACTACGACGCCGACGTTTCCCGCTGGGTGTTGGGCTACATCATCGGCCGGGAGTGGGAGCCGTTCGCGGTAAAGGCGTATGACGCGGCCAATGCCGGGAGAAAGACCTTCGAAGGGCGCTATCTCCGGGTTCGCGAGGGCCCGGCCATGGATCTCTGGCTGGCCCAACAGTGCGATCTGATGCTCGGATATGAAGCGGACACTTACAATGCGCTCCGGCCGATCGCGTACACCAACTGGCCGACCCTGGATCCACTCACCCATCCAACCGAATCCACCACCCTGGAAGAAGCGTACTGGCGCCGGCGCTCTGGCCGAGTCACCGATGCCAAGAAGCTGGAGTTCGAGAACGACGCCATCGGACTGGATGCCAATCTGGTCGAGCCCACCCCGGCCAATCCCGCCGGATGGTTTGCGAGCTATCACGCCTATCCCTATTACCCTGACTTCATGCTGCTGGATCCGGGGTACCGCCACGCGCGTTCATC
The DNA here is from genome assembly GCA_035997125.1 of Gemmatimonadales bacterium. GTDB lineage: Bacteria > Gemmatimonadota > Gemmatimonadetes > Gemmatimonadales > GWC2-71-9 > CAVVWJ01. Next base: position 20,136 of record DASYIX010000024.1, read on the forward strand.
AGAGGGACCATCCAACTACTTCGGCTACCTACGAGCCTTGGTGGCGCACCACACCGCCATTCCCACGCTCATCTCCGAGTACGGAGTACCATCGAGCCGGGGGAATGCCCATCTCCATCCGCTGGGTTGGGGCCACGGCGGTCACGATGAGCGGTCCATGGCGGCGATCGACGCGCGGCTCACTCGCGAGATCCGGGAATCAGGTGCCGCGGGCTCGATCCTGTTTGCCTGGCTGGATGAGTGGTTTAAGAAGAATTGGGTGGTGATCGATTACGAGATTCCGTTAGACAACACCCGGCTCTGGCACAACGTCATGGACGCCGAGCAGAACTATGGAATTCTGGGGCAGTACGCGGGCGACTCCGGAACCACGCCGACTCTGGGTGAAGATCCGGCTCGCTGGCGTAGTCTCGCCTTGCTACAGGGTGCTTCGGGGGTGGAAGGCCCTGGCCCCCGCCGCCTGCGGGCCGGCGCCGATGAATCATTTGTCTATCTCGCGGTGGAGTTTCCGCCGGGCCCATTTCCCTGGAACAACCAGGGCATCCAGCTCGCCATCGATACCTACCAACCGCTGGTGGGGCAGCACCGACTCCCTCGGACCGGTGTGCACAGCGAGCTCGGCTTCGAGTTCCTGGTCGACCTTCCCGATCCCAAGGGTGGCCGAATGCTGGTGACTCCCGACTATAATCGCCACGCGTCGCGTTTGGATCCCGCCACCGGCGATGATCGGGGGCAGTTCTACCAGCGGCCGGTGATGACCCGGGACCGGGACGACGGGCGGTTCGATTCACTCTTCGTCATCACCAACCGGGCGCGCTTCGGGCGGGACGGTACCTTCTTCCCGGCCAGTGGGTACGACAGGGGCAGGTTATTGCATGCCACCGAGGCAATCTCCAGCCTGGCCGACTGGTACCTCGACGAGAAGGCCGGCCTGCTCGAGCTTCGGCTTCCATGGGACCTGCTGAACGTGACTGATCCATCTACCCGGACCTTGCTCTCCGACCCTAACGAGGAGGGCGATTTTGGCACGGTGCCGGCGGCGGACTTTCATGTGGGAGTCCTGCTCTACCGGAAGGCTTCCAAGCCGACGACGGTGGGAGCGCTGCCTGCTCTGGGGAAAGGGACCTGGCGAGTAGGGGACTTTACCGGTTGGCGCTGGACCGGCTGGACCCAGCCGCGATCGCATGCCCGGCTCAAGCCGGTGTACGACAGTCTCAAGACGCTGTGGCGGGCGGCTCCTTCCGGAGAGCGAGCTCGACCCGGGCCGAGAGCTCCTTCAAACTGAAGGGCTTCACGATGTAGTCGGTGGCTCCGCCCCGCAGGCCGCTGAGCACGTCGCGCTCGTGACCCTTAGCGGTCACCATGATCACCGGAACTGATCGGAGCGCTGGATCATTCTTGAGCCGGCGTAAGACTTCGATCCCGCCCAATCCCGGCATCATCACATCGAGCAGGATCAGATCCGGCATCTCGCGCTTGGCGGAAGTCATGGCCTGCTCTCCGTCGGGGGCGCGAAGCACCTGGTGTCCAGCATTGGTCAGCTTGAAGGAGATCATGTCGGCGATCTGCTTCTCGTCTTCCGCAACCAAGATCTTCGCCATTCCTCCCCCTAGGCGGCGGGCCCGGCCGAAGCCGGAGCCGCCACCGGAAGAATGACGCGAAAGCGGGTGCCTTCCCCCGGCTTGCTGTCCACGTCGATGGTCCCCTGATGCTTCTCGACAATCGCTTTCGCGATGACCAGTCCCAGTCCGGTTCCGCCCGAATCCGTCACCACCGGATCCCGGCCACGGAAGAACTTGGTGAAGAGCTGCGCCTGCTCTTCCTTCGTGAGCCCGATACCGGAGTCGTGCACTACGACTTCAACCCGGTCGCTGGTTGCCACCGCCCGAACACCAACGTCACCCTTGGGGGTGTACTTGATCGCGTTGGAGAGCAGGTTGCTGAAAACCTGAACCAGCCGAGGGGCGTCTCCCATCACCTTGGGAAGGTTGGCGACTTCATGCTGCAGGGTGAGTCCCTTGTTGTGGGCCATGAGTCGGAAGGTGGACGCCACATCCTCCAGCACCGCGACCAGGTCAGTTGACTCGAGCCGGATCTCGAGGCCTTGAGACTCGATGCGGCTGACGTCGAGGATGTCGTTGATCACAGATGCCAAGCGGTCCGCGTTGCGGGCGGCGACCTCCAGAAACTCGCGCTGCGTGTCCGCCACCGGGCCGGCGTCGCCGTCCAGGACCAGCTCGATGAACCCTTTGATGGCGGTGAGCGGAGTCCGAAGCTCATGCGATACGGTTCCCACGAACTCGTCCTTCATCCGGTCGAGCTGTTTGCGCTCAGTAATATTCCTCGCAATTCTCGATGCCCCTATTAGCCGACGCTTACGGTCGAGAATGGGGGAAATGGTAAGCGAGACATCGATTTCTCGTCCGTCCTTAGTCAGCTTGACCGTTTCCAGCTGACTGACCCGGTCTCCCTTCCCCAGCTTCTCGATCAAGGCGGTCTCGAGCTCCTTTCGGGCGTGTAGCAGCGAGACGTGCTTGCCCAAGACTTCCTCTCGGGTGTACCCGTAGAGTCGCTCCGCTCCCGGATTCCAGGTCAGGATCAATCCCTCCGGGTCGGTCGCGAGAATGGCGTCATCGGAGAATTCGACGATGGCAGCGAGCTGCTGGAGAGTTTCCTCCATCCGGGCACGGACCTGGATCTCTTCATTCAAGGCTCGGTTCGTCACCTCCAGCGAGCGAGCATGGCGACGGGAGGTTTGGCCCGCTCGCACCGACCACGCCAGTAACAGGGCGCTCAGTAGCCCTGCGGCGAGGGTGATGTTGGGTAGCGCGTGCTCCCCTGCCGGCGGCGCGGGGGGAGGATCCAGATCAACCGGCGGGGCTCCGCCCAGGGCATACCACATGCACACTGTTACTGTAATCACCGCGACCGCAGCAAGCGCGGGCAGCCAAGGCGGTGCTTCGGCGGACTGCCCTCTGGCGGCATTCCATGCCAGGCCGACGATGCCTCCACCGACCAAGATGAAACCGAAGGCGGAGTGGATCGCCATCCGATTGAAGTGACCCCACCCATAGGCCCCCGGAATATCCGCCGCGTAGCCGACCAGCGCTGCGGTGCCGAGCGCGATGACGATGGAGCCCAGGAGTGCTGGGTAAAAGTGCCGGGCGCGCGACGCCGAGGGATAACTGAGACATAGAAGCGCAGTCCCCACGAGGGCCATGGCCACTGCAGTGTTGGGCGGCATCCGCCCCGGGTTGGAGACGCCAGTCAGAACGTAGGTCTCGACCAGCAGGTCGTCGATGCCCAGGTCGGCCCGGAAGAGAAATTCACCTAGCGTTGCCAGGCCGATCATGGCCGCCAACCCGCCCAAAAGTGCGGTCGGGCGGCGGAGCTCGAGAACCGCGGCCAACAAAGCGGCCCCGGAGATCATGAACCCGAGTGCGGTGTTGTACTGCATTGGAGGGAAGCCGGGCAGGACCTGGATCAGCGCTACCGCGACGGTGAGCCAGCCGGCCACGACCAACCCTCCGAGCGCCGCCACACTGGCACCCGATGCGGCAGCGATGAGAGCCGCTCCGCTCTGGGGACTGGTCTGAGTGCGAAGGGCCCAGGTCATGTCGTGGCGCTCACTCCCCTTCGCTCCATCGCGCCCCAGGAGAGATCGCCTCGCAGATACTCCCAGAAGGCCCGGACCCGCCACCATACGGTGAGCTGCCGAAAGCCGAAGTTCTCCAATACCGCACCGACCAGGAGTCGGCCGAGATCGAGGACGCTGGCATAACGGCGGAAGGCGATATCCTCCAGCAGCACCGCCAGGGCCGAGACCAGAACGGTGTACATGATCGCCAGCAGGAAGAAGGTGTACGCAACCGCCGGATTCAGCAGCCCCATGGCCCAGAGAATTGGCAGGAGCAGATACCCCGAGAACTCGACCAGCGGGCTCAACATCTCGAACATGAAGAACCCGGGGAGCGAGATCATACCCACGCTGCCATAACGAGGCCGGCCGATCATGGCCCGGTGGCGCACGAGAGTGTCGATGAGTCCCCGCTGCCAGCGGGTGCGTTGGCGGCGGAGGACCCGAAAGCTCACCGGCACTTCGGTCCAGCAGATGGGGTCTGGGACGAAGCCGATCCGGTAGGGCTGCCGCTGCTCCCGCCTTTGGCGATGCATGCGCACCACCAGCTCCATGTCCTCGCCGACAGAATCGGTGGCATAGCCACCAGCGAGCACTACTGCCCGTTTCTCAAAGAGTCCGAAGGCACCGGAGATGACCAGCAATGTGTTCCCCGTGCTCCATCCCATGCGGCCGAACAGAAACGCGCGGAGATATTCCACGATCTGGATCAGGGGTAACGGCCGCCGGGGAAGGCGGACCGCATGGACCCGACCGCCGCGGATGTCACAGCCGTTGGCCACTCGCACCACCCCTCCAGCCGCAATGGTGACGCCGGGCGCGTCGACAAAGGGCCGCACCAGTCGCAGCAGGGCGTCGGGCTCCAGAATCGAGTCGGCGTCAATGGCACAGAAGAGCGGATAAAGACTGAGATTCAGACCGGCATTCAGTGCGTCCGCCTTTCCCCCGTTCTGTTTGTCCACCACGACCAGGTTGGGATAGGTAGGGGACTCGTAGATGCCGCGGATCGGTTTACAGGGTAGAGCACGCTCGAAGCTGCGGGCGCTGCGCCGAAGGTCGAAGGCGTCCACCAGCCGCCCCAGGGTCCGGTCCCTCGATCCGTCGTTCACCAGCACCACCTCGAAGAGCGGATAGTCGAGCATAAGCAGCGAGCGCACGTTCTCGACCACATTCGCTTCTTCGTTGAAGGCTGGCGCGAGGACCGACACCGGTGGCGTCAGCGGCGACCGGAGCAGCCGGCGCTGGTCCGGGCGGCGGACTTCCTGGAAGACCCGAAGCGTCCGCCAGAACCCGGCGATCGTCAGAATCAGGTAATAGGAGTTGATCGAGAAAAAGAACAGGAGAATGAAGCTGGCATACCAGCCCAGGATAGCGGGGACGCTGGGCCAGATCATGGCAGAGCCGGCACGGCATTGCCGCGCTCGAGGAGATACCGCGCCATCTCCCGAACCGATGGCTCAGGATCCTGTAGAGCTCCGGTGAGGGCCGCTTCGCCGGCTGGCCCGACTTCGGCCAGGGCAGTCGCTGCATAGAAGCGCACCCACCACTGCTGATCGCGCAGCGCATTCGAAAGCCGCGGAACCAACGCTGGACTGCCAAAGAGGCTGAGACCCCTCGCCGCCTGGCAACGAACCGGCCAGCTGGAATCCTCCAGCCGGCTCTGAAAGGTCTCCAGAAACACCGGATCGCCGATGGCCGCGGCAGCCTTGACGCTCTTGACCCGCACCTCAGGATCCAGGTCACTCATGAATCCCAGCAATAGTTTTGCTCCAGCGCCTATTCTCAGCCAGCCGATCAACTCCGTCGCTGCCAGCCGGCCGGGGCGACTCGAAGTGTTTCCGGCGTAGGCCAGGATGGCATCCGCCACCTCGCTGCCGCGCTCAGCCAGGACTTCCTGAGCCCGGTGCGCCACGACAAGGTTCTGGTCTCCCAAGAGGCGAACCAGGCCTGCGAGGGTGGCCCGTCTGCCCACTTGTCCGATTGCCCACACCGCCGCCTGGCGTACGCGCATGTCGCGATCGTCCAGGGCGTGCAAGAGAGCCGGCGTAGATTCGGAGCAGTGGACCAGTCCCAGATCCGCAGCCGCGTTCGCTCGGGTAGTCGCTCGCCAGGACCTGAGCCGGGCGAGGTCTTTGGTGATGAAGCCCAGCTGGCGATAGATCTCCGAGATCGCTTCTCCGCTATCACCCCGCAGATCCAGCGCCAGCCCCAACAGAATCGATCGTACCAGTTTGCGGTCGCGGCGGCCCAGCTTCTGAAATTGAGTAGCGTTCACCGGGGAGTCTTGCAGCGCGCCGAAGACGAGCCGGGTGAGAATCGGCTCCCGCCGATTAGTCCGGAAGCGGGCCAATGCTCCGAGGCCACGCTGGACCAGGAGAAACAAGGCAAGCAAGAGGACAGCCGCCGCCAGTGCCAGCACGCCATTTCTCAGTGGCTCCAAGGCGAGCACAGGTGCCATGCCGTGACTGCCTCCAACAACAGTTGGATTGGGTGATCGGGTGCCGGGGGCGGGCTCCAAACTTGCAAGGCAACTTCCGTTCCCCTCATCACCTCCCCAAGTTGGGCGAGCAACTCATTGATGGATACCACATTGCACAGCTTGGACGGGGCTGCTGAGCGGGTGGTCTTCCACCGCCCGTGCAAAACGCGCCCAGAGTGTTGGAGACGCGGGCTTCTGCTTGGCAGTCTGCTCGTCGGCAGTCTCAGCCCTCTCCGCGCCCAGCAGCGAGAGGCCGACCAGGCCTGGGCAGCAGGTCGCTATCCGGCCGCGCGCGCAGGATACCAGCAGGTTCTCGCGACAAACCCAAGCTCGGCCCGCGCCAACCTCCGGTTGGGGATATTGCTCTCCTGGGAAGGCAAGCTCGACTCATCGTTGGCGCACCTGGCTCGCGCTCGTGCGGCCGCGCCCACCGACGTGGACGCGCGGTTGATCCAGGCAAGGGTGATGGCCTGGAATAAGCAGTACGATGACGCGCTGGTCCGGTACGACAGTCTCCTCTCCGATCAACCTGACCTCCGGCAAGCCAAACTGGATCGCGCACGCGCGCTCTCCTGGGCCGGCCGACTGGACGAGGCGCTAGCAGCCTACCGCACCCTCCTCGCCAAAGACTCAGTCGACCGTGACGCCCTCCTTGGCAGCGCCCAGGTGCGAGGATGGAAGGGGAACCTGCCCGAGGCCGAGCGGCAATACGGGGCCATCCTGTCCCGGGACTCACGGGACGTCGATGCGCGGGTCGGGCTGGGCTACGTGTATTTGTGGGAGGGGCGGGAGGGAGCCGCGGGCCGCCAGGCGAAATACGCGCTGGCTCTAGACTCAACCCACAAGGCGGGCCGCGAACTGCGCCGGTTGGCGCGCGCGAGCACGCGCTCTTCGGTCGAAACCGTGGCAAGCTGGAGCAACGATTCGGATGACAACACGAGTTACGGGCAGACTCTCACTGCCTCGGCTCCATTGGGGAGTGAGGTCAGCAGCTTCGGATCGGTGAACGGCTTGCAGGCCAGTGACCCGCTGCGACAGGCCAGACGGGTCGGCGGAGAAGCCGGCCTCTCACTCGTGTTGGGGCATTTCCGGGTCTCTGGAGCCGGAGGTGCGCGAAGGCTCGAGCCAGATGTCGCCCCTCCTCGCACCTCCGCGACGTACCGGGGTCGCGTGGGCTATCGCCCGGTGCCTGCCATGGGCCTGAGCCTCTCCTACTCCCGCTCGCCGTTCGACGAGACAGCAGCTCTCATCGAGCGCGGCCTAGACCTCGAGTCTCTCGACGCAGGCATCGACGTCAAGCCATTGCCGGCCCTGACCCTCTACGGAGGTGGCGGAGCGGCGTGGCTCAGCGACGGGAACCACCGCACCGGTGGCTCGGCCGGGCTCACCCAGCAGATCCAGCGACGATTCTTCGTCGGCGCGTTCGGCCGCACCATGAGCTATGAGCAGCGAGGAATTGGTTATTTTTCTCCCGATCAATTCTGGGTCCTCGAGGGAAATGCCGGCTACAACCTCGAGAGCAAGGCGTGGGGAGCCGGTCTCAGCGGAGGGCTGGGCGCTCAGCAGGTGGGAAGCGGGGGTGTGGCCCAGAGTGAGTGGCATCTGGAGGGACGGGTCGGACCTCGCTGGGGAGACGGTAACCGGGTCGAGCTGTACGGATTGATCACCAACAGCGCCGTCAGCTCAACCAGTGGAGCGTTTCGCTACGGCTCGGCGGGGTTGACCCTGAGGCTCGGGCTCTAGCGCTCGTGAGGTAGGGCGCATGCGGGTTCTGGTCATCGGTGGGACCAACTTTATCGGCCCGCACGTCGTGACCGCGCTACACGGACAAGGTCACGAGGTCACGGTCTATCATCGCGGCCTCCACGAGCCCCAGCTCCCCCCGGCGGTCCGGCACATCCACAGCTCCCGTGCTTCAATACCGGTTCTCCACTTTCCATCCAGCCTGAGCGACCCCCCTCCCGACGTCGTCCTCCACATGTTCCCGGTTGGTGAGGACGATGCCCGTGCCGCGGTCGCCCGTTTCATCGGAGTGGCTCGCCGGCTGGTTGCTCTCAGCAGCGGCGACGTCTACCGAGCCTACGGCCGACTGCTCGGAACCGAACCGGGTCCTGCTGAACCGGTCCCCATCGACGAAAACGCACCCCTCCGCGAAGCTTTATTTCCCTATCGGCACACGGCGCCGGGGCCCTCCGACTGGACCTATCATTACGAGAAAATTCTGGCCGAGCGTGCGGTCCTTGGCAGCCGGCTTCCCGCGACTGTGTTGCGGCTTCCGGCGGTGTACGGGCCGGGCGACCCCTACCACCGTTTCCGTCCCTTCATCAAGCGAATGGACGACCGCAGGCCGGTGATTCTCCTGGAGGAGTCTCAGGCGAGCTGGCGCTGGACCCACGGCTACGTGGAAGACGTCGCCCAGGCAATCGCATTGGCTGTAGCGGACGAGCGGGCGGCGGGTAAGGTGTACAACATCGGCGAGGCAGCGGTACCCACGGTGGCGGAGCGAATCCGGAAGCTCGGGGAGGTGGCCGGCTGGAGCGGCACCGTAGCGTCACTCAGCTCCGAGCGCCTGCCTGCGCATCTTCGGGCGCCCTATCAGCCACGACAGGATCTCGTTGTAGACACGCGCCGCGTTCGCCGGGAACTGGGATTTGGTGAGTCGGTACCGAATGACGAGGGACTGCGTCGGACGATTGATTGGGAACGGGCACATCCTCCCGAGACAGGAGACCCCGGTCCTGCCGAGTACGCCGCCGAGGATGCGGCGCTTCAAGGTAAAACGTAGGTTTCGAAAAACCCGGTGCCGGAGTCGGCCAACGTCCGTCCCAGAAGCCGGCCTCGGAGCGAAAAGCGACCACGCATCTGGAGAAAAACCCGGCGGAATCCACCAGCACTCATCCGGGTGCCGAGTGCGTCGCCAACATGCACCTCAAGGCGTAGCGTGTCGCTCTCCCGAGTGGCGGCCAGGCTGAACCGGGCCGGTGCCTTGGCCCGGACTCCTCCTGAGGTTTCCCGTTTCCCCTGGTAATCGATCCGGTTGAAGCGAAGAACCTGCTTTACCCCGAGCGAGTCCAACACGCTCAGAAAGAAGGGGGAGCGGGCAGAAGAACCGTACACTCCCCCGTACAGAAGACTCAGGCTGTCTCCCCGCGCAGCACCCCATTCCCAGGTGATGTCCCGCCACACGCCCCAGTTGTGATCGTGGTATGCGGGAGCGTCCGCAAACGAGCGGCAACGCGAGCCCACGCAAATCTTGCCAGTGGCAGCGGCCACCAGTCCCGGCACTACATAGCCCGACCTGAGGCCGTTGTCTCGCAGCTCGACCGGGGGGAAGTAGCGATTCGGAGCCGGGTCGAGGTTAAGGTCAAACAGCAGGCGCCCCGTGGTGCCGGAGGCCCGCCCGTGCAGGCGGTAGACACCGTTCCGCTGGCTCACAAAGCTCTCGCCTATAGTGACGTCGGCACCAGCAGTATCGAAGGCAACCTGGCGGGGTGGCGCCGGGGCCAGGAACCGGTCGTATTCCCCGTCGGGACGGCGGTGGGTGACGATGAGCTGGCCACCCCAATTCTTACCCAGGACATCGCCTCCGATCAGGTAGGTGATGTACCACCATTCACTCGGGGATGTCACCAGATTGAAGTAGTGCCACTCCCCCCAGGAGGAATCGGGCCGTAACGGGAGATGAAACCGGTCGAGCTCGTCGTAGAGCTCCTGCCGAGTGGGACTGATGTAGCTCGAATCCTCCGGCGAATCGTCCCACTGACCGGAGAGCACCTGCAGGCCGGACCCTACTTCGCGGGCTCGGCTCGGCACTTCGCCGCCGGCTCGCACCGGGACGAGACGCGTGCTGGTTCGGAGGTAGAGCAGCTTGCCCTCGATCGCAGGCGACACCGTCCGGATAAAGTCCCGATGCCGGGGTCCCCCCAAAATCTGTCGCGTCAGCAAGCGCGCCCGATCGATGCCGAAGAACATGCCGCTCACTCCGCCGGTACGCATGGCCTCGACATCGATGCCTTGGGGCAGTACGGTCACTTCGCCGCCCCCGATCAGCGAGATGTCCCGGGACTGCTCCAGCATCGCCTGGCCGACTGAAAGCAGGACGATCATGACCCCCACGCCCAGGGAGAAACCGAGCAGCAAGAAGAGCGAGCGGAGCTTCCGCACGAGCAGATGACGGAACGCCAGGGTGGTGATCACGGATGGGACTGAATGCGGCCGTCGAGCATGTGAATGACGCGCCCCGCCTGAGCGGCCAAACGTTCGTCGTGCGTAATCACGACCAGAGTGGTGCCGTCAGTGTTGATCTGACGAAAGAGATTCAAAATCTCCTCGCCGGTGGCCGCGTCCAGCTCGCCAGTCGGCTCGTCGGCCAGCAGGAGCGCTGGTCGGTTGGCCAGCGCCCGCGCGATGGCTACTCTCTGCATCTCGCCGCCCGACAGCTGGGTGGCCCGGTGCCCCGCCCGGTGCCCCAGGCCGACGTAGTCGAGGAGCTCCAGGGCGCGCTCTTGTCTTGCCCGGCGCGGCATGCCTGCCTCGGCCATCGGCAACTCCACATTTTCCTTTGCCGTCAGCACCGGCAGGAGATGGAAGCGCTGAAACACGAAGCCCAGCCGGGTGAGCCGCAACCGGGTGAGCACGCGATCCGAAAGCGTGTCCAGCGAGGTGTCGAGGATCTCAACGTGGCCCGAGGATGGGGTGTCGATCCCCCCGATCAGCTGCAGCAGAGTGGATTTTCCGCTGCCTGATGGCCCCGCGATTGCCACGTACTCAGCGGTGTGGACCTCGAGCGAAACATCTCTGAGCGCATGCACTGCCTCCCCATTCATGGGGTAATCCTTGGACAGATTTCGCGCCAGGAGAACCCTGCTCACGTCGCCTCGGCACGGAGAGTAGCGGCGATGGGGGCGCGGGCGGCGAGCCATGCCGGGTAGAGTCCGGCCAGAGACCCGGTGAGGGCCAGAATCAGTCCGGCGGTTGTGAGGGTCTCGCGCCGGGGAACGAAGAAGGAGAAGGCTGCCGGAAGCCCCGGGAAGCTGGTCAGGATGCTGTCGAGATATCGAGCGGTGGCCAAGCCAAGCAGGATACCGAGCCCGGAGCCCACCAGGGTGAGCGTCATTCCTTCGATGAGCACCTCACATAGCACCGTTGCCCGGCTGATTCCGATGGCACGCAGGGTGGCGATCTCGCCCAATCGCTCGTTGACGGTGATGGTGAGCAGAGTGGTCACCAGGAGCACCGTGACGATCAGGCTCATGGTTCCCAGGATGTACGAAAGCTGGCGGAAATAGACCAGCCGCTGCTTGAAGTACTTAACCAGGTCGGCCACGCTGCTGACCTCGACCTTGGGAAACGAATCACGCAGCTGTGCCGCGATGGTCGAGACCGCCGTGTCATCCCGCACCTTTACCATGATGAGCGAGGCCGGGTCGCCCTCCCTGTGGCCGGAGAGAGTCTGCATGGTCGGCAGCACGGTTCCAACCGAGGGTTGCCCCTTGTAGTCGTATACCCACCGCACCATCCCGCGAACGTTTAGCTTCCTGGTCACCGCCTCGGTGACGACCTGAGGATCGAGCCGGCCAACTAGCTCCACGGTGTCCCCCACTCCACCCCCGAGCAGGCGCGCCGCTGGAGCACTGAGGAGCACGCCAAGGGTGTCGTCCGATGAGAGGTCTCGGCCCGCCTCCAGCTGGTACAGGGCCTGTGATCCGGGCTCAATGCCATATCCGAACAGGGTGACCAGCGAGTCTCCTCGGCGGCCGTAGAGTGAACTGCCCAGAACCGCACCCGCCTTCTCGATGGCGGGATTGCCTCGCAAGGCTCGAAGGATCCCCCCCACTCCCGACAGAGTGGCCTCAGTATCGAATGGGAGGGTTCCCTTGGGAGTGAGCCGGATCTGGTACCCTCGCGCCAACAAAAGCTGGGCAAATGATTTCTCGATCCCACCGCTCAGCATCACCATGTCCAGCAGCATTGCTGCCGAGATCGCGATGCCAAGGATCGAGAGTCCGGTCCGGAGACGATGCCGTCCCAGACTCCGGAGGCTCCAACTGAGTCCCGTCATCCCCTCCCCCAGAGCACCATCGGGCGGGTATAGACCAGTCTCCAGGCTGCCAAAGCGCCGGCGATGGCTCCGAGAGCCAGGGCGAGCACGACGCTGAAGAGGACAATGCCCGGCGTGATGAGCGAGAAGGTTAGAGAGGTGTCGAAGAAGTGCCGATAATAGGTATTTGTAGCGGCGCCCGCAGCATACGCCAGGCCGGTGCCGACCGCCGATCCTACTGCCGCGATCAGTGCCGCCTCGAGCAGAAGGGCTACAAACACCGTCCGGCGGCGCATACCGACGAAGCGCATGACCGCGGCATCGAGCCGGCGCTCTTCGACCTTGAGCAACATGATGCAGAGCAGGAACACGGCCCCAGCGACGATGGTGATCACCGCGATCGCGCGGTGAAAGCGGCTCACCACGGTGAAGGTTTGGGAGGACTCTGAGGCGATTGCCTGCGAGGTATAGGCACGGTATCCGAAAGCTCCGCGGTTAAGCCGCGCTGCGGCCGTGTCGGGCGATGCCTCGGGAGCGAGGCCGAGGCCGAAGCGGTCGACCCGATCCGGAGTGCCCAGCAGACGGGCCAGATCGGGGAGGTGCATCCGGAGATGACGCTCCCGTTTCGCAATCTCGGCCGGGTCAGGCCGAGGCTCGTAGACGGCTCCGACGATCACGAGCGCGGTAGCCGAATCCGGTGTGGGGCCCAGGCGAACCGTGTCGCCAACCGAGAGGTCCAACTCCCGGGCGAGTTGGCGCTCGACCGCCACTTGGGGGAGCTGAGCCGCCAGCACTCGCGCACCCAACGCCAGGAGAAATGGGAATTGGCGCCATAACAGACGCCAGGGAATTCTCATCGATTCGTCTCCACCACCTCTAGAGGGGCAGGTCAACACGGGGCCACGGTGTTAAAGTAGTGGTGCCGGGTGCCGGACCGGCCGTGACTTCACCGAAGGAGCTTTCATGGCAGGTCAGAGCCAACCGAAGGTTGCCATCCTGGGCATGAGCGAAACGGGTCGAGGTTGGGCCACGCTCGTGGCCGGAGCGGGCTGGCCGCTGACCATCTACGATCCCGACGCCGCACAGTTGCATACCGGCGAGGAGGACATCGCCACCCGGAAGCGGCATTCCATCGGCTCCGGGATCCCGACCATCAGGGATGAGCGTGACCCGGGGCTAGAAGAGCCGCGGCTCGGCCGGAGCCTGCTGGACGCGGTGACGACGGCGGATTGGATCATCGACGCAACCTCCAGCGACCTGCTCCACCGGCAGCGGCTCCTGGAGCAGGTGGAGCGAGCGGCGCGGATGGCCGCCATCGTGACCTGCAGCACCGGAGGCTTGTCGCCCACCGACCTCTGTGCCCGGCTGCGTCGTCCCAGCCGGCTCCTGGTGGCTCATGCTCTCGATCCGGTCGAGCAGATCCTGGCCGTCGAAGTGGTGCCCGGTCCTCTGACCGACCCCACCTGCCTGGAGGATGTGAAGGGGTGGCTGCGGAGGCTGGGCCGGATCCCGGTCGTCCTTCGAAGGGAGATTCCCGGCAACGCGACCGGGCGGATTGCGGTGGCCGTGTGGCGAGAGTGCATTCGGCTGGTGCTCGACGGGGTCCTGGACGTGCGGGATGTGGATGCCCTGATGTCATCGGGGCTGGCGGCGCGCTGGGCCGCCGCAGGTCCCTTTCAGACGGCCTACCTCGACGCGGGGGAGCGGCAAACAGCTCAGCTCAGCGCCATACTCAGAGTGCTGGAGAGCCGGTGGGAAGGAGACACTGGATTTCAGCTTCCGCCCAACGAACACCAGCAGCTCATTCGCCTGATCGAACGGGCCTACGATGGTGAGGGCGACGTGCTCAAAGGTGCCCGGGACGAGAGGCTGGCCGAGCTGCGCAGAATAGTGGGCTACTGACGCTTGAAAGGATGCTCGAAGCTGAGATAGAGGAATAGCGCATCCTCGCTCGAATCGGGGGACAGTCCAATCGTATAGGCTACCCCCGGCACGATCTGCAGATCTCCCGCCAAGTTGAATGCCCAGCGAACCCCCGGATTCAGGAATAGGAATTCCTCTCCCGCTGTCTGTCCCTCTCCCACCACTGATTCGGTTCTAAGCCAGAGGGTTTCCACCATCAGATTGAAATAAGGCTGGAGCAGCCAGATGACGCTGGCGCCGAGGTTGACGCTGGTCGTAGTCGCCTTGGCACCCAAGGAATTGGTGGCGGTCGGACTCACGGTGGCCCCCGCGTTCCAGTGGGTGACGATACGAGGCGTGAGTACAAACGTCACTGGAAGGTTCCCCTGGAAACTCAATCCCCCGGTACCCCGTTCCGACTTGTCGTCTCCGGTAGGCAATAGAAGGCTGAAACGGGGCGCCACCAGCGTGCGGGCCTCGGGGTTACCCAGCAGCTGGTAGCGATAGTTTAGAGCCACATCGCCCAGGCCGGTTCCGGTGGCCTTGCTGGATTGAAGCGGGATAGTGTAGCTGAGCTGGTGGTGGATGCCGCCCAGTGGCCACTCTTGAGTGAAGGCGAAAGCCCAGTTACCAGTCGAGGACCGGGCAAAGCTGCCGATGTGCTGAACCACCCCGGACTCTTGGTTGTATGCCTCCTCGATCAGGAAACTGTTGTCCTGGATGGCCTGAGAAGAGAGAGGTGAGAGGTTAGCGGTGAGAAGGAGTGCGAGCGTCACGACCGGTGCCCGAAGGAAGTTGTCCCTCTTACCTCTCACTTCTCACCTCTCACTGTTTACGCCAGCCACTGCCTAAACGTCCCCACGAGTAGCCAGACATTCAAACCCATGATGACGCTCGCTACCAGCCAGGACAACGCAGCCAACCCGCGGCTATTCACGAACTGTCCCATCTTGCTCCGTTGGCTGGTGAAGTAAACCAGCGGGACCACCGCGAACGAGAGCTGGAGGCTCAGAACGACCTGGCTCAGGATGAGGAGCCCTCCGGCCCCATGCTCCCCATACATTGCGGTAACGATGACGGCCGGAACGATGGCGATCAGCCGGGTGATGAGCCGCCTGAGCCAGGCGGGCAGCCGGATGTTGAGGAACCCCTCCATGACGATCTGTCCGGCCAAAGTGCCGGTGATGGTCGAGTTCTGACCCGAGGCCAGAAGCGCGACAGCGAAAAGGGTGCTGGCGACTGTGGTGCCGAGCAACGGAGTCAAGAGCCGGTAGGCGTCGCCGATATCGGCCACCTCGGGGTGGCCGCCGTTATGGAACGTGGCTGCCGCCAGGATCAGGATCGATGCGTTGATGAAGAAGGCGAACAGCAACGCCAAGGTGGAGTCGAGAGTGGCAAACCGAATGGCCTCACGCTTCGACTCGGCATCGGGCAATACCTTGCGAGTCTGCACGATGGACGAGTGGAGATAGAGGTTGTGCGGCATGACCGTGGCCCCGAGAATGCCGATGGCGATGTAGAGCATCATCGGGTTGGTCACGATCTGGGTTGTCGGCACCAGGCCCCGTGCCACCAGGGCCAGATCGGGGCGGGCCATAATCAGCTCGGCGGCAAAGCAGGCGCCGATGGTTGCCACCAGGGTGATGACCAGCGCCTCGAGATAGCGGAACCCTTTGTGCTGGAGCAGCAGGATCAGCAACACGTCGAAGGCGGTGAGGCACACACCCCAGACCAGCGGAATCCCAAACAGGAGATTGAGCGCGATGGCGGAGCCGATCACTTCGGCCAGGTCGCACGCAGCGATGGCGATCTCGCACAGCACCCAGAGCACGAAGCTGACCGGCCGCGAGTAGTGGTCGCGACAGGCCTGCGCCAGATCCCTGCCGGTGGCAATGCCCAGCTTGAGCGCCAGCGCCTGGAGCAAGATCGCCATCAGGTTGGACAGCAGGATGACGCTCAACAGGGTATAGCCGAAGCGGGCTCCGCCGGCGAGATCGGTGGCCCAGTTGCCCGGGTCCATGTACCCGACCGCCACCATATAGCCCGGCCCGGCAAAGGCCAGCGCCTTCCGCCAGAAGGAGACTCCCTTCGGCACCTGCACCGTGTGATAGGATTCCGGAAGGCTGGGGGCGGTGCGGGGATAGCGCCACGCGCCCTCGGGCACCGGCTGGGTGGAAGCGGCGTTCATCGGTCCCCGCTCCAGGCGCACTGGAGCACATGGCCGAGCTCGCGCCCGATCACATGCTGCTCACCGCCTACCTCGATGGTGACCAAGTTGTCGATCGGCTGGCGATCGACCACCCGAACCCGGACTCCAGGTCGGAGCCCCAGCGACGCGATATAGCGAAGGTGGTCCGGCTGGTTCTCATGGACCCTGTGGATCTCCACCGTTTCGCCCACGGGAATATCAGAGAGCGGAGTGCAGGCCAGCTCGTGGATGGAGCCGTCGGCCGAGGGAATGGGATCGCCATGGGGATCGACGTTGGGGTGACCCAGCGACATGGCCATGCGCTCGACCAACGCGTCGGATACCGCGTGCTCCAGCCGCTCGGCCTCCTCGTGAACCGCGTCCCAGGAGTAACCCAGAAACTCGACCAGGTAGGCTTCGATGAGCCGGTGGCGCCGCACCATACGCAGAGCGGCCCGACGGCCCTCCTCGGTGAGCTGCACCCCGCGATAGGGCACGTGCTCCAGGAGGCCGTGCTCCGACAACCGCTTGACCATCCCGGTTACTGACGGGGGCGAGAGGGCCAGCAGGTGGGCGATCTCACTGGTAGAGGCCGGCCGGCCCTCGGGGGAGAGCTGGTAAATCGCCTTGAGGTAATCCTCTACCGACCGGGTCAGCGATTCACTTACCGATGCGGCGCTCACAGGTGCTCCGATTTAGGACCACCTAATACTCTCGTGAGAGCCCCCTAATGTCAACTTGAGCCGGTGCAAAAACCTTCAGTCCGGATGGCCGGCAGCAGCTCAAAGACGAGAAATGAGGCCGCTCAGGATCCGCTCGGTCATGCCCCACACGATGCCGTCCTCCAACTGGTAGGCTTGGACCTGGCGGCTTTGTCCGGAGACCTCGAGCCGTACAGGGTGGTGGGTATCGGGACGCAGCAGATAGTCGATGGTCACCCAGTGCGCCGACGCGACTTCATCGTTGGGGATGACGGCGGGCTGGGCCGGGACAATGAACACGTGGGGGCGAACCGCTATCGGTGGGAGGACCGGAGTGCGGGGCACGACGTCCTCAAGGCTGCCTGCCAGGTCGCCTCGATCGAGCTGGATGCCTAGCTCCTCTCCGCTCTCTCGAATCGCAGTCGCCACCAGATCGGGATCGGCGGGCTCCCGGCGGCCACCCGGCAGGGCGATGTGACCGGACCAGGGATCGCCGGTCCGCTCGGCCCGGCGAATGAGAAGAATAGCGTCAGGATCGGGAGCGAGAATCACCGCCACGGCAGCCCAGATCAACGATGGATCGTCGTCTTCGCCAGCGGGGTGAGCGGTAAGGCTCTGCCGCAGGCGAGCAAGCCGCGGGGTTAATGCGAGTGCGATTGGCAGCCACCTCCACAGCAGCCACCGCTGGGCGGCGGCCCGAGGCGACTGTAGTCCGGCTGACGGCCGCCGGAAGCGGGGCGAGCCGGGAGTGAGATGAGACGCTCGAGCTCGGCACCCGAGCAGTGGGGACAGGTGGCCTGCTGTTCGCCCCGCACCAGCAGCTCGAATCGGGCGCCACAACCGCCGCAGCGGTAGTCGTAGATAGGCATGGAAGGAGGTTCGCCGAAGGTCGGCCCAGGGTCAAGGGGACAGGCCGGCTAGCCGCTCGCTCACCTCCCATAATCGTCCAGCGACAGCTTTATCGTGGGAGGCCTGCGACGAAGCTATCGGTTGCTTGCGCTCGAAATATTTCCCCGTCACCGATTCTACCTCACGCGAAGACGCCAGATAGACGCTGGTCTCAGCGCCCTCCTCGGGCGTAGCACCGAAGGTGCGAGCCAGCGCGGGGCCGGCCAGGGGAACTCCCATGTAGTCGGCCAGCATTTTGGTGGCGACCACGCCGGGGTTCAGACAGTTCGCGGTCACACCGGTTCCAGCGAGGCGGCGGGACAACTCGTAGGTGAACAGGATGTTGGCCAGCTTCGAGCGGCCGTAGACTGACTTGGCCTGGTAACTCCGCTGCGCCTGGAGATCATCGAAATCGATAGCGGCGCGGGTGTGGGCTCCAGAGGATACGTTGATTATCCGAGACGGAGACCCGGCCTTGAGTTGCGGCAGCAGGAGGTTGGTCAGAAGAAAATAGGCCAGGTGGTTCACGGCGAACTGCATCTCCAGCCCATCCACCGTGGCCTCCCGCCGCGCTGGGATGACCCCTGCGTTGTTGATCAGCACGTGCAGGCTGGGGTAGCGTCCGCGGATATAGCCGGCGGCCTGCCTGATGGACAGCTGGGAAGACAGATCGGCCGCGACGACATCGGGAGCGACCGGAGACTGGGCCGCGATCTCGCGGGAGACAGCTTTACCGTCCTCCTTCCGGCGGCAGACCAACACCACCTTCGCGCCCATTTGCGCCAAACCTTCCACGGTGGCACGGCCGATCCCCCGGTTGGCCCCGGTCACGACGCAAATGCGCCCGCTCATCTCTAAAGACACTGGGCGGATCGGTTACTTGAGGTTTGCTGCCAACCACTCGGCGGTGGCGTCGAACACGGTGTCGAGCTGGGGGGTGCTGGAACGCCAGGGATGGGTGGCCCCGAAGGTATGGCCGCCTCGCTCGATAGGGAGTAGACGCGTCTTTTTCCGGGAGCTGGCCGCCTTGAGCGACTCAGCCTCGCTGAATCCCACGGACTCGTCTTCGGTGCCATGGAGGATCAGCCACGGGACTGCGACTCGCCCCGCGGCGGCCTCGATGTCGAGTGCGTCGGCGTTCTGCTCGATGTCGTCGAGCACGTCGGTGTAGAGCGGCAGAATCTGCCCGGTTCGGGCGTTCCGGATTTCGGTGTGCCCGGCCTCACGCCAGACGCTCCGTTGATCCGCGGGCCAACGCTCGACCCGGGAGATAGCCGACCAGGTAACGAGGGCTCCAACCCGGGGGTCGCCGGCGGTCTGGAGGATGGCAATACCACCCCCCCGGGAGTGTCCGATTATTCCCAGGGTCGAGGGCGGCGGAAGACCGAGCTCGCCGCGGGTCAGCGCATCTATGACCCGACCGGCGTCGTCCAGCTCGGCGGAAAAGGTGTTGTGAGCGAAGCGATCGGGAAGAGAGAACTCGCCGGCGTCGTCTACTCCGCTGCCGCTCAGATTGAGGCTCACGGCGGTGAAGCCCGCGTGGGCCAGGCGCTCGGTAAGCGGAGGAAACATGCCCCAGTCCTTGAAGCCCTTGAAGCCGTGCAGCACCACCACGGCCGGGCGGGCGGAAGTTCTGCCCCCCGTGCGAATGTCGATCAGAATCTGGCCGAGGGCGCCTGGCACCGAATGCTTGCTGAGGGTAGGTGTGGCCATGCAGGAATGGTAACCCGGGCTCAGCCTCAGGCTACGGCTGGTTCCATGAGCTCGACTTCACCGCGGTCGGCATCGAGCCGCGCTCGCACGCCGAGTGGCAGGGTCCACTGTGCCTCGATGTGACCAACGGGGAAGCCGTAGGCGACCGGAATGCCGAGAGGCTCGAAATAGCTTGCCAGCACCTCATCGAATCCGAGGGCGCCGTCTCCGCCGGAGCGCTTGAGATCGGTGAAGCGGCCGACCAGCACCCCGGCCAGGCGGCGGAGAGCCCCGATGAGCCGGAGCTGTGCCAGCATCCGATCGACCCGGTAGAGGTCCTCTCCCACGTCCTCGAGGAACAGGATGGCGCCGGCCAGCTCCGGAAAGTACGGAGTGCCGATCAGACACTGGAGCAGGGTGAGGTTACCGCCGGCCAGGGGGCCCTCGGCGATGCCGCCGCACAGAGAAACGATCCGGTTATCCTGGGGGACCAGGACGTCGGTTGGAAGCGGGATTCGGCCCAACCGGCCCGGGGCCTCGGCGGCGGTGAGCACCCGCTCAAAGTGCAGCCGGCTGAAGGCAGTCATGCTGGCCCGCGCTACCGGCCCATGGAAGGTCACCACACCGGTCAATCGATGGATGGCATTGAGCAGGGCGGTCGCATCGGAGAAGCCGATCAACGCCTTCGGCCGCTCGGCCATGGCCGCGTAGTCCACCTGGTCCAGCAGCCGCAGCGAGCCGTAGCCACCCCGGATGCACCAAATTGCATCGATGGACGAGTCGCGCAGGGCGGCGTTGAGGTCGGTGAGCCGCTCGTCGTCGGTGCCGGCCAAATAGCCGAAGCGACGATGGGTGTTGTTGCCCAACACCGGTTGGTAATCCAGAGCACGGCAGAGTTCTTGGGCCCGTGTTAAATCATCCCTTTCCAACAGCGGACCTGCCGGCGCTACCAGCCCGATTCGACTGCCAGAGGCGAGTCGGGGAGGGCGAACGAGCGGTTTTGACCCCATGAAAGCTCGGCTGTAGATTGACGGACCTTTATCAGGACGAACGCGTAGTGCGTGCTTCGCAACCCGCGTTGCTCGTGGCCGGTCGCGTGATCGCCGAAATGCGCGATTCGATGGTCTCTCAGTGGGCCGATTGGTTGGGAGACCGCATGACCTCCGCCCCCACGATACCCCGGTCAACCGTGGAGCGGGAGTTCCGGCTGCTGTTCGATGTCATGACCGAAATGGTCGGCCCTCTCCGGCGGGAAGTTAATGCCGTCTGGTTTCGGGTCTGCGAGCACTACGGCCGCACCGCTTCGGCCCGGGGACTCGCGGCCGGCGAGGTGGTGGAGGAGCTCCAGTTCCTGCGAGAGCTGTTGATCCGCAACCTTGCCCCGGTCCTCGTAGCCATGAGGGCGCGGCAAGGCATGGCCATCATGCTGCGGCTGAACCGGGTCATCGACAAGGGCGTGGCTGTGGCCGTGGTAGGCTACACCGACGCATTGGTAGCGACGCTCTTCTCCCAGAACGGCGTGCCCACACCGGGCCCGGAGCACGAGTTCGCCGAGGTCGAGCGCCAGATCGACCTGCTCGAGCAAGAGCTGCAAGCGGTCGCCAAACAGCAGCCCAAGTAGCGAGGGAGGTCGCACTGCTGCCTGCAGTTCCCTGGCTCCTTCCCTACCTCACTCTCCCCCGTCTGGCCCGCCGGACCCCAAATCTGAGCGACGTGCCGCCCGCCCAGGGCCTGCTCGTCTCGGTCATCATTCCCGCGCGCAACGAATCGGCCACAATCGAGACTGTCATACGCTCGATTCTGGCGACGACCTATCATCCCTTCGAGCTGCTGGTGGTCGATGACCGGTCGACCGACGACACCGCGAGTATCGTCGAGCGGTTGGCCGCCGACCCCAGAGTCCGCCTGATCCGGGGAAAGGAGCTGCCGGAAGAATGGTACGGGAAGCCGTGGGCCTGCCTCCAGGGCTATCAGGAGTCTGGAGGCCAGTTGCTCCTGTTCACCGATGCGGATACGCGGCACCAACCGGAGCTGTTGGCCCGCGCCGTCGGGGCGCTGCTGAGAGAGAAGGCAGGACTGCTGACAGTCTCCCCGGCACAGCGATGCGTGACCTTCTGGGAACGGATCATCATGCCGCAGATCTGGTTCCTGCTCGCCCTGCGCTACAGTCCCGCGAGCGTCAATCGCGCGACGCGGCCCCGCGATGTCATCGCCAACGGCCAGTTCATTCTGACGCGGCGCGAGGCATATGAGGCGGCCGGCACCCATGCGGCGGTGCGGCGCGAGGTCGCCGAGGACCTGGCGCTGGCCCAGACCTACCTGCAGCGAGGGCTCAAGCTGCATTTCGCGTTTGCCGAGCGGCTGATGGAGACTCGGATGTATCACGGCCTGGCCCATCTGATCGAGGGTTGGTCCAAGAACATCTATCTCGGCGGGAGACGATCGTTTCCTGAGGAGCCGCTCCGCCGGGCATTGGTGCCAGTTCTGCTCGTCCTGGCAATGCTCTTCTGGCTGCTGCCCCCGACCGGGCTCATCGGGGCGCTGGTGATCCCAAGTTTTTCCCCACTGCTCCCGGCCGCCCTCGTTGCCACCGGCCTCTCGGCACTCTTCTGGATGCTGATCTGCCACGGGATGGAGATGCCAGCCAGCTATGGGTTGGGGTATCCGCTCGGGGCGCTGATGGCGCTGTTCATTATAGTGCGCTCGACCTGGCGAGGAGGGAAACGAGTCGAGTGGAGAGGTAGGATCTATAAAGACAAAAGCGTAAGCGGGTGATTTCTCACCGTCGTTCCACCACCACATCCTGCACCGGTATTCGACCGCCGAGGATTCGACCGGCGGAGTCCACTCTGAGGTCGAATCGGACATCGCCGATATCGAGCTTCAGTGAATCGGCACCCAGCGGTGCGAGCTTCGCGCTCAGGGTCTGCCCCCCACCCAGGTTGAAGACGGAGACGCTTGACCGTCCGGGTGTAACCCGAGCTCTTCGGACCGCCTGCTCCAGCAGCGCAAACGAGAGATTGAGATAGGGGACGGCTCCCTCCTCGGTGCCGAAGACGCGAGTCATCAGACCTGCGTCACCCACTTCATCGACCGCGGCGCTGTCCTGCTTGAAGATCACCCGGGCCCGCTGCACGATTTTGGCCTTCCGTGGTCCGCTGTCCACTCCTTCCCTGATGGTCACCTCGATCAGAGGAAGTGTGGCATCGGGAGCGATCACCGCAGAGTATCGCTCCGACGTCTTCTTTGTATTTCGGAGAACGAGGGTGCCCTCCAGCTTGGTGGGCCCACGGCTGAATTGCTCCACCGCGACGGTGTCTCGGGCGTGGAGCAGGACGAAGGTGCCGCTATCGGTTGAAGATTGAGCCCGGAGAACCGCCGGGCTGCCCAGCACAAGAAGTGGTGCGACAGAAATTAGGAATCGATTCATAGCTGTTGGAGAAATGGTGGTAAGGATGGCCGGCAGATCTCGGAGTCCTGAGCCAATTTCGCCACTCCCCGCGGGAAGTCGATACCAGCAAGGTACCTTCGGTGACTTACCCTGGCGTTCCGCTCAGCCCGGAGCGCTCCAGGCGTGGACGTCGAAAATTCCCTCCGCTCAATCCACCTGCTGTCCGATCTCCCCCGGTTGGTCGCGACGCTTGGCCACCAGCCGCTGTGGGAGGAAGTTCCGGACGAGGCGTGGAATCGGGGAGCTCACCGCATTCTCAAGGTCTGGGCAGTAGGTCGAACCCGGGAACTTCCCTGGTTCGCGGTCGAGAGTCGAGCTCCGGAGCGCGATGCGGCTGCACTCGCCGGGCGCATCAGCCGCCGGGGTGGGGTCGGCATGGTGCTCGCCCTCGACCCCGAAGTCCGCCGATTGGCTGTGGCCCTGGGATTCGAGCGGCTGCCCAGCATTGCCCTGGATCTTACCCAGCCCGACCCGGAAGCCATCGCCTCGCTCGGCAAGCTAGCTGGTTTGCCGGACGGAGGAACCCTCGCTTTTGCCGCCAAGGCTGCTGACGCGCTTTCCGCCGAACCAGTGGGCCGGCGCTTCTTTCGAGAGTTCCGAGCTACGCTCGATCGTCTCGCGGCAGGGCTTCCCGGCCCAATGCCAGCGGATGACCGCCACAGCCTCGCTCTGCTGCAGCTCACCCGGGTGCTGTTCCTCTATTTCATCCAGACCAAGGGCTGGCTGGGGGGAGAGCGGTTCCTCTCAGAACAGGTCGATCGTTGTCTTGACCGGGGCCGCAAGATCCATCGGGATCTGCTGCGCCCGCTCTTCTTCGGCACTCTTAATCGCCCCATGGGTTCGCGGAGCCGCATCGCCACAGGGTTCGGGCCGATTCCATTCCTGAATGGAGGCCTCTTCGAGCCGCACCCACTGGAACGACGCTTTCGGGCCGACATCCCCAACGGGCTCTGGCTCGATGCCTTCGAGCAATTGTTCGAGCGATTCCATTTCACCGTAGCCGAACGCAATTGTGCCGGGTTGGTCGCGCCGGATATGCTCGGACGAGTGTTCGAAGGAGTCATGGCCCCGGAGGCTCGCCGAGCTTCCGGAACGTTCTACACGCCCTCCACTCTGGTTCAGAAAATCCTCGAGGCTGCCCTGACCGCGCTCGTCGCCAGCCGCCTCGGGTGCCGCGAGTCAGAGGCGGAACGGCGCATCGCCGACGCCGACGCGGCCACCGTCCAGGTGCTCTCATCAATCACCCTGCTCGACCCGGCCGTAGGCTCGGGAGCGTTCCTGCTGGGGGCGCTCGAGCGCCTTTCCACAGCAGCGGCGGGACGATCCGACTCCGCCTTGGTGAAGCGGCGAGTTCTGCAGCACAACCTCTTTGGAGTAGACCGGAGTGCTGCTGCTGTGCGCCTGACCGAACTACGGCTCTGGCTCGCGGTGATTGCCGAAGATCCCGCGGAGCGTGCGGAGGCGGTCAGCCCGCTGCCAAATCTCGATTGCTTGATCCGTCAGGGTGACAGCCTGTTCGACCCGATCGGTCTGACGAGGACAAGCATCCAGGGAGCAGGTGGCCTGGCGGATGAGCTCTGCCGGTTGCGGCGGGAGGTTGTCACTGCCAGCGGCTCCTCCAAACAGGCGCTGCTGCGCCGGTTGCGCACTCATGAGGCTCGCGCGCTTGGCGCAACACTCGCGACCGCCGAAGCGGGATACAGGAGCGACATCTCGGAATGCGTGCTGCAGGCTCGAACCAACGATCTGTTTGGCCACCGCCGGGGCATGGACCGCGAGCTGCACTGCAGACTCGTCGAGCTGCGAAGCCGGCTCCGCCAGCTGCGTCAAGCGGGTCGAAGACTTGCGCGCGATGGCGATGTCCCGTGGTTCCACTATCAGAGTCACTTTGCCGATGTCTTTGCCCGCGGCGGGTTCGACCTTGTTATCGGCAATCCTCCCTGGCTCAGATCTGAGGCTATTCCGGCTGACCTGCGCGCGCGACTTGCAGGCCGTTATCGCTGGTGGCGGGCGACAGGTCGAGGGTACGGTAACGGCCCGGACCTGGCCGTGGCGTTCGTCGAACGTGGGGTGGAGCTCGCGGGCACCGGTGGGGTGATGGCCATGCTGGTTCCGGCCAAAATCGCCACCGCACGCTACGGAGCGGCGGCGCGTCACGAACTTGCAAGCAAGACGACCCTCCATGCAGTTGCCGATCTCACCCGGGGCTCCGGGTCGGAGTTCGATGCCACAGTGTATCCGATGGCGGTAGTGGCAAGCCGGACAATGCCAAAGCCCGGTCATCGGGTGCGTACCACTCTGGCGCTAACCGGTGAAAGTGGTCCAAGGCAGACGGAGCTCCGCGGCGGAGGGCCTTGGATCCTCCTGGGTGAGCGGGTCGGTCGGGTGCTCGCTTTTATGGAGGGAGAGCACCCGAGGCTCAGTGACACCATGGTCTGCCACCTCGGTGTCAAGACCGGACTCAATCGGGTGTTTCTCAATCCCCCCATCGATCTAGAACCGGAGCTCCTCCGTTGGGCTGTGCGGGGCCGGGATCTGCAGCCGTTCGGATGCAAGCGCCGGGTCAGGCTGCTGTGGACTCATGATCCCGCGGGCCACGTCCGGCGTGAGCTACCCCCCAGAGCTCGAACCTATCTCGGGCCCTACGAGGCCGAGCTTCGGGCTCGCCGGGATTATCAAGGTGGACCGTGGTGGGCTCTCTTTCGAACTCGACCGGCGGTTGCCAGGTACCGGGTCGCCTGGTCCGATCTGGCGCGCACACTCGTTGCCGCACCCCTGATAACCAGCACGGACCTGGAGCTGGTCCCGCTCAACACCTGCTATGTCGTGGCGGTCCCAAGTGCGGACCGGGCGCTCGCGCTGGCCGCCTGGCTCAACTCGACCTGGCTCCGGGTAGCCGCGCGCGCCGTCGCGGTGCCCGCCTCCGGTGGTTACGCCCGTTTCAACGCCGACGTAGTGGCCCGGCTCCCACTCCCCCTCGGTGCACTGGGAGATGCCGATCTCATTCGACTTTCCCGGGCCGGCTGCGCGGGCACCGAAGTTCAGGCCGAGATCGACGCCGTGGTAGCCGGCCACCTGTCGCTCTCGAGCTCGGCACAGCGTGCACTCCGTGTCCTGGTGGACGGTACCGCCGGCGATCGTCGCTGAGTCGCTGATCGGAGTGCCCGATCCGCTTCTGACGGCGCTGCAGAGGGGTCCCCCGGCTTCAGCAGCGTCGGTCGCAAGCTCGCTGGCCCGTAGTCTCGCGCCTCCAGAGCACTCTGACTTGCCGCCCGCGTGGTTACTCCCGGAGCAGGTCCCCAGTTTCCGGCGAGTCCTCGCGGCGGTGCGGCGTCATGGGGGCGCCGTGCTGGCCGATCCGGTAGGAAGCGGTAAGACCTACGTCTCGCTGGCGGTCGCGCACGCGATGAACCGTGGCTCTACCGCGTGCCTGGTGCCGGCCAGTCTGCACGACCAGTGGGAAGCGACCGCCCGCTGCCTCGGAGTCGCGGTGGCGCTCTCCACCCATCAACGGGTGAGCCGCGGCCAGCTGCCCTCCGGCACCCGGGGACTCGTCATCATCGACGAGAGCCACCATTTCCGTAACCCTCACACCCGGCGCTACTACCACCTCGCGCCCTGGCTGGTCGGACGGCCGGTTCTGCTGGTGACCGCCACTCCGATCGTGAATCGGGGTGACGATCTGGCGCATCAGCTTCTTCTGGCGGTCAGAGACAACACCCTGGCACTGGACGGCGTCACGTCGCTCAGGACGGTTCTCGCCGGAAGCTGGGGGGCGCCGGCGCTGGGCCAACTCGTGATCGAGCGTGAACTGGTGAAGGATCACCGGCCGGCGAGAATCGAGAGTATCAGCCTGGCCGCGCCTTCCGAGGAAGCCGCGCTTGCCCGCCTGATCGATGCGCTAAACCGACTACGCCTTTCCAAGTCCGAGCCCATCGGGGCCCTGATCCGAAGCGTCCTGCTTCGAGCCGCCGGGTCCAGCCCGGCCGCGTACGGTGGCGCACTGCGGCGTTACCGGAAACTCCTCTTGCATGCGCGCGACGCCTGCAGAGCGGGCCGTGGCATGGACCGAGCCGAGCTGAGGCACTTTACTGGCGACCTGGGAGACCAGTTGGTCTGGTGGGAACTGCTACCCGGGGCTGAGTCAGCGACGGATCTGGTGCTGGACGATCTCTCCCCGTTGGGGAGTCTCATCGGCGCGGCTGACGCGGTAACTAGGGGTGAGGACCTGAAGCTGGATCGGCTTCGCGGGATTCTGAGCGACGCCACGCCGACGCTGGTGTTTAGCTATAGCCGGGACACGGTGAGATATATCCGGGAGCGGCTGGCCGACCTGAGACTGGCGTGGTGCACTGGGGAGCACGCGGGCGTCGGACGGGGAACCCTTGCGAGACGCGAGGTGCTGGCCTGGTTTCGCCAGCCGACGACCAGCCCACTGGCTCCCCGGCATCTCATCGTGACCGACGTGGCGGCAGAAGGTCTCGATCTTCAGCGGGCGGCGCGGGTCGTCCATTATGACCTGCCCTGGACTCCCACGCGGCTGGAGCAGCGCGAGGGCCGTTCGATGCGATGCGGCTCGACCTACTCAGAGGTCGAGGCGGTCCGGTTCGCCCCGCCGGCGGTAGTGGAAAGCTGGCTCAAAATCGAAGCCATCCTGGCTCGCAAGGCGAGGCTTCCCGCCCGAGCTGGACTGGGTCCTCACGGACGGCACCTCTGGCGTTGGCGCTCGGCCCTGGTGGATCGATTCGGCGGTGGAGAGGCTCGAGCCGGCGTCGCGCTCCTGCCTTCAAGCAGTCGCTCTGGGCTGCTGGCCGGCTTTGCACTGTACCGATCGGATGAGCCGGTCTGCCTTTCAGCGACGGTGCTCTGGCTGGAGCCTGATGGGACATGGACGGAAACACCGGAGACGATCACCGCGCGTCTCACGGCCGCTGTCGCCGAACCCGGGATCTGGCCACTGAGAGGCGAAACCGTAAGAGAGTGGCTGACACTTCTCGCCGTCCCGATTCGTGAGCGGCTTGCATTGACCCGTGGTCGGCGTTGGATCAAGCCAGATCCATCAACCGCCGCCCGACACCTGGCCAGCCGACTTCAGGGCATGGTCCGGGACGCTGCGCGACAGCACCACGCGGGCCGGCTGGAGCAGCTCGAGCAGGCGCTCGAGTTCGTGACCGGTGGGCACACGGCGGGGGAGGCTGCGCTGGTACAGCGGCTGGCCAAGGCAACCGATGGGGAGCTCTGGGTGGCTGCCGGCAAGCTCCCCGGCGCCGCGGCTGAGTGGCATGGTATCGAAGTGCGGCTCACTGGTCTGATCGTCTTCGGGCCTGCGCAAGCCGGCATTGCCGAGCTAGCTTCCCCCGAATGCCTCCACTGCAAACCGCTCTCTTCGACCTCGACGGAACCCTGATCGATTCGGTCCGGCTCATTCTCGACAGCTACCATCACACGCTGGAACAACACGGGTTGCCGGCCCGGAGCGACGAGGAGTGGCTCAAGGGCGTGGGCACGCCGCTCCAGGTTCAGTTCGCCGCGTGGCGGGAGCACCCTGAAAAGCTCGAGGCGCTGATCGCCACCTATCGGGAATACAACTTGAAGCACCACGACCGGATGGTGACGGTGTATCCCGGCGTGGTCGAAGCGGTGCGGGAGATCAAGGCGGCGGGCATCCAGACCGGGCTAGTCACCAGCAAGAACCGGCAAGGCGCCTTAAGAGGTCTCAAGCTGGTCGGGTTGGAGGCCCTGATGGACGTGCTGGTCTGCGCCGACGAGGTGGCCAACCCGAAGCCACATCCCGAGCCGGTCGAGAAGGCGGTCGCGCTGCTCGGCGCGGACCGGACGACGACAGTATATGTGGGGGACAGCGTGCACGACATGTACTCGGGGCGAGCCGCGGGAGTTCGGACGGCGGCGGCGCTGTGGGGGCCGTTCGGCCGGGATTACCTCGAGCCTACAAAGCCGGATTACTGGTTGAAGACACCGGGGGAGCTGGTAACGTTGCTGGTGGAAACGCGTGAGCGGGACAAGGGCAAGCGTGAGCGGTAAGCGGGACCAGGACTCACGTATCCAGCACTTCCCGAAGCCGGCGCATTAACGTCTCCACCGTGAACGGCTTCTCCACGAACCCGGTCCCGAGTGGCATGGCGCCGTTGCTGGTGAAGGCGCGCTCGGTGTAGCCCGACATGAACAGCACCCGGAGGCCCGGGTGACGGGCGCGCAAGCGCTCGACCAGCTCGTGGCCTCCCATCTCCGGCATGACCAGATCGGTCAGCACCAGGTCGATTCCGCTCTCGTTGTCCTCATAGACCCGGAGCGCATCTTCACCGTTGCGGGCTTCGAGCACGGTATATCCGTGCCACTCGAGCAAGCGCCGAACCGACGCGCGCACGGCGGCCTCGTCTTCTACAAGCAAAAGAGTCTCCGTCCCCACCTGCGGCAACCGCTGGTCGGCGGTGCCTACTGCCGCTTCGGGTCCCCAGTAACGCGGCAAGTAAATGGTGAAGGTGGTCCCCTGCCCCGGCGCGCTCTGCACCCCGATCTGTCCACCGCTCTGCTCCACGATCCCATACACCGTGGCGAGTCCCAGTCCCCGCCCGCTTGCCGTACGCTTGGTGGTAAAGAAGGGCTCGAAGATCCGGCTCTGGGTCACTTCGTCCATGCCGATGCCGGTGTCGCTGATCGTGATGCAGACGTACGCCTCCGGCTGGGTCCCGTTCTCCAACTGCCACGTCGTCGGGTCGGGGTCCAGGTTGGAGGTGGTGATCCGGAGGCGTCCCCCTTCCGGCATCGCCTCCCGGGCATTGAGAGCGAGGTTGACCAACGCCTGCTCTACCTGGGCGGGGTCCGCCAAGACCTTCCCCAGGTCGGGATCGAGGTCGGTCTCCAGGCTCACCTCGGCACCGAGGAGTCGCTGCAGCATAGGCTCCAGATCGGTGACGGTGGTGTTGAGTGATACGACCCTGGGATGCAGCAGCTGCCGCCGGCTGAATGCCAGCAGCTGCCGAGTCAGGCCCGCCGCTCGCTGACCCGCGTCCCGAATCTGCTCGACGTCGGCCCGGATCGGGTCGTTGGGCCGGAGCTCCTGCAGGATGAGGTCGCTGTAACTGAGGACGCCGGTCAGCAGGTTGTTGAAATCGTGGGCGATTCCTCCGGCAAGCCGCCCGATAGCGTCCATCTTCTGGGTCTGGAGCTCATGGTCCTGCTGCCGCTGCCGCTCCTCCTGCTGCTGGCGCTCCTGCCGCAGCTGCTCCTCGCGCTGTTGGTCGTCCAACTTACGCTGTCGCTCGTCCTGCTCCCGTTGCGTGAACTCGGCCATCTTCTTTGCAGTGACATCCTCACTGAGGTTTACCGCGCCGACGATCTCGCCTCCAGGATCCCGCATCGGGGTGGCTGAATTCTGGATGATCCTTTGCGCCCCATCGGCGGTCTCCACGGTCAGCTCCTCGTGAGAGGAGCTCTCGCCCTGCTCCAGAGCCCGGGTAACACCCCATTCCTCGGGTGGAACGGGCTGCCCGGTTTCAGTCCACCGGGCCTTGTCCTTCCCGGCGGGACTCAGAGCCGTTTCCGGTGTTCCCCCCCAGATTTCCTTACTCGCGGCATTGGCGAGCACGATGTGACCCTCTTTGTTCACCACCCAGACCCCTGTCGGCAATGCGTCGAGCACCTCCTGCAGCTGGTGGTCGCTTCTTGGTTCGGCGGCTTCGGTCATGGCACCCACCAAGCGGAGCGGCTTCCCTGACTCGTCCCGAACTATGGAGGCCCGGTCGTGGAGGTCCGCAAATGAGCCGTCGGCCCGACGAAAGCGGTAACCCTCCGACCAGGTCCTCTCATCCTGCGCGATGGCCGCATCGATGCTGCCAACCACGCGCTCGCGGTCTTCCGAGTGAATCCTCTCGTACCACCACTCGGGGGTGTTGCCCAGGTCAGCCCGGGCATAGTCCAGTAGCGGCGCGGTCGCCTGATCCCAGGTCACCTGGTCAGTCCCCAGATCCCACTCCCGGACCGACTCCTTCGACGCCTGGGCCAGCAAGCGGTAGCGCTCTTCCCTCTCTCGTAGCTCCCGCTCTGCCTGCCTCCGGTCGGTGACGTCGGTGATGGCCGCTATGAGATGAGCAGGCTCTCCCTCGGGCCCGATTACCAGCGACACGTTCACCAGTCCCCATACCACTTCTCCCGAGGGTCTGAGGAAGCGCTTCTCCATGGTGTAGGTGCGGCACTCGCCGGCGAGCAGCAAGCGGATGGCCTCGCGATCGGCGGGAGCATCGTCCGGATCGGTGCGGGATTCGGCGGGGTAGCCGATCAGCAGATCGGGAGGCGTGCCGAGCATCTCCGAGAGCACCCGGTTGACCCGGAGCCAACGTCCGTCGAGCGAGATGAGCGCCATCCCGATGCCCACCTGCTCGAAGGTGTTTTGGAACTGCTCCTGACTGTCGCGCTCGCCGAGCTCCGCCTGCCGCCGCCGGGTGATCTCACGGCGCAGCTCGATCTCCGTGACCGCCGAGCCGGCGAGGTCCTGCAGGAGGGCGATGTCGCGCTCCGACCAGAGCCGCGGCATCCTATCGACCACGCAAAAGGCGCCCACCACCTGTCGGTCGCGGGTGATCAAGGGGACTCCCGCATAGGAGATCCACCCCAGCTCGCGGATGGCGGGACTGTGGCCCAGGAGCGGGTGCTTCCGGGCGTCCTCCAGAACCAGAGGCTCACCGGTGGCGACCACCTGGGCGCAGAAGGAAAAGGAGAGGGGTGCGGTCCGGCGGGTCGCCCAGGGCTCCGGTAACCCTATGGCGCTCTTGAAGAACTGGCGATCGTCCGCGACCAGGGTGATGAGCGCGGTGGAAGCCCCCAGGAGCCGGGCGGCCATCCGGGTCAACCGGTCGAAGCCTTCCTCTGAGGGGGTATCGAGTAGAGCGGTTTGGCGGAGAGCCGCCAGCCGGTCGGGGCGGTTGAGCAAACTATGGGTCATAAGCCCCGAAATCGCCTTAGCGAATCCCGGTAATCCGCCGGGTAGGCGGGAGCACTGTACTCCGCCAGGAGACGGAGGTCCTACGCATGAATCTGCCCGCGAATCGGTCCGCGTCAAGCACTTAGCCAACCTTGCCAAGCCAATGGGCGGGACTATCTTCCCGCCGCTCAGTCCCTCACCAAGGTCCACCGATGCGCCTACTGCCCCGCGACGAGAAGTTCTTCGATCTTTTTACCTCGGTTGCCTCCCTCAGCGTCGAAGCAGCCAAGCTACAACTAGATCTGCTTCGCTCCGACCAGCTGCGCCGGCCGGCGATCGTCGATGCGATCAAGCGGTTGGAGCACGAGGCTGATCAGATCACCCTCGAAGTGGTAACCCGGCTGGATCGAGTGTTCATCACCCCGCTCGATCGGGAAGACATTCACCTGCTGGCCTCCCGACTGGACGACGTGGTGGATCTGATCGATGGAGCGGCGCACCGAGTAGAGATGTATCACGCCGGTACCGCGCCCGCCGGCGCCATCCTGCTGGCCGAAGTGGTCGTGCGCGCCACGCAAGCGCTGCTGGTCGCGGTTCAGAGCCTGGAAAAGAACAAGAACCGGACCGTTCTCGATGCGTGCGAGCAGGTCAAGCGGCTGGAAGAGGAGGGTGACTCGGTCTACCACGAATGGGTGGCGAAGCTGTTCGAGGGCTCGCCCGATCCCCTCGTGGTCATCAAGTGGAAAGAGATTTACGACACCATGGAGAACACGCTGGACCACATGGAGGACGTCGGCAACGTGCTGGAGTCCATCTCCATCAAGCACGCCTGAGCATGAGCCACGACGTTCTGTACGTCCTGATCATTGTCGGCGTCGCTCTGGTCTTCGACTTCATCAACGGATTTCACGACAGCGCCAACTCCATCGCCACGGTGGTCTCGACCAGAGTGCTGTCCCCCGGGGTCGCGGTGGTCTGGGCTGCCTTCTTCAATTTCGTCGCTGCGTTCGTGGTCGGCACCGCGGTGGCCAAGACCATCGGCAAAGGGCTGATCGACATCAGCGTGGTGGACCCGAACGTGATCCTGGGCGCGCTCCTTGGTGCCATCGTGTGGGATCTGGTCACCTGGTACCTCGGCCTTCCCAGCTCCTCTTCTCACGCACTGCTGGGCGGCTATGCCGGCGCGGCGATAGCCAAGGCTGGATTCGGCGCGCTCATTCTGGGGGGCTGGGTGCTACCCGTGGCCTTCATCGTGATCTCGCCGCTGCTAGGAATGGCGATCGCTTTGACGCTGACGGTGATGCTCTCATGGCTGCTTCGCCGTGCTCCCCCGGGTCCGCTAGACCGGGTTTTCCGGCGGCTGCAGCTGGTTTCGGCTGGACTCTATTCTCTGAGCCATGGAGCCAACGACGCGCAAAAGACCATGGGGATTATCGTCAGCCTTCTGGTGGCGAGCCGTCCACTCTTCGCCGATCGGGAAGGCTGGCTCACCTGGTTCTACATCCCATCGGCCGACCACATCCCGCTCTGGGTCATTTTGGCCGCCCACGCATCCATTGCATTAGGCACCGCAACTGGTGGGTGGCGCATCGTGAAGACAATGGGAACCCGGATAACCAAGCTCAGGCCGTTCGGTGGGTTCTGTGCCGAGACTGCGGGAGGGATCACCGTGCTACTCGCCTCTCACCTGGGCGTGCCGGTGAGCACGACGCACACCATTACCGGCGCTATTGTCGGAGTGGGAGCGGCTCAGCGGCTCTCTGCCGTACGGTGGGGCGTAGCCCAGCGGATCGTCTGGGCGTG
Source organism: Gemmatimonadales bacterium (assembly GCA_035997125.1). Classification (GTDB taxonomy): domain Bacteria; phylum Gemmatimonadota; class Gemmatimonadetes; order Gemmatimonadales; family GWC2-71-9; genus CAVVWJ01. The sequence continues at coordinate 53,855 of DASYIX010000024.1, forward strand.
GATTCTCACCCTGCCGATGAGCGCGGCGATTGCGGGGCTGGCGTATCTGCTCTTGAGCAAGCGCCTAGGGATTTAAGTAGCGACCGCCTCAGGCCGCCTGGATCAACCGCTTACTCTCTACCGCGTCCTGGTAGTCCGTCAGCAGCCGGTCATACACCTGGTTCCACCCCCGCTCCCGCGCAGTCTGAAGTGCTCCCTCCGCCAAGCCGGCTCGTAAGCCGGCGTCTTGCATCAGGCGCCGCAGGCCCAGGGTCAGAGCGGCCGCGCTGTTCGGGGAGACCAGCCAGGCATTGCGGCCGTGCTGAGCAAACTCGAGCACTCCGCCGGCCGAGACAGCGAGCGAGGGCAGACCCGAGCCCATCGCCTCCAGAAGGGAGTTGCCGAACGTCTCGGTAGCCGAGGGAAACACGAAGATGTCGGCCGAGGCGTACGCCTCGGAGAGCTGCCGGTCGTGCATGAGTCCGAGGACGTGAACCCCGGGAATTTCCCGCCGCCGGATCTCCTCCTCCAGCGGTCCCCGTCCTACCAACGCCAGCTGGGCCGAGCCTCGCTCGGAAGCGAGAGCCTCCCAGGCAGCCAGCAGTTGAACGAGGCTCTTCTCCTTTGCAATCCGACCGATATACGTGACCAGAAGATCGTTCGGTCCGAGCCCCAGAGACTGGCGATAGGCTTCGCTCCGAAACCGGGGATGGAAGTGGTCCGGATCGACTCCGCGGCTCCACACCCCGGTGTGGGTGACACCGCGGCTATGCAGATGCTCCTCATAGATGCGGGAGGGGCAGAGCACCCGGTGAGCCTGTCCGTAGAACCAGCGCAGGTAGAGCCATCCGACCCGCAGCGCCCAGTCCACGCCGTAGCGGGCCGCATACTTGTCGTAATCGGTATGGGCGGAGGCGACGAGAGGGAGGCGCAGCTGGCGAGCCGCCTTGAGCCCAGCGAGACCCAGGGCGAACTCGGTCGCCACGTGCACCACGTCGGGCCGGAACCGGGCGGCATCATCGATCACATCCCGAAGCCGGGGAAAGGCCCACTGGACATCAGGATAAAGGAAGAGAGGAACACTGGGCGACCGGTGCACCTCGGCACGGTCGGGCTGACCCTTGAGTAGGGCATAGCTGGCGGAGTAGACCCGCACCTGGTGGCCGCGCTGCTCCAGCGCCTCGGTGAGGCGCAGGAGTGTCACGCCCACTCCGCTTACCATGGGCCAGTAAACCTCTGAAAACAGGGCGATGCGCACGGGATAAGGCTATGGCGGGCTGCGCCGGGCGACAAGGAGGGACCGGTTCCTGGGACTGGCTCCCCTGCTAAATTCCAGCATGCGAATCCGGGAGCCGGTCAATGGAGCGTCCCACCTTGTCGGCCTGCTACTCGCGAGCGCGGGGACCGTCCTGCTGCTCAGGATGGCGAACGGGCCGTGGCAATTGGCGGCATTCTCAGTCTACGGCGCCACCCTGATTCTGTTATACGCCACCAGCAGCCTCTACCATATACTGCCGGTGTCAGACCGGCCGCTGCGAGCGCTGCGGACGCTGGACCACATCGCGATCTATTTCCTCATTGCCGGTACCTATACACCCATAGCCCTCATCACCTTACACAGTCCGTTGGGATGGGCCCTGCTGGCGGCTGTCTGGTTGATCGCGGTGGCGGGGATTCCGTTCAAGCTCTTCTTCCTGGACGCACCGGTATGGATCTCCACGGCCACCTATCTCGCCATGGGCTATCTGGCGCTGGTGGCTGTAGTTCCTCTTGCCCGGGCAGTATCGATCCCCGGCCTGTTGTGGCTGATAGCCGGGGGGCTGGCGTACACCATTGGGGCGGTGATCTACAGCCGGCAACGACCGGATCCGTTCCCCGGCCGTTTTGGGCACCACGAGATCTGGCACCTCCTGGTGCTGGCCGGCAGCGCCTGCCACTTCGCATTCATGGTCTACCACGTCGCATGAGATGAGCAGAATAGAGATCCGCGCCCCGCAGGTGAGCGGCGCGCACCAGGTCATCACGCCCGAAGCCCTAGATTTTCTCGAGCTCCTGGCCCGTGAGTTCGGGCCCCGCCGCAGGGCCCTCCTGCAACGCCGGCGGGAGGTACAGCAGTGCCTACGCGATGGGGCGCTTCCCGATTTCCTGCCCGAGACCCGGCATATCCGCGAGAGCAAGTGGAGTGTGGCACCCGCCCCGGCCGACCTCGATGACCGCCGAGTCGAGATCACCGGACCGGTCGAGCGCAAGATGATGATCAACGCCCTCAATTCCGAGGCGAGGGTCTTCATGGCCGACTTCGAAGATGCACTCTCACCGCCATGGACCAACGTGATCGAAGGACAGCTCAACTGCAGGGAGGCCGTGCGCCGCACGCTGGAATACGCCAGTCCGGAGGGAAAGCGCTACCGTTTAAACGAGCAGCTGGCCACGCTGGTCGTGCGGCCCCGCGGTTGGCATTTGGAAGAGAAGCACGCGACCGACAACGGCGAGCCGATGTCGGCGAGCTTGTTCGACTTCGGGCTCTACTTCTTTCATAACGCCAGGGAGCTGCTGCGCCGCGGCAGCGGACCCTATTTCTATCTCCCTAAGCTGGAGAATCATCTCGAAGCCCGGCTCTGGAACGAGGTTTTCGACCTGGCCCAGGACACCCTGGGCATTCCGAGAGGAACCGTGCGGGCTACGGTGTTGATCGAAACCATTCTCGCGGCCTATGAGATGGACGAAATTCTCTACGAGCTGCGTAACCATGCCGCCGGCCTCAACGCCGGGCGGTGGGATTACCTGTTCAGCATCATCAAGAACTTCCGCGACCGGCCCGAATTCCTCCTGCCGGACCGCTCCCAGCTCACCATGACGGTGCCATTCATGCAGGCGTACACCGAGCTGCTGGTGCAGACCTGCCACCGGCGAGGGGCCCACGCCATCGGCGGTATGGCTGCGTTCATTCCGAGCCGCAGGGATCCGCAGGTCAACCAGACTGCGCTCGCGCGGGTCAGAGAGGACAAGACCCGGGAGGCCAAAGCCGGCTACGACGGAGCCTGGGTGGCGCATCCCGATCTGGTCCCCGTGGTACAGGAGGTGTTTTCGGACGTGCTCGGCACGCGGCCCAATCAGAAGGCGCGGCAACGGGATGACGTCGCGATCAAGCGGGCCCAGCTGCTGGACGTGCGGGTCCCGGGGGGCCGGATCACTGAGACCGGTGTACGGGGAAACATCAGCGTGGCCCTCCAATATCTCGCTGCTTGGTTGGGGGGCTCAGGGGCGGTGGCCATCAACAACCTGATGGAAGACGCAGCCACTGCAGAGATCGCCCGGTCGCAGCTGTGGCAATGGATCCGTCACCGGGCCAGAACGGAATCGGGCGAGCCGATCACGGTTGAGCTCTGCCGGGCCATGTTGGGAGAAGAACGCGCAAGACTAATGGCGGAAGGCGGTGACCCGGCCCGGCTCGCCAGTGCCGGCGAGCTGCTGGACGGGCTGTTTTCGGCGGAGGTGTTTCCGGAGTTTTTAACCTTGACGGCGTATCAGAAGCTATAGGCCACGGCCAATAGTCTTCACTGGGGCGGCTGGGGTCGAACCAGCAACCTCCCGGTTAACAGCCGGGCGCTCTGCCAATTGAGCTACACCCCAAAGTTGGGAATCGAAGGCGGTTCGAGGGGTAGTGACTTTACTCTTACTTCCCCAGCAAGGTCAAGGCCATCGCCGCTCTACCCTCGCCGCTACGTCATGAATCCACCACCAAAAGCTCCAGAAAGCGGGCGCCCCGAGCGGTGTGGTCGATCCGGCCAACATGGATACCGGCCAGGGAAGCGGCACATACGTCGGCATGGAGCTCACTCCGGCGGTGGGTTGTCGCCAGAGCGATCACGCCCATGCCGGCGGCTCGCGCGGCCTCGATGCCCGCAGGTGCATCCTCGATCACGATGCAATCCCGGGGAGACAGGGCGAGTGCGGCGGCGGCGATGAGGTATACGTCCGGACTCGGCTTGCCGTGGAGCACGTCCTCGGCACAGACCAGAACGCTGGGTATAGGCAAACCCGCCTGGCGCAGCCGGGCGGTTGCCATGAGTCGAGGTCCCGAGGTTGCCACCGCCCAGCTCTCGGTTGGGAGGGTGCCGAGCAGTCGGGCCGCACCTTCCATAGCACAGAGCGACAGGCTTGACCCCGCGTCTTCCGGCTTGAAGGCCGCCACCTCGGCTTCGGCATCCAGATCAGGTGCGGCCAGCCGTATGGTCTCAACCGCCCGGCGGCCGTGACAGAACTGGAGGAATGGCTCCGGCTCGAGCCCCCTGGCGGTGGCCCAGCGACGCCATTGATCCTCGATGTACGCCCTCGAGTCGACCAGCACCCCATCGAGGTCAAAGAGGATGGCCCGGCACTCGAAGCGCTTCATGGCGGGAAGATAGCGCGGAGGACCGCTTGCGCTGCCACGGGCAGCCGATAACCATTGAAGCGTCCTCAGCAAGGACACCCCTTATCCGGCGCGACATGCTGGCGCTGGTGCGCCAGGCCTTCACCGGAAAGTACGACGTCGAGCGTGAGATCGGCCGGGGCGGGAACGCTCGAATCTTCCTTGCCACCGACCCGACCGGTTGCAAGGTCGCGCTCAAGATCCTCCATCCCGAACTGCTGATCAGTGTCGCCGCCGACCGCTTCCTCCGGGAAATCCGCCTCGCCTCTCAACTGAACCACGCCCACATTGCCCGGATCCTCGATTCCGGCGAGAACGATTGGCTGGTCTACTACGTGATGAGCTACGTGGAGGGGGCGACGCTGCGGGAGCGATTGGATGCGATCTCACAGCTTCCCGTCGCCGAAACCATGCGGTTTGCCGGGGACGTACTGGGCGCGCTCGACCACGCGCATGGGCATGGAATCGTCCACCGGGACGTGAAGCCCGCCAACGTGGTGCTCTCCTCCCAGGGCGCAGTCCTGCTCGACTTCGGTATTGCCCGCGCGGTAGCGGCGTCGGGCAGTGATCAGCTCACCCGGTCGGGCATCGCGGTGGGCACCTCGTCGTACATGAGTCCGGAGCAGATCAGCGCGGCAGCCGACATAGACCACCGCTGTGATCTCTATTCTCTCGGCTGCGTACTCTACGAATGCATGGCAGGCCGGCCACCGTTCGTCCACCGGAACGAGGCGGTGGTGCTTCAGCTCCACCTCACCCAGCCGGCTCCCGACGTGCGGGCGGTTCGGCCGGACACCCCTACCTACTTAGCGGCCGCCATCAGCAAAGCGATGGCCAAGAATCCGGCCGACCGCTGGCCCACAGCCGTCGCGATGCGCGACGCGCTGGCCGCAGTGCAAGTCTAGGGTCTAGTTGGTTCCCAGCCGGCGGACCGCGCGCAGCACCCGCCGTTGCGCCGACGAGTCCTTCACCGCGAGAAAGATGGTGTCATCCCCAGCGATGGTACCGATCACTTCGGGCCACGCGAGTCGGTCGACCGCCACCGCCACGTGGTTGGCCTCTCCGGGCGACGTGTGGAGCACAACCAGCGCGTCGCCGGCGGTCTCGATGGTGAGCACTCCCTCGGCCACCCGCCGCTGGTCCGGGTCGGCCCGAGGAACCTGGGGAGGCGGGCGGCGGTAGGCGCCGTCAACCTTCACCAGTCTGAGCGCGGCAATGTCCCGGCTCACCGATGACTGGGTGACGTCCCAACCCTGAGCCGTCAACGCCTCCGCCAGCTCCTCCTGAGTGCGCACCGACCGGGTACTGATCAGCTCCAGAATCTTGAGGTGGCGTCTCCGACGGTCTGCGGTCATGGAGACGGGGCAGGCCTGCCGACGAGTTTGGACAGTGCGCGGTCGAATCGCTTCCGCTCGCGAGCGCCCCAGCTCAGGGCCTTTCGGATTCGGGTCCTCACCGCGGGCAGACCCAGGTTCCCCAACCCCCCAGCCGATTTACGCCGGGACATGATTTGGCCGGTTGTGGGTGGCTCGAAACTCTTTCCCTCCTTCAACGCGGCCGAGACCTCATGGTAGGCACTGCGGAAGGGACGACCCGCCTCGACTCGCCGCATGACCTCGTCCGTTGCCAGAGCCCCTCCGGCAAGAGCATCCTGGCAGCGCTGCCGATCTACCTTGAGCTTCGGGAGCGCGTGGGTCATCGCTTCGAGCATTCCGCGGGTGCGATCCAGTCCCCGCATGAGTGGCTCTTTGAGCAGCTGAAAGTCGCGGTGATAGCCGCCGGAGAGCTTAGCCTTGATCTGCAGCACCGAGAGCAGATCCCCCTCGACCGCGGCCGCGCGTCCTCGGGTCAGCTCAAAGAGATCCGGATTCCGCTTGTGAGGCATGATGCTCGAGCCGGTCGCCAAATCCGGCGGAAGAATCAGGTAGCCGAACTCCTCTCCGCTGAAGAGGATGATGTCCTGGGAGAGCCGGGCAACGTCGTGCCCCAGCTGAGTGCACCAGAAGAGCACGGCCGCCTCCAGCTTCCCCCTCCCGCCTTGCACCGAAGCAACATTCAGGTCCAGATCGGCAAAGCCCAACGCGCGGGCCACCACTTTGCGCTGGAGCGGGAGCGGCACACCGTAACCTGCAGCGCTGCCCAGAGGGGAGCGATCCACCCGGGCCCAGAGCGCCGTGAGTGACTCCACTGTGTCGAGGACTCCTTCGGCGAGCGCGCCGGCCCAGAGCCCCACCGAGGAAGGCATGGCCCGGCGGCCGTGGGTGTAGCCCGGCCATAGTACACCGCGGTGCCGTTGCGCGAGGGCGAGAAGAGTGCCGGCAAAGGCGAGCGCAGAAGCGTGGAGTCCGAGCAGCTCGTCCTTCAGATAGAGCCGGAGATCGCAGGCCACCTGGTCGTTGCGAGACCGCCCGGTGTGCAGCCGCTCTCCGGTTCCGGGAGCTCGATGGGTGAGCCAGTACTCGACGGCGGTGTGGACGTCCTCGTGCCGTCGGTCGAGCTTGAGTCTGCCGTTCACCACCGAACCGAGCACCTCTCGCAACCCTCGGCGCAGCTCGGCATACTCGGCGCCGGTTATCAAGCGGCCGGCCTTCAGCCCTTCTATGTGACCGAGACTTCCGAGCACATCCCAGCGCAGCAGCCGGGCGTCCCAATCCCGATCGTCCCCCACCGTGTACTCGAACACCCGGGGATCGGGAGGGGTCGTGCTCCACAGCGTACCGGCGCGAGTCATGGCGAGCCTCCTGCCAGGTACGCGCGGACCAGATCGGCGTAGAAGGTCCGCGCGGCGGTGACCTCGGGAAGATCCACGTACTCATCCGCGGTGTGCGACCGGCGGCTGGTGCCGGGCCCGCACTTGAACGCGTCCCACTCCCGAAAGAAGACCCAGTCGGAACAGGTCGGGCTGCCGAAGTGCGCCGCATCGGGGCGAAGCTGCGCCGCGGTGGCAAGGAGGCGGGAGTTCGCCGGGGTCTCGCAAGGGACCAGCCGGCGGGAGGTCACGATCACATCCGAGGTGAGAGACCGCCGAAGCTCTTCGGCGAGCTCTTCATGGGTCCAGTCCGGTGTGCTGCGGACGTCGAGCACTGCCCGAGCGACTGGAGGCGTCACGTTGCGGCCGACGCCGGACTCCAGCATGGTCGGGGTCGCGGTGGCACGGCCCAGGAGTGCATGAGAGCGCCCGGCAAACAGGCCGTCGAGCTGGAGGAGATCGCGGGCCAGGACGATGGCGGCGTTGGTGAACTCACCGTCGCTGGAGGCGTAGCCGGCGTGGCGCTGGTCGCCCTGCGCGAGAAGATCCACCATCATGAGCCCGCGCTGCGCGATGGCGAAATCGAGCCCGGTGGGCTCGCCGATCACGGCGGCGTCGATATCGCCCGCGGCTTCCACGGCGGCGCCCATTGTGGTGTTCTTAGTCTCCTCGCCGAATCCGAACAGGAGCAGCAGCCGGCCGGCGTCCATGCCGCCGGTATCAGCCAGGTCCTTGGCGGCATAGAGCATCGCCGAGACCGACGCCTTGGCGTCGCCCGATCCACGGCCATAGAGGGAGTCTCCCTGGATCACCGGGATGAAGGGATCCCGAGTCCAGCCCGAGCCGGGCGGGACCACGTCGAGATGGGACACCAGCGCGATGGTTGGTCCGGCATTCCCGCCGCGCAGCTCGACCCGTATGCCATGGGCGTCGCGGGTGACGTCGAGTCCCCAGCGGCGGGCTGTTTCCTCGACGAAGACGGCCGCTTCTGCCTCTTCCCCACTCACCGAAGGTATGGCCACCAGGTCGCGCAGCAGCTCGACCTCACCCGGCAAGATCCACCCCCAAATAGGTAGCCTTTTCCTTTCGGCCCACGATCATCGTGCCGCAGCCGGAGTCGGTGAAGACTTCCAGCAGCAGCGCGTGCGGGACGCGGCCGTCCAGCACGTGGGCGCGCGGCACTCCCCCTCGCACGGCCCGCAGGCACGCCTCCATCTTCGGGACCATGCCGGAGGACAGGGTGGGCAGCAGCGCGGCCAGCTCGTCGGCGCTCAGCAGGCTGATCACCTCGTCGGAGGCGGGCCAGTCCGCGTACAGGCCCTCGAC